>PLYI01000120.1 GCA_003151735.1 Candidatus Bathyarchaeota archaeon | reverse complement strand
TTTAGAAATTAGAAATTTAGAAAATTCAGGTAATTCTTCAAAAATCGAAAATTAACAAATTATTAAATGAGTCGTCTTCGCAGCCTCGCTGAACACTACAAAGAAATCAAAGGACTAAAAAATCCATTCTTCCCCAGTGAAGTCTGGTAAGTTCGTGCGGACGCGCGCGCTAAAGCACAAGGGAGTGCGCTGCATGGATTATAGTTGGACGGGGTTATTCAAAATCAACTTTTACTACGCATATCAGCACATTTTGCACAAACGATCAGTAACGCCTCATTTTCATAAATCAGCTTCGTCTCAGTGCATCCACATGAGCATTTATCGTTAACTGCCATCTCTAACCGCAACCTCCGCATTTAAGAATTTTCCGCAGTCTTTGCCAGTATGGTCGCATACGTAGACACCTAATTGATAGCGTCTGCATCGCCTAAACTCTTTGCAAGTCATACTTATTTTTGCGCTCTCCTCAAGTTCTCCACATCCTACCCAAACTTCTTGATATCTATGGCAACTATTTTGTGGCAAATCGAAGCATCTTGTTTCATTAAGCTCAAATCCCTTCAAAAGATCAAAGCATCTCAGAGTGTACGTTCTGTGTTTAGAGTGGTCTCATAACCTGAATTAGGGAAATCGATGCTTCTCCTTCCATTTTCTCCTTTCCCATCCTTATTCCACATTGATGCAAACACCGAATAATCCGAGCACATCTTCAGAATTATAAGCCATTTTACATCTCTCAAAATATGGAAGCCTTCCTTCTCCTGTGCTCCTTTGCACCTTAAATAAGGCAACCGCAAAAAGCATATAAGCCATATTTCTAAAACCGTTATATATCAAAAACCAAAAAAGATCCCGCAGTTTCTTTCGGTGAATCTTCGACATTTTCTTCTTAAATCCAACAAAATTTTACTAGGTTACTTCATGACGTTCTTATAAAAAGCCTGTCAAGAGGAGAAATTGGATGTGCCTTTGCGGGTTCAGTCATCCATTGAATTAAACAACGAATTGAACATGAAAGGGCGTAGTTCCACTTCTGAGAAAAATTGACAGTCCTGATTTGGAAGACGTGGACATCCACAGCAACTTGATTGCCACTGATGTTGCATCGTTGACTATTTAACATCCTTAGGGGTTTATGGTCATAAATTTTTTGACATCCTTTTTGCATATCAATTGTGTCACCCAACGACCAGAGAGAACTCCGGCATAAGCGAAAAAGTGCTAGCCCACGTTGAGGATAAGACTAGGTTCGTCAAAGTTGTTTCTAAATCTTTCAAAGGCTTTGTTTTAGCTAGCTTTTTTGCCTAATAACTGTGATGGTGCATCTTGTTGCTAAAGCTGCTATTGCGCCCAAGGCTGCTAGCCAAGGAGCTAATATTGTTCCTACAATACCTGCCCAAGCAGGTATCTCTAAGAGGGTCTTGCCGTTCTCGTCTTTCACGATGATTCTTGATATGTCCCCTTCATGAATCAGTTCCTTGATTTTCGCTACAAGATCCTCTGAGCGGACTGTAAACTCTTCTTTTACGCCTACGGGAGCCCCACAATTTGAACAGAATTTGGCCCCTTCAGACAGGTCAGCTCCACAACTTGCACACTTTACCATTTTATTCTCCTTCCTAAAGTATCTATTTAGTTGATTTTTCTCTCTCTACAACGAAAGCTATTTTGACCACGGCCCTGTATTCAACAATTTTGTTGTTTTCCACTTTTGCTTTGCAGCTTTTCACGTAAATAGATTTTATGTTCTTAATTGTCACTGCTGCTTCTGAGAACGCATTCTTAGCAGCCTCTTCCCAGTTGTTTGGTGAGCTACCTATTAGCTCAATAATTTTTACAATTGCCATTTCTTAAACGCTCCAAGATATAATATGTTTGACTCTTTATTATTTTTTGCATTAATTGTATAAAGTTTTAAAGCAAGTTCTATTCAATATTAGTGGCGATTTTTTGCCCGACCCAGTTTTTGAGTGGTATAAAGATAAAGCAGGAAAATATCGTTTTAGATTGAAAGCAGCTAACGGAAAAATAATAGCTGTCAGTGAAGGCTATTCTTCAAAAGAGGGCTGTGTAGGCGGCATTGAATCTGTAAAGAAAAACACTTCAATAGCCAAAATAGTCGAAGCAAAAGAAGAATAATATAGACTGCCAAACAGAGAAAGCCCTCACTTTCCTAATTTTTTCTCAGTAAGATTGTTGGACCTGAATTTAATTTTTTATGACTGGTTGAATGCTGCCTACGACAAATGAGCTACCCCAAAAAACAATCAGCAGTACCATTAAGAAAGCCTGAAAAAGACTAATTGAACGGGAAGCCATGTCACAAAATATTGCCGCTTTCTTTTTAAGCATTCATCAAGTTGCGAGCCTATGGAGCGCTCTTCCTTATCGCCCTTTTAGCAAAAAGACGCGTTAGTCCAAACTATAAGCTTAGAGTTGAAAGAAAAGACTTGCTGACTTTATTTGCTCTTGCGCTAATGGGCGTAACTTTCTTCTTCACAATTCAATATACTGGGATTCAGCTAGCTGGAACATCAATTGCAGCTATTCTCGTCTGCTTACTATCACCTATACTGATTACAATATTCTCAGAAAGACTTTTTGGCGAACGATTAACTAAAAGGCAGTTCATTGGGATTATCACAGCCATTGCGGGCACGTTATTAGTGGTTTCGACTGACCTTTTGAATCTTGAGGGAAGCAGGGAGTCTTTGGTTGGCACTTTGATTTTGCTTTCGACGCCGGTCATATGGGCTGCCTATAGCATGCTAGGACAAAAAATCATGCAGAAATACGACGCTTTCTTGGTGGTGTCATACGTTAGCTTGCTCGGTGGATTATGCCTAATTCCTTTCTCGTTGGCTGAAAACTCATTTTCCCAGATCCTCACATTAAGCACTATCCAGTGGCTAGGCATACTGTACTTGGCCTTCACCTGTTCACTGCTCGGATACTATATTTGGTTCTATGTGCTGAAAAAAGCAGGGGCGACAGCTAGTACTTTCCTTTTCGCCGAACCACTGATTACTGCAATTTTTGCTGTCATGTTTGTCAACGAAGTGCTTTATCCTTCGGTCATAGCTGGCGCGGTTCTGATTTTTATCGGTGTCTTCTTGGTTGCTGTAAGAAGTCGAAAGCAGTAAAAACTGTTGTTTTAGCTTTGGCTCCTGGCTTTTAGATCACGTTAAAAAAGAGAGGAATTGTGGGAGAAATCTCCATCGCTGTGTGGGTTCATTTCTATTCCCCACCTAAATTGCCGTAGGGTGGAAGTTCACCCCCCAATTTTAGCGAAAGACGTTTTATGATTGAGCTTTTTGTTTCGATTCTTAAGCTAATAGAAACTTAAGACTTGAGGGTGATGTATTCGCATGCGCCGAAGGTTATTATCACAGTAATCCTTCTGGGAACATTTTATGGCCTGTCATATCAATCATGGGTCTACGCAGCTTCAAGTGCTGATGACTAGTCGATGTACCATCACGATGCGGCCCACACAGGCTACTCAAACGACACTGCTCCGACAACTTTGCCAGCGCAGTTGTGGAATTACACGCTTGAGCTTGATCCATCGTCCATGCTTCATCCTCCAGTAGTCACCGATGGCTTCGTCTACGTCAACTCCGAATACAACCTTTCTTGTTTTGATGCATCCACAGGCGCAAATATATGGAATTTCCCGGTTGTAAGTTACGCCTATTCTGCTCCCGCGGTTGTTAACGGACGAGTCTTTGTGGGTTCCGTGAACGGCGGCGTTTATAGTCTTGATGCTTCTAGCGGGTTGCAAGTGTGGAATTATTCAACTGGCGATTCATTCGACTCTTATCCCACAGTTGCTAACGGCTTGATTTACGTTGAATCATCAAACGGCGATATCTACTGTCTTGATGCTTCGAGCGGTAATAGGGTCTGGAACTTTTCAATAGGGTCCACCGGGTCAGGTTCTTCTCCTGCAGTTAGCGGCGGTTATGTCTATGTGGGCAACGAAGGTGGCGGCGTTTTCTGTCTGAATGCTTTTAATGGCGGTGTGGTTTGGAATTTAACGGTTGGCGGCACTTTGGGTTCTCCTTCATTCTCAAATGGCTGCGTGTTTCTGGGTTCTACGGATGGTAATGTTTACTGCCTTAACGCTTCCAACGGTGCCAAAGTCTGGAATTACACAACTGAGTACAACAGTAATGGTCCATCCCATGGCTACCACTGGGGAAACACCGTGTCAGACCCTGCAGTTGCATACGGCAAGGTCTACATTAGCTCCTCAGACTTCCTCGTTTACTGCCTTGACTCTTCCTCAGGCACCCAAATCTGGAACTACACCACTGAGGCAGAAGTGTATTCTTCTCCCGCAGTTGCGGGTGGGTGCGTTTTGGTGGGGTCTTATGATGGTAACGTCTACTGTCTCAACACCACGAGCGGTTTCGAAATATGGAGTTACCCAGTCGGAGTTTTCTCTCCCGTTAATGCAGCCGGAAGCGCGGGTTCTCCAGTGGTCGCCGGAGACGTTATCTACGTGGTCGGCAATGGCGTCATCTATGCTTTAGCAGCACCATCGACATCGCCTTCTTTTCCTCTGATTGAAATTGCCCTTGCGGCTGTGGTCGCTGTTGTTTATGTCACTTTTGCTAAAAGAAAAAGAACTGCTGCAGCGGAATCATTTTCACCTTTATCGCCAAGCCCTTAGTGCAGCAACTGAGCCACTGCTTTATTGAACACGCAAATGTGGCGCACGCCCTCCTCTGCTCTGCGACGTGCTCGCCAAGCCCCTTCAAGAACCAAATACTCTTGGTTCAAAACTTGGGCGACAACCTATGCGACCTTACCGCGTGCGTTTTTACTAGTAAAAATTTGCCGCCAATTTCCTCGGTTTCAGAAAGACTGCTAAATAAGCAAAATTTATGCCAAATTAGCTAAAATAGCTTCAAAAACAGTTTTAAAAAATGGCGCCGGGGAAGGGATTCGAACCCCAATTTACTAGTAAGTTACTGCAAGAATCAAAATGGCGAATTAGCAATGCATCAGTACCGGAAAGGCTACTTAGACGCCAATTTATCGGACTTATTCCCCAAACGTGTATGAGCCCTATACTCAAACTTACTGAGGTTATTTTCTAAGTTTAGACCAAGGTTTGAAGCTGCCCGTCCCCATTACCCAAAAGGGTTCAAAACCGAGGGTGTCTTCCAGTTTAAGCAAATCTTAAATCTGTATTTATGTACCTAAGAAGAAGAGGCAATGAGGGAGTCATCATGGTAGATGCAGTTCAAGTGGTAGCAATAGTAATACCCTTAGTTGTAATCATGTACGCAGTCATTTCTTCACTCCGCATTGTTAGACCCACAGAAAAAGGCTTAGTGGAGCGGCTTGGCAAATACCACAGATTCGTTCAAGGAGGCATAACCTTCCTCGTGCCTTTCGTGGACAGAATAATCAAAGTTAACGTTACCGAACGCATGACACCCGTGCAGCGCCAAGACGTAATCACCAAAGACAAAGTCTTCATGGGCGTAGACGCAGTAGTATTCTATAGAATCAAACCCGAAGAAGCCTCAGTGAAAGCCTCACAATACTATGTGGCGAACTTCGCCGCCCAAATCGACACGCTTGCCCGCACAGTTCTCAGGGACATCATAGGCGGCATGGACATGACCATAGCCAACACCTCCAGGCCCATAATCAACGAGAAACTCAAGGAAGCATTAGACGAGCAGACAGAGAAGTGGGGCATCGAAATTGTACGGGCAGAAATCAAAGACTTGGAGCCGCCGAAGGAACTCATCGTATCCATGGAGTCTGTTCTCAAAGCAGATAACGAACGACAAGCAGCCGAGAAAATCGCCATAGCCCAAGCTACCTTAGCGAGTAGACAGAAAAATGCTGCGATTCAAGTTGCAGAAGGACAAAAGCAATCAGCGATTCTCCAAGCTGAAGGTCAGAAAACCGCCACTATTGCCATAGCTGAAGGTGACGCTCAAGCGACCAAGCTGAGGAACGAGGCTTTGACCACTTACTTTAAGGATAGCGCCATCACCTTTAAGCAACTGGATACGATTTCAGCATCTTTACAGAACAACACAAAGATAATTGTTCCCGAAGGCAAAGCCATATCTTTAATCCTAAATGAGCAAGAAAACCTTTCAAAAGCAACCATTATCCCAATAACGCAGTCGCAGCAACAGAAAAACAGCAAACAGATGTAAGGAACATGCGCGCACGGCTGTTGAGAGTGTGTGAAAACTCAAATTAAGTTTTAGAAATTGCGTCTATATCTGAAAACACACCATGACGCCCCACCAAATTACAATAAACTTAGTGATTTTCTGAAGTTGAAATCAGTTTTTACACCGTCTTTTTTGGTTCAAATCCCATAGAGACCTGAGCGTCATTATACTAATATAGAAATCTCAAATCTTACGCCTCTTTCAGCACGCGATAGCTAAATAGCTGGGGTTATCATAATCAATTGCGTGAGGTGCGAAGGGTAAATCAATAAAGACTCAGCATTTAAGAGAGAAAATGCGGGCCGCCGCTAAGAAAATCTAAGCAGACGACGTTGGACAGTCTACCAGATGTCCCTCAGGAGAAGTCTGCTAAAACGACTGCGTCTGAGCAAAGTAGATAGTAATAACTGATATTGGTACTGTGACAAAAAAATGCGTCTCAACTCTAAAGAGGTGATTCGAATGAAAAGTACAGTTAAGAAAGAAATAACAAAGACTGAATTAATAGTTCATATGGATGTAGAGCTTGAGAACCTAAGAAAATCTTTATGGAAAACATTGCATCAATTCGACAATACAGTTACATATGCAGATAAGAGTATGGTTCTTGGAATAGTTCAATATGAATTGCTACATCATGCTGATGAACACGGTGATGAATAACTTGCAAATCATATCCACTTTCATTTTTCTTTAAACCATCAGATGTGTGTGGGATAAAATTTTAAGCCCAGTGTTTTTTGGTTCTGGTACATTGAAAGGGTGATTGAGTAATTTCTTTTCCCTATTACACATCTCCCAGTGTAAATACTGCTAACTTAATTGTCATAAAGACATACAAAATTCTCGAAAACAAGATACTCTAAGTTAGTTGACACAGCTATATCCAACCATTTTTAATTCTGCAAACTTTTCTGTTTAAGTTAGTTACTATCTCATCTTGGATTCTGTGATCATCTACGTCATTTCACGAATAATAACGTTTAAACCGCGCCAGAGCAAGGTAAACTTTACTATTCTATTGCGAGGTGAAAAAAATAGTGTTTATCGAAGAAGACGAGGAAGGGGAAGAGAGCGAAAAAGAAGGCGAAGAAGAAGGCGAAGAAGAGGAATGGTAAACAACCCGCTAAGGCAAATGCGCCTGTCGGTAGCCTTTTGCCAGAGGTACACCGGAATAATCGACTGTTTGTAACGATCATTTTCTTTCTCGCAAGATTAATTCTGGTTCTTTTCATCTCTATGCTGATAAATGATTGATAGAGACCAAAATCTCGGCACAAGAATCAAGAAAAGTGGGGAAATATCTCCAATCTGGGCTGGTTCAAATTCCAGTGGCTTCAAATCGGGTCTTAAACTGTAGAAGAGCTGTTTGGTCCTTAAATCTATGCATAGGGATTCTTACCCTTTTGAGAGTGTGTGAAAACTCGAATTTAGTTTTAGAAATTGCTCCTTATATGTGAAAACACGTCCTGACGTCCTACTGCATCGGCATAAACTTGGCAATTTTCTGAAATTAAAATTAGTTTTCACACAATCTGTTTTGGGGGTAAGTCCGGTACGACTCACTCTTGTCAATACATCGCTTGCTAACCTGATTTCTATTAGTTTCTTGACTCTTGACGATTTTTCTGTTGCTGGTTCCGACCCCATTGCAGACTGTGTGAAAAGTCTCTTTCTCTGCTAGCTATTCACCGTTAACCTTAAATCTAGACTATCCGTAGACCAACTGAAAAGCCATGAGCGAACACGTAAACGGAACCTACAGAGACCAAACAGTGCTTTTTCCCAATACCATCGACCAGTACATTGAAAAAGAAAACCCGGTTAGATTCATCGACGCCTTCATCGACAGCCTAAACATAGAAAAACTCGGCTTCAAACACTCAATTCCATGCGAAACAGGAAGACCCTCATACAATCCTTCAGATCTTCTCAAACTCTACGTGTACGGCTACCTCAACCTGGTCAGATCCAGCAGGAAACTTGAGAGAGAATGCCACCGAAATCTGGAAGCCCTTTGGCTCATGAAAAAGCTGTCTCCGGACTTCAAAACCATCGCCGACTTTCGCAAAGATAACGTGGACTGCATCAAACCCGTATTCAAAGAATTCGTTTACCTCTGCAAAAGCCTAGATCTTTATGGTGCTCAGCTCGTTGCGATAGACGGCAGCAAATTCAAAGCCGTAAACTCAAAAAGCAACAATTTCAACGAGAAAACAGTCGCGTTAAGGCTCAAGCGGACCGAGGAGAAGATAGCGGAGTATCTTAGGCTGATGGATGAGAACGACAAAGCCGACTCAGGAAAAGCTGAGAGCCTCAAGGTCAATGAGCTTAAAGAAAGGATAGACAAGCTTGAAGAGAAAAAGCAGCAGTACGAACAGGTTCAAAGTCAGATGAAGCAAACGGGTCAGAAGGAGGTTTCGCTTGTGGATCCGGATAGTCGCTTGATGCGAGTTGACAGCCAACGGCTTGATGTTTGCTACAACATCCAAACGTCTGTGGATGCAAAGAAGCATCTCATTGTGGACTATGACGTCATCAACAATTCAACTGATCACCACCAACTCGTCAACGATGCTAAAGCGGCAAAGAAGACGCTTGGCGTTGAAAGGCTTGAGGCCACAGCCGACAAAGGTTTCTACGTTATGAAGGATTTGAAAGATTGTGAGCAAGAAGGTGTAACGGTGTTTATGCCAATTCCCGCCACTGTGAATCCTCATAAAAGATACGGTGTGCCGGAGCCCGAATTCTACACTGACAGGTTCGTGTATGACTCGGTCAGGGATGTTTATGTTTGTCCTGCTGGTGAGGAGTTGGGGTTTTGGAAGTGTATTCATAAGGATAGTCCCGATCTGGGGCGAGTTTACAAGGCGGCTTGTTGCGCGGTGTGTTGTTTTAGGAGCAAGTGTACGAGGAACAGGCGTGGCAGGATTATTTTTAGGGGGGAGTTTGAGGACACTGTTGAACGTCTCAAGTCAAGGTTAGAAACTTTTGAGGGAAAAGAAAAGTTGAGGTTGAGAAGAGAGATGGCGGAGCATCCGTTTGGGACGATGAAACGAGCGTTCAATCAGGGTTACCTCCTTTTGAGGGGTCTTAGGAAGGTCAAAGGAGAAGTCGGATTTACGATGCTGGCTTACAACATGAGAAGAGCCATCAATATCCTTGGCATTGGCGTGTTAATGGCTTTAATGAAGGCATGAAAAAAGGCAAAATAAAAGCAACCGTCGGCTAGAGAAGAGTTTGTAGGTCAAATATTATTCTGTTCTAATTCTAAGTTTTTACACAGTCTCATTGGTGTTTAAATCCCACAAGCTTCCACTCTTTGTAATTTGAAGTTGCACTGCTGCTCTTGATAGGGGATTTGTTTAATATTTTAAACGCATCCCACGGGATCCGCTCTTGCGTAGTGTGTGTTTCCTCTCTGAAAAACTACAAAATTAAGTTACTCAGTCTCTAGTGTGCGTACAATCAGAGAGATTGTGATGTCGACTGTCTTTAAATGAAAATTCTTCCAAAAGTCGGTTGTCTCCGACAAAACTCTAAACAAAAAAGAAAAAGATGTTTGAAACGAAGCAGTATCGTCTGCTTAATATCGGCTTGGTGGTCTATGTTTTGAATAGCACTCTCGGCAGTAAACTGGCCTTGTACCGTCTGGCTTGAATGGAACTTCGCATTCCTTTTTGCATTCAGCACAGGTTGCCTTGTGCATTTCTTTGTTATTATACATTCTGATTTTTCAACTCCTATTATTCTGGTTAGCGCAAACGTTTGTTTTGCGCGTATCCATGTACCGTACGTGTTAGTTTTTAAGCTTATCCGTAACAAATGCCCGTTTTCAGCCTTTAAAACAAGGGTAAAAAGAGTCTTTAGAAAGAGAAGAGACACAAAAAAGAGAAAAGGTTTCCGAGAGGAAGCAAGACAGAAATCCACAATCGGTACCCTCGGGTAAGGAAAAACCAGAACAGAAACGCGCTACATTATAGTGGTGGTTGCTTTGTACTCGGTGTTTCTTTTGCCAAGTTGAGGTTTCCTGACTGTTTGGTTCGGAAATTTTGTTTTGCAGTAGTCACATTCGCCGTTTGGTGGGATTGGTTTAACTTCCGTCCCTATGTCGTGTTGTGTTCGTAGCATAATTTCGTGCTCACAGACGGGCAGTCAAATATTTGCCAATTGTTTCGGTCCCGAATTTTAATTTGATATACTTCTGACCAATCCAAATGTGGGTTGGTTTGGCTATCCCAGACTTCTTCGAGGGAGGCTACTCATGTCGGTACAAAAAATGTTTTGAAGAATGCACAGCTAAATTCTATGATAAACAGCAAAAGAATCTTGAAGAATAAGAGCACCAACAACTAACCCAAAACATGGCTATTGAGACGCTAGCAGTCTCTAAACTGTGAAAAACAAAACCTCCTATACTTTAACGGTCTGACCTTTGTTTCTATAACCATCTATGGGTTATTACGCTCACTTTGCTGTCTAGCTTTTCTTTATAATTTTTATTTTCCTTATTGTCCCTTCCTTATATTTCGTAAGAAGACGTTCAATTTCTGTATAAGATTTTTTCTTTTTCTCCTCATTGTAGAATAATTCTCGCCTCTTAGCTTCTTCTGGACTTTCGGTTGATCGGTTGGTTTCAGTGCTAATCTTTGGAATTGTGATTCCACAATTTGGGCAACAAAATTCGTTGAAATCTTGAATTAAGAGCATAGGAAAGAATGATTTGTTGCTGTTAAGGCATTCTAAACAGAAGGGTTTTTCGATATTGTTGAGAAGCAACCGAGGCGTTACGTCTTTATGAAGTTTTATTAATGTGTCAATTAGCTCATCATTCAACGGGTCTTTAACAAGTTTGCCGAACCTTTCACGCAGATTTGATACCTTGCGATATAGTTCTTTTCTAAAAAGACCTTTGTTCATTTGATTTCTAACTTCTTCATGGGTTGACGGGGTTTCTTCTTTTGGAGGCACCAGCTTAATCCAGGGAACATGCCAGCTATCATCCGCAATAACTAAGTTATACAAAACCCTCTGTCCATTCCTTTCTTTTGAAACTAATCCTTTTTGCACCAGAAAGTTCAATGCATCATTAACAGTTTTTCCGTGAAGACCAGTTTTATTGTGAATCTCAGTAGGGTATGAAGACCCGCAAATAAGCAAGTCAAAAATAAGCTTCATCGTCTCAATAGCAGGTTGCCCAGGTCGCGACATAGTAATTCTACTATAAAACTCTGTTTTTGTTTAAAGTTATCGATTATTATTAGTGACTATATATTGAAAAACAAGTTATTGTTTGCCCGTGTTGAAGAAGCAAACTAATCTATTGAAAAGTGCATACCCTGAATATGCTAGCAATCAGGTCAATTAATCAAGATGGAATCGATTGGGTCTCGGTCTCGCCCCAAGCTTCCACTGAAGCTTGTGAGTGCCCAGTGCCATCCGCGCGCTACTCCGCATTATGCTCCCAAAATTCCCTCCACTGTTGTTTATTTCAACTTTCAGCTGTGGGGGCTCGTACCCCTTTTGAGACTGTGTAAAAACTAATTTTGATTTCAGAAAATTGCTGGTTTTATGCAAATAGTGTTGGCTTAAAGAACGATTCAATACACCTTTGAAGCAATTTTCTGAGCTCGATTTGAGTTTTCACACAGCCTGCTTTTGGGGGCAGGTCCGGTCCGACTCGCTCCCAGCTAATCTTTGAAAGGCTCTGAACTCTTTTGGTTTCTGGACCCAGCGGTTCCATCAACTCATGATCCTCCCACATCGCACAAATAACTTATACCCTTCTTTACTCGCGCACCTTCTTTTTTCTGAGAATTCTTGGTCCATTTTTACTAGTAAAATTCTCCTCCAAATTCTACGGATTTCAGAAGTCCCGCCAAAAAGGCTACAATTACGCCTATTCAGTCAAAATACCCTTAAAATTGGCTTTAAAAAATGGCGCCGGGGAAGGGATTCGAACCCCTGCGGGCGCGAAGCCCACCAGCTGTCTTGCCTTTTTGGCTTAGCCCTCTTTTGTTAGATCTCGAGGCTGGCGCGTTAACCACTCCGCCACCCCGGCTCCAGCCTAAACATTTGCAGTTGTGGCTAAAAGAGTTTTCAGTAGCTATTTCGCCAGATTAGCTCACCCGGAGGAAAGTTCAAGTTTTTCGTTAAAGTTTATGTTCTAGCTTGAAGCCTTTTGCTTTGAAGCCAATGATGCATGAAGAGCCGTCTGAATTGTGAAGAATAAATTTAATGGGGAAACTGAGGCTTCAAAGACATCAACCAAGAAATTAACCTGTATTGTAGGAGTTTTACGCTGTAATCTTTATCTAAAAGAACAATAGAATGTTAAAGCTGGAGACTCCAATGGCACTAGACAAGTTAGGTTCTTCCTTAACCTCCGCCATAAAAAAACTGTTCAAAACAGGCGCAATTGACGAGGCGGCAGTGAAAGAACTTGTCCGCGACATCCAACGTGCACTGCTCCAAGCGGACGTCAACGTGCAACTTGTCTTAGAAATCTCCAAACGCATCGAGGAGCGAGCCTTAAAAGAGAAAGTGCCTCCGGGCGTTTCACGCCGTGAACACATCATAAAAGTTGTTTATGAAGAATTAACTCGTTTTGTAGGTGACAAGCCTGTTCCGCTTAAGGTCGAGCCTGGCAAAAAGAAAATTATAATGCTTGTAGGCATTCAAGGTTCAGGAAAAACAACCCATGCGGCTAAATTGGCACAGTACTTCCAGAAAAGAGGCGTAAAAGTAGGTTTGATCTGCGCGGATACCTTCCGTCCAGGTGCCTATAACCAGCTCCAACAACTGGCAGCAAGAACCAATACTCCGTTTTTCGGTGACCTAAAGCAAAAAGACCCAGTGAAAGTTGTTAAAGAAGGCTTAAAACAATTCAGCGACAAAGACCTAATAATCGTTGACACCGCAGGGCGACACAAGGAAGAGAAGGATTTAATCAAGGAAATGAAAGACCTTGAAAAACACATTAAACCCGACGAAGTCATAATGGTCATCGACGGCACTATCGGGCAACAAGCACTGGCACAAGCCAAAACCTTCCATGAAGCAACACCCATCGGCGCCATCATTGTAACCAAACTTGACGGTTCCTCACGAGGCGGAGGCGCACTTTCCGCTGTCGCGGCAACTGGAGCGCCGATAAAGTTCATCGGCACAGGCGAAAAAATTGAAGACATCGAACCCTTCATTCCGTCACGTTTCGTCGGTCGCCTCTTAGGCATGGGCGACTTAGAAACGCTTTTGGAAAAAGTGAAAGACGCCGAAATCCAGGTTCCTCAAAAGAAAGCCAAAGATATCATGAGCGGAAATTTTACATTGACTGATATGTACGAGCAGTTCCAAGCGGTTAAAAAAATGGGGCCTTTCGGTAAAGTGCTCAAAATGATTCCGGGGATGTCCGCTGATGTGCCTGATGAGATGCTAAACACCGCTGAAGGGCGCTTGGATAAGTGGGGCATAATAATTCAATCGATGACGCCTGCGGAAAAGGAGAATCCTAAACTTTTGAATTCTTCAAGGGCAAGACGCATCGCACGGGGTTCAGGAACAACTGAAAAAGACGTTAAAGAACTTCTCAAGCAGTATGTTATGATGCGTAAGATGCTAAAGATGTTTAAGCGCAAGAAGAAGCTGCCGTTTGGTTTAGGCGGTAAAGGCATGGGTATGGGTATGCCAGGTATGAAGTAGGCTAAGTGCAATGGATGTTTTGGAAAAAGCCTTCGAGATACTTAGCAAATACCCGCTTTGCGACCACTGTTTAGGTAGGCAGTTTGCTTTGCTTGGTTACTGCATGGAAAACAACGTTCGCGGTCAAGCGCTAAAAGTTAGTTTAACGATGCAAGCTAACGACCTTGCCAAAGAAAAAAACATTGACGGAATAAGACGGCTTAAGGTTTTAGCGGCTAATGGTTTTTCAATGGAAGCCCAAGAAACTCTAAAACACCTAAAAAAACGCCTTCCAAAAAAAGATGCAGAAGACAAATGCTGCCTTTGCGAAGGCAAATTTGACCTTGTGGACAGCTTAACAGAGAAAGCCTTGGAAGCTATTACAGGTTACGAGTATACCACCTTCCTTGTTGGGATTGAGTTGCCCACGAAGGTTGAGGAGCGAGAAGACGAGTTTAAAGCAGCCGTCAACATCGGCTACGGCGAAAGCATAAAGCATGAATTCGGCAGAGTGCTAGGCAAATCACTCGCTAAACGGACAGGAAAAGAAGCAGATTATCTAATACCTGATATTGTTGTAGTTTTCAATCCTTTTCTTGAAAAGGTGCGTCTTCAGGTTAACCCACTCTTCGTGGCTGGCAGATACCGAAAGCTTGTGCGTGACATTCCTCAGTCGAAATGGTTCTGTTCAAGCTGCCGAGGTAGAGGCTGCGAGAAATGCGGTGGAACGGGCAAAATGTATCCTGAATCGGTGGAGGAGTTGTCTTCTAAACAGTTGCTTGAGGCTTCTCAGGGCGAAGACACGTTTTTCCATGCTTCTGGACGCGAGGACATCGATGCAAGGATGCTTGGGAGTGGTAGGCCTTTTGTGATTGAGGTTTCAAAGCCCAAGAAGCGGTTTATTGATTTAAAACAAATTGAAGCCGAGGTTAATGCTGGTGCAGTTGGGAAGGTTGAGGTTTCAGGTTTACATTTCGCTACAAAAGATATTGTTAGACATCTCAAAAAGGGTGAAGGCGCACAGAAAGAATATCAGTTATTGGCTGAATTCGAAAACGAATTGTCAGACCAAGATTTACATACCATAGAAGATAAGTTCTCTGAAATTTGCATTAGACAGCAGACACCATTGCGCGTTATGCATCGGCGGGCGGACCTAATCCGAGAAAAGTACATATATCAGGTTAAAGTTAAGAAGGTGTCGCTTAAGAGGGCTCTACTGGAAATTCGTTGCCAGGGCGGGCTCTACGTTAAAGAATTGGTGTCTGGAGATGAAGGAAGAACAGTACCGAACGTTTCGGATTTGCTCAAGAACAGAGCGAAGGCGCTTAAGCTTGACGTTCTCAACGTAATAATGGATGATAATTAAAGGTGAAAATTAGATGAGAGGTTCAAAAGGCTATTACACTGGAACTCGCAGTTTATTGCGTAAACCAACTCGTGAAAAAGGTAAACCACACATTGGTAAAATCCTTCAAGATTATACTCCAGGTTCACAAGTTATCATAAAGATGGATTCTAGCACTCAGAAGAGTATGCCTCACAAACGGTTCCATGGAAAAATAGGCGTCATAGTGGAGAAACGAGGCCGTGGATACGTCGTTAGCGTTCCACAAGGCAATGCTATTAAAGAAATAATTACTCGCTCAGAACATCTTGAGCCTTATACGGGTAAGTGAGAAGATGAGCAAGAGAGAAGTAAGCGAAAGCCGCTTAACATTGCCGCAAGTTAAGAAGGTTCTGGAAGCCGTCGGCGAAGAAAACCTCGACCAGTTCCAACGCCGAACACTTGATTACGTGAGTAAATTCTCTAAGTGTGATCCTGTTAAAGCTGAAGAGCTCTTGCAAACTCTCACTAAAGAATACGAACTTGATGAGGCGGAAGCAGTTCAAATTATCAACTGCATGCCTGAAACCGTTGACGAGTTGAGGGTGTTCTTAGCTGGCGGACGAAAAATCATCGAAACCTCAAAATTACATACAATTGTTGAGCTTTTAAACGAGAACCGAACGTTGAAGTAGCGGGAAACGACTAAGTATTTTTAAGCAGTAAGCGAGAATAGATTAGCGGACGGACTCAGTGACTATTATGGAAAAGCGGTATGAAGAGCACGCTTACGTGTTAGATTTCCTTCAGCACGGCAAGCCAGGATTTCGCCCCACTGGACGGGCAGGTTACCGAGCGGGCGCTCTAATTCAATGCGTCGGAGAAGAATTTTTCACCCTTTTGGAGGCTTTAGTGAAAGAAGAATTAGTTCTCAAGCCCGGAGACCGCGTCTATGTAGGCAAAGATTCCCGAGAAGAAGTCACATACATCATAGGCAGAATCGGATACGAAGAGTTAACTGCTTCAGCCAAAGCTGAGCTTCCAAGCGTTATAAGCAAAATAGTGGCGAACCGTGAAAAATGGTTTGTCAACTTCTTCAATACCGCACGTGCAATCACTCCTCGAATGCATGCGTTGGAGCTTGTTCCAGGTATAGGCAAAAAATACATGTGGCAAGTTATCAATCAGCGTGAACGCAAACCGTTTGAAAGCTTCGAGGATTTGCAGAAACGCACAGAGCTGCCTAACCCTGTGAAGTTGATTACGAAGCGGGTTATGGAAGAGCTTGAGGGCGACAGCAAGTACCGGTTATTCACACGGGCGCAGTAAGGCATACAAATGAGCCTTGAGGAAACGAAGCAGCTGCTTCGAAGCCACCGAATATCCCCAAACAAGTTTCTGGGGCAAAACTTCATGGTTGAGCCCTCGCTCTACCCTAAACTGTGCACTCATGCAGCGCTTAGTAAGGGGGATGTGGTGTTGGATGCTGGCGCGGGCTTCGGTTGGTTAACTTGTTTTTTGGCTGATAAATGCAAGTCAGTAGTTGCTGTTGAAAAAGACCCGCAAGTCGCAAGGGTGCTTCGTGAACAAGTCAGGGACTTTGGCAATGTGGCGGTTATTGAAGGCGACGTGTTGAAGGTGCCGCTGCCCGATTTCAACAAGGTTATTGCGATTCCCCCGTATTATCTGTCTTCTCATTTGGTGACTTGGCTTCTTGAAAGGCATATTGATTGTGCGGTTTTGATTTTGCAGAAAGAGTTCGCTGCTCATCTTGCTACATCTGTGGGTAGTGATAAGTACGGTTGGTTAACAGTTGTCACCTATCAGAGTGCGGAAATTGAACTCTTGGATCCTGTCCCTAAAGTCATGTTTTATCCTCAACCAGAAGTAGATTCAATAATTCTTCGCCTAAAACCCTGGAGCAAAAAACCCTTTGAAGTAAAGGACCAAGCGTTATTCGTTCGAATGATGAAGTGGCTCTTTACACAGAGGAACAAAAAATTAGGCAAAGCCATTGCACCGTTCATCCGAGACAATTTCAAGTTAAGCAAGCAGGACGCAGAAAACCTGGTTCACACCATGCCGTTCCATGATAGACGCCCAAGAGAATTATCCCCTGAAAACTTTGGAGCAATAGCGGATGCCTTACCCAACTAAAAGAGTGCACTTTGACGACTACGTTTTTAATATTTACGAGGAAGTTTACGACCCTGCCGAGGATACCTTTCTTTTTGCGGAAAACCTCGATGTCAAAGACGGCCTGGAGGTTTTGGACTTGGGCACCGGCTGCGGGATGCTTGGGATTCTGGCGGCTAAAAGGGCAAACAGGGTGATTGCAGTGGACTTAAACCCATATGCCATTCGCTGCGCCAAGGAGAATTCAGAGCTTAACGGTGTTCGACGTAAAATCGATTTTATTCAAGCAAGCTTATTCACAACTCTAAATGCGAATGCTGTCTTCGACTTGATTTTGTTTAATGCACCTTATTTGCCATCGGTAGAAGGTGAGGATGCATCTTGGATTGGGCATGCTTGGGCAGGAGGCACCAACGGGCGCGTGGTGGTTGACCGTTTTATTTCCGAAGTGTCGCCGCATTTGAAGCCGAACGGCAAAGTGCTTTTGATGCAGTCCACTCTAACAGGTATAGAAAAAACCCTTCGAAAATTCAGCGAACAACAACTCAAAGCCGCTGTGAAAGCAGAAAAGAAACTGCCTTTCTTCGAAACTTTAACACTCATAGAAGCCAGCGCTGGCACGGAAAAAGAAACAATTTAAAGCCGTAGCCAATTCAATATTACTCGGTATTAGTTATGACATTGTGGTTTTACGTCAAAACAAGCGAAGACCCCAAAGCTGTCGGCGACGTGGTTTGCGCCTTCAACTTTATGCAGGGGCAGCATCCTGAAGACAAGTACTCCTGGATTATCGAAGTTGGGAAAGATGAGCCTGGCTACTGGGAAATTAAGGGCAAATATGCCGCTTTAAAAGATGTTACAACCATCTGCATAGTCTACCGCATCGGTGACACCGTGGTTTTTGCAGAAATCGACGATGATTTGTCCCCGAACTTCATCGACCCGCTCGTGACCAAGTATGGGCTGGATAACGTGAAGTGGATGGTTATTCCTTCAAGAAAATAGGTTAAACTCTATTCCTCTGAAGCGCCCCCATTCCCCTTATTTTAAACACTCAATTTCAACATGCCCATGCGGCTGAAAAAGTCAATACCGACCTCCCTCTCTATAGTTTCTGCATAAATCCGCTATTAAGGTCCTATTAGGGTCCAAATATGATGGTGCGCCTCAGCGGTTTTGGAGGAAACCTTAAACGCGGAAACATCAGAAAAAATTAGTTATTGTTTGTCGTATTTTTCGAATTCATCGTTCATGATGGCGAGCTCTATTCCCGCCTGCTTGAACATCTCAATCGTGTCGGCGTCGGCGTGGTAGCGTTTCTCGCAAACCACCCGTTTGATTCCAGCGTTGATTATCATCATAGCGCAGGTTCGGCACGGCGTCATCTTGCAGAATAACGTTGAACCTTCAAGCGGAATTCCAAACCTGGCAGCCTGAAGAATTGCGTTCTGCTCAGCATGAAGGGTGCGTACGCAATGTTGGCTTACTTCACCGTTACCGTTGGTTACCTGGCGAATATCATGTCCCACTTCATCGCAATGAGGCAACCCTGCAGGGGAACCGACGTAGCCGGTGGTCATTATGCGTTTGTCTTTCACGATTACGGCGCCGCATTTTCCTCGGTTACAGGTCGCTCTTGCAGCTACGGCTTCACACATGTCCAAAAAGTACCTGTCCCAGTTGGGTCTTGAATTAACGCTCAATTGTTTTTGCCTCGCAGTTTTACATATAGTTCCCATAACAAATTAATAAATTGTATCTGCAATGCACCCTTACTTTTCAACGACGTGGATTTCTCTTCCGATTATATGTCGCTCATCCATCTCGACCAAGGAGGACGTGTTAATTAACCGCTCAAGCCCGCCTGCACTTAGTGAGAACATATCTTTGGAGAAAGCATGAACCCTCTTTAACCCAAGTTGCCCAAGCCTCTCGTCAATGGGCATTGTTACCGCTTGCCCAGAGCGTGTCTTAATGTACGGTGTAACCAGCACCAAATGTCCGCCAGGCTTCAGCGTGGCATAAGCTTTTTCGATAAAACCAAAATACAACGGCTCCAGCTTCTGAATAATTTTTTCTGCATATGGACCAGTTGGCACCTGTCTTAGTGCTGGGCCTAGATCAGGCTCACAAACAATGCAATCCAACGCTTCCTGCCCAATCTTCTCTACCAACTTGTCAACGTCTCCTTGGAGAACCCGAAAATCTGCGCCCTCAAGCCCATACTCTCTAACTAACCATTCAAGATTCTCGCTTGCAGCTTTAGCACACCAAGGATTAACATCCATGCCCACAACCATTGCCTTCTCCAACAGCGCTTCCTGAAGAATCGTGCCAACGCCACAGAACGGGTCAAGCAAAACTTTTCCAGACGTACATGCAGACAAATTAACCATTATTCTGGCTAACCTTGGGGGCATGCCGAAGATTTTTCGTTGATTAGGCTTGTAAATGTCTCTTTTCTGGAATTCAAACGGGTTATGCACCGCAACCGTGATAGCAGCCCAAGTTTCGGTTCTGCCAATGCAGAATAGTACTTCCGCTTTGTTTTCAACTAAACTCTTCTTTAGAACTTCAACATGGCTTAGCTGAGCCTGTCTTCTATCTTTGCCGAAACCCATAAAATTCGATTTCTTACCTAAATCAGCCAACTCGTTCTTGACGGCGCTTCCGACAAACCGCTGAATACCGCCAGACAATGGCCGCAGAGTGTTTTCAGTGCAGTACACGCTAACTCCAAACAGCACCTTCTCCGACGATTTAGCTATCCCATCAACTAAACCGCTCGATCCCAAAGATTCAATTATTTGCTGTTGGGCTTGCTTGTTTTTTTTAAGGAACGCTTCTTTGACGGTTTCTGTTGGAAACTTTGCTTTAACTTCGCCGATTTTTATTGTTCCGCCTAAATCTGCAATGGCTGAAGCATCGAAGTCCCTCTCGAAGGATAGGGTGAAGAATTCTCCAGAAAAAAATTGGACCTCAAACCCAATTTCTCTTGCCTTAAAGTAAGAGGTTAGCTCCGCTAATGAAAGCATCCAGCTTTTCCCTGAAATAAACAGTTCAGTTGGCATTCTGAAAATCAGAAAGTAAACTAAGTATATAAGTAAATGACCGCCAATCACTCGAATAAAGCATTTTAAGTAAATAACTAAAGTTAGAAAAAGCACGGAAGTATCGCAACAGATTTACAAATCGTTTAAATACCGCTGAATGAGTATGCTAAAAAGGGACGTTGCATGCACGCAAAAAATTACAGGCACGTGAAAAATCGAGCTTATACAAGAAAAAAATACGTTAGAGGTTTTCCACCACCAAAAATAGTAAAGTTCACTATGGGTGATACAAAGGGAACCTTTGAAATCGAAGCCAAACTTATCGCTTTAGAACGAGCTCAAATACGCCATAGTGCCTTAGAAGCAGCACGTGTAGCTACAAACCGTATCTTAATAGATAAACTCATAAATGATTACCTTATGGTCGTTAAACTATACCCTCACATTATCCTAAGAGAAAACAAAATGATCTTCGGCGCTCACGCTGACCGACTTCAACAGGGAATGAGACGTTCCTTCGGAACACCAATCGGCACCGCAGCAAAAGTAGAGGTAGACCAAACCATCATAACAGTCAAAGTAAAAGCAGGACAAGAAGCAGTTGCCAAAGAATCCCTTAAAAGAGGAAGTGCAAAACTTCCAATACCGTGCAAAATAGTTATCTCCAAAATTGAGGCTTCTCCAAAATTGACCGAAGCGGACGAGACCGAATCCGAAGCGCCCGAAGTGGAGACGGCGTCGACTTGACCGTAAAAGAGAAAGAGCTCGTTTTATGGTTTGAAGATGTAAGAAATGTTGATGTTTCTATTGTTGGCGGCAAGAATGCCAGCCTCGGCGAAATGATTAATTCCGGGCTTCCTGTTCCCCCCGGTTTTGCAGTAACTGCTTTTTCATATGAACGTTATATTCAAGAGGAAAAAATTGCTGAGCAAATTTATAAGATTATTAAAGAAACAGTCACAAACCCAAACGACCCAAAACAGTATGACGTTGCATCCAAGAAAATCCGTGAACTCATCGAAAAAACTGACATGCCAAAAGATATGGAGAACGCCATAAGAACAGCCTACAAGGAACTAAACAAACGCCTTGAACTGAAAGACACCTTTGTTGCAGTGCGGTCAAGCGCTACAGCCGAAGACTTGCCTGACGCTTCATTTGCGGGTCAACAGGAAACTTACCTAAACGTAAAAGGAGCTGACGACCTCATTGACAAAGTGAGGAAATGCTGGTCAAGCCTCTTCACTCCAAGGGCGATCTTCTACCGCAACGAAAAAGGGTTCCCACACGAAAAAGTCTTCATAAGCGTCGGCGTCCAAAAAATGGTTAACTCTGGATGCGCCGGAGTCATGTTTACGATAAACCCAGTCACTGGAAATCGTGACGAGATTGTTATCGAAGGCAATTATGGGTTAGGAGAAACTGTCGTGTCAGGCGTTGTTAACCCTGACGACTTTGTTGTTGACAAAGCCACAACCACAATTAAAGAGCGAAGGATTTCTCGCAAAACAGTACAGTACATCCGTGACCCTAAAACAGGCAAAACAGTGCATTTAGATATTCCAGAGGACAAGCAGAAAATAACCTGTATAGATGACCGAGAGCTTTTGTCCCTTGCGGAACTTGCAAAACGAATTGAGAAGCACTACGGTAAACCCATGGATATTGAATGGGCAATTGACCAAGACCTATCTTACCCACAGAACATGTTTATAGTTCAAGCTAGGCCAGAAACAGTTTTTGGCACAAAAGAGAGGGAAGCACCTAAAATGGAAGATACAAGAGCCCAAGAACAACTTAAAGTCGTTGTAAGAGGAATCTCCGCTGGACGAAGAGGCTACGGCGTAGGAAAAGCAATGGTGGTCCTTAACCCTGACGATGCAAACAGAGACATGAAAAAAGGAGACATTCTTGTTACCGGCATGACGGACCCTGATTTTGTTCCATTCATGAAGATGGCAAGCGCCATAGTTACTGACAAAGGCGGAATCACATCTCACGCAGCTATCGTAAGCCGAGAACTCAACATCCCATGCGTCGTAGGTACCGAAACAGCTACACAATTGATGAAAACAGGTAAAGAGTACACCGTGGATTCACGAAACGGCGTTATCTACGAAGGAATAATGGCGCAGGCAGTTCAACCAGCCGCAGCAAACAACGGCGGCACAATCATGCAAGCTGCAGAAGCCGCTCCAGTAACAGCTACAAAGATTTACATGAACTTGGGAACTCCCGAGATGATTGAACAATACAAGAACTTGCCCTTCGAAGGCATCGGACTTATGCGTACAGAATTCATCTTAGCCAGCGCTATCGGCAAGCACCCCATGGCATTTGTTGATGAAGGCAAGAGTCAAGAGTTCGTTGACAAACTCGCCGACGGCATCGCAACGGTTGCACGCGCTATCCAACCTAAACCAGTCGTGGTACGCTTAAGCGACTTTAAAACCAACGAGTACCGAGGCTTGAAAGGCGGCGAAAAATACGAAATCGTCGAAGAAAACCCAATGTTGGGTTGGAGAGGATGCAGCCGCTACATAAGCAAATGGTACGACAAAGCCTTTCGCTTGGAATGTCAAGCTATCAAGAAATGCCGCACCGAATGGGCGCTCAAAAGCGTCTACGTCATGCTACCCATGGTCCGCACACTTTGGGAAGCTAAAGCAGTTCTGGCAATCATGAAGGAAGAAGGCTTAGAACGTAACAAAGACTTCAAGATATGGTTCATGGCTGAAACGCCTTCAATAGGCATCATGGCTGACGAATTCAGCAAACTCGTCGACGGCTTCAGCATAGGCTCAAACGACATGACCCAAGGAGTATTGATGATTGACCGCGACTCAGAACGCCTAGGTCAAATGGGGTACTTTGACGAACGTGATCCAGCAGTCAAACGTATCATAGCGCACCTCATTAAAGCTGCACACGAAAACGGCTGCACAGTTAGCATCTGCGGCGAAGGACCCTCAAACCTGCCTGACTTCGCAGAATTCCTTGTCCGAGTCGGAATCGACAGCATATCCGTCAACAACGATGCCGTCGTTCAAACGCGAAAACACGTTGCAAGCATAGAACAAAAAATCATCCTTGAACGCCTCGCCGAACAAGCCGCACTAGCCCGCGGGCAACCTCTTAAGAAGCCAACGCAAGACTGGGAATGGCAACTCTAACCCAATCGCCGTGCACTCTTTCCGTTTTTTTTCTTTTGATTCTTTGAGCACAAATGTGAGGGTAGGGTATGTTAGGGTTTGATTTTGAAGAAGAAAGAATAAAACACGAAATTACCAAACTCGGCGCTAAACGTGTTTTGTTGCAGATGCCTGAAGGATTAAAACCTGAAGCTCCAAAAATAGCAAATATTTTAGAGAAATGCGGTGCACTGGCGATTATTTCAGCGGACCCTTGCTATGGCGCCTGCGACATTGCCGTTGGTGAAGCGGAAGGGTTAGACGTGGATTTGATTGTGCATTTTGGCCATGCAAAGATGGTTAAGCGCGAGCGGATCCCGACGATTTACGTGGAAGCCAGGGCAACTGTAACGGTTGACAAAGCCATCGAGCAATCTCTTCCACTCTTAAACGATTTTACTGCGATCGGTTTGGCGACATCAGTTCAACATCTGCAAACGCTCAATCAAGCAAGAGAAATCCTAACTCGCGCTGGAAAAACAGTCATAGTCGGAGACACAGGACAAATCGGGTACCCGGGGCAAGTCAGCGGCTGCAACTACAGCAACGTGAAATCCATAGCAAGCGAAGTTGAAGCGTTCCTCTTTGTAGGCGGCGGAATGTTCCACGCGTTGGGCATCGCGTTGAGCACTTCTAAACCCACCATCATAGCTGACCCTTACGATAATAGGGCATACTCAATCAATTCGGAGGCTCAAAAGATTATCAGACAGCGTTTTGCAATAATCCAAGAAGCCAAAAACGCTAAGAAATTCGGAATTTTTATCGGGTTAAAGCCAGGGCAAAAACATCTAGACAACGCACTGCGGATGAAGGAGTTGGCGGAGAAAACTGGCAAAACCGCGTATCTGTTGGCGGCAAGAGAAATCACGCCTGAGACGCTTTTAGAATTCCCATCTATCGATGCTTACGTGAACACGGCGTGCCCGCGGGTTTCTCTTGAAGCCACGGGAAAGTTTGGGAGGCCTGTTTTAACAGTTAACGAGTTTATGGTGGTTTGCGGCGAATCTTCATGGGAGAACATGCTCAAAAAAGGCTTATTCGAAAATTAGACTTGGAGCGGTTCCTCGCCACAGTTGCTTCTCAGCCAAGTCCCCAAGTGCATCTGGAACAGTACACAGTTTCAGAGCAACTTGCAGCGAATATGCTCTACATCGCCTCCTATGCAAATAACGATATTGTTGGTAAGTCGGTGTTGGATTTAGGATGCGGCACAGGCAGGCTTGCTTTAGGCGCCTCTTTCCTGGGCGCCAAGTCTGTGGTTGGCGTCGACCTCGATACATTAGCCATCAAAACCGCCTCAGAAAACTCAAAGAAAACCGATTTAACTAAGGGTGTTCAATGGATTCTTGGCGATATAAGCACCATCGTTGGGCGGTTCGATACTGTTTTGGAGAATCCGCCTTTCGGCGTACAAACCCGTGAGGCTGACCGGCCGTTCTTGGTAAAAGCTTTAGAAGTTGGCGTCTCCATCTACTCGCTCCATAGTCATCCCCAAGTCGATGTACGCTTGATTAAGCAGCTAAAAGACAATCGCGGATTCCTGCAGGTTTCCGCTTCCCCTTTTCTCGAAGGGTTCATTGCAAAACATGGTGGCTCTGTCATTGCCGTCTACGCCATGCTTATGACTATTCCCCGCATGTTCGAGTTCCACACAAAACTAAAGCATGATTTTGTCATAGACTTGTACGTTATCAAGAAGAAAACGCCCTGATTCTATGTAGGTGGCAAAAGGCGTATTTTGTTTATTAATCAAAAGGTTTATTGCGCAGAATGGAAACTAAGCATATGCATTTATCAAAATAAAGCTTATTTACAAGTAAAGGGAACTATCATGAGTCTAAAATCTCCAGAACAAAAAAGTGGTCATTTAGTTTTGCCTGGCGAACGCCTGGGCGTTATTGAAGAGTTTATTCCTGACTCGGGAACTTTCGAGAAGAATGGAGTTATCTACTCCAAGATTGTTGGGCGTGCACTTTTAGATTTACAAAACAGACGTGTCTCTGTATACCCCGTAGTCGAAGGCGTAGTCGTTCCTAAAGTTGGAACCGTTGTCATCGGACAAATAGGTAATGCCCAATCAGACAACGTTCTGGTGCGCATCTTCAGGATTGGTAAAAAGAAGCTCTCCGGCAATTTCGGCGGTATCCTGCATGTTTCAGACGTTTCCGACAGATATGTTGACCAAATAAGTGACGCAGTCAAGCCAGGCGACATAGTTAAAGCTAAAGTCATAAGCGACAAGAACCAAGTCTTTCACTTATCAACTAACGATAAAGGTTTAGGTATCGTGTATGCTTTCTGTTCACGTTGCAGTACCTTGCTTGCGGAGGAACACTATGACCTTAAATGCCCCAAATGCGGTAATGTTGAGAGACGCAAGCTAGCTCCAGATTACGGCAAGGAAGAAATTTAGAATAGAGGAATATTGGCATGAAAGTTAATGTGCTAAAGAAATTAGAAAATGAACTTAAAATCGAAATCGTAGGCTCCAGCCACGGACTCTGTAACTTGTTGGCAAAGAGGCTTTTAGAAGATAAAAAAGTAGAGTTTGCAGGCTACGATGTGCCGCATCCTTTAGTTTCAGCTCCCATCATCTATATCAGAATGAAAGGCGCCAACAAGCCTGAAGCCGCATTGATTGAGGCAACGAGGAAAGTTCGGGAAGCCAACGACGCTTTCGGCAAAGAACTAGAACGCGTTCTCAAAGCCTAATCTATATTTTATTTTCTTTTTCAGCATTTTAGAATTTTATTTCAACTTGGTTGACAGTGAGTTTTGCGATCGGTTTTAATTAATAACCGATATTATTTCAGTCAGGTTCAAGTGAGAAAAGTTTGAGCAGCCAAAAAGTATTTCGCACAATAAAACCAGAAATTCGAGTGCTAGGAATAGACGATGGAAAATTTACTCCACACACGAAAGGCAGAGTGATAGTTGTGGGGGTTGTTTTTCGTGGAGGTTACTCCGTCGACGGCGTGATGCATACAACGATTGCGATTGACGGTTTGGATGCAACTGAGCAGTTTGCTTCAATGATTAACGGTTCTCCGCATCGCAAGCAGCTGCGTTTGATAATGTTAAATGGAGTAACGTTTGCAGGCTTTAATATGGTTGATATTAAAAAATTGAATGCAGCAACGAAGCTTCCCGTTTTAGTGTTGACTCATAAGAAGCCTGATTTAGATACAATTCACGAAGCACTCAAAAACTTGCCTGATTCCGAGGAACGCTGGAGAATAATTCTCGCAGCTGGAGAAATCCACGAAGTTGTCAACAGAGGCACTAAAATTTACTTGGAATTGGCAGGAATCTCATTGAGCGAAGCGCAAAAAATCATAAAGTTAACTTCGATAAGAAGCTGTTTACCTGAACCGCTCCGTGTAGCCCACCTAATCGCCTCTGGTATTAGTCCTTGACTAGGACGAAATAAGAAAACGTTTAAAAGGTACAATGCTAAGGGAATCCCAAAACGGATAGAATAGTGGAGCAAGGAAACATGGAATTCTGCCCTAAATGTGGTTCTCGTCTTGAGCCAAAGAAATCCAAAAGTGGCAAAGAAGCAACTTTGGTTCTTGCTTGCGCAAAATGCGGTTACAAGAAGCCGGATGCAGGCAAAAAATCAGATGCCAAAGTAACGCCCAAAGTTATCCAGCATACTCCTCAACAGCTAGTGGCCGTAATTGGTAAAGAGGAACAGAAGCTTAGTACGCTGCCAACCGTGCGCATTGAGTGCCCACGATGCGGGAACAATACAGCTTATGTGTGGCAGGTCCAGACACGAGGGGCAGATGAGTCTTCAACTCAGTTCCTGCGTTGCACCAAATGCAATTACACGTATAGAGAATACAGCTAAAAGCTAACCTTTTTTTTCTGCTCGCCTCCACCGCGGCGGCACAGTGCTCGAATAATGCACATTCTTTTTAAATCGAGAACACATGGTTAATGTCATGTGCGGCATGAACAGCGACTCAGCATCGCCAAAAAACAAAGATTATTCAAGCACCCTGCTCAAGCTCCTGCCGATCATCGCTTTTGCGGTTCCCTTAGGGTTACTTTATTTTTTAAGCTCAGGTTCATTCGAGTTAATGTGGAAAGGGCGAACCTTCCAAATGTTCTTCATCTGGCTGGTTGCCTTGGAGTTCATTCTCAGCTGGGAAACCATCCAATCGAAAATTAACTTGCAGAATAAGAAAAGACTCCTCGTTTTTGTGATCACTTTATTGATTCCAACACTTTATGTGGTTTTGGAGTATTACCTTGGTTTAAACACCGCCATAGTCACGTGGTCAGCCCAAAACGGAATTACTTGGGCGGATTCTATGCCGCTCGCCATTGAATACCTTGTCTTTTCGCTTCTTTTTTGTGTGACTGTTTTCTTGTCTTTTGGAAAGAAGGGGTTAACTGGTTTTGCTTTGCCAGCCCTGTTTGCAGCGTTAGTTGGAATCCTCTACACTATCGATAATGTTTTTCCTTACGGTCAATTCACACCTTTTCAGATTCTTGTTCCAACAACTGCCACCCTTGCCGCAGGCGTTTTGGGTTTAATGGGAAACACTGCTGTGCTGGGAACTGACGTGGCAACTGGGATGCCGCTTCTCCATGTTTCAGGTCTATTGGGAACTACTCAGTTTACGATAGCGTGGCCCTGCGCAGGCATAGAGAGCCTTCTTATCTTCACAGCTGTTGCTTTGGTATTTCTGAAGCGAATGAACATTTCTTGGAAATCCAAAATAGGCTACTTCGCCTTCGGCGCAGCAATTACCTACTTCATAAATGTGCTGAGAATAGCAACCATTTTTACTATTGGCATGCAATTTGGCGCTGAATCTACAGAGGTGCAGGCATTCCACTTCTACTATGGACCGTTATATGCGATGGCATGGATAATTTCTTACCCGTTGATTATTCTGGCAAGCCAAAGCTTAAGGAGAAAACACAAAGACAAAAAGCTAGGAAACCTCAACGAGCACAGCTAAGCCCTGCTTAACCAAAATTTGTGCGTTCTGAGGCGGCAACGACGCCACATCTTCCGCTGTGAATGGACCGTAGGATTTCATGTCTGCGCCCATAATGGCTGGAATATTCTTTAGGAATCGAATAGTGGACCGTTTATGGGGCTGGGGTGCGGGAGCGGCAACGTTTGCTTCGACTCTAACTGTGACCTTAATTGGTTCGACAACCAATTGACCCTGCATTAAGTCGTCAGCAAACTTATGGTAAGACTTGGCGAAACCCGCAAAGGTCTCACACATTTTCGCTTCTTCAAATGTTAACAGCTCAGAAGGCAACTTTTGGGTTTTGGTAACGGTTTTTACGATTTTTCTGTATCTTGCCCCAAGAAGTTCCTCAAGCATCCGCTCAACATTTTGTGCTTCATGCTCAAGTAGGTTCATTTTAACAGATTTTTTATCCAGAACCTTATCTTCTTCTTTGATGCGCCGCAGATACTCCGCGATTTTGGCGTAGAAGTCCGGCGGTAAACCTCCAAGTGTAGGGTCATCGATTTCTCTTTGCCATGCCGCGTAGAGTTCATTGTACATTAATTCGCAACCTCAGCTCTTCTTTTACAGATAAGCATAACCGCTGCAGCAACAGGCAACTCAACAGTTTGATTCTTGTATGGACCCAACGTTTCCCCATTCAACCTAAACTCTGGCGCATCAGACACCAACACTTTAGCTGTGCCCTTTTTAAAAGCTACGGCTCCAGTGAAGGGGTCAAAAGTTTGCAGGTTTTTTGCTGGGAACTCAACTTTTTTTAAGCCTGTTTTGCCATGCAACGTGCCGTTCATGCGGATTAAGCGATGAATGTCGGTGGTGACGACTGTGTCAATCTTTGAGGATTGAGTTTCCTTAATGTATTCGGCTAACTTTAGCCAGGTTTGAACGCTGACGTCATTTATGCTTTCCCATCGGCCCTCACTTATCGCGCGCTTAATGATGGTCTCCTTGTTCTTCAAAAGCGCATTGTTTTTGATACCTACGTTTCTCATGTCCTCTTTGGTTGCTTTCAAAAGGAAATCTTGCATTCCCAGCTTCAAGCGTCGGTGCCAGCCGAAATCATGCAAACTAAATTTTTTGGCAACCTTGCGCCTTCCGCGTTTCTCTTCAGATTCCCTGTCAAGAATGCTTATACCTAGTCCTGTGACGTAATCAACAATTTCTTTCCTAGCCATAGCATCCAGCGACCGCACAGCTTCGTTCTCTATATGAACGTGGTAGCCTCGATGTCCTGAAAAATACACATGCAGCTCATCTTGGGAAAAGCCAAAATCGTTTTCCAACATGTCAAGGAGTTTGGCGGCTTCGTCGCGGGTCGATTGAATGCACAAATCACAGGCCCAAATTTTGGTTTCAAACTTTGTTGCTTCACAGCAGGGGCAAATTTCTGGGGTGATTCCTCTGCCTTCAAAACCGCATTTTACACATCTAAATTCATCGTGGATTTTGTTGCATGAAGTGGGAATGTGGTCGGCATCTATATCGAAGACCAAATCGGCGCCCAACCAGCGTTTTTTGTCCATGTCATAGTCTGGGTTTTCATAGTAGGCGCAGGAGTGATAAACATCGGACGGCACAGTTTCGGCAAGTAATGCTCTTACATTTTTGAATTCAGCAAACCTTCTGTGCCTAACCATGAAGCGCTCCTTGAACATGAGATAGCCGAATTCCCGCTGCTCAGGTACGGAGACGACAGGAATCACTGTGGAAGGGTCTCGGTAGTATTCTGTGAATTTTTGGTAAACGAATTCTCTAGAAGCCTCCATACCCTACCCCCTTTTTGACATAGTAATTACTTATCACCTTAAATTTAACTTATGCCGATAAAACTCAAATTTCCATGATGTTTAGCTAAGTGAGCTTCGGAAGAAACTGAAGCTGAAAAGGATTATTTGTGAAACAGAGCATTACAAACATGAAGCCCAGCCAGACGATAGTAACCTCCAGCTCTTTTCTGCGTTGAGGAATCAGCGCATAAACAAAAATGTAGGGAATGTACCAATATTGGAAGTATGCCAACAAGAAACTGGGTATGAGCAGAAAAATCGCTGATAGCGAAAGCAAACTGTTTTTGTTAAGCATGTACGCTGCATAAACCAATGTGCAGGCAAGGGTTAACAGAACTCCGGCAGACTGCTGGCTCCAGCCGACTTGAGAATGCAATGAGAAAGCGTTGATGGCATTCATAACCAACTCTTGTCTAGTTTGTATCAGAAACGGTGCACTCAAGTAAGCCGTAAACCCGCTAATCGCCAGTAACGCAGAGCCCCCGAGTACTGCCTTATTTTGAAGTAAGTTTTTAGGCTTGTTTTTTTCAAGAAGCTTCAATAAACCGACGAATATTAGGGGCAACAGGAAAATTCCCGCTTGATACTTTAAAAAGACTGAAACTCCGATTAACAAAAAGAAGTAATCATAGCGTTCACTTAGAAACATCGTTACCGCAATTAAGGCAAAGAGGAACGCCACCGAATCAAACATGCCGCCTGCCGCATAAAGCACCAGTGACACATAAATAATGTAGAGTCCAGCTAGTTTCCAGATCAAATGCGAATTCTTCTTAAGGAAAACCCTGAGAAAGAAGAAGAGGCAAATGTGGGCGAATACAAGAAAGAGGACAATCTCAAGTTTGTAAACCAAAACTGGGTCAAAACCACTCTGCAGCAGGGCGCCAAAGGGCAAAAACACCAGAATACTGCCCAATGGATAAAGATGTGGCATTTCGGGCCATGTTACGAACATATAGCGTGAACTGTCTTGGCTTGAAAGTGCTCCTAAAGGCTGGTTAAACACCGACAAACCATCTTTGAGAAATAGGCTTGAGACGTAGCTGTCTCTGGCGTGGTCCGTATACCAATTATTGAATGTCGCAAGCGGGCTAGAATTTACGGCTAAAACAACGAGCCAGACAATCAACGATAACAAAAGAAGCGCCAGCAAGCGATTGCGGAACGTTTTGTCTACAATCGGTAAAGAAGAGGTTGTTTCTAGTTTTTCTGTGAGCTTTGGGAGAACCCATTTTAAAGTGATAATCATGGCTGCTGCTGCGCTTAGTAGGAACATGATTTTTGCTGAATCATTAAGCCAGGAAAGTGGATAGAGAACTTGGGGTTTCTCAACTGTTGCTTGAAAGTGAACCCAGCTTGCGTTTTGTGCGTTGGAATAGAAAATTACTTCATAATAGTGGGCGTCAGCAATGAATGAGGCGGTTATGTTCAGGTTTGTAAGGTTAGAGTAAATTGTAGTGCTGGACGTTGCGATAGAAAAGTTTTTCATAAAAGCAGTTGGGCATTCAACAGTTACTGAGATGTTTTCTCCGCCCTGGAAAGCTCCTAAGCCCTGTCGGTATGTTTCGTTTTGGCTGAGTCTGAAGAAATCATCGATGACTGTGACTTTTTGAGTGTTCCCTGTGGCAACAGGAAACAAGCTGCCGATGGATAAGACGATGCTTAGCACCATTAATATAATTGCGACTAAGAGAAGAATTTTAGTCGTGCCAAGCTTTTTCATTAACCCGCTTCCGTGACGGCTAAAAATAGAATCCAACATGTATTTAATTCTGCTTTAATAAAGGAGCGTTAACTCCGCACAATCTATGAACGCCAAACTGCCTTCATGGTATATGATAAGTAGCTTTTGATTTCGGTCCATGAAAGCTTAGATTTTCCACGTTTTCTATTGACAAACAATATGGGAGTTTCTTTTACCTTGAACTTTCTCAGCGCTGCTTGTCTTATTGTCTCTATCTGGATTTCGTATGTTTGACTGTGCAAGTTGCCTATGGCTTCTTTGAGGAATTGTGTGGAGTAGCAACGGTAGCCGCTTGTGCAATCCTTCAGTTTTAAGCCTAAAGAAGCTCGGGCGATGAGGTTAGCTGTTTTGCTGATTACTTTTCTTGTGAATGGCCACCCAGCGATTCTGCCTCCTTTGATATATCGGCTGCCGATGACGATTCCGCAATCGCACTCCCTCATAGTGGCTAAAAGCTGTGGGATATCTTGTGGATTATGGGAGTAATCGGCATCCATTGTGAAGACATATTTTGGGGGCTTTTTTGCGGATAGAAATATTTTGATTCCATCAGTAATCGCACTGCCCAAACCAGTTTTTTTAGGTCGACTGTGTAGCACAATGTTTGGGTATTGACTCTGTTTTTGCCGAACGATTTCTGCGGTTCCATCTGGACTGGAATCATCGATAACAAGTATCGAGGCGTCCAACTTTAGATTTTCAATGTCGTCAATTAATTTCGAGATGTTTTCGGCTTCTCCATAAGTAGGAAGAATCACGCCGACTTCAGAGTTAATCATCGAGTTACCAATCAACTGATAGGTCATGAGGAATTTTGCCATCCATATAAGAGATTAATAAGCTAATAAATCTTAACAAGTCATTCCGCCTTACTTTTCTGCTCTGTTTTTCTTTTGTAGTATTTTAGTGGATGATAGATGCTTCGGCATAAGTCATCTTTGTTCTTGCATACGCCATGGGTCTGAAGGACTGAGCACTGTGGGCAAGTGTACTTTGTTCCTGAACCGCGTTCACCGGCGATGTGCTCGATTTGGTAGCGGGTTAAGCGTTCGTTGTAGTCGGAGAAGGTTTTGAACATGTCATTCAAACCTTCAGGGGTCATTCCTATGTTTATCATGAACGAGGTCAAGGTGAAACGACCGATGTGGCTTAGATGGTGGGCTTGGGATGCATCTGCGTAGAGGGCGTTTATGCATGGGGGGAAAGCTCCTTGGACGACAACTTTGGGCATTTCCTCAATTTCCTGCCCCATGATCGTCTGCGCCAGCTTGGTTAATTCTTCGGCTATGGCGCATATCTCTTGGGGGAGGTTCTTGATTTCTGGTACATCGAGCCGCTTTTCCACCCGATTTTTCACTTCTTCTTGCAGCAAACGAGCCACCTTATCTTTGTTTAAGTATACCTTGCCCTTATCCATGATTTGGTTAACGAGCTTCCACTCAGAACCATGCATGTGAGCTGCATTTTTTAAATAAAAATTAAAGCCTATGCGGAAATCCTTGTAAGGGGATCCTCCGCAAATATCCCAATCAAAATCTTTAGCTAGATTTACAATTTTTTCTTTAGTAGTTTCTTGTTTAAGCATTTGGGCATAAGAAGTTTTTGCTACAGCTAGTGCGTATCTCTTTTTTATCCACGCATTTTTTGTGGCAATCACCAAAACAAGTGCTGCGGCGAACGATGAAATTTCCGTCGGTTTGTCCTTTACCATTACCCCAGTATTTACATCTAGGATCGCCTTTTTTATTCGTTCTTGAGCACGGTCAAAAACAGACTTTTCGGAAGACAAGGTTCCAATAGTGAACTGCAGTTCCTCTATTTGCTTAGAGGCTTGTTTCAAAAATGGGTATTTGGCAAAATCTTCAGAAGATAGTGCCGATTCCATTTGCAATTGGCGTCTTACTCTGTTTCGATTCTTGGCGCCAAAAAGAAGGTTAACTTTCCCTCTTTTGCCTGTTGGAAGTCGATTCTTACTGGCATGTCGCTTGAGAATTCAAGGGTTGCGATGTCGGATGTTGCTGAAGCTGCTTTTATGATTTCTGAGAGGTAGCTTAGGCTGAATGTTGCTTTGGCGCTCTCTTTAACTTCCAAATCGAGCAATGCGTCATTGCCCTTTTGAAGCGTTATGGTTGCTCCCATTAAGTCGCCTGAGGCGCTAAGCGTCAGTTTTTCTGGTTCAGCTTCGATTCTTACGTGGTCGCTGACGAGTTGGGCGTCTTCGATTGCTTGGCTTAATCCCTGTGTTGTGGTTTTGGCTTTGACGTTGAAGCTGATTTTTGGCGTTGGGACTTCTTCTTCGGAAGCTTCAAGCGTTGGCATCGTGAAGTTTCGGCTGTACTTTCCAGTTATCGTAACTAGTAAACGTCCAGTTTTATCGTCTAAAGAGAGCTCAACTGCTTCTTCTTTTCCTGCGCGTTTGAGCAGTTTTAGCAGTTCGCTTATGTTTAAGCAGATTTTTGTTGGTTCAGTGCACAAGTATTCTTGGAAGAGTGATTTTGGCCATTCAAAATCAATCATGGCTACACGTGACGGATCCATGGCCCTGAGTTTTAAGCCTTCAGGGTCAATTTTGAAGGTTGCCTCGTCCACTAGAATTGAGATGGCGGTTGCCATATCTCTTAGGAGTTTAGCATCAGACACTTTAAGCTTGAACATGTTACCCTCTTCCTCGCTTTATCATGTATTGTAAATTTATATAGCTTATGATTACACTTTGAGCTAATAAATTAATTGTTCTATCTCCCCCTCAAACGCATGCTGCGCCCAAAAAATCAATCGACAATCCTTAGCACATCATTTAGTAGTATACGCCACCGCAGCATGGAGCGCTAAAGTCTAAAAAAAGGCTCTTTTACAATAAAAAAGGCCTAAATTCCATTTCCAATAGAATAAGCAAATCGTTATTTGCCGAGCAATAGACACTCTTTTTGGTTTAAAAGTCATAAAGTATAAGAATGTGTATGTTTCTTTTATGCAAAGCTGGTCGAATCCGTGAACGTTCCTAAAGAAGTAAAGACTTACTGTCCAAAATGTAAAGTTCATCAACTTCACGCTGTAACCCTATACAAGCCTGGAAAACGCAGAGCCTTAGCAAGAGGCGAACGACACCACGCACGCGAAAAAGAGGGTTACGGTGGACAAAAATATCCGCTTCAGCGTGAATTCGCTAAAACAACCAAAAAACAAACTCTGCGCTTAAAATGCAAAGTTTGCAATTACATGCGTCACAAAGACGGAATCCGACTGCGAAAACTAGTCATACAATAAAATTAACGGAGCAGAAAAATTATGTCTGATTGGAACAAACTTATTCCGAAACCCAGAAGCGTCTTCCTACGGGTTAAATGCCAAAAATGCGGCAATGAACAACTCGTCTTCAGCAATGCAGTTAACAAGATAACCTGCAATGTCTGTGGAGAATTGTTAGCTGAACCCTCTGGTGGAAGAGCAAAAATCAACGGTGACGTCCAAGCAGTTCTCGAGTAAGAGATGAACAGCAAAATGGCTAAGCGTAAGCTAATTGGCTGGCAGCTTAGCTTTTCTAGAAGGGACTACTGATTGGTTTGGCAACTGCGCAAATGCGTAAACTGCGAAAAGTATACTTTAAACAAAACTAGTTGCCCCTATTGTGGTGGGCCTGTCCGTATTCCGCATCCGCCGAAATTTTCCCCTGACGATAAATACCTAAAGTATCGAATGGCAATGAAAAGGAGCGCGCAAACAGAATGAAAGAAACTTACATCAAAGAATTTGCCGAAATCCGCCCTAATAACCCAATCCTCATCGAAGGACTCCCAGGCTTAGGACTCGTGGGTAAGATTGCGTTGCGTTATCTAATCAAGCAGCTAAAAGCCAAAAAAGTCGCCTACCTCTATTCACCCCATTTCCCTTACTTTGTCTTAGTTAACAAGAAAGGCAACGTGCGACTATTAAGAGGCGCATTCTACTACTACCAAAACCCCAAAGGAAACGACATCATCCTCTTCACGGGTGACAGCCAAAGCCAAACAATCGAAGGCCAATACGAAATCGCCGACCGAATGCTGGATTTCTCCGAAAAACACGGCGTAAAAACAATTGCAACCATCGGCGGCTACCGCATGGAACCTAAAGAAAAACCCAAAGTCTTCATCGCAGCCACCTCACAAGAGGTCCTAAACAAGGCATTGCAAGCTGGCGCAACATTGAGCGCTTCAGGAAGCCCCATCGTTGGCACAGCAGGGTTAATACTTGGATTGGCAAAATTTAAGAAAATAGATGCCCTATGCCTGCTCGGCGAGACTCGGGGTTATTTGCCTGATCCTCTTGCAGCCAAAAGTGTTCTAGAAGTTTTAAAGTCAACCTTTAATTTTGATTTGGACCTTGCTGGTTTAAACGAGGAGATTGCTAAAGCAGAAACAATGGTTGCACGCCTACAGCAGATCGAGGAGAAACGTGCTATCCAAGCTGAAGAGACAAAAAAACAAGACGACAAGAAAACCACATACATTTCTTAAGCAAAATCTTTCTTCATTACATCAACAGTTTTTGTAGCCGCCTTTCCATCTCCGAAAGGTGACATAGAAGGCAATTTTTCTTCGTCTAACAGAGCTTCGCGTAAAGCCGTTAAAATGTTGTCTTTGTCAGTTCCAACTATTTTGGCGAAGCCAGCTTCAACTGCTTCTTGCCTCTCAGTCGATAGACGAATCACTAAAACCCGTTTCCGTATGCTTGGTGCGTTTGCTTCTTGCTGTATACCGCCTGAATCAGTGATGATTAAACTGCAATTTTTCATTAGAACCAAGAAATCCAAGTACCCCAAGGGCGGAAGAATCAGTACGTTCTTCATTTTTTCAACTTGGGAGAGCATGTTGTTTTCTTGAAGTCGCTTTCTAGTTCGAGGATGCATCGGGTAAACAATGGGTAGTGGCGACTTTGAAAAAACCTCTATAAATGACTTCAGAAACGCTGCATCATCGACGTTTTCAGCTCTGTGCGCTGTAGCTAAAACAAATTTTTTGAAAGGTATTCTTTCCATTATCGCCGATTTCTTTTCAGCAATGGGTAAATGCTGAATTACCGCGTCGATGGCTGTGTTTCCTGTGAGGTAGATTTTGCCCCAAACATTTTCTCTTAAAAGATTAGTTTTAGCGCGTTCTGTTGGCGTAAACAAGTAGTTAGATATGTGGTCGGTTAAGCGTCGGTTGTGTTCTTCGGGCATTCGAAGGTCAAAGCTTCTCAAGCCAGCTTCCACATGACCAATAGGTATCGCCCGCTTGTTTGCTGCCAGAGCCGCCGACAAAACGGTATTGGTGTCACCTTCAACTAAAACAATGGAAGGCTCAATCTTTTCCAGCAACTGATCCATCTTCATCATTATCTCAGCGGTTTGCGCTCCAGGCGAAGAAGCCTCAATTTTCAACGAGTAATCAGGCGAGGCTAACTCGAGGTTTTCGATGAATTGCTGAGACATGTTGTAGTCGTAGTGTTGACCGCAATAAATGAATACAGAGGGCAGTTTGGCTTTGTTTAGTGCTCGAATTATCGGAGCCATCTTGATTATTTCTGGTCTCTCCCCTCAATCACAACTACTGGCTTCATAACCTTCAATCGCCTATGTCTTCTTTAGGCATCCTTCTCGCGGCTCATAAATAGTTCCTTCCCGCAGCAGTTGTCCTATCATGCGTTCAACTTCGCCTCTTGGAATCTTCTGCTTGCTTTCCAACTCATTCACGAGCGCGTCTTTCTCCACTATGCCCGTTACCTTCTCCATATCCATAAGCGTTGATAATACCACGTGTAGCCTGTCTCGGATGCTCTTTGGTCTTCCAGTCATAATCAAATCAATGTCTACTTTGTATGAGGACATGTCGATTCCGACTTCCTCAAGTGAGCGCTTCATGATGGTGATGGCTGCGTCTGCATCTTCCGCAGTGACTTCTTTGCGCAGGGCAACGCGGGCTCTGGCTTCGGAAACACGAACCAGCGATTCCAGTTGACGCGCCGTTATTGCCACAGGTGAGCCTTCGGTTTCGCTTGCTGAACGCATAGCTAAGTAAAAGTCACTGAGGCGGTTCAGTGCGTCCATGCTGAGTTCTGGTTTAATGCTCTTAGCAAAACTGACATATTTCCGTAAAAGTTCTGCGCTAACCTGTGCTTCTACAGGGCTTACTCCTCTTCTGTGAATTTCCAAAATGTGTCTTGACATTTTGCTGTCCGATTCCTTGTTTGGCACGTCCCGCAGAACAAAGATCAAATCAAAACGTGACAGGATTGTTACTGGCAGCGAAATGTTTTCTGCAACGGTCCTGTTAGGTTCATACCTGCCCAACGATGGGTTAGCGGCTGCAAGAACGGCAGTTCTTGCGTTTAATGTGGCGACGATGCCGCCTTTTGCAACTGAAACCGTGTGTTGTTCCATAGCTTCGTGGATGGCAACGCGGTCTTCGGGACGCATTTTGTCCATTTCGTCGATGCATGCGATTCCTTTGTCTGCAAGCACCAGTGCTCCTGCTTCTAGACTCATGCTTCCTCCTTTTTCGCGGACTACTGCTGCGGTTAAGCCTGCGGCGGTGGTTCCTCTGCCTGAAGTGTACAGTCCACGCGGCGCAATTCTTGCAACATACTGGAGCAATTGTGATTTAGCTGTGCCTGGATCACCGATTAGAAGCGCGTTCATTTCGCCTCTGATGTTCACGTCTGGCAGGCTCTTTGAAACTCCGCCGAAGAGCAAGTACATTATTGCTTCCTTAATGTGTTCTAAACCGAAGATTGAGGGAGCGATGGAACTCATGATTTTTTTGTGAACCAAAGGATCTTTGGATAGCTCTATCATTTTTGCTTCTTCTTCAGGTGTAGGCGGTGAGGTTTCTGGTTCTTTGCCTAAGACCTCTATAGAGTTAGCGTCTAGTTGGAGTATGAATGTGCGGAGTTTTCCCATACCCATCAGCGAAGGCGCAAAAGCGCGAACAGTGCCAACTACGGAAACGTGGTCTCCCGGTCTTGCCACATCTACTATTTCATCGCCGACAAGTTTCACGGCTAATACACGGGGAAGTTGTCCTGGGGGAAGGTCCTCGGGCTTTTCTTGTAAACGAAGGTCTTGTGAATCGATGAATGTGGATTCTTCTTGACTGAACTCAAATGGTCCGTCTCTGCCGCAGTCTGGAGCAATGCAAACGGAAGGCGCTTTCAAAAACTGACCAGTTTGTTCGACCTGATTCATGGTGCCGCAGCGTTTGCATTTGAAAGCTCCCAGCTGAACCATCGGTCGCACGGGTGTGGCTCGCACCACGATTCCTTCAATCATGACTAGTTTGCTCATTTGTCTTGAGCCGAGCTTTCGAAGTACCTCTTTGCCCAGAAGCTTCACGATTCTAACTATGACCTTTTCTACTTTCTCAGCGTATTCAGCGTCTTCAATGCGGAGTTGCTCGTATGCTCCTTTGCCTGCATGCTGCAGGTACTCTTCAGGCCTGTTAAGTATTAATTCTGCTAAAGCTTGATCAAACCCATAGAGCTCTTCAAAATCGATAGTTAACGATCCCTTTCCAGTGATGGCTAACTGGGCGATTCTCTGGCGGTACTTTTCTTTCTTGAAGAATTCTTGAAAACGCTGCTGAGGATCAATAGTTTCGAGTTTCGCCATCTTACCTTTCTCCCGCGTTTTCTAAAATCTTGGTTTTCCATTCAGAGATGATTTTGACTAGTTGGTCATAGACAAGTCTTTCTTCGCTTGTGAATTTTTTTAGAACTTGGTCGCTTTGAGCTGGGGCAGCAGATATTGAAACTATTTTTTTCAACCTCGAGTTCACAATATCTCGTGCTAGCTGCCTTGCGCGGTCGTATTCTTGGTATTTCTCAGATTGTTTTGAGGCTTGGTCTTTTAGGTCCGCGATGAACCTGCGGAGTTTAGGGTAAAAATCGCCTGGCAACTCAGAGATTTGCCCTGGAATCTGTACGCCTTCCTTCCACTGCGCCTTAAACAGTTTAGTCGCGTCAAGGATGTCGTCTTCACGAAAATGCACCATTCCAGCAGATGCAAGTTCTTTTGCTACCCAAAAATAGATTTCGTATTCGTTGCCTTCGTCGAAGGGACCGACAGTTAATCCGGCAAGCTTGATTTCTGGACAGTTGCGGTTCGCTACGATTTTAACTAGGGAGTTCTCATAGCAAAAGTCCAATGTGCATATTTTCGCTGCCAATCCCTGTTCCCTCTCAATCCGATTTGCCCTTAACGGGATTCAACACATATAGCGAATATGGTTTTAAGGGTTTGCACTAGAATTGCATAACTATTGGAAATGGAATTTAGGGCTATTTTGCAGAAAAAAAGCGTTTTTTTGCCTTTTTCTTTTTTATGGTATTTTTAGGTTTTGTTTGTGTCATGGCCATAATCCTAGAACTTTTATTGCGTTCGACACTCTTCCCACTCCCAACATCAACGCTCCTGTACGCATGTCGCTTTCTTCCTTAACAACAATTGATTCCACATCGTTGAATGCCTTAGTCATCTTAGCTTCGAGCTTTTGGTTAACAGTTTTCAGCGGCCACTGCTCCCTCGTTAAGTTCTGCACCCATTCGAAGTAGCTGACCGTTACACCACCGCTGTTTGCCAGGATGTCTGGGATTAGGCAGATATCTTTTTCGTAGAGGATTTTATCCGCTTCAGGAGTAGTTGGTCCGTTAGCAGCTTCAGCGACCATTTTCGCCCGAATTTTGTCGGCGTTTTTGCCCGTGATCTGGTTTTCAAGAGCCGCAGGAATGAGAACGTCGCATTCAAGCTCGAGCAATTCTTCGTTGGTTATATCTTTGCAGTCTTTAAACTTTTGAACGCTCTTAGTTTTTTCTTTGTGTGCCAAAACAGCTTCCGGGTTTAAGCCGTCTTTGCAGTAGATTCCGCCTGAGGAGTCGCTTACAGCTACAACTTTACAGCCTATTTCCTGCGCCGCCACCGCTGCATGGTATCCAACGTTGCCAAAGCCCTGAATGGCCACTGAGGAACCTTTGAGTTTTAACCCGTTGTTTTCTGATGCTTGCTTAACGCAGTGAATAACGCCTCGTCCCGTGGCCTCTGTTCTGCCCCATGAACCGCCAATCTCGACGGGTTTGCCCGTGGCGCTTTCGGGGATTCTATAGCCTTTAAGTTGGCTGTATGTATCCATGATCCACGCCATGGTTTGAGCGTCAGTATACATATCGGGTGCTGGAATATCCCGTTGGGGACCAAGGTACTCAAAAATTAAGCTAACATACCTTCGTGTTAAGCGTTCAAGTTCGTGTGTACTTAGTTTTTTGGAGTCAACGCATATGCCGCCTTTGGCTCCGCCAAATGGTATGTCAGCGATGGCGCATTTCCAAGTCATTAGCATTGCCAACGCCGTGACTTCGTCAAGGGTTATGTTTGGGTAGAAGCGGATTCCACCTTTGAATGGTCCTCGTGCATCCCAATGCTGAACTCGAACGCCGTTAAACACGTTGACGCAGCCGTTATCCATGCGGATGTCGATGCTGACAGAGATTGTGCGTTTGGGTTGGCTAAGCATCTTATGCATCCCGGAATCGAGCCCGAGCTTTTTTGACGCTAATTTTAGCTGAGATAAAGAAACGGTTAATGCTGAGTGTTCTTCGGACATAAAGCAAGCCTTCTATAACAAAAGACAATCAAAATTGATTAGATAAGAGTTACCTTTTGCTTGTTTTTTGTGGGTTTGGTTGATGCTTTTGTATACAAAAGTTTTTGCTGTATGCTCATGCTGCGCACCCTTCCAGGCTGTAGAAGCTGGCAATCGATAAACTGAAAGTAATGCACCCAAAGCTAAGTTTTAAGCTAAAAAATTAACGGAATTAACATTTTTAGATAGAAATTAGAGTTGTTTGCAAGACACTTAGAATTTTCCAAGGTACTCTTCAAAATGCTTCCTATCCCTCAAACACTGAGGACAAACACAATTAAACGGAAGATTCTTGGTAGCGCATAACTCATCGTATTTGCAGTCGCTGCATGCTAAATCTTTACCGCAGCGAGAGCAGTTTTGCAGAAAAATCACTTCAGTATCAAGGATGCCGCTGATTGAGTCCATGAGTTTCTCGATGTTATTGTAACTTTTGATGGAAAAGACACCCTGCTCCTTGTTGTATTCACACCCTAGGTGCATCAGGAGTATGAACTTGTCTTTTTCAACCCGTGGAAGCTTGAACGCTTTCTTATTCAAAACAACCATGTTTCATCAGAACCTGTTCATTTTGTTTAGGAAATCAACTTCTTCAGGCGTAAACTTGAACCAAGCTATCAGGGGACTGGCTTTTTGTTTTTGCAAAATCATCTTTACGAAAGGAACAAAATCATGCTTGGCTTTGCTGTGTGATACATGGCATTGGGCTCCGATTTTGCCGCATATACCGTCAAGCATTGTTCTTTTGCCCTTAGTCCAGAATAAGGTTATGATACGAATTGGCGGCGAGATGAATTCGAATGGCCTGAAGGATGTGGGGTTTACTGCAGCCGCTTTGGATAGAGAGTTGAAGAAGTACTTGAGTAGGTGCCAGTTTTCGGTGCCGATTCTGCCGCGGAAAAGGTCTGCTTGTGAAACAAGATCGTATGCGGCGGCAAGCTCGGATGGGTCAGTGTAGCGTCTTGGGAGGTTGTCGCTTACTGACAGCAGAAAATCGTCGTAGTCAACGTTTGCGCGGAAAAGTAAACTGGATACTTCCTCAATTGATTTTGCAGAGAAGAAGCCTCTGAGCGTTTCGTCGGCGCTGATGTCTTTGTTTCTTGAACTCAGCATTACGGTGTCCTGCAACGTTAGTGAATGGGTTCCTTCGCTTAGGCTCTGCAAGTCGTTTATGGCTGAGCGAACATCGCCTCGGCCGTTTTGGGCTATTCTTTCAAGTGCCTCAAACTCTGCTTTGACATGCTCTACCAGACAGATTTTCTGCAATAAAGCAATTACAAGCGGAATGCGAATTTGCTGGAAACGGACGAGTAGACAAATTTTCTTTAGGGGTCGCAGTTTGTCTATGTCGGGGTCGTTGGCAGCCATTATTACTGGCACGCGGGATTCTTCAATGATTTTGATGATCGCGCCTACGCCGCCTCGGTCTTCGTTGCCTGCGATACCGTCGACTTCGTCCAGGAAAAGCAGGTTCCCTTTACCTTGCGTTTGAGTTGTTGAGAAATTGTCTAATGCTATGTAGGATGTGGCTGGTTTAGCAACTGCATTAATCGCCTTCTCCGAGCGTGTATCGCTTGCGTTCATCTCGATAATTGTGAAGCCAAACTCTTTTGCGGCAGCATTAACCAGCGCTGTTTTCCCAACGCCGGGTGGTCCATAAAGCAGCACTGCCTTCTTGCTTCGGCGCTTGGTTTTTAGCCACTCCACGAAGGTAGCTTTAGCTTCTTCGTTGCCGATGATGTCTTCTATCTTTTTTGGACGGTACTTTTCAACCCATAAAAGATCATTTCGCAGCATAAGTTTCCTCTACGTTCTTCCCAAACTTCGCAAACTGAGCCAGAAGCGCGCTGAGTTGGATGTCGCTGTTTGCGCCCTGTGTTAAGCGATAATCGTATTCGCCGATGAGGTTTGACAGGTCCGCTTTTTGTTCGGGCGTTAAATCTGACATTTTAAAGATTTCCCGTTGCACTTGGCGGATGATTTCGTTGCCTGAGAAGCCGAAGGAGCCCATTATTTCATACATTGTTTTTCTTGCTTCGATGAAGTCGCCGTAGAGTGCTTTTCTAATCATTTTTTGGACCTGCATTGGGCTTGCTTCGCCGATGACTAGTGAAACCGTTTTTTCGTCTACGCAGTTTTCCTTGTATGCTGACGCAGTTTGCAGGGCGTTTATGGCGTGTCTTAAATCGCCTTCTGAGTAATCCACGATTTTATCTGCTGCTTCAGGCAGCAAGGTAACGTTTTCTTTTTTGGCGATGTATTGTAGGTGTTCTTTCATTGCTTGTTTATCTAATCGTGAAAAACGGAATATGGCGCAGCGGCTTTGGATTGGCTCGATGATTTTGCTCGATTGGTTACAAATCAAGATGAATCTGGAGGTGCGGCTGCTGGTTTCCATTATGCGTCTGAGTGCTGTTTGGGCTGGTCCAGTCATCTGGTCACATTCATCCAGAATAATCAATGCGAAGGGTATGTCGCCGAATCCTGAGCGGCTGTAACGTGAGAAATCTTTGATTCGGTCTCGTACCGTGTCGATGCCTCTTTCATCCGAGGCGTTAAGTTCCAGTGTGAAGTTTCTCCAGTTTGCCCCGTACAATTCATGGGCTAAGGCAAGGGCGATGGTTGTTTTTCCTGTGCCTGGAATGCCTGCCAACATGAGATGCGGCATGGTTTTTGGTTTTTTCATGAATGATTTAAGGCTCTCAGTGATGTCCTTTAAGCCCACGACTTCATCGAGGGTTTTGGGGCGGTACTTCTCAACCCACATGAGTGCTTCTTCGTTAGTTGCCATAAATTAACCTTCCAAATAAATTATAGATTAACTTGTTCTAATTACTATTTTATCTTTCCCTAGCAATTAAAGCAGAATTCGGGGGTGGATTAACCGATTTTGCTGCCTTCAACGATGTCTTTTTCAGGCTGCAAAACCACAACGTTGCCCGCTTCGTCTTCGGCAGCTAAAACCATGCATTGCGATTCAATGCCCGCCAACATGCGCCTCTGCAGGTTTAAAAGAAAAATACATTTTTTGCCAACCAACTCCTCTGGCTTATAATATTTAAGTAGTCCCGCAACTGCCTGGCGCTTCTCTGTTCCGAAATCGACTAGAATTTTAATCAGCTTTTTCGAGTCTGGAACCTGGGATGCCTCAACGATTTTTCCAATGCGTAAATCCAGTTTTTGGAATTCAGCGAACGTTATCTCTTCACTCATCAAATTCACACTTAGCGATAGTTACGATGCGTTTAGATATTTACTTTGCTTTCGTCTGCAAGCTGGTTTCTTTGTTTGGTTGCTAAGTTATGGGCGTGCAAAAGTGGCTCGGGAATTCTGCCTTTTGAGCAGTGCTTAACGATTTTTATAGCTGTATCAAGCGAGACCATGTGGCCTATGCTTATGTAGATGGGTTTGCCGCCTGATTTTGTAGTTACCACTTCACCTATGACTTCGTCTTTATCAACCAGCAAAGTTTTGCCGTCTCTCTCAACTGGTGTGCCAATCAACCTGCTCTTTGCCGTACCAACAGTCGGTTTTCCCAGCGCTAAGCCAAGGTGGCTGGCGAACCCGCACCGGTAATTATGTGCGTATCCCTGTGCATCAACAAGAAAAACGTCAGGTTGTACCCTTAGTTTTCTGATTGCTGCCATCGCAGGAGGAATTTCCCTAAACGACAGCAAAGTTGGAATGTAGGGTATTTTTACCTCGCAGGTTGCTACTTGAGCTTCCAAGAGCTCCAACGACTCGTAATCTACAACTGTTACAGCTCCGATGCCCATGCCGCCGATGTATGAAACGTCTACGCCGCCGACGGCTCTGATTTTTTGCGGTAACTTGTCCTCTAGAATGAGTTTTTTTGATAAGCAAACCTGTGTGTTGTGGGCTTTTTTGACTGAAAAATTTTTGGAAAGCTTCAATTTTAAGTTTTGACCTTTCGGGGTTTACGTTTGATTGCCCGTTTCACTGGGTCAAACCTTTTCAACTCGTCCTCGAGTGATTTTCTACGCACTTCCAAAGTGATGTCGCCGCGTGTGCTTTCGATGATTCTTCTTGAAATATCTGATTTGTGCCTTAGTCCGGGAACAAGCATGTAGGCCTCATCCAATGCTAAAAGCTGAATGAAGATTTGATCCATGATTTCGAGGCATTTTTCGCCCTTTTTAACCTCTCCTTCACGCAGGTTGTCAAGGGCTAAGCGCCTATATTCACCGATGACATCTGCCAAACCCAACACGTAATCAACAGAGGGCACATCTATCTCCGTTGGCGTTACAAACCGCTCCTCCTTAATAAGCATCAAGAAAATGTTAGCTTCCGAATACTCTTGGAATGCCGCGCTGAGCATGCCGCCGTAAATAATCTCTGGGTACTGTTTGGCGAGTTCTTGGAGGCTTAAGATTTTTTCTTTGGCGTTTGCAACCATTTTTTCGGCGTCATCGAAGCGTTTTTGATGAATTAAGAGAATTGCTTGTTTGGAGAGGCTTGTGGCTTTGCGCATGCTTTCATGGGTATCCTCGCGTATCTGGTTTTTCTGCATAAGCTCGGTCTTTACTTGTTGGATAACTGTTTCTAGAGAGGACAAAACTTCCACCAGTTAAGAATGATTGGTTTGTTGTTTATTTCAATTTCTTAAAAATCTATTCGCCGCTGGTTTGGATGGCTTCTTTCCATTTCTCAACCAGCAGTTTGCTGTCGCCCAACGCGAAGCTTAATTTAACAAAGATTGTGTCTCCGCCTTTAAAGGGGAACATGCTGTCTTCCGCTAGGTCTTTAGGTAAGTAGACAAGGTATTTGCCATCTTTTCGTCGAAATAATCGTCCTTTTCCTTCACTTACCATAGTATGCAACCGCTTGTTTGACTAGCCATTAGGCAAAAAATGCGTATATAAGTTTATCCAACTGCTTGCGTCATGGCCCATTTACTTTAGTTTTTTTCTTCTGAGGAGTAGGACTGAAGTGATAACTACTATTGCGAGGGTTACGCTCATGAATGCTAAAATGACGATTTCAACCCAATCCAGCCCGAACGTCGCAGTTTTTGCAGGCGCGTTTGCAGATGAGGAATTCGTGACTAATGAGCCTAAGCTAACGGTGACTTCGTGTGAGCTGTGATGGTAATTGATTGAAATAAGCTAGCAGTCGCTTTGGGACTGGGTCGTATAGTCTATTTGGCTGCTGTCCAAGTACACTTTGAGGCCTGAAACATCAGTCATTATCGATGTGGGTATGTAGACATTGGTGTATCCTGTTGTTTCTGTGGGTCCCGAAACATTAAGGTTCAATTCTTTACTTACTGAGTTGAAAGCTAATCCCGTGATGGTTGAGTTTGAAGTTACTGAGAAAACGCTTTGCTCCACGAAGGGTTCTATGGCAAAGTTAACCGTGTCTCTGGCGCCAAGATAGTTTTCACTGCCCTTGTAAACAGATTTTAAAAGGTAGTTGCCTGTGACGGTTGGCAACCATAACGCTGAGTAACTGCCATCGATATGAGTGTAGAGGAGGGTTAGGTCTTGTCATGTTTCTCCACCGTTAACACTATAGTAAAGGTAGATAGGTGCGCCTGAAATGCCTGCGCCATCAAAGGTTAAGGAACCGCCGATTTTGAAAACGTTAAAGCCTGACTGAGTCTGCGGGCTTATACAGGAAGCTGTCAGGTTTGGCGTCTTCAAATTTTGAGAAGTGATTGAGAAGTCGTCTATTATATGCCAGTTGCTTCCAACTCCTCCCGTAGCTCCACTGAAGCCAAACCCATCATAAGTTCTGTTCAGTGCCCCACTCCATTGAAGGACAACTGCTTGGTCGATGGAAACGCTAACAGAAGACCCTTGAACGCTTACGGAGACACTGTGCCAATTGTTATCGGCAACTCTTGTGTCGTTGACCCAAGTTAAATGATTGCCCGTGTAATCCTGAATCAGTGCGATATGGTTATCAGATGGGTCTCCTGAAGGATTAGATTGACCCCCAGTTATGCCTTGGAAGTCCCAAGATACGTTTTGCCATCCATCAAATTCTATTCCGTATCCAGGGATAACTGATATGGAGTTGAAACCTAATCGGCTCCCACTATCCGCACTATCGACTGTTGAATATTTTTGTTTGTAGAAGAACATGGTGAATCCGTCTCCTTGCCAGTTTCCTCCTCCCGCTTTGTATCTGAAGTTAGCTGTAAAAGAGCCTTGTATCGGGGAGTTGAAGAAGGCAACTCCTGCCTGTTGGTTGCCAGAAGGAGTTAAGACTAGGTACTGGTTTGTGGTATCTCTGAATGCACTTCCAAAATACTGCCATGCGCTTGAATCTGAGCTAAAATCATCTGAAAAAGATGCAGAGGCATTCTGTGCCTTAACAGGTTGAATGATTGGTGTAAAGCTTATCAAAGTCGGAAACAACAAAACGATGATTACCAGTGCTGCAGGAATTAGGCTTCTTTTCATATCGCTCCACGCATCCTTGTTTTATTGTGGGTAGCATTTTCAATAAAAGTGTTCTCGTAAAGGGTTCCTGACTAATTTTAGTCAAGTTTTCTTTACTAAGAAGCCCCTCCAATCCTTAGCTGATTTTGTTCTATCCTCCACTAAGTGGGGCTAACTTAACCCAACTTGGAGCGGCTTTTCTAACCTGCTCAATAACACAACTCTGCTTTCAGGCGCCTCATTGATAACCTTGTACCCAGTTTTCTCGGCTAATTGGGCTGCGAAATCTTTGACCTCTCTATGCATGGGCATTCGGTCAAAACCCAAACGCAAGCTGGAAAATCCAATGTGCATGTATGCTTTAGCCTCAATGTAGGTTGGATTAGCCTTCTCAACAAGCTTAGCGTACTCATCAATCAAACCCATGTTGTGCTCCTTAACCAACGTCATGCGAATCACGGTTGGGCAGCGAAAACTCTGAAGCAAACCAAGTGTTTCGTTCACTTTTGTCCATGCGCTGGGGAATAGGGGGCGGCAAACCTGTTTGTAAACCTGCTCGTTGGGAGCGCATACGGAAATGTAGAGTTGTGTTGGTTCTTGGCTTAGCATTGAAAGTTTAGAGGGCAATGTTCCGTTTGAAACTAGAAACGTGGTTAAGCCTCTCTGGTGGAAGATGCGCATAAGTTCGCCCAGCGGCTGGTAGAGGGTTGGTTCACCTGTTAAGCTTATGGCAACTTGCTTGGGTCTTTGGGCTTCTTGCAGCTTGCGCCAATCCGCCTTCTCATTACCCTTGTACCCAGTCAAAATCTTCTCTTGCGCCCTAAAACAGCCCTCAACAATTTCTTCAGGTGTATCCTTGCTTGGATTTTTCATCTCATCCCATGTAACCTGCAAGTCGCCGCTTTGAGCTCTCCAGCAAAACAGACATTGCTGCGTGCAGGAGTAGAGCGATGGCGTCATCTGGATGCATCGGTGGCTTTGGATGCCGTAGAACTTCTGTTTGTAGCATGATCTGTCGTTAACTATGGATTCATAGAGCCACTTGCACCTTTTAACCGCTGAGTGGCTTTCTATTAAATGGTATTTTTGCTTCTTTAGAGCGCCTAACAGCGGAGAGACAACATTGTTTTCCAAGGCACACACCGAGTTTCTGTACATTAGAATTAGCGTCTTTTAAAAATCCATATGCTCACAGCAGCTTTCTGGATAGAATCCTACTTTTGACAGTTTTTTCTGTTCAGGAACTATATGCGAGGCTTGAAAGGTAAAGTTTAAAATCATCTCTTAGTTAAATCATGAGCATTAAGCAATGATGGCTAGTATTAGGAGAGCTGACTGGTTTGAACAAGAAAATTATTGCAGTTTCCATCTTATTCCTTGTGGCGCTCGCAGCAGTGATTACGCCTCTTGAAGTCTACGCGCAGAACACAAATCTCGGCGTAGGCATTCTCCAAATAACTCCAAGTTCAGCAACTGCCCCTGTAGGAACAAGCGTAAACATTCAAGGAACAATCTACACTTCTAACGGTTCCTACCAAATTATATTAGGCCAAACCGTAGTTGTCAGCGCCGTATCCGAAGGGTACTACGTTAATACAAACTTTACAGTTCCCGAACTTCCAAGCGGCGCTTACGCGTTGATTCTTAGAGACGTTGATATCAACGTTAACTCTACTCAATCGTTTACGGTTACAACAGGATACTCAATAAGTTCTGTTCCTTCATCGATTCAGGAGGGAAATAGTTTAACTTTGAATGTCAGTGTCACGGGCGGTCAAATAGGAACTTCGTACACTGCAAACGTCGCTGTGGTGCTTCCAAATCCACTTGCAACTGCCTACTCAAAAACAGTGACGTTAGGAACTCCTAACCAAAAAGGAACAACAAATGCACAACTCACTTTTCCAGACACCAGCTTCCAGCCCAGTGGTTCACTTACCGATTACGCTGGAACCTATGCACTTTACTTTAACCAATCTGCAGCTACAATAGCGCAAAGCACGTTCTCAGTAAACTTCATCGATTCAACCACATACCACCGAGGCCAAACAGTAATAATACGCGCCACAGGTTACCAGCCTAGCACACCTGCAACCATCACCATAACGAGCGTAAATTCAGGTTCCAACCCTCTTGATACCATTTCCGGAACGGCTTCGGCCGAGGGCGTAATCAGCACAAGATGGGTGGTCTCCTCCAAGGCCGACGTCGGCGACTACACCATAAAAATAGCTCCACAAAATAATCCTAAGTCAATTCCTGATTCTGAAACCTTCACCGTTACGGGATATGCCATTAATGTCAAAACTAACAATCTAGCTGGTGAAGTCGTCTCTGGAATAGTGCTTCAAGCTGTAGATGCATCAACCAATGCCGTTTATAATTCATCAAGTGGTTCAGATGGCATAGCACCCTTTAGGCTTGAAGCAGGCAATTATGCCTTAACTACCTTCTGGAACGGCGTTAACGTCGGAGAAACAACTATTACCGTTACTGGCGAAGCAACATTAACCGTACAATGTCAATTAACTGACGTAAAAATCACCGTTAAAAATACTGATGGAATTACAATGCCCTTCGTTAATCTAAACATAGTATACCAATACCAAAGTAGCAGTGGAACAAAAATAGGCAGCGCTTCAGGACAAACGGACTCTGCTGGTAGCTTTACATTAAACTCAACTCTGCCAACCGCGAGTTACACAATTGACGCTTCAGTATACAACCAAATCTTCAATGTAGGCAATAACACCGTCAGCAATCTTCCAACGGTGGCCACTGCGCAAGTTTTCGTAATCGCTCCAAGCGAAACCGTAACACTTAGTGTGGTTGGCTATAACCAAGAAGTAATTCCAGAAGCGCGCATAGAACTAGTAGAGTTGTCAAATGGGTTGTTCTATTCCTCCACAACTGACAACACTGGTTCAGCTACAGCCCAAGCTACTTTTGGAATTTACCGCGCAAGAGTGTACGCTGGTAATACCTTAATCAACGAAACAAACGTTCAAGTCTTCAGCAGCAGTCAACAACAAATCCGCTGCACCCTATATGGCATTCAGCTTTCAGTTAAAGTCGTTGACTTCTTCGGCAGCCCAATCTCAAACGTCAACGTGACACTGAATGGACCAACACAACTATCTGCCGACACTAAAAGCGATGGAACCGCCACGTTCAGCAACATCATCGGCGGGAACATGCAAATAATAGCTCAAGTTCCAGGCGCACCAGACGTTTACCAAGCGATGACAGTAACTGTTAACCAGCCAACGTCAGTGCAGATAAAAATCTACAAATACGTTGCTCTTGGATCAATTTTGATACCTGCAAGCGCACTCATCGCGATACTGATAATCTTGGTTGCTTTAATTTCGTTTGCACTGGTGGAAGTTTATAGACGAAGAAGAGCCAAGCCTGCAACTGCAACCTGAATTTCACCCTTTAATAGAAAAAAGTTTATATGGTCTCCAAAGCACATAAAGAAAGCTAAGGCTCAGTACAAAACACAAATTTTGAATTGACAATTGAGGTATATCTGTTGGCTCAATCAAAACCTTGTTCTCCAGCATGTCAATCTTTTAAATGCGCAAAAAACTCCGCGATGTACAGGCGCGATTCAGTTTGGTGCAGAGAAACCGAGGAACCATGCACAATCGCAAACTGCACCTATTCAATGTGCATGAAAAGACGAATGCTGCCTGAGGGAATTTGCGGAGAAACAGTTAAGCGCGTGACTGTTGAAAAAGACGTTGACGACTTCTTCGATGACTCGGTGAAAATTAAAGGAAAGGCACTGCGCAAACTCGGAGACAAAGAACTCTTTTAACCAAAGTAAAAATTAAACAAAAATTTACTCGCGTAAAAACACGAGTTTCCCTATCTTATTTTGATTTAACCCGTTTCACTACTGGCGGCTTAACCTTCTTAAGAATCCTGTAGCCGCAGATGATACATTTGGTTTCTCCGCCGCGTAATTCCAGTTCTTCAGAGGGAACTCTTGAGCCGCATCTCATACATTCATAAACAATACCTGATTTTTCCATTGGGAACGCCTTCCCTACAAAGAAAAGCATTTTACTTTTAAACATTTCCAATACTTGACGACAATGAGGATGGTTAGTTGAGGAAACGGCTTCGAGAAAAGCTTTCAGAGGCTATCCCGCAGGAACAATTGAGGAAAGTTTACAATTCCTTTGACATTGTAGGTGACATAGCCATAATCAAACACAATGATCTTCAAAACGCGGAAGTCGTTGCAAAACAAATCATGGCTGTAAACAGAAACATAAAAACAGTCCTCACCCCCATCAGCCGCATCACTGGCGATTTTAGAGTTCGAGAGCTAAAGCTGTTGGCAGGAGAAAACAAAACAAACACAACCCACAGGGAATCAGGATGCATCTTCAAAGTTGATGTTGAGAAATGTTATTTTTCACCCAGACTATCACATGAACACAAACGCCTTGCAGGTCTCGTTCAGCTAGGCGAGGTTGTTGTCAACATGTTTGCTGGGGTCGGCTGCTTTAGCATAGTCATCGCCAAAACCCAAAGCCAAACCAAAGCCTACTCAATTGACGTTAACCCAATCGCGGTTCAGTACATGGAAGAGAACGTTAAAATTAACCAAGTCTGCAACAGCGTCTTTCCCATACTTGGTGACTCAAAAGACATCATCCAAACTCGACTTCAAGGAGTCGCCGACCGCGTTCTAATGCCTCTGCCCGAAAAAGCCCTCGAATACTTGCCCTATGCTCTGTCAGCGCTCAAGAAAACAGGCGGCTGGATCCACTACTACGATTTCCAACACGCACCAGGAAAGGAAAATCCCGCCGAGAAAACCAAGATGAAAGTTGCCCAAAAACTCGACAGCATGGGCGCAACATACGTGTTTGCTAATTCGCGAGTGATGCGACCTACAGGTCCAAACTGGTACCAAACCGTTCTAGACATACAGATAACTGCTTTGCCAAACAAGTTTTAATAACTCAACGTTAACTATTCTCTTCGTGGAATCCAAATGAAACGGAAATTAATGGAAATCCTCGCTTGCCCAATCGACAAATATCATCCTTTAGAACTTCATGTCTTCGAAGAAAAAGACGAAATAGTAGAAGGTTTAATCGTTTGCCCCAAATGCCTGCGGTGGTACCCTATTCGTGACGAAATACCCGAAATGTTGCCTGATGAGTTGCGGAAAGAGGCGGATGATTTGCCGTTTCTAAAGAAATGGAAGGAACAAGCACCTCAGAAAATCGTTTCTGAAGGCAAGCCTTTCAACCTGAAATAATTTTTTATCTTTTTAGTTGTATTGCCCTGTTTTTTGCTGAGGACTGCATCGCCGCTGTAGCTACTTGTAGCGCTCTTACGCCGTCTTCGCCAGTGACAAGGGGCTTCTTTTTCTCCACTATGCAGTCGACAAAATGTTGAAGTTCAGCTTTTAGGGGCTCTTGGAAGGGGTATCTTGGCTGCACGGATTCTTTTTGCTGTTCAATCAACAAATCCTGAGTGATATAATCCAGCCTCATTATAGCGTCGCTTCCCGTTACGGTTAATGTACGTGTCTTGTAGGGTGTGAGCCAGTTGGATTCGATGAATGCGCTTTTGCCGTCTTTGTAGGTGAGCATAATATGTGCATAGTCTTCGAACTTTTTGATTCTCATACTACCCATCTTTGCGTAAACGGAAATTGGGTCCTCGCCAGAAATGAACCGCATAACATCGATGTCATGGATAGCTGAGTCCTTGACGACGCCGACGTCGCCGATTCGCTCGGGCCACTGTGAAACACGCTTAGCAGTTGCGCAGACTAATTCTCCGATTTTTTTGCTCTCAACCGACTGGCGAATGCTTTGCAAGCCAGGTATAAAACGCATCAGAAAGCCAACGGTCAAGTGAAGTCCGTTCTCCTGTGCTGTCTGCACAAGTTTCTCAGCTTGCTGAGGGGTAGTTGCCATGGGTTTCTCAACTAAAACATGTTTTCCAGCGTTGAGGGTTTTTAATGCCTCTTTAGCTAGAATCGTTGACCACGTGCAAACGTTTACGGCTTCAATAGATTTGTCTTTTAGCATCTTTGTGCTGTCAGAGTAGGCTTTTACGCCGTATTGGGCAGCCATCGCTTTGGCTCTTTCAGGGTTTACATCGCATATTGCAACGAGTTCGGTTGATGCAAGTTCGCTGTAGACTCTTGCGTGGTTTTTTCCCCATTGCCCAGTTCCGATTACTGCAACGCCAAGTTTCTTCATTTTTTATCAGTTCCTCTACCTAAGCCACAGTATATGAAGCCTTCTGCTTCAACTCTTTCGGGTTCAAAAATACCGATTAAATCAACGATTACCGAGGGTGATTTCATTAGGGCTTTTAGTTTCTTTAGGTTCAAGTTTTTGAACTGCTCCTGCCCCGTCAAGATAACGATACAATCTGTGCCTTCTACGGCTTCATTTAAGCTGGTTTTAACTACACGCCATTCCTGTGGGCCCATCTTTGAAATCGGGTCATAAAGCGTAGGTTTGGCGCCTTTGAGCTCTATCATCTTAACAAAAATACCTGTCGCAGTATTGGGGTTAGCTGTGCCTAAAACTGCAACTTTTGCCCTCCTCAAAGGTTTGCCGCCACCTCTTAGGGCATCTGCCGTTAAATTAACCGCATGTTTAACCATGTCCTCGTTTATCTGTCTAGCCAACGCTGGAAGCCTAAGTTTAGCGTTCAAGTTCTCGGCGCCATCAAGCAGCAGGTACGCTTCGTTTCTGTTTTCTTCTTCAACGATGGTAGGCCAAAAACTTGGGTCCTTGAGGTCAAGCAGTTTTAAGACTTTAAAGTAGTCGATTTTTGCATTTTCGCAGAAAACCGACAGTTCGTTAGATAATGCCCTGTTTGCGTCTTGCTTTGCTACAGTGAAGAGGGTTGCTGTTTCAGCCATTTTTACGTCGCCGATTTCTTTTATTTTTTTCGTTATAGTTCTAAGGATAATTGATGCAGCGTTTAAGCTTGTTTGGTCGGAGGCAGCAACCATCAGCTCCAAGTTAGCAAGTGAGGCTTCTGCTGAAAGGATAGGGTTGTAGGCTAAACCAAAATCCTGTCCCACCTTGAATCCTGAGGTATTCTCCAACGTTTCTTTTACGGTGCCTTCAGTAAAACCGATGCTTGCAATGCCTCCATAAATAACCATTGAGCCTTTTTGAAGTGCCGCTCCAACTTGTTTGCAGGCGCTTACGATTTGGGAGAAATCTGTTTTTTTCTGCTCGTCCACTTTTGCTCCTATAGCTACGATGATGACGTCGCTTTGGGTAACTGCTTTTTTTCGTTCGTTACTAACGCTTATTTGTCCTGAGTTGAGGTGACTTTTGAGTTTTGTCTCTACTTGTGGTTGTGAGCTGGGCGTTTTTCCTTTTGCGACCTTTTTTATTATTGTTGGGTCAGCGTCTGTGCAGATAACACTAAAGCCTGCTTCAGCGAAAGCGTTGGCGTAGAGAATTCCTTTTTGCCCACATCCGATTACACATACAGTGTACCTTGAGCGTTTCTCGTTGGAATCTACCTCTTCAGGTTTAAGATTTAAAACTGCAGGCATCAGCGGATTTTCTCCAGAGTACGGCTTTTAGGCTGCTAGATGGTTTCTAATATTTTTTTAAGCCTTGAACTGTAGCCTTCCACTAGCTTTAGTGCTTTTTCTTGGTTTTTCGCCTCAGCATATAAGCGGAAAACTGGTTCTGTGCCGCTTGGCCGAATCAAGATGGCGCTGGCGTCGCTAAACCAGATTTTGACTCCGTCGATGGTGCTGACGTTTTCACCCTTTACTTGTTCAGTTATTTTTTGCAGCAGGATTTCTTTTTTGTCATCTGGGCACTCGATTTTTGCTTTTTCAATGAAGTATTGTGGTTGTTCAGCAACCAGTTGAGAGAGTGACTGTCCAGTTTCAGCCATGATATTCAGCAGCAGCACAGTCGTCATTGCTCCATCGCGGACAGCTTGGTGAGGACCATAGAATACTCCGCCGTTTTCTTCTCCGCCAAGATTAGCGCCTACTTCCTTCATTTTTTGGGAAACAGTTACGCTTCCAACCTTTGTCCAAATCAGTTCGCCCTTGTAAGCTTCAACTGTATCCTTGATTAGGGTAGATGAACTAACCGGCGTGACTATTTTAGCGCCCGGATTCTTGAGCAGGTACTGTTTGATGATTATTGCGAAGGTTTTGTCTCCCCAATAAATCACGCCGTTTCCATCAACAAAAATGGAGCGGTCAGCGTCACCGTCAAAGGCTACACCCATGTCTGCTTTGATTGCTTTCACCGTTGAAGCTAAATCGCCCAGGCTTTCGGGACGTGGCTCGGGCATTCTTCCTGGGAAGGTGCCGTCGATGTTGGCGTTTATGCTGGTTATTTTGCATCCCAGTTCTCTTAGCAGGGGCGGCGCGGTTAATCCGCCTACACTGTTTGCGGCGTCAACGACGACGTGGAAATGTGCATTTGCGATTTTTGTTTTGTTAACGTGTTTTTTTATGGCTTGGATGTATTCATCGTTTATTCCAGCCAATTCACGTTTCGCACCAAGTTTATCCCATGCTGCAAACACAATTTTGTTGTCAAAGTAAATGTTCTCTATTTCAACCTCTTGCTCGTGTGAAGTTTCGATGCCGTCACTCCAAATTACCTTAATCCCGTTGTATTCTGGAGGGTTATGGGAAGCGGTGATTATTACTCCGCCATCCATCTTGTGGTTTTTAACAGCGAATTGCAGGGAGGGAGTGGGTGCCATTCCAGCGAAGAACACGTTGCAGCCAGTGGCTGTTAATCCAGCGATGACTGCTTTAGCAAACATGGGGCCGCTGGTTCTGGCGTCATATCCCACGAGTAGCTTTTTTTCTTTTCCGAAAAAGGTTCCAATTGAAGATCCGACTTTTATGGCCATTTCAGGCGTTAATTCTACGTTGACAAGGCCTCTGATGCCGTTTGTTCCAAAAAGTTTTCGCGCACTCATGTAAATTCATCTCAGTACTTATTAACAGTCAATCTTGGGTTTTAAAATGTTTCAGTTACTTCTTTCGCAGGACAAATTACTGCCCCTTCATGCAAGTGAACGCTGTCTTTGACTTTAGCGAGGTCGCCAACTACACAACCTTTGAGAAGCTTAACGCCTCTTCCTATTTTTGCTCCTTCGCCAACGATTGCTCCGTTGAGGATGGCGCCGTCGGCTATTTGAGCTTCTGCGAAGATGACTGAATTGGAGATTTGTGCGTTTGCGCCTACTTTGACGTTTTTGCCCAAGATTGCGTATGGACCGATAACTGATTTTTCGCCGACAATGACACCTTCGTCCAAGGCAACAGGATTCTTCAGGCTGAACGATGCAGGATTTTGTCGTTTAATGCTGTTTGAGATAGAGTCGAGGACTATCTTGTTTGCCTCTAAGTACTCTTGGGGTTTGCCAATATCTATCCATAAGCCGTTAATGCAGTGTCCGCACAGTTTGCCCTCTTCTGCTAACTTGGGAAATACTTCTCGCTCGATTGAAACTGCCCTGCCCTCGGGAATGTAAGCGAAGACTTCTGGACTTAGAATGTATGCTCCAGCGTTTATGAGGTTGCTGGGTGCTTTACCTTTGGGAGGTTTCTCCACGAACCGTTTTATGACGTTGCCTTGTAAATCCGCTACGCCGAAACTGCATGGATCCTCCACTGTGCAGAGCGCAAGTGTAGCTAACGCGCCGGATTTTCTATGCGCTTCGACGAGCTCCCGGTAGTTTATGTCAGCGTAAATGTCACCGTTCAACATAATGAACGGTTCATTATGCCCAATCAGCTTCTCCGCCTTCTTTAGTGGACCCCCTGTTCCCAGCGGCATTTTGGGTGGATCAATTGAAAACCGAACTTTTAAGCCGCATTTTGACAGTTTATGCTGTCGGATGTAAAACTGGGTGAGCGCGTTAACTGCAAGGATGGCTTCGTCTACGCCTCCCTGGGCTAAACGTTCAAAAATCCACTGTAGAAGAGGCTTATTTACTATTGGAAAGAGGGTTTTTGGCCTTGAGCAACTTAGGGGTCGCAGTCTTGTGGCGAAGCCGCCTGCTAAGATCAACGCTTTCAATGTTTCACCTTAAGTACCAGTAAACTATTGAGATGTTTTAATATAAACAGTTATGGAATAAAAATTTTAAAGCTTTATTTCCTCGGAATTACCCTTCATAATTTAGCGAAAAGTCGGTTGAACTTCTACAATGCCTGATAACACAGAGAAATACAAAACCTACAAAGCACAAGACGAAGCAAAAATCGAGCAAGACTTCTTGAAAGGAACAAAAGAAGAAGACCTCGGCATTTACTGCAACATGTTTTCGGCAAAAAGCAGCATAGAGGGACAGGACGGCGGAGTAGTCACCGCACTTTTGATTAAGGGTTTGGAAGAGGGCATCTTAGACTCAGCCATAGTCGTTCGCCGAGGGGAAGGTTACAGCGCGGAAGCCATCGTAGCCACCAACGCCGGCGAAGTTTCGGCTGCGAAAGGAACCAAATACCTCAGAGTAAACGTAATACAGAAGCTGCGGGAGCTAATAAGTCAGGGAAAAAAGCGAATAGCTATCGTCTGCACGCCCTGCGAAGTCAAGGCGGCAAGAAAAATTCAACAAACCCTCAAGAACGATTGCGGGATAACCATTATTGGTTTGTTCTGCTTTGAAGCCTATGACAGCGATAAACTTAAAAAAGAAATAAAGGCTCGGCTAAACGTTGATTTAGATAAAGCTGAAAAAACACAAATTCGGCATAGAAAATTCTCAGCGTTTTTTGATGGACAAGAGTCGAGTTGCAAAGTAAAAGACCTCGATAATGCAACGGAAAAAGCGTGTGGTTACTGCGATGACTTCACAGCAAAGTTCGCCGACATATCTGTTGGTTCTGTTGGCAGCAAAAAAGGGTGCTCAACTGTAATTGTCAGGTCAAAGGCTGGGGAGAAGCTCCTAAAAAACTTGGGCTTCATCAAAGAGGCCGTCGATAAAGAAGAAATCGTTAGATTAGCCAAATTTAAGAGGGAGCGCGCCAAAAAAAGCTTAGCCGCCCTAAACAACCCGAAATAGCGTTCATTTTTGAATATGCTGCAACAGAAGGTGCTAAACTGGAACCCCCGCTCCAGCGTATGCAAAAGGCTTTTTAACCCAAACCTCTCACCTCTTTAACCTGAGATGAACTCTCCATGAAAATACTAAATGAATTTGTGCCAACACGTAAATTTCTAAAGCTTGCCGATGAACTAAAAGACCTAGTTGACGGATGGAATGTCACTGACAGCGCCGCCGGTTTCCCAGCCGCAAGCGGAACGGTTGTAAGCTGCGTGCTCAAAACTAAATACCCCGAAAAAATAATCGTACCAATCTTTATACTACACTACAAAGGACCAGTCGAAGTAGGAGGCTTAGCATTAGCTGCAGACATCATAGGACTCGACGGCTTGGCAGTAACCATGGGAGACAAACCCAAATACGGTGAACCCATAAAGATGCTTCCTTCATCTGAAGCCGCACGTGACTTCATTCGCACCAACGTAAAAACTAAAAACCTCAAACTCGGTTGCCTCTTAACTGCAAGACGCTCAATCGAAGAAACCCTCCAACGAGTGCGCGAGCCCTGGGACTTCGTATACTTCATGCGCTTACAAGAATCATCTTTCGATGCACTCAAAGCAGTCTCGGCAGAATGCAAGAAACTAAACAAACCGCTCTTCGCATATTTCCTAGTAGGCACAGCCAAGAACGTTGACACTGTCAAAATGATTGGATGGCCAACCGCTGCAACCATGGAAACAGTTGAAGAGAAAGCATCACAACTTGTCGGATTAGTCGACGGCATAATCGCAACCTGCGCAGGTGACGCTGAAGGCGACAAACTGATGCTGCAGAAACTGCAGAAGTTCAGAAGCTAAAAAACCCTAATATGATAGAACTAAAGACGCTTTAACAGTCTCTTCATCCAAGGGTTCTATCTTAAATCCCTTTTTCTTACATAAATTAATCATCTTAATGTTATCAGGAAGAACTGTAGCAAAAATTTTGCCCAGCCTCATGTTTCTCGCAATCATTATTATATAATCCATCAGCATTTCCCCAAGACCCTTAAGTTGCCACCGATCCGTAACTAAAACCGCGAACTCGCCGCTTGTTCCATCAGGTTCAGCAATTACTCTGCCAGCCCCAACTATTTGTTTGCCGCCTTCCATAAGTTCAGCCACTATCGCAATTTGCCTATCGTAATCTAAGTTGCAGTATTTCGTTAAGGTATCATGTGGCATCTCTTTGATCATTTCGAAAAACCTGAACCGCATGGATTGCGGTGAAAGAGACTTTATTAGTTCGCTGTAGCGATCTTCGTCTTCTGCCTTTATGGGTCGAAGCACCACTTCTGTGTCGTCTTTTAGTCTGCGAGTCGAGATGTATTCTTTTGGGTAGGTAGCGATGAGTAATTGGTCCTTGTGATCGGCGAATTCCCGCATGACTCTTTCCCAGTCGATAACGATTCGTGCGTCAACAGCCACAGTTGTTTCTTCGGTGACTATTATTGGATTTACATCGATTTCCTTTATTTCTGGGAAGTCTGTGATTAAATGTGAAAACCTTACAAGAATTTCCTCAAGATCGTTGAACCCCTTCTTTGCAGGTAAGGCACGTTTGAAAAAGCCACTATCTTCAATGATCCTTTTTGCAAGCACCTGATTTAGCGGTGGAAAACCAAGACTTACCTCTTTAAAAACTTCGGCCAAGATTCCACCCCGACCGAAAAGAATCACTGCACCAAAGTTTGGGTCTTTTTTTGCACCTATCAAAAACTCCTGTCCGATGCCCCGAACCATGGGTTGAATGGCAACGCCTTGAAAATCCATTGACAAACTAAAGTGCTTAACTTTTTCTGCAAGTTCGTTGAAGAAAATTGCGGTGTCAGCTGGAGAGCATACGTTGAGTATGACTCCTTCGATTTTGGATTTATGTGTGTGGTGAAGTGATAGAGCTTTCATTACAACAGGGTACCCAAGTTCAGCAGAAAACGCCGCTGCTTCTTCAGGGGTTTGTGCTACAAGCGTTTTCACAGCTGGAATCTTGTATTCTTCCAAGAAATGCATTGATTCAGCTAAGTTGAGGACACCTCTGCCTTCACAGAAAGCTTGCCTAATGACCGACTTAAGCAACTGTACATTAATCGCTTCAATCGGAATTTCCTGAGGCGTCTGATAAAGAAGCTCAAGGTTTCGCATGTAATTGTACAGATTAATGAAGGTTGAAACTGCTTGTTCAGGGACAGAAAAAGCGGGAAATCCGCTTCGTTGAAGGATTCTTCTGGCTTCCCTGCAGCGTTCATCCTCACTCATCAATGCAGTAAAAACGGGTTTCCCAAGGTCCTTAGCTAACTCTATAATTGTTTTAGCAAGCAGAATTGGATCTGAAGCTCCCTGAGGCGTATAAACTACCAAGAAACCATCACTATGCTGGTCTTTAAAGCAGACTTCAAGAACTTTTTTGAACCGCTCCGCGGACGCCTCCTCATAGATGTCAACTGGGTTCTTCATGCTACAGTAAGTAGGCAAAGCCTGTTTCAAAGTTTCAGCAGTTTCATCAGTGAGGTTTGCGAGTTTTCCGCCTCGAGCTACAAGTTGATCGGCCGCCATAATTGCGGGTCCCCCAGCATTCGAAATTATTGTGAAGTTAAGCCCTTTGGGGTTGGGCTGAGTTGACAAAGCCACAGCGCAATTAAAAAGGTCACTTATTGTTTCCACTCGAACTATTCCGGCTCGTTTGAATGCAGCGTCGTACACGGCGTCTTCTCCCGCTAACGAGCCACTGTGAGAGAGCGTGGCTTCACCTGTTTCTAGAAATCGACCAGCCTTCACAAGCACAACTGATTTGTCTCTGGCGAATTGGCGCACAGCACTCATGAATTTTCGTGGGTCCTTTACAGATTCAACGTAAAGCATCAGGGTTTTAGTCTGCGGGTCAATTTCGAAATAATCGATTAAATCACCCAAGTCTATATCAAGCATAGAGCCTGTTGAGACGATAGCGCTGAAGCCTACTTGATTTTCCCATGCCCAATCAAGTGCTGAAGCGCATAGAGCGCCACTTTGAGAGATAAACGCTATTTTTCCGGGAATAGCTTGTTTATCTGCAAAAGTAGCGAACAGATTTATTTTCGGTCTTATAACACCAAAACTGTTGGGACCAAGCAGCCTTAAAGAATATTTCTTTTGCAACTCATGTATTTTCTGTTCAAGCTCTGTGGTTTTTCCTACTTCTTTGAAACCCGCGGAAACAATGACTATCCCCGAAGTTTGAGCTAATCCGCATTCCTCCACGATTTGTGGAACAAGATGAGCTGGCGTAGCAATAATTGCCAGATCGACTTTTTCGGGGACTTTGCTTATGCTTGGGTAAGCAGGAACACCCTGCACAGTTTCTCGATAAGGGTTTACGGGGTAGATTTTGCCTGCGTAGCCTGAGCTTAACAGATTATGGAGAATTTTAGCGCCTACTGAACCCTCTCTTTCGCTTGCACCTATTACGGCAATTCCCGTCGGGTTAAAGATATGATTAAGGTTTTTTGTTCCCAAACGTGAATTCACCTTTTTTTCTAAGAGAAAGACTTAGAACTTTCAATTAATACTACTTATTTATAATAGCGTTATAAAACCTTTCCAACTTTGGTCGATTTGCAGAAAAGAGACGGCTGGAGCATTTGATTTATGCTATTTTTTTTCTTGCCGAGATAAACTTAAGTTCTATCACTTAATTAGCAACCTTCAAGTGAGGTATCTAGCGTGAATGCTGTTCAAGTAATCGCTGTTGAAAATCTACCTTTAATAAAAAAAGGAGACAACTTAGGTAAGCTTATCGTTGAAGCCGCAATAAAACAGAATACTCCAATCCAAGAAAAAGATGTAGTTGTAGTTACCCACGTTGCGGTTTCGAAGGCTGAAGGAAACATAATAAACCTAGATAAAGTGACTCCTTCGGAGAGGGCAAAAGAAATTGCGCAAAAAACCAACAAAGACCCCGCTCTTGTTGAAGTCATTCTTCAAGAAACCAAAGACATCGTACGAGTTGGCCAAAACAGCATTATAACCGAAACCGTAAGCGGCATAATCTGCGCCAACGCTGGAGTTGACCGATCTAACGTTTCAGGCGACAGAAACGTTGTTCCTCTGCCGAAGAATCCTAGCGGTTCCGCGGAGAATATTCGGAAAGAAATTAAGCGTTTAACAGGCGCTGATGTTGCGGTTATTGTTTCTGATACTCATGGTAGGCCCTTTAGGCTTGGCGAGATTAATGTGGCTGTTGGTGTTGCAGGGTTCAAACCTATAAGGGATAGGCGAGGCGAAAAAGACCTGTTCGGCTACGTGCTGAGGATAAAGCAAACCGCAATCGCAGACGAGTTGTCTTCTGCAGCGGAACTTGTAATCGGCCAAGCGAACGAGGGCATTCCAGCCGCCATCATCCGAGGATACAACTATCAAACAGACGAAAATGCCTCAGCAACATCACTAACAAGAGCGAAGGAAAGAGACCTCTTCAGATAAACCATAACCAAATGTTCAATAACCCATAACCGCGTAAATAGCTGAAAATCACTGGGTTGAAAAGATGGAAGCAAAAACACCCAAAGACTTCTTCGAAAACGTCTTACCCCTTAAGTTCAAGCCAGAAAAATCGGCAGGCATTGACGTTGTAGCTCAAATAAATATAACTGGACCTGTGGGAGGCAACTGGATAGTCACCATAAAAGATCAGAAGATTCAGGTAACTGAAGGAACCCATCCATCGCCCACTTTAACTTTGAAGATGAATGAAAACGACTTCATGGATCTGGTAAATGGAAGATTAAGTGCGGAAAAAGCCTTCTTCACTGGAAGAGTTCAGTTTAGAGGCAACATTAGTGTGGCGCTTAAACTTAGGGATGCCGGGTTCTTATAAACCGAGTTTTTTAATCACTGCGACGGGTAAATTGTCTTCGCCGACTTTGAATGTTTGCGGCTCATCAATTTTCATAAGCGCTCGCAACTCGTTTGCATAAAGCTCTTTGATGAGCTGTATTATCTCTTTTTTGGCTACTTCAAAATGGGTCGCGAAAGCTGCCTTGTTCTTGTATAATTCACCTGCATAAGCGCAGATTTCTGATTTCTTCAGAAAATACTCAAGCTTTTTAGTTTTAAAGTTAATATCGAAAGTTATTGGTCCAGCGCGGCAAGTCTCGGGCTTAACAGAGTGCACCATGCATCGTTTGGTTTGTTTGCTGTTAAAAACGCAGAGAACAGTTTCATCCACTGATGGATAGGAATAACTTTCCTTTGTGAAGGGGTTGTCAACTTTGATTTCCTGTTTGTAGAGATATTCTTTTATGATTTTTTTGCGGCTCTCACTTAATGGCGGTTTGGCGTCTTGGCAGCAGATAATTTTGCATTCGCTACAGACATCATACGAATATGTGGTTCCTTTGTTATCCTGAGGCATATTTTCACCGTTTTTTAGAGGTAGGGTTGATTATCGATGAGGCACTTAATAAGCGTTGAATAAACATCAACAATTGCCTGATGGAAATCTGACCTCTGGGCGCGCCTCAAAACCCTTGCCCGAACAAGTTCTGAGAGGCTGCCTTCATCAATACGTTTCTTTACGAGCCACAGATACTTTTTTTCGTCTCCATCCGCATGCTCTTGGGCTAAATTGAAGTAATGTTGACATAAATGCCTTGCCGTTTTGCCAAGTGGACTTGAGACTTCTGCGTTCAATCCATTTTTAATGATAGCGTTGAAGTCTTTTACTAAAACATCGTGGGACAAAAGCTGGGCGTTTGATGCAATTAAGCCTCTTAGGGCAGCGCGGACAAAACACGCCAGCGCCACATCCGACTTGATGCACTCCTGCTCATCCATGACCCTGACTTCGAGCGCACGGCGGTCAAACCTAAAAATTATGCCTCTTGAATTAACCCATTCACGATGGAGAAGTGTCTTGTCTGCGCCTTTTTTGGCTAAATCCCTTGAGTATTGCTCAATAACGTCTCTTTTGTACTGACTTAGTGAGGATGCGTATTCTGGGATGACATCGCCCGTTACTGATGACACTTCTTTTTGATTAATTTTATAGAATTGAAGTCGATTGTCAATGTGTGGGCCTTCTTTGCCTTCAAAAATCGGTGATGAAGCCGCGATTGCGGGCAGATAAGCACACAAGTTGACGAGTTGGTTGTGGGTTTGGATGGCGTCGGCTTCTTTTTGGAAGGGCAGATTCAAATGGAAGCTTTGGATATTTAGCCATCCGTGCTGGTTTAAGTCGAAGATTTTGCCGTACTCGCGGTAGATTTTTTTGTGGTAGTGAGGCCAAATCGCTGTATCTTTCAGTTTGAGCAGGGGATGCATGCCTGTTCCCAGCAGGTTGGCGCCGTGTTTCCGCACGATTTGACTAAGGGCTGTGACGGCGTTTTGCATGCTTTCTTCGAATTCTGACGCGGTTTTGAAAGGTAGGTTGGCTTTGATTTCCATTACGTGGAGCTGCATTTCTTTACCGAAGGTGAATTTGGGCAGTTCGATGAAGTTTACGGTTTTTCCGCAGTAGTCTTTGATTATTTTGTCGCTGATCGGCATAACTTTCAGGTCTTCGCCTACAAGTGAGTATTCATGTTCTGGTCCCAGCACTTCAAGCGGTTTGTACGTTGTTTTTTCCTCTTTTTTTATTTAGCGTTAATTTGGGTTGCTGTTATAATGTATAGTTAATTTTAAATATAACTCTACGAATAACGCCTTCTAATTGACTGGTGTACTATGAGTGTTGGTCGTCTCTAACATCGACCTTACCGATGAGTTAAACGCTCTAAAACCTTCACAGTTTCTGGAATCATCGATTAAAGATACCACCATCAACATCAACAGCGAGTACCGCTATCTAAAAACCGGTTACTACGTGTCCTTACACGCAGAAGTTTTAGGCAGCAAAGTTATTCCTTCTTGCGAAAACATAATTGACTCAAGCCGAACCCCAATTCTTTTATTGCGGGCGGCAAGAGCAAAAATTCCCACAATGCCTTTTCTCGTTACTGATTCAGTGAAGAAAATAACCGATGAACTCCAGTTGCCCGTTGTTGTTTTTGCGGTTAACCCATTTATCTATTCGGGTTACCAAGTGGCTAAAAACAAGAGCGCGCTGTACCGGGCGCTTAAGAGTTTAGGAATGAACTACAAGTTCACTGTTTGCGCTCAACCGCTCACAGGTGAAATGTACACGGTTAAATCGTTTTTGGGCAAATGCCAAATGGAAGATGAACAAATTAGCGCTATCACGGAAAAGGTTTATGAACTCTTTAGAATTCCAGTGTGTAAATTGCATGTTCAAAAAGCAGGGGAAAAAGCTTTCCTGTGTGGTCTTGAACCTTTGAAAGAAAATGAGCTGTCTAAAAGTGATTTAGAAATAATCTCGAAGGAGATTATGCTGATTTCTCAGCAGGATGAACACCTCAGTGTCTAAAATTGCATGTTTTGTTGAAAAATATAATTTTACTGACCCCCGAGAAGAAGGTGCACTTCAAAACTTCAAGCGGGCGGCTGAAGCGTCTGGGAACCAATTTAGTTTCTTGTTCCGCGAAAACATCGAAGACATACCCAAATATGACGCTGTTTTTATCAGGGCAACCACCGATCCGCTCTTCACATCATATATCGTATCCAAAACCGCATGGGAATTGGGCTTAAAAGTCATCGATGATCCAGAATCCATCACGATCTGCGGCAACAAAATCCATCAGTATGCCCTATTCGAAAAATACAATGTCCCCCACATCCCAACAGTTTTCCTAAACAAAGACGACTTACACCACAAAAAAATCAGCGAAATCTTCGACGAACTCGGCAAACCAGTCGTGATAAAAGCGCCCTACACAAGCTTCTCACGCTATGTTGAGAAGGCAGCGTGTGAAACCAGTTTCAGAGACGTAGCTAAACGCTTCTTCAAAAAATCCGATGTTCTGGCAATCCAAAAATTCACGCCTACGGCGTTTGACTGGAGAGTTGGAGTATTAAACAACGACATCTTGTACGTTTGCAAGTATTTGATTCCGAAGGGCAAATGGAAGCATGGAGCCAAACTCCGAGGCAAGCCAACCGTGGTTTGGGGCAGGACCGTAAGTTCACAGAAGCGAGATATGCCTGATAGGCTTAGAGAAGTAGCGTTGAAAGCGTGCAGTGTAGCCGGAAAAGGGCTCTATGGAGTGGACATAAAAGAAGTCAACGGTGACTACGTTGTTGTGGAAATCAACGATAACCCAAGCATTTACGCCGGCTACGAAGACTCCATGGATAAAGACATCTACCAGCGAATCATCGCTTACCTATCGGACTAGCATAAGTTTTTTCGACACCTATTTATTCCCATTTTAGGTATCAAACTGTGTTAGGAGTAATCTGGCATGCATAAAGAAGCTTCACATAAGGTTCCAGTGAAAGATTACGATTTCAGCAAAGACCTCTCTGTAGATGAGCTTGTTGGGCAGATGGACGCGGCGTGGGGTTTCACCGCGGGTAAGCTTGCCACGGGCGTCAACATCATGGAAGCTATGGTTAAGGAGAAAGGCTGCGTAAAATTTCTCTCGTTCCCAGCCGACATCGTGGCTACAGGAACACGCGGCGTCATCCGTGAAATGGTTAAACAAAAACTCGTCGACGTCATAATTACAACCTGCGGAACATTGGACCATGATGTGGCACGCAGTTGGAAAGACTACTATAAAGGCAGTTTCATCATGAACGATTCCAAACTGCACCAAGAAGGTGTAAACCGACTTGGAAACGTACTGGTTCCAAACGACAGTTATGGCATGATTATCGAGAAGAAAATCATTGGGTTGCTCGAAGAACTGTACAAAGAAGGCAAGAAGGAACTCTCAACCACCGAACTCACCCGAGAAATCGGTTTGCGATGCTGCAATGAGAGCTCGATTCTATATTGGGCAGCCAAAAACAACATCCCCGTCTTCGTGCCAGGCATAACAGATGGCTCAGTAGGCTACCAACTTTGGTTCTTCAGCCAAGACCACAAAGACTTCCGCATAAACCTGCTAAAAGACGAAGGAGACCTCAACAACATCGTTTTCGACGCCAAAAAATCAGGCGCCCTCATCGTCGGAGGCGGAATCAGCAAGCACCACACGATTTGGTGGAACCAATTCAAAGACGGCTTAGACTACGTCGTCTACATTACCACGGCAGATGAGTGGGATGGAAGCCTTAGCGGTGCGCGCCCCCGCGAAGCTGTTTCATGGGGAAAAATAAACGAAAAAGCCAAACGAATAATGATAGAAGGCGACGCAACAGTAATAATGCCAATAATGACAAGCTCGCTTTTGACGCGTTTGAAGAAGGAGAAAAAATAAAAACTAAAAATTGGGCGTTTATTGGACGCTTTTAAAAAGCCAGCTCATGTCTGACCCTTTCCGTTTTTCGGTTACGCGCTCGCTAAGTGCGTGAGCGATAAGTGGCAGTGCGATGGTTGCGTCGCAGTAGACGACTGCGCGTGTGCCTTGTTGGCTGTTGATTTTGCCCCAGCTAATTGCCTCTTCCAGTGTGCAGCCGCTTAAGCCACCCCATTGCGGTGAGTCAGTGGTGATTTGTATGGCGTATTTGTGCGGGTAGTAGTATTCTTGTAGGCCTTTACGTAGACCGCCTTTTCTTCCTTTAACGCCTTCATCACATGTGAATGGTGAAACTGAGATGGCGATAAGCTGTGTTAAGTCCTTGGGGACGCCGCCGCCGATGTAGACGACGCCGACTTCCTTGGTTTTTGTGCCAATGCTGACGAATTGGTCAAATTCTTTAACCGAGTCCATGTGGACGTTGTGTCCTTGGTTTTTGGCTAAGAGAAATGCTTCGCCATATGCGCTGTCAACCATGGCTGGGCTGAAGATTGGTACGCCGTTGGCTGCTGCAATTGCGGAGATTGCGGGGATTTTTTTCTTTCCCAGATATTTGCCGAGGAGGTAGAGGAATTCTGCTGAGGTGTAGTTGTAGTCTTGTTTGCAGGTCATGACAAAGTCGGTGACGACTTCTTCCATTTTGCGGTAGTCGGTTTCTTTGCCGTAGACATCGTAGTATCGGTTGACGTCATCGTGGAGTAGTTGCTCATCGTTTACCATGTGGTTGCCCTGGTAGTAGCCTAAACCCATGGCGTCAACGATGTCTTCGGAAACGTTTGCGCCGGTGGAAACCAGCACGTCGATAAAACGGTTTTCTATTAGCCAGTTAATAATTGTCCACTGCCCCGCAGTACTCATGGACCCTGCAAAACCCATGGCGATTACAGTGTCTTTTGATTTAATCATGTTTTCCCAAACGTCAACGGCTTCGCCTAGTTTGCGTCCCTGATAAGCGGTTTTACCCATTTCTTTCAGGAGTTGTGAGATTGGTTTTTGTTTTGTAACCTTGATAGGTTCAAGTTTCTTACTGAAATATGAATCGGTACTCATTCGGATGCACGCTTCGCTTTTAGATTATTGGGCTTGTATATGAAATTTGTTATTGCAAAAGAACCTAACATGTATGGGCTGATTAAGAATTAGCGGCTTAGTTTTAGCCATACACTTCTTTTAACAAAAATAAACGAGGTAACTCCCGTGATGAACGCAGAGACAAGCACGATCAAATTGGCAACTGTAATGTATGGTGGATCATAAATCATAGCTAAGGTCATTGCGATAAAGAGATAAAATGTGACGGCCCCCGTTACTATGTGCACTGCAGAGATGAGTTTTCCACCCTGCCCCGCTTTTGCTTTTAACCAGTTTAAGGACGATTCAATTTTTCCGTGAACGTCTGGAAGGTCATCTAAAACCAGCGCTGACCCGCCCAGTAAGAAGACTCTGCCAACGTTTACTTCAATGCTTGTGCTGTTTACGAAAAAGATGCTTAGCAAAGATACGGGTGTGAAGATTACGATGTAAATTGCTGAAAAAATTAGAACCAGAAAACCGTAGAAGTAATGGTGAAAAAACAGCCTGCCCGTGTGCAAGGAACGCCCAAGTCCAGCGCTTGGAAAAATATTAATCACGGCGGCAGCGATTAGAACCCAAAAAACGAGGGCGCTGATCAGGTACGGTGAAAACGGCTGCCAATTTTGGTAGCGCCAGTAGAAGCCTGATAAGATGCCTGCGGCGCAGCCAATCGAGACAAGTGCGTTGAAGACTAAGGACACGCTGAATATTTTTTTGCATATAACCCAGCAGTGCGTTGCTTTTGGATTCGCCATCGAACTATTCCCTTTTTTTCGGTTTGGAGAAATTATATTCAATAAATGGGAAGTTGTTTTTGAACGTTACGGCAAGTATTTTCAGATCTGATGGGCTTTAGGCTCTGTTTGCTCCAAAATGGCAGCAAAAATAATGGTGATTAATCAACCCAAAACTCTTTGCTTACAATATGAGTGGATATAGTTCAGAAAGAGTAGCAGGAGTCAAAATGGCCTATAATAGCCTAAAAAGGCGAAAAAAGTCCTAAATTCCATTTCAATAGGGATTGCAAGCTACATTTTTTCTGGGGCAACCACACCAATCAAGTTAAGCGCGTTGTGCAATACGGTTTTTATTGCTTGGGTCAGCGCTATTCGTGCGTCACTGAGTTCTTGTGAATCGGCTTTAATCACAGGGTAGGCGTTGTAGAATGTGTTGAATTTGTCAGCTAACATGTTTGTGTAGTCGGCTATCATGTTGGGTTTGTAGTATTCTGTTGCTTCGATGAACGTGTCTGGGAAACCTGCAAGGTTCAATATGAGTTCGCGTTCAAGCTTCTCAGTTAGCAATGCAAAGGCTGGTTTTTCTGGTTCACGCGCGGCTTTGCGCAGTATGCTGCAGGCTCTTGCATGAGTATACTGAACGTAGGGTGCACTGTTAGTCTCGAAGTTCAACACTCGCTCCCAAGTAAACACCACTGGCTTTGAAGGGTCAACATCCACAAGCGCATACCGCACAGCTCCTAAACCCACGAAGTTGGCGATTTTGCATTTCTCCTCCTCTGAGAGCAGGGGTGAAAGCTTCGAAACCTCTTCGTAAGCCCGTTGAACTGCTTCGCTTAAAACCTCGTCGAACGTGATGTAGTGGCCTCTTCTGCTGCTCATCTTGTAACCTGGCAACGTAACCAAGTTGTAAGCGAAATGCACCAAATTCTGGGCGTATTCGCTGTAGTCCATCGCGTAGAGCGCGATTTTCAGTTGCAGCTGCGCTAGCGACTGTTCCATGCCGATTACGTTTATGACTTTTTGCGCTTGCTTAAACTTCCAGAGCGTGTAGGCGATGTCGCGGGTTGTATAGAGTGTTGTGCCGTCAGCGCGTCCAAGGGTCAACGGCGGAACCTCGTTGTTTTCGCTTAAACCCAGCTTTGCCTTCAAACCAAGGAGCTGGACAACTTTTTCTGCATCAAACTCCAAAACGCCCTTTTCAATGTGAACAAACTGTGTGGCCTTGAGTTTCGCTAAAACCTCATTAACTTGTGTACTCCAGACAAAGTCGCTCTCCCAATCCCACGAGTCGTAAGTGACTCCGACGCGCTTCATGGTTTCCTTGAAACCTTCAAGACATAAATCGCTGACTTCGCGGACGAGTTGTTTTGCTTTGGGTTCGCCGCTCTCGTAAGCTCGGTTCAAACTGTTGATTTCTTCTTCCGGGTCTTGGTCTTGGTTGATTTCTACAGTCAACGCCTCAAAGAGAACCGGAAACTTTTCTTTAAGCTCAACGGCAATTGACATCCACTCGTCAATTTCCTTGTTCGCCTTCGCCAAGTCATCAAAGGAATTGTTAGCTATTGCGAGTTCGCGGGCTTTTTTGAGGCGGTTAATCTCAACTATGCAGCTGGTAACTGTGTAGATTTTGCCCACGAAAAGATCTGCTTTCTCTGTGGGCTTTGGTCTGCCCAGCTTAGCATAACCATATGCGACAACAGATGATTGCCTTCCAACATCGTCGATGTAGTAGTGACGTGAAACCTCATGTCCTCTGTACTGGAGGATGCGGGCTATTGCATCGCCAAGCATAGGGTTTCTGGCTTGTCCAATATGAATTGGATGCAGAGGATTAACGCTGGTGTGCTCAACTATGATTTTTTTTGGGTCAGCAGTCTTGACATAGCCATATTCAATCCCTAACTCTTTAACCGACTCTAAAGTTAACGCGGAGAATTTAGCGAAGTTAACATGGAAGTTTATGTATCCAGCACCCGCAGGCGCAACCTTCTCGATGAGGCCAAAACCGGATTTGTCTACAGCGCCGACAAGCTGCTGTGCTAAAGCGAGTGGTTTCTGGCCAAGTTTCTTTGCCAACTCAAAGCACAGCGATGAAGCTAATTGCCCGTATTCGATGTTTGGCGTCTTGTTTAGAGTGATGGTGGGTTGCTTGATTTCTGGAAGCGCATTGTTCAGGGCGTTTGCCAGTGCGGTTTGGCATTCTTGGCGGAATAAATCAAAGGGGTTCTGAGAGACCATCAACTTTTTCTCCGTTATTGCTGATTCGGTTGGGTTATGTTTTTAATGTGAAGGCGTATTTATCTGTGTATAGTACTGGACGCTGTTGCCATGAAAACAAAAGTGGTCTATTCAGAAAAATGTTTAGGCTACGGCACATGGCACATTGAAGGACCTCAACGTGTAAAGGTTGCCCGCGATATCTTGCAAGCCAAAGGATATGAATTTGTCGATCCCACACCAGCAGATGATTGGGCATTGCTGGGTGTTCATGACGCTGATTACCTTTTTAACGTAAAGAAAGGTTTAGTTGAGGATTCAGACACACCTGCTTACGATAAAATCTTTGATTATGCAAGACTCAGTGTTGGCGGTGCAATTTTAGCTAGTAAAATAAATGGGTTTTCACTTATGCGTCCACCAGGACACCATGCTGGCAAGAGTGGAGCTGCATTGGGCGTTTACACTCGCGGATTCTGTTACCTAAACAACATCGCTATTGCAGTTAAAGAATCAGCAAAACACACGTTGATTTTAGATATCGATGGACACCATGGAAACGGCACACAAGAAATTTTTCTTGGCGACCCAAAAGTCACATACGTTTCGCTTCATCAGTCCCCCAATTATCCAGGAACAGGCGACATCACAGAGGGCAACTGTATAAATTACTCGTTGACAAAAGATGTAGGCGGAAAACGGTACTTAGAAACGCTTGACAAAGCGTTAGGCAAGGTTGACTGCGGCAAGTTTGAATCGGTTGCGGTTTCCGCAGGTTTTGATACGCATCAGGGCGATTTGGCTTCGTTGGGGTTAATTGAACAGGATTACTTTGAGATTGGAAAAAGAGTGGCTTTGCTAAAAAAACCCACTTTCTTTGTTTTGGAAGGCGGATATGTGGGCGAGAAGGTCGGATTGGACATTGACAGTTTCTTAAGAGGCTATGAAAACAGCATATAAAATGGAAAAAGGTTATTTTTGTTTTTTAGCTGCTGTCTTCTTGTTTAACTCTTGCAGTTTGTCACTGATTTTTTCAGATCTTTTCTCTGCAATGACTAAGAGTGGTTTCCAATCTTTGTTCTTGACTTCTGTGCTTAATTTTTCTGCTTGTGCAGGCAAGTTTGTTAGGGCGTCGTTGAAGCGTTTGTCTGATGCTTCGTCTGACTCAACTATTTCTAAGGCTTCCTCTGGGCATGCTTCCACGCATTTTGGTTCTCCTCCGCAGAGGTCGCATGCAATGGCTATTCCCGTATCAGAATGAATGGTGATTCCTCCATGCTCGCAGGCTTGCACACACCAATCACAGCCTTTGCATTTGTTTTCATCAATGATTAGTAAACCCGTGGCTTCTGCTTGGGAGATTGCGTGCTCTGGACATGCTTTTACGCATCGGGCGTCTTTGCATCCGCGGCAAGTTAAAGCAAAGTTAAAGACTGGTGCCATGCGGACAACCCTGATTCTGGATCGGATTGGGTTCCAACTGCTTTCACCCTTCTCGACTGTGCAAGCGTACTCGCAGATTCCGCAGCCGATGCATTTGCAAGGGTCAACTGAAACGAATTTTCTTTGTTGAGTTTTAGCGGATTGCATTTTTGGTTACCAAACCTTTTGGCGTTAAAGTATTTGTGTGCATCATTGAGATTTAACCGTTACTTAAACAAACCCGCCAATTTCATGGATAACCATTTGACCAATCTTGCTGTGCTCTGTTGCTCAGAAAAATCTCTATCCCCGTTATATATAGGCAAATTTGCGCTATGTTGAATGCGGCTAGCTTGCTCTTGCGTGACCTCCCCTCCCCTATGTATAGCATCCAACGTAGAAAAAGACAGTTCCAAAAGAAAGGTTATTTTTGTTGTGGCTGAGGGGTCCAAGGCGTTTCTGAATGCAGTTTTCCAGCCGTAGCCCAATTCTCCCTTGGTATTTCAATTATCACAATTGTGGTTGCCTGACTTGGAATACCCATATCCGTGAAGACCTTAGTTATTCCCGCAACTATTTTCTTCTTATTCTCCGAGCTCATACCTGCCCAAACAGATACTTGTACAACAGGCATCAACATTACCCCAAATCAAGTTATGCATGTGCAATAATTAAGTTTTTTATGGTGCTAATTGCGATAGACTTATTTGCAGAACGCACATATCTCAAAAACAACATATTAACTTCAGGCGAACAGAATGGTTTCAAAACAGATTCTTGCCGTGGGTTTAATTGCTTTAGTCATTGGACTATCAGTAGGATACTCTGCCCCCTTTGTCATTCCGCCTCTGCAACCTTCGAAGCCAACCATTACCCTAAGTGCAACAACAGTGAAAACTGGTGAACAATACACAGCTACACTATCAGGTTTTTCTTCAAACACTGAAATCTATGGCTGGGTTGTCAACGAAAATCCGCCTCGATCATTTCTCGCTGGAACCACCGATGGCAATGGCAACCTAGTTCTTTCATCATATGCGCCCCAAACACCTGGACAGTGGCTGTTAACCGCTTCCGACAAGGCCCAGACCAGTTGGGCCAACACCTTGATGACTGTTCAAGCCTAAGCAAAAACTCATTGCCCTTCACAATAGTCTATCTCAAATTTAGAGTGGTAACGATAAAAGCGTATTGATGGAATACTCGTTCTAAGTGAAGTAACCTGCGCTCAAATTAAAGTCTAATTTTTTGGGTTCTAAACTTAGAAGAGCAGAAAATGAGGTAAAAAGAAGGGCTGAAGAAGGTGCGGAGGGTGGGGCATCAACCTTATTTTACCGGTAAAAAAATGCTTACGATCTGCTTCAAGAAAGTTTGTATCTCTCCGGGTGATGTAATCTTGCTTGTGCAACCATTAACTGATGGAAAACTAGCTCCTTTCAAATGAAAATAGCGACTTAGGAGAAGCAGGTATAGAGTTAAACAATTCAATTTTGCTTTGCTAATCCTCCCATAGGATCCCAAGGTGGGAGAACAACTGGTTCAGTACAGAGAACACTCAAGAGCTCTGGAGAGAGGTATTCTTTTCTAACAGTTATTTCAAACACGTATTCATCAAACCACTTATCCATCATGTACATGTAACCTCTGTCCCCAATCATGGCACCCCAACTATTTTCAACGCGCCATTTTCTCGGTTTTCCTTCTTCATCAAGATCCACACCTGTTAAAACCATAGCATGTGTCATTTCGCTATTCCTGTACGCCAACCTTCCCGCCTTATCAAGCTTAAAATCTGTTCCGTAGACGATTTTATAATCATAAACGTTCAAATCCATCGCACCCATCTCCGTTTCAAGCATTTGCCCAACGTCACAACCAAACCAAACCGCATGATTACCCTTTATCATATCAACCGCAGCTTTCTTCAAAGTCTCCATATCAACATTTAAATAACGAACTGGACGTCCACCGACAACATTGCCAAGATACTGCACCGTATAGATTCTTTTGAAAGGCTTGTCTTTGGCTGGAGCGTTTATTAGGCAGACGAGACCATCCAAGTCAACTTCCACATACTTTTGATAGAACTCTCGGGGCGTAATATTACCGTCCCTGTGGAATACTTTTTCTTTGTCTCGCCACTCCCAATAAAAATTGCACGGAGGCTTCCCCAAATGAATTGTAAGCATTCGATAGAACTCCTCAAGTAACGCGAACTTTGACTTTCGCAAATCCTCTGCAGAAGAACCATTAGCATACATATCCCTAAGCAACTTCGCGTATTCTCTCAGCTTAGAAACTAGAAGAGTGTTCATAGAATCAGAATCGTTGCTACTGAACGTCTCTGGCATAAGAGACTTTGGAACAACCCCATACTTATCTACGAGATTGACAAACATGTCCCATTGTCCACCGTCGGAAAGTGGATCAGAGAGAAGCGCCAAAATCATCCGGCTGTCCAACGGCTCATTTCTGGTCTCAATGATGTTCTCAAGGAAATAATTCGCCTTCTCCACTTTATCCCAGAACATCTGGTAGACCTCGGAGAGTTCAAAGGTTTGAAGGTTCAACTTTTTCATAGCTTCCAAAGAAAGAAGACTGAGTCCGGAGAATAACCAACACCGCCCTGACCTCTCTTGATTTGTAGCTTCCGGTGAATCTATGAGATTACTGAATGTGTAGTTAATTCGATCGACTTCTTTTCGACTCAAAGCCACATCAGCAATACCGTTGCGTGTCACCGCGTTCAAAGCAAGAAGATTCTTAGCATCACTATCGAAAGATGCTAAAAAAAGCTTAATATCTTCATTTGTGATGTTTTGCTTCATAATATTTCCCGACCATTTGGGAACCCTAAGTTAGTTATCAATTGAACTAAGTTAAAGTTTTTTACTAACAAGTCTGAAGCAGCAAGTTACCTTTGCGTCAAGATTGCCATCCTCAATGTGGGTGGGTTATGCTTCAACCTGCTCAGTTAAGTTCTGTGCCTGTTTCTTTTCAATTCTTCTTCTGTAGAAGTTTTTGATGTGTTTTAGAACATTAGCTAGAAACCTCTCCTCTTGAGTGCGTGTTCTTTTCAAGATTGCCTCTGGGGACATTAAAGCTGCTTTGAGTTCAGCAATTTCTTTCTTAGGTGAATATTTAATGTATATAGGTACTCCGACAAAAAGCAGGATTAGACCTAACGCAATTTGACTGAAGCTACACTGTGTGATCAGGTATACTGAAAAAATTACTCCAAGAATTGGAATGACCAAGCTTCTAACCTTAAAATGAACTTTAGTGTCTTTGCGCTGTAAGAAAAAGGTTGACGCGCCTGTTGCCGCATACGCAAATGCCATGAAAAACACAGAAGTCGCTATAAGCACACTTAGATTGCCAAAAAGCGCTGCTACGAGCGCAGTAACTGCTGAAATGATTATGCCCAAGTAAGGCGTTTTAAACCTCGGGTGAATTCGAGCGAAAACTTTTGGAAAGAGACCGTCAGCAGCCAACGCATACCCCAATCTCGAAGTCCCAATCATTCCCGACTCGTCAGAACCAGAAACCGAAATTAAGGCTCCAACGCCCACTATAATTGCGCCGATCAGAGCCAATGTTGGATTTGAAATTAAAATTGCACTGGTCGCGGCAGTCAAAGGTGCCTTGTCTAGAGCCAGCAAACTCCAAGGTCTTACTCCAAAAAGCACAATGTTTGTTACCAAATAGAATACAGTCACGATTGAGATTCCAAGTATTATTGCCTTGGGGATTGTTTTACCCGGATCTTGTATGTCATCTGCTGGAATTGTTGAAATTTCAAAGCCTGCATAAGCCCAAAATATCAACACAAGAGCCGCCCCAAAACTGCCAACGCCAAAAGGAGAAAACGGAGAGAAATTCGCGGACACCGAAGATACATTAAAAACCATGAAAAGTAAGCCAATTACAGCAAAGAAAGCCAACGGAACAAGTTTAACTACGGTAAGGATGTCGTTTGTTCTTCCAGCAGCCCTAACCCCGACAACATTTGTAACTATGAGAAAAACAACAAATAACACCCTTACAATGACCTGAGAAATCCAATTGAGACCCGGCAAAAAAAACATCAAGTACTGAGTGAAAGCCACTGGAAAAACGGCTAGCGATATCCATTCAGCTAGCCAAAGAGACCAACCTACAATAAAACCTGCAAAAGGCCCCCACGCCGCCCGCGCATACGCATAAGGCCCACCAACCTTAGGAAGCAAAGCAGAGCACTGAGCAAAACACAAAGCAATCACTATAGCTATTACTCCAGCAACTACCCACGCAACCAATGAAAAAGGTCCTAGAAGGCCTGCACCTAAGGCAGAGGCGACGTATATGTCAGCCCCGATTATGGCTCCAACCACTAGATTTGTTACATCAAAAAGCGTAAGTTGAGATTTGCGTTCAACTTCAGACATCAGAAACATCTATTGACAATTGTAGGATTTAAGTTGCTCTCACGCCTTGGCGATAGCAAAACCGACAAACATATAGACGTCAAGGAGCAGATACAGAAAATGGGCGAAAAATGGAACGAATTCCAGAAAACTTGGGTTAACCACTTCAAAGACATGGATGTCGAAGTATTAGAATGGAACTTCGGTGTTGAAAAAACAGGCAACGACACTATCATTGATATGAAAGCCAAGGTCGCTATAAGACAAAAGAAGCAGTAATCCTTAATACATATGGGTGTGAACGAAACATCTTTTTTCGCGAAGAACGTTAACACCCTGACAAATTTTTTTCATTATTGGGGGCTTAACAGTTCTTGTCCTTTAATACCTTTTTTGTAGTCGCAAGTTGAAGCAAAAGTTCTAAAGAAACAATAGGACGAAATAGTTGTCCCTTGTTTAGATAGTCTTCAACCTTCTCTAAGGTGAGGCTTAAGGCGAAATCGTTCGAGATTGTCTATACAAAGTTCAAATGGCGCGAACGAATTATATTAATCAGTTTTTCCTTTTAAGATTGACATTCGCCTAGATGATTGATTGGAGACATTTTGATAATGAGAAAGCGCAAGCTTATAGAAGATGCCAGAGCGGATTGGACCTTCCGCATGCGAAAAGGCTTGCAAAAAATGATGTCACGATCTTCCAGATTGTTTGGCCAGAGGTTTAACCCTAGCGATTTCGAGATCGTGAAAATTGAAGTCAATATTCCTACACTTCCAACGCCCTTCGAAGGCTACAGGATAGTGCAAATCAGCGACATACATTACGGACAATGGATCTCCCTGGATAGGCTGATAGGTGTGGTTGGTTTGATTAACCAGCAGGAGCCAGACATCGTCGCGATCACGGGAGATTTTGTGTCATACTCACAAGAGAATGTCGAGGAACTCATCCCTGCGCTCAAGGAAATACGTGCGCGAGACACGACGGTGGCAGTGCTAGGCAACCACGATTATTGGGTCAGCGCGGAGAGGGTCCGCTCGATACTGAGAGAAAGCAAAATAATTGAGCTTAACAACAATGTCTATACTGTTACTCGAAAAGGATATGTGTTGCATTTTGCAGGGGTCGACAGCATCACTTTGAAGAAGAACCAGTTGGACAAGGTCTTGCAAAAGCTGCCGCCCAACGGACCAGCTATTCTCTTGGCTCATGAACCTGACTTCGCCGACATCAGCGCAAAAACCAACAGGTTCAGTCTCCAGCTCTCCGGGCATTCCCACGGGGGTCAATTCGTGATACCCAAGGTTGGGACCCCTTTTCGTGGTAACGGTTTTTGGAAGTACCCTCTTGGGAGATATCAGGTGAAGGAGATGGCTCTTTACACAAACCGCGGAATAGGAACAAATGCATTCTGGATCCGCATTAACTGCGCACCTGAGATTACGGTCATTGATCTACAATCCGGAGGAAAGAAAGTTTGACAAAAGACAATTTCACACGGGCATTAATTGTATGGTTCTTAATATCTTTAGACATCTTCCTTACAGGCGTTCTGATTGGATTTTACTCCCGCAATCTTGTTGTCGCGGTGATTGCGACTGCCGGGCTCGGGTTAGGTAATGCATTGCTTTGGCCAGTAAGCTTGAATTTATGGTGCGGAGAGTGGGATTTGAACCCACGAACCCCTGCGGGATAGGAGCCTCAGTCCTACGCCTTTGGCCATGCTGGGCGACCTCCGCGCTGTGTTGCGGAAATATAGGAACAGGGCACATTTAAAGGCTTTACTTTGGGTTGGGCGCAATTGTTTTAGGTTTAGTTGTGTTATTGTTAATAGTTGTGTTTGGTTGGTGTGGTAAGGTTTATATCACGCCCTCTATAACACTGTTATAATAATAAGGTGTTAAACAATGAAAATCTACAAAAACGTCCTAGAAACAATCGGAAAAACACCCCTAGTTCAAATAAACAACCTAACCCAAGGCGCCAACGCCGTCGTTTTAGCTAAAATGGAAGCTAGAAACCCAGGCGGTAGCGTCAAAGACCGCATATGTCTAAGCATGATAGAAGAAGCAGAAAAACAGTTCCTAAAACCTGGAGCCACCCTCGTCGAGCCCACTTCAGGCAACACAGGCATCGGCTTAGCCATGGTAGCAGCCGTAAAAGGATACAAACTCATCTTAACCATGCCTGAAACAATGAGTTTAGAACGCCGCAACCTGCTTAAGGCATACGGCGCACAACTCGTCCTCACCCCTGGACCAGAAGGTATGAGTGGAGCCATCAAAAAAGCCGAAGAAATCCTCGCAAACACACCCAACAGTTTCATGCCCCAACAATTTAAAAACTTAGCCAACCCCAAAGTACACAAAGAAACCACAGGACCAGAAATCTGGCAAGACACCGATGGCAAAGTAGACATCCTAGTTTCAGGTATAGGCACAGGCGGAACCATAACAGGAGTAGCCCAATATATTAAACCGAAAAAGCCAGAGTTCAAAGCCATAGCCGTGGAGCCAGCGGCCTCGCCAGTACTGAGCGGCGGACAGAAGGGACCACATAAAATCCAAGGAATAGGTGCGGGGTTCAAACCAGATGTGCTAAAGATGGATTTGGTTGATGAAGTCTTCAAAGTCACAGATGACCAGGCATTGCAGACGGCAAGGCAGCTTGCCCAAAAAGAAGGCTTGCTTGTCGGAATCTCTTCAGGAGCAGCAGCCTACGCAGCCATAGAAATTGCGAAGCGACCAGAAAACAAGGGCAAACTCATAGTTGTTATCCTTCCAGACACCGGCGAACGCTACCTAAGCACCGTGCTGTTCACAGAACCACCAGCAAACCCCTCTTCCAAATCTTAAATTGCGTCTTGAAAAGACGCTTTTCTTATATTCCCCCTTTCCACATAGTAGAGAAAGGGAACAAAAATGTCCACAAACCCAAAACAGTCTTTATCTAAAGAATGCCGAGAATGCAAAAAGGTAAACTTGGAGGATGACTGCTGGAACCCAGACAGAATGTTAGCCACACTTATGAGTAACCACGATAAAGTGGAGCAGGACTGGGTTGAAACCGGCGTACCAAAACTGGTAGACGAAATCATGACAAGTTACCAAAGGTTCGGCGGTATGGACCATCTTGAAGGGCGAGACCTTCCATCGAAAAAAGTAGTTATCGAAGTTTTAGAAGACTTGTTCACGGTTCTTTTTCCAGGCTATTTGGGTGACTCGGAGATCACCAAAGCCAACATAAAATATCATCTTGGGACTACCTTGACCTCAGTTTACGCGCGGCTCACTGATGAAGTTGAAAGAAGCCTTAAGTACATCTGCAGAAAAATCCGCGAGTGCCCACAGGACATATGCCAAAAACGAGCCCACATCGTGGTCAAAGAACTTCTGGAAAAACTGCCCGAAATACGATCAATGCTTAGCGGGGACGTCCAGGCAGCTTACAGCGGCGACCCAGCGGCGGTAAGCACAGAAGAAGTAATCCTAAGCTATCCCTGCGTATTGGCAATAACCACGTATCGAGTAGCCCACGAATTATATCTCAGCGGCGTCCCCTTGATTCCGCGAATAATGAGTGAACACATCCATTCACAAACAGGCATAGATATTCATCCGGGCGCAAAAATCGGCAAAAACTTCTTCATCGACCACGGCACAGGCGTAGTCATCGGTGAAACTGCGGAAATCGGTGACAACGTCAAACTATATCAAGGCGTAACATTGGGTGCGCTAAGTTTTCCAAAGGACGAGAAAGGCAATATCATTAAAGGGCGCAAACGGCATCCAACTATCGGAAACAACGTTGTTATCTACTCAGGCGCAACACTTCTTGGAGCAGAAACAGTTATCGGCGACAACGTGACCATTGGCGGAAACGTCTGGATCACGGGTCCAGTAGCTTCGGGTACAAAAATTACTATCGCCACCCCTGAACAGAAATACAAAATGGAGAATCACTCTCTAAAATCCAAGTTCTAGTTCTGTTGTGTTCTTAGAGTAGACGGAAGTTTTCTTTCACTGTAGTTAAGACTACGTGAGTGTTCGTGCGTTCAATGTACGGTAGAGAGAGCAGTTTTTTGGTGAAAGCGCCTAGGTCTTCTCGGCTCTTGAATTTGGCGACGATGATGGCGTCGGTTAAGCCTGTGACATCGTAGACTCCGCAGACGTTTGGAATCTTGGCTATTTCATTTTCTGTTTCTACAAGTCTGCCTTTGGAAACGGTGATTTCGGTAACTACTGTTAGTTGGTAGCCGAGTTTTTCATGGTCCAAAATAACCGCGTACCCTTTGATTAAGCCGTCTTCTTCCATCTTTTTTGTTCTGGACAAGACAGTGCCGACTGAAACGCCAACGTTTTTGGCTATTTGTCTGCTTGAGAATCTTGCGTCCTCTAAGAGGCCTTTGAGAATTTTTACGTCAGTTTCATTTAATTCCATAATTATTCTTCCTGCACGTTCTTTCAGCCAAAGAGGCTTTTTTGGAACATCCTTTTGATTATCATGTGATTAAGTTAATAAAAGTTTAGTTTTTCCTCCGACTCAATGGATGCCATTTCAATCTTCAAAAGCAAAACACCTGCCTTTAGCAGAAAATAGATAGTAATCTTAAATTAGCGCCTAAACCCCAATAGTTCTGAGCCACTAATGCAAGCAAAGTACGATACGATATTGGTTCTTGACTTTGGCGGGCAATACTGCCACTTAATCGGCAGAAGAATCAGAGAAAACGGCGTTTACTCAGAAATCGTCCCAAACGACATCTCACCTGAAGAAATAGCAGTCCTAAACGAGAAATTCAACGTTAAAGGATTAATTTTTTCAGGCGGACCCTCAAGCGTTTACGAACCAAACGCTCCCAAACTTCACCCGCGCATTTTAGAGGTTAACCTGCCAATTTTGGGCTTATGTTATGGGCATCAGCTTTTAGCGCAGTTAACCGGTAGCAAGGTTGAACCTGCAGCATGCAAAGAATACGGTATCGCGCAAGTGGCAATAGACAAGCCAGTGGGTGTTTTAGAAGGGTTAAGTGAAAAAGAGCAAGTTTGGATGAGCCATGGCGATACAGTTTTCACTCCGCCGCCAGGATTTGAAGCATTAGCTCATACAGAAAACTGCCCAGTCGCAGCGTTTAGGCACAAGACAAAACCCATTTACGGTCTCCAATGGCACCCCGAAGTCATCCACACCGAAAACGGCATGCGGATGCTGCAAAACTTCATCTTCCAAGTTTGTAAGTGCCAAGCCAATTGGCAGATGGAAGACCTTATACCCAAAATGGTAAAGGAACTGCAAGCGGAAACGGGCGGCAGCCGAACAATAATCGGCTTGAGCGGAGGCATAGATTCAAGCGTTGCCACTGCAATCGCGGCCAAAGCGCTCGGCGACAAGTTAACTGCGGTTTTTGTTGACCACGGACTCATGCGGGAAGGCGAACCCGAACAAATCCGAGAAACCTTCCAGAAGTACCCGATAAACTTCATAGTAGCCAACGCACAAGAACGATTCCTACAGAAACTAAAAGGCGTAACTGAACCCGAAGCCAAACGCAAAGTCATCGGCGAAGAATTTATCAGGGTTTTTGAGGAAATCGCCAACAAATCAGGCGCCGAATACCTAATCCAAGGAACAATCTACCCCGACAGAATAGAGTCAGGATTCAGAAAAGGCTCAGACAAAATCAAAAGCCACCACAACGTTGCTGGGTTGCCTGAGAAAATTAAATTCAAAAAAATCCTCGAACCCCTACGCGACCTGTACAAAGATGAAGTGCGCAAAGTTGCCCGGATGCTGGATTTACCTAAAGAAATCGTTAATCGCCAACCTTTCCCTGGTCCTGGCTTAGCGGTTAGAATAATCGGCGACTTAACTGAGGAAAAAGTCAAGATTGCAAAGAGGGCGGACAAGATTGTTCGAGAAGAGATTGAGAAGAACGATTTTGCTGAGAACCTCTGGCAGTACTTTGCCGTGTTAACTGATACTAAAGCTACAGGCGTTAAGGGTGATGCACGGGCTTACGGCTACGTTGTTGCTGTGCGAGCTATGGAGAGCCGTGAAGCTATGACTGCAACCTTCGCCAAAATTCCCTACCCCGTTCTGGAGAAAATATCTACCAGAATAACAAACGAGATCCCGCAGGTTACACGCGTAGTCTATGACGTCACCCATAAGCCGCCTGCAACCATCGAATGGGAATAAACCGCCTACTTTCCGGCTCAATTAGGAGATAAGTACTGATTTTTAAAATGCTAATGGCCGTTGAAAACGCCAATACGACCAACCCCCCTATAGTTAGTGTATAGATATTCTATTTGGATCCAAATATGCTCCAAATATAACGCAGACCTTTTAGGAAGCCTTGTTCACTTATCGGCAAACTCTTTTTTAAGCAAGTTTTTAATCGATGAAAATACAGTTGTAATTGCCGGAAGAGCTTTTCATGGATACAATTGCCTACCACTCAGGAAACAAAAGCCTGATTGACAAGATTAAGCCGCTCTGGCAAGAACTGAACAGGCATCATCTTTGTCTGTCGCCGTACTTCAAACACTACTATGAGACTTTAACTTTTGAAGATCGAAAACGTGTCATTCTGCAGAGGACTTTGGGAGGCGGAGACCTTAGAGTTGACCTTGCTTTTGAAGCCGAGGTGCTTATCGGGTATTGTGTAAGCAGTATCGATAGGTCATTGACAGGTGAAATCGACTCTATCTACGTCGATGCAAAACACCGCGGACAGGGTATAGGCGCCGCTTTAATGGAGAAAGCGTTAGCATGGCTAAACAGCAAAGGCACCAGGAAGAATATTGTATCGGTAGGAGTCGGCAACGAGCAGGCTTACGGATTCTACACGCGCTTCGGTTTTCTTCCCAGACGCACGATGCTTGAACAGAAAAAAACAACAATATCTTGAATTTTTTCAAGGAAACGTAAATTAACCTAGAACCTAAAATTGTTTTATCTGTGATTGTTATGAAAGTAGCTGTTTCTGGTAAGGGCGGTGTTGGCAAAACCTTGATTGCAGGCGGTTTAGCACGCGGCTTTGTCGAACGTGGCTTAAAAACTATGGCGATTGATGCCGATTCCTCTCCGAACCTCGGTTTGACTTTGGGGCTGTCGACTGAGGAAACCCGAAAAATCGTGCCGATTTCTGAGAATAAACAGTTGGTTGAATCAAAAACGAGCACAGGTTACTCTGGGGTTTACAATCTAAATTTCACAGTTGATGATATCGTCAAGCAATATTCCGTCGCCACCCCATTGGGAGTAAACCTGATTGTTATGGGTACGGTTCAGTCGATGGGAGCTGGTTGCATGTGTGCACCCAACGCTGTCATCCGCGCCCTGCTGAGGCACCTGGTTGTGGAACGAGATGAAGCGGTTGTTTTAGATTTAGAGGCGGGAGTGGAGCACATTGGCAGAGGCACAGCTAGACAAGTTGATGCCTTGCTGATAGTTGCAGATTCTAACCTGAAATCTCTGGAAATTGCCAAACACATCCATGATATGGCTCAGGCAGCTGGAATGAAACAGCTCTACTTGGTCGGTAACCGAGTTATGAATGACACCCAAAAAAAAGCGATCCAAAGCTTCGCAGACAAAAACGGCTTGACCCTGCTCGCTTTCGTGCCCTTTGACCAGAAAGTAATTGAGGCAGATATGCTTGGAGAAACCCCGCTTAAAAACAAGGATATAGCTGCAGTTAAAACCATAGACAATATATGCGAGCTTCTGCTTAAGAAAACAGCATAAACTTCAGGTTGTTTTGAAAATGAAAACTTTAGTTACGATTGGTCGAGGCGGAACAGGAAAATCCAGCTTCACCGCACTAATGGCTAAATGCTTCATCGAAAACAATCAAGCCCCTTTGCTGCTAGTTGATGCTGACCCCGACCAGAACCTCGGTGAAATGATTGGAGTAGACCTCAAAGAAGCAGGAAAATCAACCATAGCCGACCTTATCGTTAGCACCTTTATCGAAGGAGGCGGCACCACAGTCGGTATTCCTCCAACTCAACGCATTGAAAGCCGCATTTGGGAAAGCGGTCTTTATGAAGGCAAAAACTTCGATTTTATGGCTGTTGGCACAAAGTGGGTTGAAGGATGCTATTGTATGCCAAACTCTGCCCTTAAAGGCGCCTTGGAATCGTTAACTAAAAACTACAAGTACATACTTGTCGACTCTCCAGCGGGACTTGAAAACCTAAACAGGCGAATCACCTCAAACGTCGATGACATATTCGACATTTTGGACCACTCAAAAAAATCCCAAGACCATGTGCGGCGCGCTTACAAAATTGCTAAAGAAGTTGATATGAAGTTTGAAAATTTCTATTTAGTTGGCGGCTACCGTTTTCCAGCTGAGCTGGGTAAGCAAGCTGAGGCTGAATTGGACTTCAAGTATTTGGGGAAAATCGAAGCTGACGAGCAGTTAGATGAGTATGTTTTGAACGGAAAGTCTCTGCTTGATTTGCCAAAAGACAACAAAGCGTATATTTCTGTGATAAATATAGTCAAAACCTTAGGTTATTTGTAGGTAACTTTTACATAACTTTTTCTAAACCTTGCATATCTACAATTATACCGTGACTTTTGTCTAAGAAATCTGGAAAGGTTTAAAAAGTCTGTATGGTAGCCTAGTTCTAAAACCTTTACAGAGGTTTCCAAATTGACAAGTAAAAATGTCCAAGTAAAAATAGGCGAAATGAAGACTAACAGCAGTCTCATTAAAAATTTTGAATTATCCATCGGCAAAGTCGTCAACGACAACTACACTGAGCCAATGGGCCCAACCCCGATGCCCTCCATGACTACCCTGCGGGATTGGGACATGAAACTTCTCACCAAGTACAAGCCCTTCTACATGCCCGACTGTGACCTATGCTGTCTATGCACTTTTGGCAAATGTGACCTGACAGCTGGAAAACGCGGTGCATGCGGCTTAGACATAGCAACCCAATCATCTCGTATTGTGATGTTAGCCTGCGCAATCGGCGCAGCATGCCACACAGCACACTCACGCCATCTTCTCCACTCCTTAATTGAAAAGTATGGCAGAAGATACCCATTAAACGTCGGCGGATTAAACATAAAAGTTGAAGCACCAGTCACACGCCTCGTTACAGGTATAAAGCCTGAAACACTAGGCGACTTAGATGACGTCTTAACTTACGCAGAAGAACAAATCACCCAAGTTCTTGCAGTAGGACACACAGGCCAAGAAGGCAACAACTTAGACTTTGAATCAAAAGCCTTCCACGTCGGCATGATTGACCACGTAGGCATGGAAGTCGGCGACATCGCACAAATATCCGCCTTAGGGTATCCGAAAGCTGACCCCGAAGCGCCACTCGTAAAGCTCGGTATCTCAAGCGTCGACCGAAATAAACCAGTTATCATGTGCATTGGACACAACGTTATGCCGTCAGTCGGAATAATCGACTACGCAAAAGACACCAAAGTTGACGAAAACATCGAAGTAGTCGGTTTATGCTGTACGGCACACGACATGACAAGATACTACAACCGCGCAAGAATCGTCGGCCCAATCAGCTGGGAACTCAGGTTCATCCGCGCAGGATTAGCAGACGTCGTTGTACTCGACGAACAATGTGTCCGAACAGACGTCTACGACGAAGCAGGCAAAGTTAATGCTCCAGTAATTGCAGCTTCCGAAAAAAACTGCATGGGCTTTAAGAACCGCACAAACGACCCAGCAGACGAAATAGTCGCTGACCTCGTTAGCGGCAAAGTAAAAGGCGTACTAATTCTTGACCCAGAAAAAGTCGGCGAAGTCGCAGTCCGCGTTGCACAACAAGTCGCTCCAATCCGCAAGAAAAAGAACGTCCTTCCAAGCATAGAGGAAATTACACAAATCGCAAAGACCTGCACACAATGCAGTAAATGTCAACGTAACTGCCCACAAGACTATGCCATTCCAGTAGCTATGAAAGCAGCAGCAAAAGGCGACCTATCACTATTAACCGACCTATATGAGACCTGTATCGGATGCGGAAGATGCGAAGAAGCATGCCCACAAGAAATCATGATCCACAGTCTCATCGTTAAGGCAGGCGAAAAAGCCATGTACGCAGAAGACAATCTGTGCCGCGTTGGCAGAGGTGCAGTCTCAGACGTCGAAATCCGCAATGTCGGCAGCCCAATTGTCCTCGGAGAAATCCCAGGAATCGTTGCAGTAGTTGGCTGCAGCAACTATCCAAAAGGCGGCAAAGACGTTTATGACATATGCAGAGAATTCGCACTCAGACGATACATCGTTGTGTTGTCAGGATGCTCAGCCATGTCCGCAGGAAGCTACCGCAACAGCGAAGGCAAAACACTATATGAAGAATTCCCAGGCGGATTCGAAGCAGGAGGAGTCCTAAACGTCGGCTCATGCATCGCAAACAGCCACATTGCAGGTGCAGCAATCAAAGTAGCAAACATCTTCGCAAAACGCCCACTACGAGGCAACTATGAAGAAATCGCAGATTACATCTATAACCGCCTTGGAGCAGTCGGCTTAGCTTGGGGTGCATACTCACAGAAAGCAGCCGCTATAGGCGCAGGATTCTGGCGTTTAGGTATACCAGTGCTCGTCGGTCCACACGGCGTAAAATACCGCCGTATGCTCATGGGCAGAGAAGACAAACCAGAAAACTGGGAAGTCCTCGATGCACGCACAGGCAACACAGTTAATGTCGGACCAGCACCAGAACACCTCTTCAATGTAGCTGAAACTAAACAGGAATGTATGGTTGCAATCGCAAAACTCTGCATCAGACCTAACGACACATGGAAGGGACGAAGCATAAAACTAAGCCACTACGTTGACCTAAGCAAGCGATACTTAGGAGTCATGCCAAACGACTTACACCTGTTTGTGAGAACAATGGCTGATGTCCCAATGACCCTGAAAGACGAATTCGAGAAGATCCTAACAGCGAATAACTGGAAAGAAACAGTAATTCCGGATCCAACCTTGCTTCCAAGAATGGTCCGAAAAATGAAGGAGTAATACGACATGTCCTGTGAACCATGGCAATGTGCCGAAATAGCCTCAACTAAAAAAGCAAACCCCATAACTAAACCCGAAATAGCAGTTGCAATGATCAAAAGAGCTCAACGCCCCCTTCTTATCGTGGGAAGCAACGCGACTGAAAGGTACATGGAAGGCAAACAACTAATCGAATACCTAATCGACTTCGCTAACGCCTCAAAAGTACCCGTAAACGCTACAGCTCACATGGTTGGCGAATTCATAAAACGAGGATACCACCCAGCAGCATTCATGGGCGCAATGGATATCGGCCAAAGAGTCGTTGACCCAGAATGGCAAGGACTCGACGGCAAAGGACACCCAGACCTAGTTCTGCTAGTAGGGTTACCCTACTACGTTGAATCGTTGATGCTTTCGGGATTCAAACATTTTGCACCCGACCTTAAGACCATGACCCTTGACAACCTGTTCCATGTTCACGCAACCTGGTCTTTCCCAAACGCAACCCTCGAAGAGTGGGCTGCAAACCTCATAGTAATGACTTCAAAATTTAATGGAGGAAACTGAAATGTCAATGTTTAAAGATATACCTGTTGAAGTTGGCGTAATCTACGAAGGAGAACGTATCCGAAGAAACGACATGCAAGTAGAACTCGGCGGACCCACAGTTAAACAAAAGTTTGAACTCGCAAAAGTAAAACCCATGGACGAAGTCGAAGATGGCAAAATCACCATCGTCGGCCCAGACTTAAAAGACCTAAAAGAAGGCGGTGCTTACCCATTCGGTATACTGGTTGAAGCAGCAGGCGCAAAGCTCGACGCAGGCCTTGAAGGTGTCATTGAACGACGCATTCACGGTTACCTAAACTACATCGAAGGCTTCATGCACCTAAACCAGCGCTACGATATCTGGATGCGCTTGGGCAAAAAATCCTTCGCAAAAGGCTTAAACAGCTTTGAACCAATCGGCAAAGTCCTCTACCGCCTATTCAAGAGCGAACTGCCCATAATCGAGAAAATACAAATCACCTTCATAACCGACACAGCCAAACTCGCAGAAATGACCCCTGAAGCAATGCAAGCATACGAATCACGCGATGCAAAAGCCAGAGGCCTAAAAGACTCAGAAGTCGATACATTCTACGGCTGTGTCCTCTGCCAATCATTCGCACCAAGCCACGTCTGTGTTATCACACCACAACGGTACAGCAACTGCGGCGCCATCAGCTGGTTTGACGGCAAAGCCTCAGCAAGCATCGACCCGAAAGGTCCAGTCTTCGCAATTCCACGAGGCGAAATAATCAACGAGGAGAAAGGTGAATTCAGCGGCGTCAACGAAGCCGCCAAGAAACGCACCATGGGCGAAGTTAACCAAGTCTGGCTCTACACAGCATTCGATCACCCGCACACTTCCTGCGGATGCTTCGAAGCAGTAGCCTTCTACATCCCAGAAGTTGACGGATTAGGGGTCGTTCAAAGAAGCTTCAAAGGTGCAGCAGTAAACGGCTTACCCTTCAGCACTCTTGCAGACTCCACTGCCGGGGGGCGGCAAATCGACGGATTCCACGGAATGAGCATCGAATACATGCGAAGCCAGAAATTCTTCGCAGCCGACGGCGGATGGAACCGTATAGTTTGGGTACCTAAAGAAGTCAAAGAACGCGTCAAAGAATTCATACCCAGAGACGTCGTTGACAAAATAGCAACCGAAGAAGATGCAAAGAACGTAGATGAACTCAAAGCTTTCCTCAAAGCAAAGAATCATCCAGTGGTCGCAAGATGGGAAGCAGAAGCAGCTCCAGTAGCAGAAGCTCAAGCAGTACAAGTTACCGAAGAACAAGCAGCAACAACAATGATGCCAGTTGCAACAGCAGCGTCACTACCCATCATGGCGGGCGGATTCAAAATCATACTTAAAGACGCAAAAATCTACGCCTCCAAAGTAATAATCCAAGCTAAAACCGACGAAAAACGGTGACCTAAATGACTCAAAACAACGAAAAAAAGAAAGACAATGAAGGACTAAAACTAAGCGGCGACTTACTCGAAGCCCTCGCAAAATTCCAGCGAATCGAACTCCAAGACTTCCAAATGGACCTCAAAGAACTAGAAATCATCTTTGAACCCGGCATGGCTGGGCAAATGATGCCCAAACTAAAGCTTCCAACAGCCGTTGCAGGCGTAACTGGCGGAAAACCAACCAGCATGCTGCAGGTGCCTTTCCTACCACCCATCGAAACCTACCCAAACAAAATCACTGAAGTAAAACTTGGCGGAACAAGAAAAGAAGGTGGCACACGCGGAAGAACGCTCACCATAGGCGGAGAAGTTTCTCCAGCATTCTACACTTTTGAGCGTCCAATGCCCCACAAACCAGTAATTACACTTGACGTTTTCGACATGGAAGTTCCACTGTCTAAGGCCGTTAAGATGCACGTTAAAGATGTCGTGGGCGACCCAGCAGCATGGGCAAAACTTGCAGTTGAAAAATTCGATGCAGACATGGTTACAGTCCACTTAATCAGCATTGACCCTCTACTCAAAGACGCCCAACCAAAAGATGCAGTAAAAACCGTTGAAAAAATCCTACAAGCTGTTGATGTTCCACTCGTTATCGGCGGCTGTGGTGACCCAGTGAAAGATGCAAATGTTTTCGAGGCAATCTGCGAAGCTTTCCCCAACGAACGTTTCCTAATCAGCTCAATCACACGCGACATGGATGTTGAACGCTGCGCAAAATTCGTTAAGAAAAACGGTCATGTTGCGCTATCGTTCACTCCGATGGACCTAAACTTGGCACGCGAACTCAACAGGCGACTATACGATTTTCTCGACAGAGAAGATATCGTTATGGACTTAACCACAGCAGCATTAGGCTACGGCTTAGACTACGCATTCACAAACATGGAACGCGCAAGAATGGGCGGCTTAATGGGCGATACGGAACTTGCACACCCAATGTCCTCAGGCACAACCAACGCTTGGGCAGCCCGTGAAGCATGGCTAAAAATGTCTGCTGAATGGGAACCCCGCGAACTTAGAGGTCCACTATGGGAAGTAACAACCGCCATAACACTGCTGCTCGCTGGCGTTGACCTATTCATGATGATGCACCCAGCAGCCGTAAAAACATTAAAAGACGTAACCAACTACCTGACAAGCGTCAAAAAAGCAGACCCATCAAAATACGCTAACTGGGTCACAGTAAAAGGTTAAGGAGCAAGTTGACATGACCGAGAAAAAGAAAGCTGGATTAAAAGAACTAAGCCCTATAGACATCTACAAAGCCCTGCCGAAAATTAACTGTAAAGAATGCGGCGTAGACAACTGCATGGCTTTCGCCACCAAAATTGTCAACCGCGAAATGGAACTGGACATTTGTAAACCACTGCTAAAACCAGAGAACGCAAAAGCTTACGCTAAACTCCAAGAACTCCTAAAACCAGCCGTCAAAGAAGTCATCATTGGCGTTGGTGAAAAAGCAAAGAAAATCGGCGGCAAACTAGTCATGTACCGCCACGAATTCACCTACAAGAACCCAACCGCAATCGCAATCGACGTAACCGACGAAATGACAGAGCAAGAAATAGTTGCACGCGTACAAAAAACAGATAACTACACCTTCGAATACATCGGCAACACTCTAAAGCTCGATATGATAGCTGTCAGATGCACATCGCAAGATGCTGACAAATTCAAGGTTGCCGTCAAAAAAGTTTCAGAAACCACCAAACTACCAATGATATTGTGCACCATGAACCCCGCCATAGCTGAAGCAGGCTTAATGGCTGCACCCAAAGCACGACCACTCATCTACGCGGCAAACTCAACCAACTGGAAAGACATGGCAGAACTTGCACTAATGTACAATTGCCCAATAGTTGCATCCGCACCAAACGACCTAACCACACTCGTCTCCTTAGCAAAGACCTTGATGGCTTACGGCGTAACAGACATAGTCTTAGACCCAGGCACCTTCATGAACGAAGGCCTAGCCGACACAATAAACAATTTTACCATGCTGCGCAGAGCTGCAACTAAAGGCGGCGAAGAACTCGCAGGTTTCCCTCTGCTCGGTGTACCAATGGTTGCATGGGTAGATAAGGGCGAAACAGCAGATGACCTGATCAAATGGCGAGAAGCATACATAGCTTCAATGCTTATTGTCCGCTACGCAGACGTACTTGTTATGCATGGCAACGACGGATGGGCACTACTTCCAATGACAGTGCTAAGACAAAACATCTACACTGACCCACGAAAACCAGTCGCAGTTGCACCAGGCCTGAAAGTCTTCGGCACACCAGACGAGAACTCGCCAGTGTTCTTCACATCAAACTTCGCCTTAACATACTACACAGTCGCCTCAGACCTTGACACCAACAAACTAAACGCGTACCTAATCGTTGTGGAAACAGAAGGTTCAGCTATAGACAGCGGAGTTGCAGGACGCAAACTAACAGCTGAAAGAGTCGCAGACGCAATCAAAGCCTCAGGCATAGAGAGCAAAGTTAAACACAGAAAAATCATCATCCCAGGCAAAGCATCACGCATCAGCGGCGAAATCGAAGAACTCAGTGGCTGGAAAGTCCAAGTTGGACCACGCGACAGCAGCGAGATACCCAAGTATCTCATAGCGAAATGGCAACCATAAGCCATCCACTCTTCTTTATTAAATTTCTTTAACTTTTTTTAGCAAATTCAAACCCAAGTAATTCTTTTATAAGTCATTTTGTAACTAGAAATTGGTGATTTTTGTGGATCATACAATTGTTCATTTTGAAATTCCTGCCAACGATATTGAAAAGATAAAGAAATTCTATATGGATTTGTTTGGTTGGACAATGCAAAAGTATCCTGGACCAACCGTCTACTATCTTGTGGGAACGGTTCCTGTGGATGAAAAAACCATGATGCCAATCCACCCGGGAGTTAACGGGGGATTGTACGAAAAGAAGGATTCCTCGATGCCTGAACTTGCTAAACCGACCAACTACATTTCGGTTGAGTCAGTGGATGAACACAGTAAGAAGGTTGAGACCTTAGGCGGCAAAATCGTTGTGCCGAAAATGGAGATTCCAGGTATAGGCTGGTGGGCGCTGGCGCTTGATCCAGAAGGCAACCACTTCGGAATACTGGAGTACTTGCCGAAGCCCTAACTTTCCTTTTCAATTTTTGTCTTTTTCTTCATCGTAGTTGTTGTTGCTATCAATCTGTATTATGTTAAAATTATCGTGCTTTTTACTTAAATTTGTACTAAAAGCGTATAAACCCCCTCTTGCAATCTATGAGCATTTACTGCTAGAAGGGACTGAAAATAGGCTGCGGTATCTTTGGCGTAATAAATTATGAAAAACAACCAGTTTTTCCGTATGTCTACTGGGGGCTACGAGCTCAAAACCATCGAGGTCACCAATCACACGGTTTCCTCACAAGCAACAACAACCAATTTTTTGAGTACAAAGCCTTAGATTTGGTTCCGAGACTAAAAACTGAAGCTATACATGAATGGTTCGGGCGTCTACCTGGATCCATAGGCATCGGCAACGTGAGGTACACAACTTCAGGCAAATGCGATGACGTTTCCATAATACAGGGGACCCAGCCAGTTGTTGCTTCCATCGATGGAATTAAACTTGCACTCTCCTTCAACGGCAACATCGTTAACACGTTGCCGCTGAAGAAAGAAATAACCGAGAACTTCTCTGATTTCCTCTACAGCTGCGACTCAGATATAGTGTGCCACAAAATGCTTCTAGCATTAAAACAAGGCCAAGACCTAACATCAGCAGCCCGCACAGTCATGGAAAGTTTAGATGGTGCATTCTCCGTAACAGGCATAACGGGAAACGGCGATTTCTTCGCATTCAAAGACCCACACGGAATAAAACCCCTGTGTGCTGGACATGACCCTGATACGAAAACCTTCGCTTTTTCCTCTGAAACCGTAAGTTTAGACATGAACGGGTTTGTCCGAGACTTTGAATTAAAACCCGGCGAGCTTGTCACGGTTTCTCAAGAGGGCTTCAAACGTATACAGGTCATTAAGAATTATCGTGAAGCGTTTTGCGCTTTTGAGTATGCTTATTTTGCTAGGCCAGATTCAAGGTTTGACGGCAAATACGTTTATGAAATGCGAGAAGATTTCGGAAGAAACATCGTGAAAGAATTTCCTGAATTGGTCAAGGATAGCGATATTATTATGTCGGTTCCTGAAACTGGCGATGACTCCGCGATGGGGGTTCATGAGGAATCAGGCTTACGTTGGGAACGAGCGTCCCGCCGCCACCGCTACGTAACTGAACGCGCCTTCATTCTGTTGAACATGGAACGTTATTCAACTATTGACAAGAAAATTAACATTTTAGGCCCCAAAGTAGCTGGAAAAAGAGTTATAGTAACTGAAGATAGCGTCGTCCGAGGGGACACAACCAAAGTTATTATAGAAAAAATGCGCCGGGCAGGCGCCAAAAAAGTTTACCTCTTCGTAACTTTCCCACGCATCATCGGACCATGCTTCTACGGAATTGACATGTCAAGTTACGGGCAACTCGTCGGGGCTAAACATAACCCTGAAGAAATCGCCAAAATCATCGGCGCAGACGCCGTATGCTACCAATCCCTCGAAGGACTAATACATGCCACCGGCCAAACTGAGGACCAGCTTTGCTTAGCTTGCGTTACAGGCAAATATCCAACTCCATGCGCCCAGAAAATGGCTGACGCCATGAAAAAACGCTTCCTCGAAGGCTACGAAGAAAAAGGAAGAATCTACGAGTCCGAAGAAGTCCAGCCGTAATCGCTATTAAGCGTTCCCTCCACTCTCTATGGAGTAACGGTGTATCTGGATGGAGAAAATCGGTGTCCTAATTGTTTCTTATGGCGCACGAGAAGTCGCCATGGCGGATGCTCTTTTAAGAAGCAAAAAATACCAAGTTGAACTCTACATCGCTGACAAACAATGCAACCCCTTCAACGCGGAAAAAGCCACAAAGCACAAAGTTATCCCAAACCTTGACATCAACGAAATCTGCAAGTTCGCCCAGGAAAACAAAGACAAACTCGACTTCGTCATGGTCGGCTCAGAAAAACCAATAATCGAAGGCATACGCGACCTAATCGAGAAACAAACAGGCATACCCGTCATTTGCCCCACCAAAGAATACGCCATAGAAGAAAGCAAAGTCGCCCAGCGCGTGCTCTTCGAAGAGATTGCGCCTGAAGCGAATCCACGATTTCAGGTTTTTCACCCGGCTGATTTTAAGGGTAAAGACGTTCAGAAAGCAGTCTACAAATGGCTAGATGAATTGGACAACCAAACCGTAGTCAAACCCGATAAGCCTGCCTTAGGAAAAGGCGTCGGCGTCTGGGGTGACCACTTCGCAAACCGCGAACAACTTTTTGAACATTTCATGTCCAACTTCAAATACGGCTCAGTCATTATCGAGGAAAAAATTGATGGTGAAGAATCTAGCTGCATGGGATTCTGCGACGGCAAACACTTCATTCCCCTGCCAGATACCCGCGATTACAAGCGTGCCTTCGACGACGACCGTGGTCCAAACACGGGCGGCATGGGCTCCTACAAAGATGTAGTCGATTGGCTGCCGTTCTTAACTGCAGCTGAACGCGAACAGGAACTTGCGTTAGTCAACAAAGTTTTCAAGAGTTGGAAAGCAAAAATCAGCGATGGCACAGCACTCCGCGGCGTCCCACTGTATCTTGCTTTCATGCACACTGGCAAAGGCATAAAAATCCTCGAAATCAACAGCCGTCCCGGCGACCCAGAAATAATGAATCTTCTCCCAATAATCAAAGATGACTTTGTTGATGTCTGCCTCAAAATGGCACAAGGCAACTTAAGAGGTGTCGCGCTGGAGAAGTCAGCGACGGTTTTAACTTATAAGGTTCCGGCGGACTACGGTTGCTACGCAGAAACCTTCCCTGGCAAAGTCGATAAAGCAGCAGTCAACTCCCCAGTCGACCTCACCAAAGCCCAAGCATTAACCAAAAAGTTCGGCGACAAAATCCGAATCTACCCTGGCAGTATGGAGCTGCGAGCCGGCAAAAACTACGCTCTGAAATCCCGCGCAATCGGAATCCTTGGAATCGGCAACAGCATCGAGGAAGCACGCCAAATCAGTCAAGAAGGCGCCAAAGCCGTCTCAGGCGGCGAACTCTGGAACCGAACCGACGTTGCCTCAAAACAGCACATAGCCAAAAGCATCCGACACATGGAGCAGTTGAGGCATAAGTCTTGAAACGTATCTTCGTCTCCGACTGCGAAGGCCCCATATCCAAAAACGACAACGCATTTGAATTAGCATCGAACTTTATTCCAAACGGAGACAGCTTCTTCGCTAACATAAGCAAGTACGACGATGTTCTCGCGGATATTCTTCAGAAACCCGATTACTCCGCTGGCAGCACGCTAAGGTTGATTTTGCCGTTCTTCAAAGCTTACGGCTTAACCGACGGCAAGATGGAAGAATTCTCAGCAAAAAACATTATCTTGATTGCCAATAGCAAAGTCACACTAAATTACATACAAAAATTGGCCGACTCCTTCATCGTCAGCACCAGCTACGAACACTACATCAAAGCCCTCTGCAAAACCGTCGAGTTCCCATTCAAAAACACGTACTGCACAAAAGTCAGCCTCGACAAATGCCCCATCACCCCCAAAGAAAAGGAGTGCCTAAGAAAGACAGCGCAAGAAATCGCGCAAATGCATCTAATCGATATTCCTCCAAACGCAAGAACCATCGAGGATTTTTCGCACCAAGACCAAGCCATTATTCAGCGTTTCGATGAGATTTTCTGGAGCGTACTCCCCAAGATGTTTGTTGGCAAATTTCTCGTCGATGTGGTTACGGTTAGTGGGGAACAAAAAGCTGAAGCAATCCGCGACGCATCGAAACGTTTAGGCGTCGAGTTAGGGGATGTGATGTATGTGGGCGACAGCATCACTGATGTGGAAGCCTTCAAACTTGTCCGTGCCAATGGGGGCTTAACTGTCTCCTTCAACGGCAATAACTACGCAGTGAAGAGCGCTGAAGTGGCAGTGCTTTCAGAAAGTAACCTGGTAACAGCTGTCGTAACTGAATTGTTCTGCAAGTTAGGTGAAAAACAAACCCTCGAAGTACTCAGTTCCTGGAGCATTGAAACCCTCACGAAAAACAATGTTGACGAAGCTTTACTCAAACAAATATCAACACTATATCCTGATACACTGCCCAAAGTTCAAATAGTCACAGCCAAAAATATGGAATCACTCATAAAAGAGAGCAGCGCGTTTAGGAAGAAGGTTCGCGGAGTAGCCGTAGGGAGACTTGGATAAATGGTTAAAGCAGTAATCGAAGATACCTATGCTGAAGCTTTCACTGGAATTTACTGTCGGGTAATCGTTACTGCAGACGATGAGCAAACCCTGCGTAAGGCAGCCGAAGACTCCACAGCGACACCATCCGTTGTTATTGGCAGAACCGAGGGCGGCGTAGAAAAATACCTAACCCCAAACGAAACACCAGACAAACGCGTGGGCGCTATCCTGCAGTTCTGGGGAGAAATCAACCCTAAAAAAACATTCGCCGAATCGCTAAAAAAATTCGAAACTGAGCTCTCTTACCGCATCCGCCAAGACATCCTCGTTAAACCCTTCACCGCAGTTTACAATGCTTTGCCAAGGTCTGAGGGCAAGTTGGATATGATGGAGAGTGTGGGGCACTGCGGCGACGGATACGAGTGGGTTGAGAAGCGGTATGGCAGGGAAGTCATTGTTGTTCCGCTTATGGTTCCTGACTTCATCATTGAACGTTATCTGGGTTATGCGAAGGGTGTTATGGGCGGCAACTTTTGGATAATGTGCACTTCAAAGCAAGCACTCAATGAAGCAGGCGCCAAAGCTCTGAAGGCAATTCACAAAGTATATGGTGTTGTGACTACCTTTGACATCTGCTCAGCCGGCTCCAAACCTGAAACTCACTTCCCAAAGATCGGGCCAACCACCAACCACCTCTACTGTCCCTCGCTTAAATCACGCTTAGGCAAAGAATCGAAGGTTCCAGAAGGCGTAGGATACATAGCCGAAATCGTCTACGATGGCATTTCCTTAGACGCGGTTAAACAAGCCACCAAAGCAGGAATCCAAGCCGTAATAGACGTAGATGGCGTGGTGAGGGTTTCCACTGGTAACTACAGCGGCAAACTAGGCGAACACAAAATCCCATTAAAAGAGTTGTTTTAATGACAAAATTTGATGTAATCGGATTCGGAGCACTCAACGTTGACATGCTCTTCAAAGTAGACAAACTTGCATCTGCAGAACAAGAAAGTTTCATCGAAGATTACAAGGAAGAATGCGGAGGATCAGCAGCCAACGCTATTGTTGGATTGGCTAGGCTCGGCTGCAAAGTGGGCTTCATAGGAAAAGTCGCCAACGACCGCGAAGGCAAAATGCAACTCGACTGCCTCAAAACCGAGGGCGTCGACACAAGCGGCATTGTTGAGTCAGCAAAAGGCAAAAGCGGTTCCGTGATTGGGTTCGTTGACCGAAAAGGCGCAAGAGCTCTCTACATTAACTCGGGCGTCAACGACTTGGTTGAGCCCAGGGAAATAAAATGGGAGTATGTTTCTCAAACAAAATTTCTCCATCTGTCATCATTTGTTGGCGAAAAATCTTTTCGTGCACAAAAAAAACTCTTAAGCGCCCTGCCTGAGGGCGTAAAAATCAGTTTTGACCCCGGTTCACTCTACGTGCAGAAGGGTTTAGCAGTCATAGAACCGTTAATTAGGAATTCCTATGTTTTGATGCCTAACGCCGTTGAACTTGAGCTCTTAACAGGCGAAGCTGATTACCGCAAAGGCGCCGACTACATGATTGCAATGGGCGTTAAAATTGTGGCTGTGAAACTTGGCAGCAAAGGCTGCTACGTGACAGACGGACAAGAAATGCTCAGCGTTGAACCTTTCAAAGTTAAAGCAGTCGACACAACTGGCGCTGGCGATGCTTTCTGCGCTGGGTTCCTCTACGGCTTAATCCATGAAAAAAGCCTCTACGAATGCGGGCAGTTAGGCAACTTTGTAGCGTCCCGAAGCGTTATGGCGATGGGCGCACGCGCTGGTTTGCCTTACGCGAAGGATTTAGCAAGTCTTTATTAGCAAAAAATTAACTTTAGAAAATCTACTCTACCAAAATGTTTTTGGTCATTAGAATAAACCTCGCTTATCCCTAACCGCATAATCAAAGCAAGGTCTACTCCGTCGTTGAAATCCAGCTTCTCGGTTGCCATATTGTTTGCTCCAACCAAAAGATCGTCGCTATTGGAACCGACAACTTTCAATGGTTTGAAAGACATTAGTTTTTCAAGAGTAGGCTTGATGCTATCTTGTCTGCCCATGGCTTCTAACACCCACGCCACTTCACAAAGTACCAATGTGGACGTTATGGCTGCTTCACCGTTCTCTATACGCTCGAGAATATTTTTGGCGGTTTTCCCAAAAAGCGAATGTCCTGTGAAGGCATAGATGAAAACGTTAGCGTCCACGAAGCGAGGCACTATAGATCCTCAACTAACTTTTTCCGAATGTATTCTCTTGCCATACGTTTTGGGTCATCTATATCTTTTTCTACTTTAACGGAACCATACAAGGCTTCAGTTGGCTTTTCGTATTCTTTAACTGGAACAAGACAAATTCGCCCCATGTACTCGGTAACTATAAGCCGAAATCCTTCATCCATGCCATATTTCTGGCGGATCTTTTTAGGAAGAACTGCGTCCATACTTGCCAACTTCCACAGATACGACTTTCACCGAAGAAAATAAAGCTCGATGGCAAATATATCTGTTTTGCCATTTTAATGAGAATTTGCCAAAAAACATTTAGCACTTTTTGGTTAACTTATCTATTATGCTTTGAAAAATCAGTTTGCCATCGCCATACTGAAGCATCTGCTGTTGCCGCGTCCAGTTGGGCTGCTGCCACCAGTACATCGCGCGTTCAGGATGAGGCATCAAACCAAAAATGTTTCCTTCGCGGTTGCAGATGCCAGCAATGTCGTAGAATGAACCGTTCGGGTTTGTGGGGTATTTGCCGTCGGCTACTTCGCCCTCTTTGGTGCAGTAGCGAAAAACCAGCATATCCTTGTCAACCAGTTTCTTTAGTAATGCCTTTTCCTGCTCTTTTGGGAACAGCAATCTTCCTTCCCCATGGGCAATGGGCAAATTGATTACTTTTCCAGCTGGGATTTTGGTTGTGAAGAGGCATTTGCCCTTGTTTTCTTGTTTTAAATAGGTCCATTGGCACTTGAAGCCCGCTGGCTCGTTGGTGGTTAATGTGGCTTCGGGATAGGCGCTTAAGCCTTTGAAGCCTGGGAGCAAACCGTATTCGACGAGGATTTGAAAGCCGTTGCAGATGCCCAGTATGGGTCTGCCTTCATCGATGAAAGTTTCCATTTCTTTGCCGAGGTTCGCTGAGAGGTGTCTTGCAAAAATCACGCCTGAACGCACGTAATCGCCAAAGGAGAAGCCGCCTGGAAAAACCAGCATCGAATAATCCAGCAGGTTACGGCGTTTGATTAATTCGTTAACGTGGACGGTTTCTGCTTGTACGCCAAGTTCTTGGAAGGCCCGCTGGGTTTCAGCGTCGCAGTTTGTCCCGCCGACTCGCATTACGCAGACTTTGATTTCTTCCTGACTCATTTGGGTTCAACCTCTGGGCTTAACGTTTTTTTCCAGCTATACCTTAATGCGTCAAGTGAAGAGTCAACAGCAACTTTCCCATCCAAGCCGTGAATAATCAGCTTTTGCTCTTTAGTTACCTTGCCGATTAATGCGCAGCCTTTGCCCTTCATTAACTCCTCAAAATCCTTCCTGTCAGCTTCAGCAACTTCGATTAAGAAGCGGCTGTTAGACTCAGAGAACAACGTAAAGTCATTCCGCGCTAATTCTTTGCCGGGAATTTTTCGTAAATCCAGCTCCAAGCCACAGCCTCCTGCGAACGCCATCTCCGCCGCCGCCACAGCCAACCCGCCTTCCGAGAGGTCATGGCACGACTTAACCAATCCCTCGTCGATGGCTTTTGTCACTGCTTTGAAGGTGCGTTTAGCTTTGGCGCCCTTCACTTTGGGTACGCTTGCGCCTATGTAGCCTTTGAGCTTGTAGTATTCGGAGCCGCCTAGTTCGTTGAAGGTTTCGCCGATGATGTAGAGTAGGTTGCCGGGGGCTTTGAGGTCCATGGATGTGGTTGATTGGATGTTGGGAATTACGCCTACTGCAGTGATTAGAAGTGTTGGCGTGACTGGACCCAGAGGCGACTCGTTGTATAGGCTGTCTTTTCCTGAAATAAACGGCGCTTTGAATGCCACCGAGAAGTCGTAGCAGGCTTCACAGGCGCGAACCAATGAGCCGAGGCGCTCTGTTTTCTCTGGGTTGCCCCAGGTGAAATTGTCTAAAAGCGAAATTCTTCTTCCGCCGACAGCGATGTTGTTTCGAATTGCTTCGTCGATTGCTGAAGCCGCCATCCAGTAAGCGTCAATCTTGCCATAGTTCGGGTTCATGCCGCATGAAATGGTTAAGCATTTTAGGGAATCGTCGAGTGGTTTTATCACTGCAGCATCGTTTGGTCCTGCGTACTCGCCTTGAAGTGGTTTGAGTGTGGTGTTGCCTTTGACTTCGTGGTCGTAGGTGCGGATGACCGATTCTTTGCTGGCGATGTTTGGGGCTGAGAGCAGTTGCAGCAAGGTCTCGGTAAGGTTTGGTGGCTCTGGGAACTCTGGTTCTGTCAGGGTTGGTTTTTCGATGGTTGCAACTTTGCTGCTTGTGCATGGGTTGAAGAGGAAAGCCATGTCAATGTCGCTGACAGTTTCTCCGTTGTAAGTAAGTTTTAGGCGTCTTTCAGGCGTTAATGTTCCTATGGCTGTTGCTATAACGTCTTCTTTCTCAAAAACAGCCATAACACGCTCCAAATTGTCTGGCGGGACGGTAATGAGCATGCGTTCCTGTGATTCTGAGAGGTAAATTTCCCATGGCGATAAACCCTGATACTTCAAGGGTACCTTGGTTAAATCCGCGGTGACTCCGCAGTTGAAACGTTCGGCTGTTTCGCCCACAGCTGAAGATAAGCCTCCACCGCCGATGTCTGTGACGGCTGAAGCAAGTTGGAGGTCGCGAATCTCTATTATTGCTCGCTTAACTTTTTCTTCTTCTATGGGGTCTGCTATTTGGACGGCTGGTCGCGAGATTTCCTCTGATTTTTCAGTGAGTTCGGCGGATGCAAATGTTACGCCGTGGATGCCGTCGCGTCCTGTTTTTCCGCCCGCCAAAACAACACTGTCGCCGACTTTAGCGTTTTTTGCATACCTGTTTAGGGGTAACAGTCCAATGCAGCCGCAATAAACGATTACATTGCCCGTGTAGGAGTCGTCGAAATATATGGCTCCATTTACTGTTGGAATGCCCATGTTGTTGCCGTAGGCGTTAATTCCTGCAGTTACCCCCATGTAAACGTATTTGGGGTGCTTAACACCAGTTGGTAGTTTGCTGTAATCGTAATCTAAGGGTCCAAAACCCAGAACGTCGGTGCATGCGATTGGGTCAGCCCACACCCCGAGAATGTCGCGGATTACGCCGCCTACGCCTGTTGCTGCACCTCCAAACGGCTCCACCGCAGACGGATGATTATGAGTCTCTACCTTCGCCGCTATGCCGTAGCCCTTGTCAAACTTGACTATGCCCGCATTGTCCTCAAACACGCTAACACACCAAGGCGCCCTGATTTGCTTGGTGGCTTTGGCTATGTAAGTTTTGAAGAGACTGTTGATTTCTTTTCCGTCAAGTTGGATTTTGCCCCTGAAGGTCTTGTGGCAGCAGTGTTCACTCCATGTTTGGCTGATCGTTTGGAGTTCCACGTCGGTGGGGCTTCGTTTTTCTGTTTTAAAATAAGTTTGAATTTCCTTGAGTTCTTGAACACTGAACCCAAGGGCGAGTTCGGTGTTGACTTCGGCGAGTTGTTCGTCGGTAGCTTTTGCTGTGGGAAATTCTAAAACTGGGCTGTTTTTACGTTGGGTGAAGAGGTTAGCGTTCATTTTTCTTCAACGACGCTTATGGTGTAGTTGTCTTTGGTTGGGTTTGCGAGGAGTCGTTTGCTCATTTCTTCAGCTTTCGTTTTTGCCTCGCTGGGCGATGCTGCGTCAAGGTGTACGGTGTAGACTTTGCTGACATCCACCGTTTGCACATTGTAGCCGAGCTCCATCAGTAAGCGTGCTGTTGTTTCGCCTTCCGGGTTGCTATGTCCGGGTTTGAGGCTGACCTCTATTTTTGCAGCGTATTTCATAAGCCCTTAAATTATCAATCAGGATTTAAACGCTTTCGTCAAGAAAAAAGCAATATTTTACGTGAAAACCATATGTTTATTCTTGTATTCTATTTCCACAACTTTTTCTTTGTTGTTAACTTTGCCAATTATCTCTGGGTTGACGTTGTCCTGCTCTAGTGTGCTCATGGCTTTATCGATGTCACACTTATCCGCGATTATCCCAAAACCCCAGCCCATGTTGAAGGTTTTGAACATCTCCTCATCCGAAATAGTGTAGCCAAGTTCAGCGGCGGTTCTCTGGATTAAACCAAAGATTGGTTGCGGTTTGAAATTGTTGAATTGGAAGCCTATGCCTGGTGAATAGTTGGCTAGGTTGTTGAATTTTAGGTAGGCGTCGCCTGTTATGTGTACGGCTGCTTTGACTTTTACTTCACGCGCCAGCTTAAGAAGCGCCTTAACGTAGATTTTTGTGGGTTCCAAAACTTCAAGCGCAACTTCCCTATCCAAACCCTTCGGCACGTCGTTTGGCAGGTATTTTCCACCCCACTGCTTGAAGAGAATTTTCCTTGCCAACGTGATTCCGTTGCTGTGCAAGCCGCTGCTGGGTAAACCGATGATGGGATCGCCTGCCTTGATGCCTTCGCCCGTTATGATTTCTTGGCGTTCAACCTTGCCCACTGAAGACACCACCATGTCAAATCCAGCGTTTGCAGATATGCCTCTAATTATTTCTGCAACGTCGCCTGTTTCGCCACCCGTAACTGGGCACTCAGATTCATGCGCACCTGCTATTATTCCTTTGAGCCAAGCGTTCACGAGTTCAGGTTTGCTTTCCTGAGCATGAATGTTATCGGCTATCGCTAAGGGTTTAGCGCCCGAACGAATAACATCGTTGACTGCCATGGCGACTGCATCGACCCCTATGGTCTCATATTTTTGTGCTAACTCTGCAACAAGGACCTTGGTCCCCACTCCCTCGATGACTAGATCCAAAAACGTATTTTCACCTATGGCAAAGATGTTGCCGTATGGCAGGTGCATGACGCCGCTGAAGAGGCCATGCTGATAGGTTTCCTGCAAGTTTTTTAGCTCTTTTTTGGATTCCACCCGCTGTTTGCGGTTTACCCCTGCATCATCGTAAGTGTAGTTTTTGGGCATGGCAATTTCTCCTTGCACGCTAAATGTGTAGAGCGCTGTCTGATAACGATTTTGTTTTCAACCCTTAAAACGCTGTTTGGTAAGGTAAAGTTTTTGTGCTTTACTGAGTTTTTAGCTCTTGATAAATGTGCAAGTGCCCAAATACCACATCTACATAGAATACGCCGAACCCGAAAAATCCGGCTTACGCTTCAACGTCACTCAAGAGGAACTCAATCGAACATTTGCCACCTCCTTCACTGCCGGCCAACCCTTCTGGTTCATGGGCAGACTACTCAACCCCATCAAAGTAACCAAAGCCATCATCTTCTGGTCCTACGAAACAGCCGACAAACTCGCCCTGCCAAACCAAGAAAGCCTTGTGGCTGCAAAAAACAAAAAATACCTAATTGCAAGCGTACTTAACTCCAAAGTGAAAGGAGCTTACCCATGTACCGAAAAATTTTTGGGTCAACAGGAGAAAACCACGGCGCCTACCCAATCTCTTTCTGCTCCAGGAATGCATCGCAGAGTTTTTGTTATTTCAGGTGAGGATGACGAGATGAAGCAGGCTGTCACTGGGGCTTTGGCTAAACTTGGGTTTGTGCCTGTTGTGTTGTGTGAAGAGCCCAGTCAAGGCAGAAAAATTGTTGAACGCTTCACAGACTACGCGGATGTTGGTTTTGCCGTAGTTTTGCTCTCGCCTGACGATTACGTGTACGGCAGAAATAAAGCGCCAACAAAACGCAAGCTAAGGCCTATGCAAAACGTGGATTTCCAGCTTGGTTTTCTGTTGGGAAAACTTGGCAAGGATAACGTGCTTGTCTTCTTTAGGGAGCGCGACGGCTTTGAAGGTCCCAGTTTTGAAGGCCTAAAAATTAGCGCGTTTGACGACCGCGACAGTTGGAAACTATCCCTTATCCGAGAACTCACCAACTGCGGGTTTAGTGTCGACGCTGACAGGATCCTAAAGTAACTTCTAATAATCCATCTGAAGGGTTGATAGTAAAGTTTCTATATCAAATGAACTATCCCTATGCAATAGCTACCGTGCTCGAGCAAGAGTTGCGGTTGTAGTCTAGTTCGGTAGGACTGCAGCTTCCCAAGCTGTCGACTCGGGTTCAAATCCCGGCAACCGCACCAAACTTCTCAACATTAATGCGCAGTGAAAATGTACTAAACCGAAGCAATGATAAACCCTATGGCGAAACTCAAAATCGGCGCAACTACCCAACTTACCACAGTAATCAAAAAGGGCTTAACAGAAAGAAACTTGGATTTGTAGGAGATGCCTGTTCCGAAAACCGCTGATGAGAGCGCTTGAGTGTTGGAAAGTGGGATATTGAAAAACGTTGCTGCCTCAACAAGAATCGTGGAAGTTGCCAGTGCGGCGGTGGCGTTTGGGTACCGCATGAGAAAAAACTCTTGGGAAACCCTGCGAATCTCGCCTGCGCTCAAATAGAATGTTCCGATGAATATTGCAACGATTGAAACTGCGACGTCGGCGAGGTCAAATCCGCCTGTTGCAACTATCAAGCCAATGGTATTCGTTCCCAAAACATACGAAGTGGAAAACGCAAAAACGATAAGCAAAATCTTGTAGGTTTGTAGCCTCCGCCAAAAGTTTTTCGGCAGTTTTCTGTTGATGATTCTGATTAAGTAAAAAGCTACAACTATTGCAATCAGGGGTGCAGCCACCCACATGCCGACTACCTTAGCCAAGTAAACACCGTTTGTCATTGAACCGTTTGCTAAAGAGAAACCCGCGAAAAGGCCAACTAGCGACATACTAAGAGACATCGGCACTCTAACTAAATCAGCGATGACAAAAATTATAATTGCCACCAGTAACGCTTCTGCCCGAAGCTGCGAAGTCGCCATCGGCATCAATTGATTCACCGTGTGTGTCATTGTTGTGCCTTGACTTAGAAGACCTATCGAGAACCCCGAGGCGCCTAATAGCATTCCGAATCGTTTACTTATTATTCTCGATCCTACCGCGGGACCGACGCATGCGGACAGGTTGTTGCCTGAAACCAACATAACCGCGAAAAAGGTTAACGCGATAAGAAGGATTGAAAGCCAATCCATTTGAAGATCACTTTACGATGGAAGTAACAACAGAAACGATTAGGTCGGAGAAGTCTTCGCAGGAGTCAAGTATGTCGTCGCATTTGTGTAAAAGTTCTGAGTAATGATAGAATTGCAAATAATGCAGTTTTGGCGCAATACTATAGAGCCTGTCAAATCCCTGGTCTTTTACATCGTCAGCCTGTTCTTCTAAGGCTTCAATTTCTTTGCGCAACTGCAAAATCTCCGTTACGTTGGAGGTAGACAGCGCCTGATTGAGCTTTATGAGGGCCTTTTCTGCCAAATCAAGCATGTTCTCGTATACAGAGTCCCAGTCGGCTTCTTGCAGTTCAAAACCGGATGCGTAAGCTTTCGACATTCGGTTCAATTCCCTGCTAATGTAATAGTAGACATCGACGGTGTTGTCGGCTACCTGTACGCATTCAAGCAAGTCATCTATGATGTTTGGGCTTATGGCGCCGCTTGTGATGTCTTCACTTATTTTGAAGGCTATTTCATCAGATTTTTTCTCAATTAATTGAACACTGTGCATGACATCCTTTATCCCCTTATCCCTGTAGCCCATCTTGAACATGCCTAATACAAGAGCGTTAGCTTCCGCCGCCATAGCGACTACCTGTGTAAGCTCTGAGAAAATGTTTTTTTCGCCTACCACCAGTATGCCTTTCAGACTCTTCAACGCAAGACCTCTTCTGTTAACTTAAGCAGACTTGATTGATTAACATTTACCACAATTTCCCTTTGCAACGCAAAAGAAAAAAGAGAAGGAATGCACATATTCATTTGGGGTTAAATCATTCTTTCAGCATTCATCCTGATTCCAGTTCCCGCGTATTCACAGTACTTAACATGCCCAAACTGCAGCTCACAAGTGTCCAGCAACTCTAACTACTGCAATATCTGCGGCACTGCCTTGCGTCAACCTTTAGTGCTTAAAATCTGCCCAAGATGCAAGACCCAAATTCCTGAGTCAGCACATTTTTGCCCAGAATGCGGACAAAAACAAGAAAACTCGAACAACTGTGTAGCTAGCAAATAGCAACCACATAGCATTATTAGCTTAACGCTGAATTTTATTTCGGTAATGTTTTTGGGTAATTCTGTTCCAGACAACGAAGAAAATACAAAACTCTGCATTTGCCCCACATGCCCAACCTACAAAAAATCAAACTTGAGCAACAACGTTTTTTGTGCAAGAGGCAAAGCAAAAGAAACCGTCAAGACCGTCAATTGTATATGCCCCAGCTGCGCGGTGTACAAGAAATATTTGCTCGACCAGCTGTATTACTGCACGATAGGAAAATCGGCTGAGATTCAATCGTAGCGTTGAACGCTTGTCTTTTTAATGCAGCTTTTCTTGTAAACAATAGCTATTGCCATAAGCGTTAACATGGTAATTGTCAGGGTTTCTGCTATTGGGAATTCGGAAACGGTTGGGGTTAAAGTTGGGTTCTGGGGTGCCGTTGGGTTTTGGGTTGGCGTGGGTGTTAGCGATGGAGGGTCTGTTTGTGTGAGGGTGGTTGTTGGAGTAGCGGTTTGGGTGGGTGAATTGCTGGGAGTTGGTGTAAGAATCGGAGTTGATGTTGGAGTCGGTGAGGGGGTTGCGGATGGAGTAGGTGTTGGGCTAGTAGTAAGTGCGGCTTCCTGAGATAAGGTGTGTAAGACGTCTGCTATGTCGTTGACTGCTAAATTGAGCGATTGCCCAGCCCTGCCGCTGAAGGTTGGGTTGCTCCAATCATAATTATCATCCATCCAGACGCATGTTAAATGGTTGTTTCCACCAAAGGTTGTGTCGTAAGCTATGTCTACTGCGGCATTGTAGGCTGTTAAAGTGGTTAGGCTGCCATCGTATGTCAGGTAGGTGTTAAAGCTGCCAGAGTAGCTTGAGGTTCGGGCATTCACATAGTCTTCATAATAGCTGTGGTGTGTTTCACTGACCCAAGGCGTTGATGCACCCATAACCTGTCCAAACACCGCAACATCCGCAATGTAATGGGTCATTATTCCAGCTGTTTTCGCTGCATCTACATAATCCTTTGTTATTAGAAAGGTTAAAGCTAAAGTGTATTCTGTGCTTGCTCTTTGTGCAGAAGCACTATCTGTTATGGTTCCAGAGGCTGAATAGTAAATATGGTGTTTTGTGGTATCACCTATTCCCTCGGGTGCTTGGCTGTTGTCGGGGAGTTCGGTGCCATACAGATAGGTCTGCAGGTTATCGGTTATGTATTGTTTTTCTTGTGCTGGCAAATAGTCTAAGGCGTGATGTGCAATCCAGTCGTGCGTGCCATACTTTGGCTGCGCTGGATTGGAGGAGTAGCCGCCGTTGCTCCAGCCTAAAGCAGGCTTCGCACCTAACAGCAAAATCGATACGCAAACGATAATCAGGACGGGCTTTGTTAACTTCAAGCTGTCTGCTCCACGCTTGCCTGTTTACCGCTGAGCCCTTAAATGTCTTATTAAAGAAAAGCCACTCAACGAACCTGCAGGGCCCTCTCTTGATTAGCTCGGGCATATTTGGATCCTAATATAGGTTCATTGCAGAAACGATAGAGGGGTATGGGATGGGGGTAGGTGAAAAATCACTAAGAGGGTAGGTCAGTATTGGCTTTTCAGCAATCATTGGCATGTTGAAAATGTCCTGTGCCGATTTTTGGAGGCTGGTTACGTTTGGATTTTGAAGATTACGTATCGGTCGTTTGAGTAGATTAGCTGTAAGATTTTGCTGTGGATCATTTGGGTGTCTAGGTGGTTTCGGTCGTAAACGATGAAGCCGATGTTGTTGTCTTTGATGTAGTCGATATAATCTCTTGTCGCTACTGTGAATTCGGCTGGTTTAAGGCTAAACAATCCCTGCAATGTATCAGGCTGCAGCGTGGGGAAACTGTTTTTTGACAAGCTAAGAACCTGGTATGAACGCGAAACTGTTTGGTTCACGGTTAAGTCGTTGAATTGGTATTGGAATCTTACAGCGTCAATCTGTCTTTTTGCTAAGGCGCCGATGTTTCCCCAATCGGGCAAATCATTAAACTTAAACGCGAAGGCTATGTTGTTTGTGCTGTCGTAGAGGCCTATGTAATTGTCTTTTAAGTTTGCGCTTGAAAAGTTAGCCACTGCCCAGTTTGTTCCATCAACAGTTTGTATGGCTGCAGGTGCATCCCACGGATTCACCCAATCCAGCAACTGGGGAATTTGAGCTTTATCAAAGTCATATGTCAAGTCAAAAAAAGTGCTCAAATAAAGCGATGCATTGAAGAGTTCGCTTTTTAAAGGCGTTAAGCTCCAAGAAACATCGAGCGGGTAACTTGTGTTTTCCATAACTATCGCCTCCGTTAAAGCGACGTAGTCGTTGGAGTAGATGAACTCTATTTCTTTTGGTGACCTTTGCTCATCAAAAACTATCTGTTTGCTTAAGTCTGTGAGGGTGAACTTGTAGTCAGTGCCGTTTACTGTGTAAAAGAGAAAGTCGCCTGTTTCTGAGGAATATGAAATCCTGTTCCAAACCTGGTCGATAGATATGTAGGTTTCATCAGAGATGTCGCCATTAGCTTGGTAGGCTCTAATCAGAGTTTGTGGCTGCTCCATTTCATAGGATAAACTCAAAACTGACTCAGCAATTTCGTTTCTCTGCACTGTGGGATCTGTTTGTGCAATCACGTTTTTGCCTGAAAACTCTTGGAACCAAAAACCCGGAACCTCTGTAGCCACAACAGTGCTATTTTCAGGGTAGTTTGTTTTAAGCCAAACTCCTGCATCCTCAGCTTTTACGTCTGTGGTTGAATAATAAACGCTGGCTTCCATGATTTTACCGTATACTATGTCGGAACGTGCAACAAGCATAAGCGACATCAGTATGATTATGGAGACTGTGGCCATTTTTAACCAATTTTTTCTGAACATCGATTTATTTTTGATGTAGAAAGCTGTGGATTTATCGGCTAAGAAAACAATGGGTACCGCTCCTAAAACTGCCATCAAGGGTGTTAGATAGTAGATAAACCAGCCGAAGGGCATGTAAAAACCAAAAAGGTACGATTCAGCGAAGAAGAGCGGAACAAAAAAGCTGAGCACTAAGGTGACAAAAAAAATCAGCTTCTTTTGCTTTTTTAAGATGTAGTATGAAACAAAAATGCCGCTCAGGGCCAAGAAAAATATGAAGCCAAAATTAACCATAAAAGAATTAAAACTTACAGCCGGAATCTGATAAGCGTAGGCTTTAATGGCGAAAAATACGTATTCGATGACAAGGCCAAGGTAACCAATCATCGCTTGAAAGTAATAGAGGAAAAACGCTATCCCTCCACCTAAAATTAGCGCCATTACGACTTTTAGGTAGGCGCCCTTCGATTTTATTAACATGAAAATCAGGATAGGCGGCATTATGAAGATGACGAGGAAAGCGGCAAGTTGATGGGATAAAACAACTCCGAAAGCCGCAAAAAAAGTTACCACAAGGTACCCAAAACGCTCTATCGCCAGGGGGGTATAGAGAAACACCAAGAGCATAAACGCTAAAGCTAATGCGGTGGTGTAGCCGCCGAATTGGTTAACTTCGTATATGGGAAAACACATTAGCAGCAGAACTGACGCGAAGGCGCCAACTTTTTTGCTAAAAAACTTGCTGCCAATCAAGTAAACAGAGAGAAACAGAAGCCAATCAACTATTACAGCTAGGACTTTAACCAACAAGATAAGTTGCCCAATATCAGTTGCTCCGGTAAAAGAAATGAACATTGCAAGCACAATTTCATAGAGCGGCGGTGTCCAACCCAGATTCGCCAACGGAATTTTACCTGTGTTTAGGAAAATCTGGGCTTTTTCCAAGTGGACAGCTGGGTCATTTCCTAAAACCACGCCGTTCATTGATATGAGCGTGTAGAAAATGGCAAAGATAAGCACTGAAAAAATGGCGATGAAGGCGATTTCGATTTTTTTCTCTTTTGACATAGTGCTTATCGGGGCGATAGTGTTCACCCGTTCTAATCTTGAGGTTACCCTTTAACTTTAAAGATGGCAACTTCGCTGTTAATAAACACAAGGCTAAACGTAGGGTCCCTTGAAAATTTCGGGTACATTTCAGAAACACGGCAAGCAATGTAAGATACGTTGTAATTTTGTAGTGTACTTCGGTAATCAAACGCCTGTTTAATGGATGCGTTGGCTGAATTTTGTGTAGAGTTCAAATTGGCGGCAATTACGGGATCGAAATGATTGTTTATGCTTGCGGAATCTTTGTAAATATCAGGATTGTTGTCGGCTGAGTAAGCGCTTGCTAAAATCTGGATTTCTCCATGATTTTGGCTTTGAATTTGATACTCTAAATCAATCAAAAGAGGGCTGACGACTTTTGTAGTTACGTTTGGCTGGTTAAGGTTGAAGATTAATTGGCCGAACGTTTTTACGCCGACATCCACCAATGCAACCGTGCGCTGGTCATCATAGTATACTTGTGTTCCTTTGCTTTGAACATCAATGTTTACCCAGTCAAAAGAAACACCCGGAACCGTGCTATCCACAGTTGAAGTTAAGTTAACAAAACTTGATCCCTTATAGACCGTCGTAAACTGAGTGTAATTGAATAAGCTGTTGCCTCTGCTAACAACAATGGTGTCAAAGTCAGCGCCTTTTTCCATGTGCATATCTTTCACCGCAAGGTCAGATAAGTACACTGAATGCAAGGTTCCGTTAACTTCATACTTGATTTCATTTTGGCGGCTGTCGAAGTTAAAGAAGGAATACGGGAAATATGTCCAGTTAAGGTCTGCTAAGATTTCTGGATTGTGCCTTGCAAGATAACCACCGTCTTCTCGAACCTGAGTCAAATTGTTATCAAGCAAGTAATCTGTGTCAAGGAGGTAACTGGCGTTTTTTGCAGGTGCTACCTCCCGGGCGCTCGTCAAATATTGGGGGTCAACAGCACTCAGCGTTGGCCGCTGAGCAAACCCGCCCAGCCACCAACCGTAGAGGGCATCAGAAACAAACACTGAGTTGGCACGGGTGTTCTGTTTAATCCATTGTATCGCTTCCCAGCCTGGGTTATTCATAACTTGGTAGAAACTCTGAATTGTTTCACCAACATTCTGAGATGGAGTCATGAAGATGGGAAGTGCAACAAAAGAGAACAGAAGCAAAAACAGTACAAAGCTCCCATAAACCGTTTTGTTTGTTAGGTGAGTCGAGAGCCACGCGATTTTTTTATGTGTGGTAATCTTTGCTTTCTGCATTTGGCCTGAGAGGGCATGGTAGAGGTCGGTTATTCTTGCGAAGAAATCTGCGCCGTGATCAATCAAGACAGCGATAAAAACCAATACAGGCAGAATGATGAAGTACAGGAATCTGTTGTAATCGATGATGAACCCAACCAGGTAGCTCTGGGTTAATAAGAGGGGAACAAAAAGCCACGTGGAAAGAAGCAGGGCTGGAAGACTAAAGAATCGGTTATTGTATCTTTTTGAGAACACTGCGAACCCGACAATTATGAGAAAGAGGGGCAAAACAAACTCCAAAGGAAGAATTCTTGTTGAAAGAATTGCAAAAGTAATATCGTTAACACCTTGAACCCCCGGCGCTGAAGAGTTATCTCTCAAATAGGTAGGCACAGCAGATGCTAGGAAAGGCGAAACAAGGATGACTCCAAAAACTATTGGCAGTAACCAGTAGAGAGCAGTTTTTCTCTGGGTTCCAAATGTTTTGGGGGAAACAAGCACGAAGAGCACCGTAATTACTGCTACACCAACGAAAATGGCGGCGCTCAATGAATGCGTTAAGAATATTGAACCTGCCAAAATAGAGGTGGAAACCAAAAAAGGCGTTTTGGAAAATCGGTTTTTTTGCAGGTACAAGTAGAAAGTTAGGGGAATTAGCATCAGCGTTATCACATTTGGGTAGCCGCCCCAAAGCAGCATTTCTATGTCAAACCGTGAAATCGCCACTAAGAACGCCACGATGTAAGCGGCTGACTCACTCCATGCAACTTTCGTAATCAAGAATGCACACAGAACAATCAACGACGAAAACAGAGCCACAATAGTTGCCTGTGCCCAGTATTCTGGCATTCCAGTCAACATGATTATACCTGAAGCAAAGATATGGTATCCCGGAAAAGTAAGCGACGTGCCTCCGCCCATCTGGTAGAAGTTATACAGAAAATTGGTGTTCCCCGACCCAGTGATTGAATGAATTACGCTGTTGTGCAGGCCAATGTCGGCGCCTGGGGGGTAATTGTTCCAAAACATCAAAAGCATGCGGTAGAGGAAGGAGAAAATAAAAATCAGTAACAGTAAGAGATGTTTTCTGGATGATTTGAGCATTCGCTTTCCTGCTTGATATTATATGTGCATGCTTGGTGAAATATTGGTCAAAGCTTAAATATGAAATTCGAGTATAAAAAGCCCAGAGTAATAACTACAAAGGAAAAAAGGTGTTTAAATGTCTTGGCTTAAATCTATGATGGAAAAAGAGCCTCCAGAACCAGAGAATCCAATCGGCATAGTCGTTATCGGCAACATTGAACCAGACATGCATGACACTGCAAAAGAAGCAGTTCGCAGGTCTCTAAAACGCGCCGGATTCAAAACTATCGACGTTGGAAAAAGCGTCGCACCACAAGTCTTCGTTGACAAAGCAAAAGAAAACAATGCAAACCTGATTGCAATATCAGTTAACACAGTTCCAGCAAAAAACAACCTTGCAAAACTCGATGAAGCACTGAAAGCAGCCGGATTAAAAGGCAAAATCGCCATAATTATGGGCGGCGCAGCAGTCAAAAAAGAAGACGCTGATGCAATTGGCGCACTGTTCGGCAAAAACAAAGAAGAAGCTCCTGAACTCGCAAAGAAAGCAATAGGCAAATAATCCATCAGATGTGGAAAAATGTCCTTTAAATTCAACACGAAACAAAACATATACACGGTAGGGAAAGTAAAAGTAGGCGGTCAGCCAGGGGAACTACCGACTTTCATAATCGGTTCTATCTTTTGGTTAGGCCAGAAAATGGTTCAGGATGCAAACAAAGGAATTTTTGATGCTAAAGTAGCTGAACAAATCATTAACACGATGCAGACCCAAAGTGACATTACAGGCGTACAATACGGCTTTGACGTTGTTGGAACAACAGAAGAAGCCTTCGGAAAATACATCGATTTCGTTGCGAAGCATTGTGAAGCACCAATCATGTTGGATGCAATGAGCCCTAAAACCCGCATGACAGCAGCAACCATGGCTAAGAAAATGGGACTGTCAGACAGATGCTTCTACAACTCAGTTTACAAAGGTGTAACTGACGCAGAACTAGCAAACCTGAAAGATAGCGGAATCAAAATGTCCATAGTGCTAGCTGACGATCCAAAAGACAACAGCCTCGAAGGCAAAATGAAGGTCATCCAAGAAGCTTTAGCATTAGCAGACAAAGGCGGAATCACAAAGCCTTTGATTGACACAGCTATTCCCGCTTTCGCTCCAGACATGGGAACTGCAGTAAGAACCATCCCAATCATGAAAGAGAAGTATGGTCACCCTGTAGGATTAGGCAGCGGAAACGTTGTCACAACCATGGGTTGGGTAAAAGCAAACGTTGCTAAAGAATTCCGACCTGGATGCAGAACCGCAACCAACGCAATCATGCAAACAGCAGGCGCAAACTGGCTTATGATTGGACCTGCCGAACAAGCTGAATGGGTATTCCCAGCCGTTGCAGTCACAGACTCATACATCGCATCTGCCGCAGGCGACTTAGGAACCAGACCACTAGAAGAGACTCACCCGATCTATAAGATGTTCATGTGAACATCTTCCTTTATTTTTTATTTATTTTGTTTTTTGAAGGCTAAAATCTGAAGCCGCTAAGATGGTTTGAAATTATTGTTGGTTTCACAGTTTTAACGTTACTGGTTACTTACCTTATACCAAGCGATTCATGGCTTGTTGCTTTACGTTATGTTTTCGGGTTTGTTTTTATCGCGTTTTTGCCTGGTTACTGCCTAGTAACCATATTATTTCTAGGTAAAAACAGAATAGATTTTGTCGAGCAATTAGTGTTGTCTGTTGCGTTAAGCTTTGGTTTAACTGGGCTATTAGGTTTGTTTTTGGGGTTATCGCCCATCAAGTTCGAATTTACATCAATCACAGTTTCGATTAGCGTGTTAGTGCTGGTTCTTGCGGTAATTGCTTATGTTAGGAAAAGTAGGGAATTATCAAGGTTTAATGTGCAGGTACCTGAGCAGGTAAGCGCCTGAAGTTTTCGCCGCTGCGATTCCATAGACTCCGCCTTTACGCATCATATGGATTACATAGCTTGGTCGCAAGTAAAAAGCTTGATATGCCTTGTAGCGAAGCTGGGCAAGTTTCTCCATGCTTAGGGATGGCGTTTCAAAAGTTGGGCCAGCAGTGTCGTACTTGTCAAAATCCGTAGTTCTTAACCAACCGTTCTTCTTTACTTGTTCATACATCGGGGTTCCAGGATAGGGCGTAGCTACGTAGAAGCCTACGTCGTCAGGGTTTAGTTCCTTAACGAAACGGATTGTTTCCCGGGCTGTTTGTTCTGTTTCGCCAGGAAAACCTAAAACGACGTTGGCAATCGTCATCAAACCTACCTCATGCGCCATCTTGTATGCCTTTCTTGTCTGATCCAGCTTGATGCGTTTATTCATCGCTCCAAGAATGGCTTCGGAACCAGACTCCACACCCAACCAAACAGCAAAGCAGCCTGCATCATGCATAGTTTTCATAAGTTCGCGGTCCACCATGTCCACGCGGGTGCCGCAATCCCACTTCAAATGCAGGTTCCTATCGCGTAATTCCTCGCATATCTTCATAACTCGGTTGCGGTCAACGCTAAAAGCGTCATCATAAAACGTAACTTGGTCGACGCCGTATTTGTCGTGGATAAGCTGCATTTCGTCAACCACATTTTTTGGGCTTCTCATGCGGTAGCCTCTGCCGAACATGCGTACAGTGCTGCAGAAATCGCACCAATAGACGCATCCACGACTGCTTACCAAGGGGAAAATTATTTTGCCATTATGTTTCAAGTTTTCAAGCGGCAACAAATGATGCGCTGGAAAAGGCAGTGAATCTAAGTCTTCTATGAAGGCTCTGTCTGCATTGCGGACAATTTTATCGCCGCCTCTGTAAGTGATGCCTAATACGTTGCTGAGGCTGGATTGAGATTGGAGTTTGTCGAGAAGTTCAATGAAGGTTTGTTCGCCTTCTCTTCGAACAACAATATCTAGGTTTGGATATTCGTTGAGGGCGTTTTCGTCCCAGAAAGTTCCATGTGACCCGCCAAGCATCGTGACTGCTTTTGGTTGAGTCTGTTTAGCTATGATAATTAGTTTCATAGCAGACTTGTAGAGCAATGTTGTCGCCGTTACCCCGATTATGTCAGACGGCGTCTGAGCGATGCGGTCGCGGAAAGTCTCATAAGTTAGTTTCTCGGCTTGACAGTCAATTACTTTGACTTGGTGACCTGCTTTCTCCGCAACTGCGCCCAAATAGGCTAGACCTAATGGGATAAAGGGTGGATGTGAATGGACGCTTTGTGGATAGGGCGGATTAACCAAAGTAATTTTCATTTCAAACGGCCTTTCTAGGGTAGATTTCTAATGTTGGATTAAATATATTGCTTTCTTAAATTGTCCAGAAAAGAGACCTTCACTTCTTAGACCATGAATACAAGAAAAAAGAAGGCTTAAGAGAGTTTAACATGCATGTATCTGAGTGCGTAGGCAGCGGACGTTTTCAGTCCCGATCTGCCGTAGGTTCCACCTTTACGCATCATCTTAAACACGTAGCTTGGTCGCAGGTAAAACTTTTGATGTGCCTTGTATTTGATCTCCCGGATTTTCTCCATGCTTAGAAATGGTGTTTCAAAAGTTGGGGTTGCAGTGTCATATTTGTTAAAGTCAGTAACTCGTAGCCAACTATTCTTGACTACTTGCTCATACATTGGGGTTCCCGGATAGGGCGTTGCTACGTAGAAGCCTATGTCGTCAGGGTTTAGTGAGTTAATGAAGTTGATTGTTTCCCATGCTGTTTCTTCTGTTTCGCCTGGGAAGCCGATAACTGCACTGGCAATAGTCATTAAACCTGCTTTTTGCGCGGTTTTGAAGGCTAAACGGACTTCTTCAGGCTTTATTTTCTTGTGCATCTGATCCAAGATTCTCTCGGAGCCAGATTCAACGCCGAACCAAATGGTTATGCATCCTGCATCATGCATAGTTTCAAGCAGTTCTTTGTCAACTGCGTCAACGCGGGTTTCGCAGTCCCACTCGACATCTAATTTGCGGGCTTTAATGTCCGCACACATCTCCATTGTATGCTTGCGGTTAACTGTGAATGCGTCATCGTAGAAGGTAAATTGGCTCTCGCCATACTTGTTATGCAGCGTCTCCATGTCGTCAACCACATTTTTTGGGCTTCTCATGCGGTAGCCTCTGCCGAACATGCGTACAGTGCTGCAGAAGTCACACCATTGAACACATCCGCGGCTTGTCACTATGGGAAAGATGGTTTTGCCCATGCGGCGGTATGAGTCCAGTGGAAGCAAATGATATGCTGGTGAAGGCAGTGAATCTAAATCATGCAAAAATGGTCTATCTTCGTTGCGCTGTGTTTTTCCGTCGGTTCCACGATATGTTGAGCCCAGTACTCCGGCAAAGTTCCTTTTATTCTGAATACGTTGAAGCAACTCGAGGAATGTGGCTTCGCCTTCTCGACGTACAATTACATCTATGCTTTTGGATTCGTTTAGGGCGTTTTCGTCCCAGAAGCTCACGTGGCTTCCGCCAATCATAGAGACGGTGTTTGGATGTACCTCTTTGGCAGTTTCCAGAATGGTTTTGGCTGAGTTATATAGAAGTGTAGTTGAGGTTACGCCGACAACATCCGATGGAACCCTCGCGATTCTCTGTTTGAAACTGTCGTAATTTAGTCTTTCACCTTGGCAGTCAATGACCGTAACCTCATGGCCTGCCTTTTCGGCGACTGCTCCAAGGTATGCTAGACCCAACGGGATGAAGGGTGGATGTGAATGTGCATTTGGAGGATAGGGAGGATTAACAAGAGTAACCTTCACTGTGTTTCGCCCTTTAAGTGAGTGGTTGTACGTTAAGATGAATTATATAGTTTTCTAAATGAAACCAAAAACCTGAAAATCCATGGTTTAAGGAGAAAAAAATGACTATTGAAAATAAATTTGATAACTTTCGACTAATGATTGGAAAAAATCAATCGGACTTAACGTCTAAATGCAAGCATATGCCCTTTGTGTGCAACCATTCTATGGTTTCGCAGTTCTTCAGGCGTTTGAAAACTTGATGAGCATATTCTACATTTAAATTTTTCTTGGATTAGTTTTTCGTAAGTATACATCTAGCGTTTGCCTTCTCCAGTTGTTTTTCTTGCAAAAAATCAGTTCTTTTACAAGTTCACTAAATATAAGATGTCAACAGACTTATAAATGAATGACAATTTCTAGGCAAAACTATAGATTAAACCAAAGTGTTTACGCTCGAAACAATTTATTTTTATAGGCATACTAAATAGCTACGATGTAATGTAGTAGCTCAAATCCTGCCTAGAGAACCAAGGAGGGACTGACGCTTGAAAAAAACAAAACTAAAAAGTAAAGGAACAAAGTACTACCAGAATACTCACGGCAAAGTCTACAGAGTAAAACCAAACCCTAAAGCCAACAAAAGAAAACTCCTGCAAAAACGCCAAAGAAAAATCGATGCACAAATTAAGGCAGCTGCCTAATTTACCAAACAATTTTAACATATTTTTTGGCTTTTCTTAATTATTCCTTTTATTAGCATCTCAGCATTTTACTAGCGGAAGAGTTTCCCTTGTTCTTTAGGCTAAACTACTGAGTATCGATCCTTTTCAGGTAAAGAGCAAATGATTATGCAAACAAAACAATTAAGTCATCTACTCTGGGTTAGGCGTTGTCTTTGAGTTGGCCAAACAAAAACGTTTTGAGCGATTAGAATGTAAGGGCTGCATGTACACATCAAACTCTTACTGCTGGAACCAATGCCCCTTCAACCTTTGGCTAACCCCTAACGTATGATTAAACCGTGCCGTTCGGGCGCTTTAGCATCCAGCCCTCAGCGAAGGCGTCGGCTTTAGATTTAGTGGGGTATTCAGGCGAGATTGTTTTACCTTCGTCCTTACCGGTTTGTCCACACTCAAACAGCCGGACATGGTAATTGTTGCTGAAATCTTTTTTTGAAACAACCACGGTTTGCCCTGAAATATCGTTAAGGTAGCCACAATCATGGCTTAGCATCTTCCAACCCTTAATTATCTTCATTTCTTTTTTCGTCCACCCATTTTTATGTACACACATGCATTTAAAAATAAAATGAGTTGCACTCGATTATTTTTTTTGGAGATTATCTTAATAACAATTTCTAGAAACATAATTGAAGAAAAGAAATATCTATTTTGATTAACGAGGTAAAAAATCAAATAAAAAGGAAATTTAGGATGCTTATTTTAGCATCTTTTCCCATCTGTCAAAGAGCTCTAAGACTTCGTCGCCGTTGTGGCCCTTAAGGAATTCACGCTTTTCTTTGTTGGCAACGCATCTCTTCTGGAACTCTCGAATGTATTCGGCTTTTTCAGCTAGGAAAATTATGCCATCGACTCCTTGTCTTGCGACACGGGTTGCAACAGTCATGATTTGGTCTGCTGGTGCAACGGTGTCCCATGTTTCGTTTGGACCGCGGACATAGAAGTTTACCATAACTGGTTTTTTGAGGAAGCTCTTGTAGCCTCTTGCAATGGTTTCCCAGTACCACGGGGTTGGGTATGCTTTGCTGAACATTGGAATGACGAAGTAGTCAGTGTACTGTGCCATGGCTTCAAAGTCGTAGCCGAAGCGTTCCCTGCCCATCAATGGGTCAGGTAGACAGTTGACAAAGAGTGGGTTGCCGGGGACTTTTTCTTTAACTTCTGCAAGGAAGTCAGTTACTGTTTTTGCCCGCCAATCAAGCCATTTTAAACCGCTTTTGCGCTGCTGTTCAATGCATCGGGGGCAGGTGCAGAAATGCTGATCTGCGAAGTGTTGGCTGCTAATGCTTATGCCTGGAGATACTTTGGCGCAGTCAGCGATGATTTTCAGGTTATATTCTCTGGCCTCTGGGTTAGTCATGCATACGACGTCCCAGCGGAGGTTGTAACGTTTGTTGGTACGGAGTGCTGGACCCCATGAGCTGACAGAGACCCAGTCCGGGCGTTTCGCCGCCATGTAATTATCGCCAAAGCACGCGATGTTAGTGTACATTTCAGGATTTACTTTTCCAACGATTCCTGATTCTGATTTCAAACGGTAGAAATTGTAGTCTACGCCTTCAACAGGCTCGGGTTGATAGAGAAATACGCCGAATTTCAAGTTTAATACACCATTTCATGTTATTTTTATTACGGAATAAAAGTGCAAGTTATTTAAGTCTTTTCAGTTAACGCTTTAGATCGCGCTTCCTTGACAATTTTGATTAGTGTGTGTTTTAGGAAGGGCGGTAATTCAACCTGGTCATAGTTTGGAGGTTTAGAGCAGTCCTGACTTGATAGAGAAGAAACGCCTAAGCATTTGCTTACCTCTGTCCAATCCTCATAGTCGGTTGGCAACAGGTTCTTTTTGTAATCGTCATCCATCTTCGCCGCCGCCAACAAAACAGCCCCAAAACATGAGTTAGTATTCAAAATCTCCTCCAAACCCTTCGCATCCACGGCTAAACCCTCAACCTTAGATACTTCAGCCGCCAACTTCTCAAGCGACAAATGCCTTTCCTTAAGTCTGTCTAGCACGGTTCGGCAAGCCCAAACAGGCTCCTGCTTGAGCAACGCTTCAGTAACCGCCCGTCTTGTACAAGACCCAACCAGCTTGCCCAGTTTCGACGCTGGACCAGCCAAACTCAATGTTTTGCCACGACTTGTCGAGGCAACAGTGACGCTGTCAGTTATGGATCCAGTTGCTGAGTCGCCTGTGTAACGGCTTCTAACATCAAAGTCTCTGAGGGCAGCAGATTTGGCTTCTGTTGCAGTGATTAACGCTGCGACCATGCAGCTTTCGGATGGGGTTCCATCTATTAGAACGATTATGTTTATGGTTCCTACGATTTCTTGGACGTTCATTTCTTCGCCTGAGGATTCTCCGTGCGAACAGCCGGCGGTTGCGGCAACATGGACCGAGAAGGAGTCGGTTTTCTTTGAAACCAAACTGTAATTTTTTACTTTGGCGGCGGTTACCATGGCGAGGTAATTCTTGGTTAAGCCAAGTTTCGCCGCTGATGAGGTGATTAATTCAAGCGGGTCAAGGTGCAAGGAGAGGTCACTATATCCTTCCGGCACTCCTACATTGAGGACAGCGTTAACCTGATTGTACCCGCCTTTATATATTGCTGAACTAACTGTCTTTAAAGCACTATCACAAATTACGGCTAGTACATTTTCCTTCAAAATCAGTTTAACATTGTCTGCAAGGTCAATCTGTTCCAAGCCAGTTCCCCTTGACTGCTACTTTTTGGGGTTGCTAACATTTATAGTGATGGCTTTGGCTGGACACAAGTTTACACAGACACCACACTTCGTGCACTGCACTACTTCGATGACTTGGGGTTTTCTGTTCCTGCCCTCTTCCAGGGCGCCCTGTGGACAAACACCGATGCAAATCTGACCCGTGCAAGGAGCACATTTAGCGGGATCGATTGTGATGGATGATTTCTGTTTGCCCATTTGAATCAACAATTAATTAAGCGCCAAGAATATATTTGTTGCGAGCAGAGGGTTAGCCATGCAGATAGGCTTAGTCACGTACAAACCTGAACATGTCGAAGGCTTTGACCCGCACGTTTACTACAGCAAATGGGCTGACGGTCAAGCTTTCCCAGCTGCAAAGGGCATGCAAAACGACGTTACCGTTTTCTGCGACGCCAAAGCCATCCGCGAAGACCCAACCATAGTCTCCACCTCTCACAATGGTCCAGCGCTAAGGCGAAACAGAAGAAACAACTTGGCTTTTGACTTCGTATGCCCAACCCACCCACTCTACCGCACAAAAGTCTACGAATACCTTGACATCCTATCCAAAGAAGACATCACTGGCGTCACCTTAAACCTCTATCATTTCGCCGACGAAGGATACTGCACATGCCCCAGATGCACGGAGCAACGCCAAAAAAGCGGCTTAAGCTGGACCGAATGGCGCGCCAAAACCGTCACGGCATTCCTAAAAGAAGCCAAAACCCACACAAAAGGGACATTTGCGGTTGAAATGTTCCCTGATCCAGTTCTGGCTAAAGAACGGTTCGGCATAGATTTCAGCGCAATCGCCGAATTAGTTGATTATTTCCATGTACCTCTGTCGTCTCGGGATTACTTCACAAACTATTGGGTCGACACTATTGTTCGAGACTTCGTTGCCACTCTGAAGAAACCTGTTGTAGTAGAGTTAAGCTCCGAGTTGCCGACCGATGAAAAACTCGGCGCTTTGCTCAAAACAGTTTCTTATATTTCCAGGCATACCCTCCAAGCTGTGTTGCTTCTTGTCCACGACTCAGAAAACGCACGCCAAATCGCATATTTCGCTGTCCACAACAGCGACTTCCGCGAATGGCTCGACACCTACGAGTTTACAAAGATGAAGCAGATAGTCGATAACTGGGAAAAAACATACTGAAACTAACTCAAAAAAACCAAGTGCCCTTTAAAGGTGGCTCAAATTTAGCCTGTAGTACTGGGCTGGTTTGTTTTGGGTCTTCTGATTCTGCTGTTTGCCTTCTCTATCACCGTGTAAATCAGCGATTGCGCAGTGAACCCTAACGCTATAAGCGCTATAAGGCTCAGCACTATCCAAATGAATTTCCCTGAAAACTCTATCGAGGAGAACTCGATGTAGACCACCGAGAGAAAAACCGCTAAGTAACTGCCGAAGAAACCAACGTTTCTCAGCCAGTCTCCTTGACTCCCTGGGTCTTTGCTGCTTGGGAAATAAGTCAATTGCTCCGTGGACGCGGTGTCTGCTTTTATGGTTCGCCTAAACCCGACGACAGCAGCTAACAAACCAATAAACACAGCGATTAACCCGCCTATTTCTCCTGCCAATACTGCGGGTGAAGACTCAGCAGGCGCTGTTGCAAATAAGATGGCGGCAACGGAGATGGGAAACACGCAGGTGATTGCAAGGAAAGCATAGAATACCTTGGTTCCCTGCAATGAAGCGGTGTTTTCCTTTTTGGGTGTGATGCTGGCTTCCATAATTTGCACTGCTCGGATGGCTTTTTTTCCGTCGTCTGAGAGCTTGTATAAGCCGCCTGAATCAAGGTAGATCAGGTGTCTATTTTTTTGAGATGGTGGTCAAGGTTGCCATTGCTTTCAATGTTTAGAGCATTTTTTAGTTGGCTAAAATTCATCGGGTCATCTTGGAGGAGACTTAGAATTTTTAGCCGTGTTGGATGAGAGACCTTTTCGAAGAGCTCGGCAATTACTGACATTTGATTTCACAGAGAACTTGATTAGAGGCTTTATGTATTTAATCCCTGACTTGTTGACAAAAAGTCAGCTGTCCATTTTTATAAAAACATACTTAGGTAGCGAGGGGTTTGCCGAGTTTTCGACGGTATTCTCTGAGTCGTGGCATGTCTAAGTCTGCGGTCAGCACTGAGTCTTCTGGTGCATCAGTTACTTCGTCAAGTACACCCCATGGAGCGATTATGGCGCTTCTGCCGCCGCGCATGTTCGAGCAGACATTCCCAACCTTTAATATAAACATGCCATAGTCTCGTGAGATGCCCTCGGTTAATGGGTGCCCCTTAACAGTTGGGTGAGTGCCCATGGCTGCAACTGGCAGAGAAACGATTTCAGCGCCTAACTCAGCGATCCTCTTAACAAGAGGAGGGTCAAAGGTGTCAGCGCATACAATCAACCCAAGCCTGCCCAATTCAGTGTCCACAACAAGAGGCGATGTACCTTTGGCAACGCCTGCCTCAACTTCAGCCTTTATCGGATTTATCTTCTTGTATTTTGCTAAGAGTTGACCGTTTCTCCACAACGTGCTGGTGTTGTAGTATTTACCGCAGTCTTCTTCAAGTACTGTGCCGCCGAGAAGGTAGATGCCTCCGATTTCTTTGGAAACTTTCTGTAGAAAACGTAAAGTTTTAGCGCAGGTTTCTTGAGATATTTTTTGTGCTTCGGTGAAGTCTGCCATGCAGTTGGGTACGGTGAAGTATTCGGGTAGGGCAATTAGGGCGGGTTTTTGTTTTGCTGCTTTTATGGTGGCGGCTTTGGCGGCTTTTAGGTTGTCTTCTATGGTTGGTTGTATTTTCATGTGTAGTAGGCTGACTTTCACGTTTTGGCGCCTCGGTAGGGTGTTATGAGTTTTGTTTTTGAGCATTTAAACATAGTTGCTTGAGATGTTAATGAAAAACTAAGCGCTGGTGGTAGTCGATTGTTCAGCATTAACATTGGTTTCAGTACATATGTTTAATATTTATCCGCTTTCATATGCATACGGATAAACTTAAATACTGGCTGAACGACAAACACTGTAATGCGAGGGATAGAAATGACGCTTAATCAGTCAGAAGTTACCAAACTCATACCCGAAGTCAGAACACTGGTAAACAAATGTGTCAAAAAAAATATGGCAGAAGGCTTCCTCTTCTCCGCCGGAACCGACACCCAAATAATTGCTTACGAAGCAGTAAAATACAAACCAGACATCCCCTGTTTAACCTTAGCCTTCAAAGGCGGAACTCCGAAAGACACCGAATACGTTAAAAAAATGGTTGCACTCCTACATCTTACACAAGAAACCCACCAGTTCGGCCGCGAAGACGTACTCAAATTTTACCCAAAAGTTGTGGAAGCACTCAAAAAATACGACCCCATGGAAATCAGAAACAGCCTCCCAGTATACATCGGCTTAACCCTCTTTAAAGAAAAGGGAATAAAAAGCGTTTTCACAGGCGACGCATTAGACGAACTTTTCGGTTACCCATGGCAATTCCACCTAACAGAAGCTGAATTTGCAAAAAAGCAGGAAGAAATGTGGGCAGAAATGGGGTTCTCCTCACTTCCAATGGCTGCATCTCTTGGAATGACCATCAAAGCGCCATACATGGACCCTGAGTTCATGACGTGGGCAAAGAAACTACCCATCAAATACAAGATAAACATGTACAACGGCGTAAAATACAGCAAGTGGATTCTGCGAAAAACATACGAAGACGTAATTCCAAAAGACGTAATCTGGAGACCAAAAGCACCGCTGGAAGCAGGAACAGGAACCGAGAGCCTAAGAACACACTTCAACGACTTTGTAACAGACGAGGAATTTGCAAAGAAAAAAGCCGCCATCAAAGAAAAAGACGATGTCGAAATCCAAGACAAAGAACAACTCCTTTACTACGAGACCTTCCGCAAGAAATTCGGCAAACCCAAAGATGTGTTCCCAAAAGTCGAAGGCGCAGTACAGTGCCCCAAGTGCCAAAGCTATATCAAAACAAAGATACAGTTCTGCAAAACCTGCGGAGCTTACCCCATCTAAATCTTCTTTTATTTTTTTTGGGTTTTTTCTGTAATTTTGGGAAAGACTTAATTCTCTAATGCATTACTTTTGAAAAACAACAAGAGGCAAAAGCGCTTGGCTAGTCTGTCCCAACTCAAGTTTGCAATGGCAACATCCATTTTCCTATCTGCCTTCATATTCGGCTTATTCGTTTTCGTAATCGTTTATTTCCTTCAGTTAGACGTTTTCACTGGATTGCTTGTGGCTTTAGGCGGTTCAGCTCTGTTCATCCTGTTCCAATATGCGGTTGGCCCAGCGATTGTTGCTGCGACCACAAGGCTGCATTATCTTAAGCCTGGTGAAAATCCTTGGCTTGAATCAACCGTTAAGGAATTAGCGGATAAAAGTGGCTTATCTATGCCTAGATTGGCTGTTGTTCCGAATGATACGCCAAATGCGTTCACGTTTGGTCGTTCTGCAAGCAATGCAACACTAGCAGTGCATGAAGGACTCCTCAGGCAGCTAAATGAAGCTGAAATTAGAGGAGTCATCGCCCATGAGCTGGGACACGTTAAGCACAAAGACTACGTTGTTATGACGGTGCTTTCTGCCTTGCCGTTAATTGCCTACATCATAGCGCAGGTTGCTCTGCGAGCAGGAGCGTTTAGTTCAGCGGGGCGAAGAAACAATAAGGATAATTCCGGAGTCGCTTTAATCATAATCGGCGTAATCTCTTTTGCCGTCTACATAATCACGTTTCTAATCGTAATGAGGCTTAGCCGACTCCGAGAACACTATGCCGACGCCTATTCGGCTTACGTGACAGGTCAACCCCGAGAATTGGAAAGTGCCTTAGCAAAAATCACATATGGCTTATCCATTTCACCTAAACCACCAGAGGGCGCCAGAGCCTTCTACATCGAGGACCCAGCGTTGGCAAAGCAGGAAGTTCAACATATTATGGATAAAAAAGACGAGTACGACTTGGACCACAACGGCGTTTTGGATGAGCGCGAGTTGGAGTTAGCCATGGAGAAAGAATCTAAATCAACGTGGGTTCAAATGAACAGTTTGTTTGCTACGCACCCGCCCACCTTTAAGCGTATTTTACTTTTGAAAGAAATTGAGCAGGAAATGAGCACTGGAAACTACAGCAACGACAAAATGTACAGACACGTATAACGAAACCTTTTTTTGGTTAAATCTATTGAAATTCATGCGAAGACTAATATCACCCAAGAAACGAATTATTACAAAACTATTGAAAAGAGAAACAAAAATGGTAAATTACTGTCCAGAATGTGGCGGAGAAATACAGTATATCTCGTTGACTAAACATTATGTCTGCAAAAGCTGCGGCTTAACATGTACAGGGCAAGAACTCAACGATTTGCATGATAAGAACAGACCAGGTCAAGAAACCGAGGAAGAAGAGCGAGAGAACCGCCGAAAAGAATACCTCAAATGGTATCTTAGCAAAAAATAGAATAGTATGGAAAAGGAAAGACCTTTTTCTTTAGCTCTGACGCTGTTTATTTTTTTGAAATTTCTGGAAACTCTACTACATTTTTATGGAGTTGCCAAATAGCACAAACCGCAAGCAGTATAAGAAAACAAACCTTATTCCTATCGCTCCAGAGGAACAGGCATGACACTAGGTATTGAGATCGTTTGCGTTGGCAACGAGTTACTCATCGGAAAGGTAAAGGATACAAATGCACACTATCTAGCCAAACAAGCCACACAACTCGGTGCAAACGTTAAACGAGTCACAGTAATCCAGGACACCATCGAAGAAATCGCTGGTTGCATCTGTGAATCCATTGCGCGAAAACCGCAGTTCATAATTACCACTGGCGGCTTAGGACCAACGTTTGATGATAAAACCCTTCAAGGTATCGCGAAAGCACTAAACCGCAAACTAGAAGTAAACCCAAAAGCCCTGAGAACGGTTGAGCAAAAATGCATGGAGTACGCCAAAAAGCGGGGGTTTCCAACGGAAATCGAGTTGACGCCTCCAAGAGTTAAGATGGCAACTCTACCCGAGAAAACCGAGCCCGTAAACAACCCAATTGGAACTGCGCCAGGAGTACGAGTTGATTTGCAGGAAACGGTTTTGTTTGCCCTGCCGGGAGTTCCCGTGGAAATGGAAGCGATTTTTAGTGAAACCATAGCGCCCTTGATAAAGCAAGCAGTGGGTAGCAGTGTTTTTTGTGAAAGGAGTATTTTTGCAGATAACATAATGGAGTCACGTCTGGCACCTTTAATCGACAAGGTAATGTGCGATAATTTGGGGGTTTATGTGAAGTCTCATCCTATGCGCACAGAAAATAAACCCCACGTAGAACTCCATCTAACCCTGATAGCAAGCCAAAAGGAGAGACCTGCTGAAAAACTGGTCAAAGCCGCAAAGCAGCTTGCCGTTTTGATTGAGGCGAATGGCGGAGCGATAGATACTAAGCTTGAAGGATGATTCGGGACCAAACATTTAAGCACCAACGAAAACCCCAACAAATTGCTTTACAAACTAACCCGAGGAGAGACATATTTGGAGCCGAGAAGTGTGCATAATTCGGTTTTGTATTCTTTTTGCTGTTTAACTTTTCTGGTAAACAACTTGAGAAGTAACAGCAAAAAAGCAAAAAACCGCAAAAAAACAGAATAATGCACACCCCTCGGATCCTAATAGGATATCATTGCAGAAACCTGTAGGAGGTAGGTCCGTAGATGCTTTTTAGCCGCGCAAGCCTACCAATTGTAGAGATTGATTTCTACGTCGTGATAGTGATCAATTTATAGTTTCAGCTCAGGTAAGAGGGCGGTAAGATTTTCTCAAGAAATATGAATTTAAAGAAAAATAAAGTTAAAAAGGGAAAGATTATGCTTTTTTGGCTTTCTCAAGCTCTTTTTTGAGCAGGTCAGACTTATCAGTTTTTTCCCATGGAAAATCAGCGTCTTCCCTGCCGAAGTGACCGAACACCGCTGTTTTCTTGTAGATTGGTCTTAGCAGGTTGAGTTGGTCAATGATTGCTTTAGGTCTCATGTCGAAGTACTTCTTTACTAGTTCCAGGATTTTTTCGTCTGAAATTTTTCCCGTTTCATAAGTGTTTACGAGCACTGAGATTGGTTGTGCAACGCCGATGGCATAGGAGATTTGGATTTCGCATTGGTCTGCTAAGCCGGAAGCGACAACGTTCTTAGCGATGTATCTTGCCATGTAGCAGCCTGAGCGGTCAACTTTTGATGGGTCTTTGCCGCTGAAGCATCCGCCCCCGTGGCTTCCGACTCCGCCGTATGTGTCGACAATGATTTTTCTGCCTGTTAAACCTGAATCTGCGAGGGTTCCGCCGATTACGAATCTGCCTGTGCCGTTGATGACGTAATTTATGTCTGGTGCCATAAGGTCAGCAGGTATAACGTTTTTTATTACTTTTTCAATGATATCGCTCTTGAGAATTTTATCGTCAACAGTTCCGTTATTTTGAGCAGCAATAACCACGGTTTTAACACATTTTGGTTTGCAACAGTCATATTCAACTGTAACTTGAGACTTGCAATCGGGCCGCAGATATGGCATAATCTTTGTTTTTCTGCATTCAGCTAAGCGTTTGACAAGTCTATGCGCCAACATAATTGGCAAAGGCATAAGCTCTTTTGTCTCATTAGATGCATAGCCAAAAACCATTCCTTGATCACCAGCGCCCTGCTCGTGACCTTTAGATTCGGTTACTCCCATAGATATGTCTGGAGACTGCTCAGTTAACGAAACTAAAACGCCGCATGTTTCCCAGTCTAAACCATCCTTTGCATTGTCAAACCCAATTTCTTTGAGTGTTTGGCGAACAATTTTTGGGATGTTAACGTATGAGCAAGTGGTTATTTGACCTGTAATCATTACGGTTCCCTGCATAACAAGAGTTTCGCAGTCAACTCTTGCTTTAGGATCGGTAGTGAATATCGCGTCTAAAACACTATCGGATATTTGGTCTGCAACTTTGTCTGGGTGACCTTCCCCAACTGACTCGGATGTGAATAAGTATTTTCCGTTTTTTCTCATTGGAATCTCTTCTGTTCAATCGTGTAATTAAGCATAGTAACCCCCAGTTTTTCTTAAAAGGCTTTCGACAATGCAAGCAATATATCGACGAGGAATTGCTGATGATGGCGGACTGCAAAACCATTTTAACTCCAAAACAACACAAACAAGCAAGGGATACCATGAATAAAGCGGTGTTAAGCCAGAACGCGCCAAAACCCATAGGCCCATATAGTCAAGCAGTGCAAGCGGGCAATTTTCTGTTTGTTTCTGGACAACTAGCGATCGACCCAAAAGACGACAAACTCATTGTTGAAAACGTACGGTTGCAAACGCATCTGATAATGGAGAATATTAAAGCCATATTGGAATCCGCAGGTTACTGTCTAAAAGACATTGTTCAAGTCACCGTTTATCTATCTTCTATGACGCTTTTCGAAGAGTTTAACCGTGAATACGCAAAGTTCTTTGACAACGGTTTTCCCGCGCGCTCCTTGGTTGCCTCAGAACTTAAGCGCGGCGCGCTCCTTGAGGTTTCTGTGGTTGCCTACAAAGACTAGCCACTTGCGATTGATAAGTTATAAAAACCCAAAAGACACTTAACTAGCAACGTGCAAAAACATGGCGGCATCCCTCAAGAAGTTCATGCAGCAAATCGCTGGAAAAAAAGCTCCCGGGCCATCAACTACCTTCACGATATTCCATGTATTCTATGCATTGGAGCTTTTGTCGCTGAAGCCTTTGGGCAGAAACAAGCTGGCTGAGAAGCTCAATGTTGGCGATGGCGCGGTGCGCACAATAATTAGCAGGCTAAAAGAGGCTGGTTTAATTGAGACCTCCAAAGAAGGCTGCAACCTGACCAAAAGGGGCTTGGAGGTTTGGCGCCAATTCGAAGAAATCTTCCCCAAACGGATGGAAATTCCCAGGTCTGAGTTGAGTGAATCCGACTTTAATTTCGCGTTTTTAGTCAAGAATTGCGGCCAAAAAGTTGAGTCTGGCATTGACCAGCGGGACGCAGCCATAATTGCAGGTGCACGCAAAGCCCTCGTCATCGTTTCCAAAAACGGGCATTTATGCATTGAATCCGTAAGCAAAGCCATAGAAAAACAGTATCCTAAAGCAACAAACCTGATTCTTGAGAAGTTGATGCCTCAGGAAAATGACGTTATCATTATTGCTGGCGCCGATTCAGCCCTGAAGGCTAAAAGGGGAGCTTTTGCGGCAAGCTGGTCTCTGATTCGTGTTTAAGTGGTGTATTTTTCTCCTTCGTTGAGGATGCGTTCAAGCAAAGTGTTAACGTTTACCATGCCCTCGTTTGTTTTAGAGGAAATAGGTATCAGATGAAACTGCATACCCAACTTGGTGATGGCCTGCATCATGTTGCGGCTAAAAAGGCGTTTTGACCCTTCAAGTTTCTGCTCAATCGCATCCTCCAACGCATTGGTGTTTGCCGACCAATTCGCCATTGCCTGCACATCCTTTTTAGGTATTAAATCGGTTTTGGAGAGCAAATGGACTTGCGGCTGGAAAAATCTGTTGTAAACCGCTGCCGCCAAGAACATGTTTGAAACGTAATTAAGTGGGTTGATTGAGAAAACAGCGTCGAAGAGGTAGATGAGGGCTTTTGGCTCCTTTGTCAATTCGTCAACGATGTATGGTCCGCTTGCTCGGAAAGCAAAAAGCTCCATTTGACCAGGCGTATCAACCAACACGATGTCGGCGTGGGCTTCTTCGATGTCACGGGTTAAATTCTCAATCTCATCTGCAATTAAGTCAGCAGCCATAACTAAAGCGCCATTAGGACCCAACCCGTACTTCTCCATAATATCGCCAACCTCCACATAGTTGCGCACATCAATATCCGGTTGATAAGGCAGCTTTAACGCACCAGGATCCAAATTGACAACGGCAACGTCCTGCTTGCTCATTTTGAGCCATTCTGCAAAAGCCGCGGTGAAGAGGGATTTGCCTGAGCCGGCAGTTCCAATGATAAACGCTAAGGGCATGTTTTGTTCTCCAATGTAGGTTTGAATTGGCTCAAGATAATAACCTTTCGACTTCCATTTTGAGCACTGTAAAACATCATACTAATGGAACTGAAAACGCCAATACTGACTACCCCTCTTAGGGATTACCTTCCCCTCTATCGTTTCTGCAATGGTATTATATTTGGATCCTAATATGTTGCTAAACTATTTGAGGAGCAACCTGCTTAATGATTATCCGAAGGAAAAAAAGAAAGGTCCAAAGAATATGGAACAATTGTCGGTAGATTAGGCATCATTTTTACTGCTCACTGGATAGTTATCACAGTAGTAGGTAACTTAAGGGCTTCAGCAAACAACGCCCGAATAAACAGTGCCTTAGTAACCTATCTTGGGGTAGGACTAGTAGTTGTCGGAGTTATTTTATTCCTCGTATTTGTTATTGGATTTATGTCAAACAAGAAAAAACACCAATAACCGTCCTTAAGAGAAATTTAAGGCTGCCAACATTAAAGGTGAAAACTTAAAGAAGCAAAAAGAAAGGAATGTTTACTGTTTTTTGAGCGCTTCTTTGCGCATAGTTTCAAGTGCTTTGGGGTCTTCTTGCAGTACTTTGGGTATGTAGTTGCATGCTGGGTCTGATTCGAAGAGGTCGCCAGTGTAGAATTCAGCTCGTGTTCTGCATCCGCCGCAGATTTCTCGGTATTCACAGATTCCACACCTGCCTTTGAGGTTGCTTTTGTCGCGCAGTTTAAGGTGCAACTCGCTTTTCTGCAGTTGTTCCCAGGCGGTTCGCAGTTTTGTGTCTTTGACATTTCCGATTCGGTAGCCTTCGTGGAAGCCGCAGCTTCGGTAGTCGCCGTTTTCGGTAATGCCGATGTAGTTGCCGCCGATGGTGCATTTTCCAAGGTAGCCTTCGTTGTACCATTGCCAGAAGTCCGCTGGGTTCTTTTGGCGGACGATACGTGCATAGAAGGGTGCGTAGACGTTGACTTTGACTTTGCCGTAGAGTTTGCGTTGGATATCGTATATTTCGTTGAATGCAGTCTCGTATTGTTCTGGTGTTGGAGCTATGTCCGCCATGTGTTCGCCTGCTCTGCCCACAGGAACAAGGTTGTGGTAGACGAGCATGCGGGCTTTGTATTCCTCCGCCAATGCCGCTGGATGAGCCATCTGGTGGATATTGTGCTTAGTCATAGTTGTAACGAGGCAGTCAAGCAACCCGACTTCGCTGAGTTTTTTCATGGCGTGTAATGCTTTGTCATAGCCACCTTTGCGCCGTATCATGTCGTTTGTGTCCCTGTCGCCGTCAATGCTGATGGCTGTGTGAACTTCATATTTGCGCAGTTTATCAAAGCGTTCTTCATCCCAGGCAAAGCCGCTTGTGATCAAGCTGACTTTCATGCCGTGCTTTTTCTCTGCGTACTCGATAACTTCCCAAACGTCAGGTCGAACCAGGGGTTCTCCGCCGCTGATTCCAAGCCACTGTGAACCGAACTCTGCCATTTCATCAACCATATGTTTAGCTTGTGCAGTGTTCAGCTCTTGGTCTTTAGCGTATTCTTTTATGTAACTGCAGTATGTGCAACTGCCCACACAGTTGCGGGTACATCGCCAAACAACCATGAACAAGGGGGCTGTGATTGGATTCATTTAAATCAAGTCAAGATAAAATCGGTGAAGCGATATAAAACTTCCTCTAAGAAATTGATTTTCCCTTTTTTTGGAAAAAATGCAGAAAACAACCGTGTTAGTCATCAAAAAGGCTTATTCTGTTTCAGTGTTGCTTCTGCGTTTGTTCTGCAGTAGCCCTTCAACTGTGAAAACCGCCAATGCCAAACCCGTAATAAGCGTTAACAGGAGAAAGAAAACTTTGAATTCGAAGGTCTCAATCGAAAAATGCACTATTAAAACAGATAGTTCAACGATTAAAATCCCGAGGAAAAGCAGTGAGTAGAGCCACATTTTGGGCAGTAAGCGGCTTCCAAGCCAAACGTGTCCGCGGATGGCTGCTTTGTTTTTAACGGTGTATTCGCCGTACTCGTTCTTTTGCAGGTAGCCTGCGTCTTCGAGTTTCTGCAGGTGCCTGTACGCGACGCTGGGGCTGCTTAGCTGGACGCTTTTCATGACGTCTCTGGGGCCGACTGGCTTGCCCTTTTTGACGACGTGCAAATACACGTTTAACGTTATTCCCGTAAGTTTCTCGTTTTTGGCGTCCGTCACGGTTTTATGCTCGCTTATAGATAATTTATAGTTTGCTGGTATTAGCTTTACCCAAAGACATCCGCATTTTTTTCTTTCCGAAAGAGTTTAATATTCAACTTCTTAAATAAGCAAAGTCAAACTTAGAGGTATTAACAATGAGTAATGAAAACCCTCAGGATCTAATTGTTAAGCCCGCTCCTCACATAACGGGTACAATGTCCAAGAATCGTCTAATGCAATACACCTTCACTGCACTTTTAGCAATCACCATCATCACCGCAATCTTATGGTGGTCAACCACTACACCCACAAACTCACAAATAGCAGGCCTGAAACTTACCGGCATTTGGCAAATGCCCCTCGGTGAGATAGTGCTCATTAACGCTCTCATAGCTATCGCCATAGCCGTAGGCGCAGACACATTAATCAGCAAAGTATCTTCTGACGCCCAAATGAACACTTGGTCAGTAGCAGTCTTCGGCTTAATTGTAACACTCTCATATTCACTGGGTATTCCAGCCATGACTCAAGCAGCCGACGTAATGCCCATCGACACATTATCCGCCCCCAGCGCTTTCCTTTACGTCGCAATAATTTCATTGATTGGCCTTGTAGTTTTTAAGAAACTTCAAGGATTAGCAGGCAGAAAATACGTTAACCCAGCAGCAGCCGCAAAATTCATCGTTCTGCTACCATTCATAGGCAGCGTCTTTTTAGCAAAAGACCACTTCGCCGCATTTACAGCGGGAGGTTTAGGCGTGCCTTCACTCTCAGGCGCAATAGGCTTCGGATCAGGTCCAGTAGGACACAACGGTCTCGCTTCGTTTGCCACCTATCTAGCTGGCTGCTATGGAAATCCAGGCCTCGCTACACCTGCCATAACAACGAGCAGCATTTCCTCACTTATGATACTAGATAAATTCCACGGTTGGACAGGAGGCGCCTCAGCACTCGCAGTAATCATCGTCGGCATCGCATTCTTTGTGGTTGCACGCAAATACGTAAAATGGAGAGTAACTCTTGCTTACTTCGTATCAATCGCTATCATGTCAATAATATTCGCGACCGCTTTCGGAGACACAGACCTAACAATAAGGTTGCTCTTTGAATTGTTCATCGGTAGCTCAATCTTCTTGGGCTTCTTCATGGCAACCGACCCAGCGACAACCCCGTATACAGGCATAGGACAAATCATCTTCGGCGTCGGCCTAGGCGTTCTGACCATTCTGATACAAACGTATATGAATTTCTTCGGCGGTTCACTTTTGGCACTACTCATAATGAACTTAACGGTGCCGCTCCTTGACCGTGTAGGAATCCACAAACCCTTTGGGAGATGAACAAAATGGCAAACCTCGTTTATATAAAAGAACACAAAGAAAAAGCAAGAATCACACCCATCGAAGTATTTCCAGACCCAAAAACAGCGATAGTGCTAACCTACCAACATACGGGAGCAGTAAACACTCCCATCGTCTCTGTTGGTGACACCGTAGCCATAGGAGAAAAAATCGCGGACTCCAAAGAACGCGTCAGTGCCCCAGTTCACAGCCCAATCTCAGGTAAAGTTACAAAGATCGGCGATGTATTCAACAGCTGCTACGAAGAATGCTCAGAAGCCATCTGGATTGAAAACGACGGCAAAAAAACCATGGACAAAACCTTAACACCTATCTCTGAATCAGAACTTAAAAGCACCTCAAAAGAGGTTCTGCTTAAAATCATTCGCGAAGCAGGCATTATCGGCTTAGGCGGCGCAGGTTTCCCCACCAGCGTTAAACTTTCTTTACCCGCAGACAAACCCATAAAGACCCTTATCGTAAACGCTGCAGAAGGCGAACCATACGATACTGCAGATGAACGTTTAATGATTGAGAAAACCGCGAATCTGGTGCGAGGCGTAAGAGTTGTACGCCAAATCCTTGGAAACCCCAAAGTTATTGTTGCCACCAAAGTCAACAAAGTGGAAGCTGTACCTAAACTTCAAGAAGCCTTCAGTAAAGAACCCGATACAGAAGTCATAGCTAAACACCTAACATACCAGCAAGGAGACGCAAGCGTGCTTCAAAAGGCAATGTTGAAATACGAAGTAGCACCAGGCAAACGCTCATACGAAATGGGGACCATAGTCCAGAACGTAGCAACCATAAACGCCATAGCAAACGCTGTGTTTGAAGGCGAACCGCTCATATCAAGAGTAACCACACTAAACGGAGACATTGCAGAACCAAAGAATTTGCTCGTGAAGATAGGCACCCCAGTTAGCAACATACTTAGCCAATACAAAGTCGACACAAAAGACATCCGACAGGTAGTAATCGGCGGAGTAATGATGGGCCACACGCTGCCAACCTTGGAAGCGCCGGTGACCAAGCGAACTTCAAGCATCATCGTGTTCTCCAAAACCAGTTACAAGCCAGGTCAAAAGGAAACAGCCTGTATACACTGCTCAAACTGCATCCAATCTTGTCCGGTACGCCTACATCCAATAATGATCTACAGTGCGATAATGAAAGGCGACATGGCCAAAGCAGAAAAACTGTGGGTCAAAGATTGCATAGCCTGCGGAACATGCTCTTATGTTTGTCCGTCAAAGCTACCGTTGTCTGGCACAATATGCGCTGCACGCCACTAATCTGAAAACTTGCACAAAAATCACTTAACACATGGTTTATCCATGTGCCTTTTGTTTTTTTAATTTTTATTTACTAAATTATTTTTTTAGCATAATTAGTTTTTAAGTATTCATATCTTTTTGAATCAAGCTGGTAAGCATTAAGCTTATTAACACGCCGCAACGTAAATAATTCAAGGGATTAAAATTGGAAACACCCAAATTTAAAATTGCTGATATACTCTACGGCATAATCATACCATTGATTCTAGTGCTCCTGATCTATGTTCTTGCAATCTACGTGAACCCAAGCGGCTCTCAACATGTGTTCGGCGTTTCTGGTCTAAGCGGTACTATCGCTGTTATTCTAAGTCAGGGCTTTGCTCAAATGATAGTTCTCGGTATTCCTTTGGTGCTTGGCTTACTCTGGAATAAGTGGGCAGGCGGCGCAGCAGGCTTCATCATGGGCGGCATGTATTACGTTGCAACAGCAGGGCTATACACAGGATACTATGCAAGCTCGACCCCCGCGTACAACTTTTACGGGGACATTAGCATACTCTTCTGGTTAGTTAACGGTGTCATCATAGGTTACATGGCTGGAGCATTAAACAACGGATCAACAAAACTGTTCCGAATGCTAGGTGCGGGCTTAACATCTTCGATAATTGTCGCAGTAATACAAGCTTACATGAACTACACTATTTCACTGGCACCATCGAAAGCTATGGCGCAAGGTAGCTGGGTAGCAGATCCAGTTAATGCCTTCATAATAGCCTTCGTGCCGGGAATTGCTTTAGGAGTAATTGTGCCAATCATAGCCAAAGTGATGACTTGGTATGGTCTTCAGCCGATGAGGCACTAAAATCCCAATTTCTTTTCTTTTTTAATTTTTTTAAAAATATTTACTGATTTAATTTCTTAGGGTTCTTCTAGCTTGTTTCTCTGAGATCAAATAATCAAGGGCATCAGCTGCCGTTAAAATTAAAATATACTGAAAAATGAAATTTTGGAGAAACTATTTTGTCTGGTTAGGCGCGAATTCCCAAGCAATGTTGCCCTTCCAAACCTCACCCAGCTTGGTTAGGCGGACTTCTCTGTTATCAATTTCAATTAGACCCTTGTCTTTTAGTTTTTGCAGTTGCTTTGGAAAAACTTTCTCTGGGGTGGTTCCGAATTTCTCCATAAACTCTTTTTTGCTTACTGGCAGTCGTAGGTATAGACGCGTCATTGTCCTTCGCATCATGTCTTCTGTTGTAGATTCTGAGAGTCTGCAGATTGGTAGTTTTCCAGATTTGACCGTCTCCATATAGTCGTTGATGTTTTCAAGGTTAGAGTACGAGAACTTTTGAAGGTACCCCATGAAGCAGCCTGCGCCCGTTGTCAAGATGCCTCCCCATGGCCAACCGTTGAGGCAGTTCTCACGCATGTGCCATTCCACGCGGCTGTAGCGGTCGTGGCCTACTGCCTTGTATCCTGCTGCGGTTAACATGTTGTAGGCGGTAAGATACAGTTCCTTCTCATATTCAGCATCCCCAGTCGGAGGAGAAATACCCGTCTTAATCATTTTTTCAAGCATAGTTCCTGGATCAACATGCAACGAGTAAGCATCAATCTCAACATCTAACTCAATTGCCTTCTTTAGCGTGTTAACCCAACTTTCCATCGTCTGCCCAGGTAAGTTATACATTAGGTCCACACAAACGCAAAGGTCAAGTTCCCTAGCATGGCGAATAGCTTTCTCCACGTCAGCCGCGCTATCTGGGAGACACAAATTTTTTCTTAGTGTATCATCAAAGGTCTGTGCACCCATATCCATCTGGTAAACGCCGTACTCCGCAAGCTTATCAATTTTCTTAATTGCCAGCGTCTTCGAGGAACCTGTAACTTTGATGAAGTATTCCTTGTTAATGTTAAAATTCGCCTTGCAGAAGTCTATGAGGTCAATCATCTGCTCCGCAGTCAAAACACTGGGTGTTCCGCCACCCAAAACTATCTCGTCAAAAACGCTTGTCTTCACGTACTTGGTTTTCGCGTACATGGCGAGTTCTTTTTTGAGAAGATCAAGGTAGGGGTCTATCTTGACTTTGCTTGTGGCTGTGGTTGGGAAATAGCAGAAGGCGCATTTTGAGTCGCAAACAGAAATCCACGGTTGCAACTCCATTAATCTGCCTGAAGTGTTCTCTGTGTTTAGGAACTTCATGAAAGATTCGTATGCTTCAGGTTTTATGTCGGGGTAATCCCTGTAAGTGTATGGTGGCCAGTTTTCTCTTGTGCCGTAAGCTTCAGAGGTTTTTGTCATTAGCGTTTCCTCTTTGAGTTGTTTTAAAAACCGCTCGATTACATAATAAAGTTTCCGTAAAAAAGCTTCAACCTGCTTAATCTCTTGTAAGTGGTGTCTTTATCACTCTACACAGATTAAAGACGGGCTTTTGCTCTCCAAAGCATATAATTTGCCGCGGTTCTGGTCATAATCTTGCTGTACAAGTTTCCTCTTACGTAGCCTTTCACTGCCTGCCGCATGACATATTTGGGCGAGTAAAACTTGTTGTAAAAACTCTTACGCATTTCTGCAATTTCTTTAGCTGGCAAAGCTGGATCCTCAAAGATGGGGTTCATGGTATTGTATAGCTCCCAGTTCTCCGACATCTTCCACCCGTTACTCTTCACTAACTCACGAAGACAGGTTCCAGGATAAGGCGTCGCGTGACAAAGCCACACGTCGTCAGGCTCTACTCTTCGAACAAAATCCAGTGTCTCCTGCAGGGTTTCCTTTGTTTCGCCTGGATACCCTAAAATGACTGATACAGTGACGAATATGCCTGCTTCTTTTGTCCATTTAATCGCTTTTTCAATTTGTTCGGTTGAAACTCTCTTCTTCAAAACGTCGCGCATTCGCTGGCATCCTGATTCCACTCCAAACATTGTCTCGTTGCAGTGAGCCTTACTCATCTTATCTAAGACTTCTTTGGTAACCACGTCGGCGCGGGTTCCGCAGCCCCATGGCAAATTGATTTTTCTCTCAATTATACCATCGCATATGTCTACTGTACGTTTTTTATCAAAGGTTAATGTGTCATCTTGGAAAGCAATTCCTTCTGCGCCATATTCGTCTCTGAGCCATTCAAGTTCATCCAGAACGTTTTTTGGGCTTCGAGCTCTGAATTGTGCCCCAAACATTTGTGTAGCAACGCAGAAAGGACATTGGAAGGGGCAGCCTCTGCTACTAATGATTGGAAGTAAGTTGCGTCCAGTGATGTTGTATTTTTTCATTGGCAGGTATTTGTATGCAGGTTTTGGCAGTGCGTCGAGGTTTTGGATGAATTGCCTTGCGGCTGTTTTTATTATTTGGTTGTCTTTGCGGAAACTTATCCCCTTTATGTCATTTAGGGATGTTTGTTTAGCAAGTTCAACGATTGTTTCTTCGCCCTCGCCCCGCACTATAACGTCGACGGCTTTTTCGTTGGTTAAAATTTCGGTGTCGGCAAAAGTAGCGTGTGGACCTCCCATTAGAACTTGGGCGTCTGGTGCAGCTTCTTTAGCTATCTGGGCACATTTTAGTGCCGACTCAATCGTGGGAGTCATAGAGCCAACGCCGACTATTGTCGGTTGGTAGGCTTCGAGTTCCGCTTTGATTTTTTGGTGGTCAAAATCTAAGACGGGAGAATCAATGATTTTAACTTCAACACCGTTCTGCTCCAGCACTGCTGCCATGTAAGCTAAGCCAAGCGGTGGAAAAAGCGGGTGATGCGCAACCTTCGCTAAAACTGGCGGAGTTATGAGAGCTACTTTTGTCTTGATTGCATTCATAACATCACCTTACGTTATTTTTTTCGGAGACTCAAAGGAACATACACGCATGCTGGGTCAGATTCAGTTATGTCGCCTGTGTAAGCGTATGCTCGGTTTCGGCATCCGCCGCATATTTCTCGGTACTCGCAGACACCGCATTTGCCTTTGAGGACGTTTCGATCTTGGAATTTGTTGTAGTATTTGGATGCCTTGATTTCTTCCCATGCAATGCTTAAGCTTTTGCTTCTGATGTTTCCCAGCATCATGGGTTCGGAAGGCTGCAGGTCTGTGTAGAAGCAAGGGATTAAGTCGCCGTTTTCGGTTACGCTGAGGTACCCGCCGAATGCGAAGTAGGTGCATTTTCCGTGGAATTCTTTTTCGTACCACTCGTTAAACTCTTTCTCAGGTAATCTCTGTTTAACAACTCTTGCGAAGTGTGGGCAGTGAACGTGAACCTCGAATTTGCCCCTGTATTTCTCAGTGATATCCCAGATGTGGTTTAGAACCCACTCGTATTGTTCTGGAGTAGGAGTTAGGTCCATGGTTGCTTTTGCTCGTCCGCTGGGCACCAAATGATTGTACCAAACAAAGTTAGCATGGTACTTATCAGCTAACTCGGCAACGTGGTCAAGGTGTTTATAGTTGACGGTTGTGATGGCTGCGGCTAATCCGTTAAGGATTTTGCCTTTAGACAATTTCTCGATGGCTGCGAGAGCTTTCCAATAGGAGCCTTCGCCGCGCAGTTGATCGTTGATTTCTTCGGGTCCATCTATACTAACAGATGACCAAACCTGGTTTTTCACCAGGTTATCATAGATTTTTCCGTCAACAAACGCACCATTGGTCAGTAGGCATACGTTTAGACCTTTGCTTTTGGCATAAGTTACGATTTCAAAGATGTCAGGGCGTGTTAAGGGTTCGCCGCCTTTTATGCCAAACCATCTTACCCCGAAACTCTTAACTTCATCGACAAGATGGAAGGCTTCTTGGGTTGTCATTTCTCTTGGAGCATGTTTGCCTGTTGCGTCGACATTGCAGTATTTGCATCGTGCGTTGCAGGCGCCTGTTGCCCGCCAAGAAGTCATAAGTAAAGGACCTTTATTGTCTGTCAAAGTAAAATCCATCCCCCGAGTTCCCTATTCATTGTTTAATTTGGTTCCTCTCAACCTAAAAAAGATTGTGCGGTAAAGCCAAATTTTCAATTTTCAACGTTTACTGCACATTTTCTCGTAAATTACCCATTTGCAATGGATTTGCAACTTTCCGCAAAGTTTATAGTGAAATAAAACCCCTAGTCGTTCATTCTTGGGGGCAGAGAGTTAACGCAAGTCAAAGCAAAAGTTACAATTATTTTGGCATTGTTGCTTGTTTCGTCAGTTTCAGCCATTTTCACGCTGCAGTCAAACCAAAACATTGTAGGAGCACAGACGAGTTCCCCCCCAACTTCGTCAAATTCCAGCCTGCTCCAGTATGAGTGGCCCCAATTCATGGGCGACTCATCCTTCTCTCGTTTCTCGCCTGGACCAGCCCCCGACACCTCGGCTATGCTTTGGAAGGCGAACGTAACGGGCATTCAAACTTACCTTTCCGCGTTTGACGAAATGATTTTCGTAGGTACCAACACCTCCGTTGTGGCGTTAAATGAGCAAACCGGCGACCAAGTCTGGAAAACTGATATTCCAATGAATGAGACTTGGCCAATAGCCTACAAAATCGACGATTCCCACATGGTTGTAGAAAGGAGTTGCCTTGACCCACAAACAGGCAAAATACTTTGGACTAGCTCAAACTTCTGTGAGGATACAGGCATTTTCAGCGCAAACGTTTACAGTCCTGAAGAAAAAATGTTCTACGTCAAAGATAACTCCTACACTGAAGGCTGGAGTTTTGCTGACCCCTCGAAACCGCCAACGCTGGTCTGGAGTACTTATGTTCCGGGCGGTGGCAGAACAGGTATAGGAACAACGTATGGTGGCGGTTTGGTTTTTCCGGGGTCTTTTGAGAACCAGCAAATCGCGCTCAATGCCACGACAGGCGCGGTCGTTTGGACCACCTTAACGAAGGGACCTATGATTTTTGACGGTGCCTACTCTGATGGTATGTTCTTTAGAGGCGGAACCGACGACAACACCATGTACGCCCTCAACGCTACCGACGGCAAAATCTTGTGGACTTACTCGCCGGGCACAGCGGACGGATACTTTGTAACTGGGCCAGCTGTGGCTTACGGAAACGTGTATGAACTCAACAAAGACGGCAATCTCTACGCCATCAACATAGCAACAGGACAGCTTGTATGGAAATATCAAGGTTCCGGCACTCTTCTTTGGCCAGGATACCCCACTGTTGCTGACGGCAAAGTTTACGCGACAACTGGAGAAATTGCCCAGTACGGCGGCGCCGTCGGAACTTCGCAGTTTGCATGCTTAAACGCTTACACTGGGCAACTTAACTGGAAACTTCCAATCGAAGCGCTGGCTCCAAGAGAATCAGTCGCCGTAGCATACGGTCACCTATACCTTATTCCCGGCACCGTAACCGACGCGGTTGACGCTATTTCAGGAAGCGAATACAACAGCTTCAACCAAGTGTGGGCCATAGGAACCCCCAACATTACAACCAGCGACTGGCCCATGTGGAGAGCCGACCCAACGCACTCCTCCACCGCCCAAGTGGGTCCAACAAACCTGTCCTTATCTTGGACGTTCGCAACCAACGGCTCAGTTATTTCTTCACCTAGCGTTGCAAACGGCATAGTCTACGTGGGTTCCCAAGACAAGAACATCTACGCCATCGGTGCATTCAGCGGCAACCTCATCTGGAGCTACACTACCCAAGACGCCCAAGTTTCTTCTCCCGCCATAGCAAATGGCAAAGTTTACACAGGAGGCGACGACGGCTACGTTTACTGCCTAGACGCTTTCACTGGAGCGCTCTATTGGAAGACCTTTGTGAACGGCGACTTGCCCTATACTTATGGGTCGTTTGTGCTTAAGTCCTCGCCCACAGTGGTAAACGGAATAGTCTACGTTGGCTCATTAGAGGGTAACATGTATGCTCTCGACGCAAACACAGGCAACATCACCTGGAAGTACACCACAGGCGGACCCATCCTGTCTTCCCCAGCAGTTGACAGCGGCGGCGTTTACTTCACATCAGAAAAACCCAATTCAGGCGCCCTCTACAAACTTGACGCTGCCAGCGGCGCATTAATTTGGAAACAGGAGTTACCCTACGAATACCAGTTTACAGGTGGCACAGAAATGATGGGTTCCCCGTCCGTTGAGAACGGCTTGGTGTTTGCATCTGCTGACCTGCGAACTTACTTTGGCATTGATGCCGCAACTGGTAACATAACTTGGACTTTCCGAGACCCTAACGCATATGAATTCATCGTTTCATCCCCAATCTACGTTAACGGTCAATTATACATAATCGACAAGTTCAGCATGACATCCCTAAACGCAACTAACGGCCACCTCAACTGGAGCTTCTTCACAGGCGACGAACTGTACGCTTCGCCCTCTTACGCTGACGGAAAAATCTACATGATGACCAGTCAACGTCACATATACATCCTCGACGCCAACAATAACGGATCAAAACTTGCAAGCTACACCACGCCCTCGGGCAGCTGGTCCTCGCCAACCATCGCCAACGGAAGACTCTACATTGGAAACCACGATTGGAACGTCTACTGCTTCGCAAACCAAATAACCAACACAGTCACTTCGAAGCCTACAGAAAATGTAGTGCCTCCGCCATCTCTGCTAGTAATTATTGCCCTCATAGCTGCGATTGTAGCCTTGGCACTTGTAACAGTTGTCCATTTTATGCGGGTTGCGAAAAAACGAAATAAGCCGACTGGAACCCTTTAATTGGTCTTCTCAAAAAAGACAATAATTGTTGGCGTTTGAGCAGAACCCGTTGCAGCCAACCGCTCAACTTTTTTTACAGCGAATTTCGGCGTTAACATTTTCTCCAGTTTTTCAACCGTATAATAATTCATGTGTGAATCATAGTTTAATCCAGCCATTCCCTCAGGCGTTTCAATTATCAGGTGGCCGCGGGGTTTTAGGGTTCTAGATGCTTCGTTTATGAAGCTCTCGGGCGCCCACAAGTGCTCTAGCACTTCGGAGGCGATAACCAAATCAAAGCTTCCATCTGCGAAAGCTAGTGTTTCCGCGTCGCCTGCCATGATGGAGGAAACCCTGCATTTATGAGCTGAAGTTGCCACCGTGGGTAAATCTACTGCTGCAACAAAGTGACCGATCCTCATAAGTGGTTCGCTGATAACGCCGTCGCCGCATCCCACATCCAAAATCTGCAAATCCTTCCCAATGCCGTTAACCATGTCATTGAAGATTTTGATTCGATCAACGTTTAAAGTGTTGACGGTTAAGAGCTCAGCGTGCTCCTGCATCATCATGATGTGCATGTTGGCATCGTATTTTTGCCACTCGACCCATTTGCGTTTGCTTTTTTTGCGTTGACCAAAATGGATTTCTCTTGTGATGACCCATTTAAGTTGGTGAGGATGGGTTAGCAGGTATTTGATTCCTGAAACCTGTCGTCCAAAAGCCCTAAACACTCAGGCTGCTCCTATTCTTGCTGTTTGCTTGGCGTACTATGCCCACCGGGACTCTTCTTAGGATGATACAGCTTTCTAAGCACCCATCGGGCTAAGCTGTTGTTTGCGACAATGTGATTGAGTGCGCTGCGTGCCATTATTTGGCTGTAGAAGTCACCTTTGAGTTTTTTGCGCAGGTAGAAGGTAGGGGATAAGTAGTGGTCGTAGAAGTCTTTCTTTGTCTGATTTAGCTTCTCCAGCGGCAGGAGCGTGTTTTGGAAGACTTGGGTTTGCTCATGGTATTGGCTCCAGTCCTTGGACAATTCTATCCCTAATTTTTTAGTGTAATCGTAGAGTTCTGTGCCCGGATAAGGAACCGCTTCACACATGTAAACGTAGTCTGGTTTTGTTTTGTATGTGAAGTCGATGGTTTGCTGCAGTTGCTCGGGTGTTTCAGTGGGGTAGCCAATGACCAGCGATATTGCGGCGGATATCCCTGCTTTCTTAGCCCATTTAATTGCCTGAGCGTTCTGCTCGACAGTGGTGCCTTTACGCATCAAATTCAGCATTTGCTGGCTGCCTGATTCAACGCCGAAGTGGACAAGTTGGCACCCTGAACTCCGCAGTTTAACTAAAAGCTCTTTGGATACCTTGTCGACTCTTGTTCTACAATCCCATGGCAAATCAAATTTGCGTTTCTTCATTTCATCGCAAATAGCAATTGCCCTGTTCACATCGAATGTGAAAGTATCATCGTAAAACGCAAAAGCGCCTCCCCCAAACTCGTCTCGGAGCCACTCCAGTTCGTCAACAACTTTCTTTGGACTCCGAGCTCGGAAGCCTCTTCCGCACATCTTGTATCCTGCGCAGAAGGTGCAGCTGAAAGGGCAGCCTCGACTTGTGACTATGGGTAAATAGGTTCTGTTGAGGATTTTGTATTTTCCAACCTCAAAGTGTTTGTGTGCTGGATAGGGAAGTGAGTCTATATCCTGCATGAATGGGCGGTCGGGGTTGCGGATAACTTTGCCGTTGTTTTTGAAGGTTATGCCCAAAACTTGGTCGAGGTTTTTGAGGTTGCCCTCAGACGCTAAACGCGCTAGCTCCAGCATGGTTTGCTCTCCCTCGCTGCGCACCACAATGTCTACGTCATTGCTCTCAGTGAAAACTTGCTCATCCATAACCGTCACGTGTGGTCCACCAATCATGGTGGTTACGTTTGGCAGGGCAGATTTTGCAGCTTTCAAGATGTCAAGGGCAGGCATGTAAGTGAGTGTGGCGGATGTAACGCCGATTATGTCCGGGTTTAAGCTTCTGAATTTGTCTTCAAGCTCTTTTTGGGTGGGATGCGTCGTCTGACAATCCACCACATCCACCGTGTACCCGTTTTCCTCCAACACCGCCGTCAAGTAACCAATGCCGAGCGGGAGAAAGATGGCTTGCGGCGCTTCGACTGGGTATGGTGGATTTACAAGCGCTACGTGGGCTTTCACGTTGTTCCCCGACTTTATGTTACTCAAAAACGGTTAAGCCGTCTATTATGTGTTTTGTAAATTTGATGAAACTAGCGCTTATGATTATTTTTAGTGAAAACGCAAGGTTTTTTATCGTAAGTCCGCAACTAGCGCTTCATAGGCGATTGCTTGTCGGCAGATTTGGCACTAGTCAACGCTAACGTTCATACAATGAACCCTGACCAGCCTACAGCCCAAGCCGTCGCTATAACAAAAAACAAAATTGTTAAAGTCGGAACAAACAAGCAAATCAAGCAGTTAATTAGCAAAAACACCAAAGTAATCAGCCTCGACGGCAAAACCGTGTTGCCTGGCTTAATCGACACCCACATTCACGTTGCAGATTTCGGGCGATGCCTCCTGTGGCTTGACTTAACCACCGCAGAATCAATGTCTGACCTACAGAGCATATTGAAGGAAAAGGCAAGGCAAACGCCAATCGACAAGTGGATTATTGGCCGCGGATGGAACCAGAACCGCTTCAAAGAAAACCGTATGCCCACAACCTCAGATTTAGATTCTGCTGCAAAAGACAACCCTGTGATTATCTACCATGAATCCGCAATGATTTGCTCCGTAAACACCAAAGCCCTCCAATTGGCAGGCGTAACAAAGCAAACCTCGGTGCCTAAGGGCGGCAGCATAGATAAGAACCCAAAAACTGGCGAACCTACAGGCATTTTGCGTGACAGCGCCACCAACATAATCTGGCAAGCCGTTCCCGAACCCACCATCAATGAGCTTTTCGAGGCGACATCTTTAGCCTGCAAAAAAATTACTGAAGCTGGCTTGACAAGTGTACATTGGCTGGTTTTGTCAGAAATTGAGTTGCCTATAATTCAGAAGCTAAATGCCCAGAAACGGTTGCCTTTCAGGGTTAACGTTGTAGTGCCGCAAAAACTAATGGGGAAAATGGCGAATTTCGACACATCTGACGCATTGCTGCGGTTTGGCGGTGTTGCAATTAATGTGGATGGATATTTAGATTCTAAAGAAGCGGCGTTGCTGGAGCCGTACAGTGATGAGCCAAATAACAGCGGCAAATTGCTTTGCACAGAGGAAGGTTTGGCGGCGTCGTTTAAGCAAGTTTTAGCGGCTGGGGTTCAACCAATCATACTGGCGATGGGCGACAAAGCAATCGACACCACCCTAAACGTAATCGAGCAAACCCCAAGCCAAGCACGCTTCCGTATTGAGCAGGCAGCGGTTTTAAACAAAAACCTGGTCAAGCGCCTCAAAAAACAAAATGTGGTTGTTTCTGTTCAGCCTAAAGTTATCTCTACAGAATTCACGGTGTGGTCAGCTATAAAACGTCTTGGAAAGGAACGGGCTAGGTGGCTTCATCCACTCAAAACACTCATTGATGAGGGCGTGAAGGTTGCTGGCGGCTCCGACTGTCCCATGGAACCCCTGAGCCCACTGCTTGGAATGCAAGAAGTCGTGCTGCGGGCAGAGTTTCCTGAGCAGCGCCTGAGCGTTGAAGAAGCTTTGCACCTGTATACCTTGGACGCGGCTTACGCGTCGGGCGAAGAAAACGTTAAGGGTTCAATCGAAGAGGGCAAACTGGCAGACTTAATTATTCTGTCCTCGGACCCAAATGCAGTGGTGCCTGAAAAAATCAAGAACATAAGCGTTGAAATGGTGCTCGTAAACGGAAGACTGATAATATTCTAAAACAATTTTTCAGGATAACAGCCGAAACCAACCTATTTAGATCCTAATACTGGTTCATTGCAGAAACCTTTAGGGGGCAGGTCCGTATTGGCGTTTTCAGCAGCCATTAACATGTCAAAAAGTAATTGCACGGTTGTTTTCGGTGTTCTTTTTGGGGAACAGTCTGTTCCTGTAGGAGAGCTAAAAGTTACCTTGCAGCATCCATAAGTAGGCTTTAGCATGATTCAAAAAGTAACTTGGGCAACCGCGTTTGCGCTGCTCCTTGCGGGTCTGCTGTTAGTTAGTGTTCAACCCGTAATGGCTGGTTCTATCGGTCCTATTCGCCTCTCAGACGGCGTTACCGTTTTCTCTCCCGTCAACACAACCTACAACACCCAAAACATACTGCTCAATTACACCTTCGCCTGCGGTTTAGGAATGCACTATTCCCTCAACTACACTCTCGACGGAAACATCACTGGACTTATGCCTTACTCGGTTATTAACCCAAAGGAGTTGCATGTAGTGTATTCATCCAAAGGGCAAGTGCAGTTGCCTGAATTATCCGAGGGCCTCATAGCTTAACGATTTATTTGCAGGCTGTCTTTGGAGAAAACGACATACGATCTTACGTTGACACAATCTACTTCAACATAGACACTGATGCACCAGACTTTGCTCTGGATTCGACGCCGCCGAATATAACCATTCAATCGCCCCAAACAAACCAAACATACATAATCACTGTTCCGTTAAACCTGATCTTAAGCGAGCCAGTAACCCAACTAATCGTCTACTTAGATACTAACAAAACCATTCTGCCAGCGCAAAACACTACCCTAACAGGGTTAACCGTTGGAACACACAAACTCACAGTAGAGGCAGTTGACCTTGCGGGAAACCCCGGCTACACCAACTATGTCCAGTTCAATGTAATCCAACCGACCCCGACCCGCAGCCAACACAGCCAACACCCACCTCGATTGAACCCATAAAACCAGCGCAACCGCCCCTCGAAGTCTGGGGATTAGCGGTTTTGGCGGTCGGATGCTGCTTGGGACTACTTGCTTATTTAGCTTTTAAAAAAATTGCCAATAAAGGTTAGGCGAACTCTCCTGTCTACGTTTTCGATTTACTCTCATTAGGTTTTGACAATTCAGCGGTTAACCGCCAAACAAGAAAACCAATTGCGCTCACAACGAACATTAGGATGGTGAAGGTGTCGGTTCTTATCCAGAGCAAAAGATGCGACACGGGCAGAGCAAGCCACTCTGGATGAGTAAACTGTACAACTACGCCGTCTAGCCATGCGAGCAAACCGTATATAAACAGGATTTGCCCAAAAACCTTCAGGACAAGCAGTAACTTTTCAAAAGCAGGTTTTATACAATTAAAAAACCAAGCGTTTGCTATAAAACTTACTCAGCACTACTTTCTCTTCAGCAGCAACTTAGCCGTTTTCTTCGGATTCCGAATCGCCCTCAAAACCTTGCCCCGAGTAAACGTCGGATTAACCAAGTTAGCCTTCATGCACAGCTCCTGCAAATCCCTCGCCGACCACTCTGGCGTCTCAACCTGCGGCTCAGTCGCCGCCAAAGCATAATCGCAGAATCCTTCGCGCAAAAACCCCTTTTGTTTTGCCTGCTCATAGAACGCTGTTCCGTAGAGTGGCATGGCGATGCTGAAGATGAAGGTGTCCGCTCCCAATTCCTTGAGTTTGTAAGCAAAATTGATGGTTTCTTCGATGTCTGCTTTGGTTTCTCCGATTAAACCTATGACAAAGAAGCAGCCGACTTTGATGCCGACGCGTTTGCACAAAACCACCGCTTCCTCAACTGTTTTGAGGTCCAAGTTCTTTTTGATAACCTCATTAACAACGCGCTGAACGCCTGATTCGGGAGCAATGCGGATTTTTTTGCAGCCAGCCGCCTTCATCTTCCGAAGGAGCGGTTCATCAAGCGTGTCTGCTCTGATACCGTTTGGCGTAAACCACTCAAACCTCAAGCTACGCTCAACAATTAAATCGCAAATCTCCGCCATACGTTGCTTATCCAACGTCATGTTATCATCTGAAAAATCAACCTGCCGAATTCCAAAAGTTTTGATTACCTGTTCAATTTCATCTACCACGTTCTCTGCGCTCCGTGGACGCCACTGCTTTCCCCAGACCACGCAGCTTGAGCAGAAAACGCAGTTGTAGGGGCAGCCTCTACTCGTGATTATTATGGTGTAGGGTTTGTGGATTTCGCCGCGCAAGGGATTCTGTTTAACGGCTTTGGTGTAAACGTCCATTGGCAGCAAATGCCTAGCTGGAAACGGGAGCGAATCCAAGTTCTCAATCACAGTACGCTTGCGTGTGAGAACTGGCTTGCCACTTTTCCTAAAACCTAAACCATCAATGCCGCTAAAATCTCTCTTTCCATATTCTAATGCACCAACCAATTCGGAGACAGTGTTTTCGGGTTCGCCAACCACAACAAAATCAACATCAACGTTTGTAAGGCAATCTTCTGGACGTGATGAAGGATGCAACCCAAACAAAACAACAACAATCTCTCTGCCGACCTTTTTTACTGTGGCTGCGACTTCAAATGCGGTTTTAGACCAGCCCGAAAATGGGATCTCTAAGACTACCACATCAGGCTTCCACCGCGCGACTCGTTCTGCAATGGTTTCCGCGCTTAACCCAACTCGGTACTTGGTTTGATCCAGCTCCAAAAGGTTCTCCCAGCCCTCTGTCGGAGCATCAATGATGCTAACTGCATGTTTTTTTTCGAGGACCGCGGCGACTGAAGCCATGGCAATAGGTGGAAAAACGTTGGGTTTTCCCCATGCTTTAGGCTGAATTCGAGGTGGATTTATGAGGCAAACACGCATCAAGAGGCACTCTTAACTCAGAAATACCGCTCTGGTTCGATTAAAACTTTGCACTAAATCGGCATAAACCAAAACAACCGCACAACCACGAGGACAACCACACACAGCAGCCCCCATAGAACAATCGTTACATCTCTAATCCGCAAAGCACCCAAAATCTTCTCGCCCGTCAACGGTTCCTGCGCGTCACCAAGAATGTACTGCCCTGGCTTTTCCAATTGTATCCGCAATGCGCCAGCCACAACCGCCATCGGCCAACCGTGATTGCGGCTCGGAGTTTTTTTGTGGTCTCGATGAGCGATTCTCCAGGCATTCTTGGCATCCAAGCGAAGAATTGCAGCTGCAACAATCATAAGCAGCGCCGTGAGCCTTGTGGGAATGAAGTTAACAAAGTTGTCGAGGTTTGCACTAAACCAGCCGGTGTTAATGTGCTCTTTGGTTTTGAAGCCAACCATCCCATCCAAGGTGTTGATTGCTCGAAAAGCAATTGCGCCGGTAACGCCGAAAAGCGCAAACGACATCATGGGTGAAAGTTTGAAGTCGATAAGATTTTCAGACATGGATTCGATGACAGCACTGCCCATTTCTGCGCCGTTTAGATCTTTGGATTCCCGTCTTGAGAAGTGACTGTACTTTTTTGCTTCAGGTAAATCGCTTGCATCGATAGCTTTTGCTGCAGCTTTTGCCCAGTCTGTTTCCAGCTTAATGCAAATTGTCATCTTGAGCAATATGATGCCTATGAAGGCGTAAACAAAAATGCTCACATACGAGAAGATAATCCACAAACCGAAGTAGACTGGAAGAGCAAAAGCACCAATAACAGTTAAAGCCAGCAAAACGCCCAGAACCTTCTCTGTTTTTGGGTTTGGGTTTTTGAAGTAAGGCTCAATTTTTTTGGTGAATTTACCCATTAGAACGGTTGGGTGCAGCTTGAAAACCCATCGGTCAGGGTAATTGGGTGATGGATCGCCAAGAGCTAAATCTAACAGGATAGCCAGAACCAGCATGATGAAGGCGATTACTACGTTTAAGACTGTTAGCTCCAAAGTTACCCCAAACGTTGCTTTTGAGATACTTGGATAAACAGTTAATATCGATTACGGTGATTTGTGCTATTTGCAGAATTTGTTTTCTTTTTTCCGCTTCTTTTTGGCTTTTATTTTTACAATGGTAATAATAAATTTTTAATTATCTTATGTTTTTTCTTTTTTTAAAATTAAAAGGCTATTTTATTCGGTATAATTACTTAATTTGCAAAGGTTTAAAAGCCAAATTTTTCCTAGTTTATTTTACCGAAAAAGGAGATAAGAAAAATGTCAATTTTGAAAATGCACTTTTCTAAAGGTAAAACTACAGCTATTTCGATCGTCGCATTCTTGATAGTTACAATGGCCCTCGCAATGGTTATAGTGCCAATACCGACTGCTCGTGCTCATACACCAGCATGGCAAATTCCAACCTATGCATTTGTAGCTGCTATTCCTAATCCAATAGGCGTAGGCCAAAGAGCTACAGTCTACATATGGCTCGACAAAACGTATGACGCAGAAACACTAACTAACGATTATAGATTCCATAACTACCAGCTTACTATCACAGCACCTGACGGAAGCACAAATTCAACAACTTTTGCTTACATTTCAGATCCAACATCAAATCAGGGATACACCTTCACGCCCACTCAAGTTGGCACATACACACTATTCTTTAACTTCCCTGGCCAAAACATAAATGATTATGATCATGCCAACGATACATACGTGAATGATGCTTATTTACCAAGCAACGCAACAACAACACTTACTGTCCAGCAAACCCCAACACCCGTATTTCCATATAGCTATCCTTTTCCAACTGAATACTGGACTCGCCCAATATACGGTGAAAATCCTGGCTGGTGGTCAATTTCTTCCAATTGGCTAGGCTCAGGTTCACCTGTTTCACCTACAGTCGGTACTGGCAACATAGTTGCAATGAGCGTCGGATTCCAGCAATCAATGGTGCAGGGATATCCTGGTGACGCCGTAGGGCCTCTGACAGGTCACATCATGTGGACAAAACCGTTACAAGGCGGTGGAGTTGTCGGCGGAAATAATTTTCCTAACCAGGGCAACACATACTTTGAGGGATCAGCATACAACCAGAGATACGCTTATCCAATAATAATCAATGGGGTACTATACTTTAAAGAACCCGTTTCATTTGGAGGCACTGCTGCTGGACCTGAAGATGCTGTTGATCTTCGCACAGGGCAAGTCATTTGGTCACGATTCGATGTACCTGCAATATCATTCGGCTACGTATATGACCTTGAAGACCCCAATCAACACGGAGTATTTCCACCGATTTTATTCACAGCCAACTTCGCCCGAGCTTTTGACGCATATACAGGTGATCCACTATTCAACGTAACCAATGTTCCTACAGGCTTTTCAGCATTAGGTCCACAAGGCGAACACTTAAGATATGTTTTCACAAACACTAACACCACTACAAACCCTCAATACTACCTGGCTCAATGGAATTCATCCAGATTATGGTCATACAAGTATCCGCCATTTCTATCGCCAACACTCTACAACATGAGCGGCCCAAACCTTTCCAGCTACACAACTATAGCGGTCCCACCAGCTGGAACAAATGTCGCAGCATATGACGGAATAAACTACAACTCTATACCTCCAACAGTAGTCAACGGAAACATCCCCATAAACTCCACAACCCTGGCCAACATGTTAACCGCAACCGCAACTGGACCTGAACCAACTTATGACTGGAACGTTTCAGCGTCATGGCTTAATACTATGGGCGCTGCCACATTTGGATCATCACCAGGCGCAAACCCTGTAACCGTAATCGCCGCTTTCCCAAATAATATTCTCATCTGCAGAAATGGCTCTCTACCAGCATTCCAACAACAAGTCGGCTATAGTACAAATCCCTACACTTACTTCGGTGTCAACCTAGATCCATCCAAAGGTGATGTGGGTTCAGTACTGTGGTCGAATACAATTACTCCAACAACCAACATCACCATATCTTTAGGCGGTACTGATCCAACAGCCCCCGATGGATTAGGTCATCTCGGTGTCTTCGTTGAGGAAACTAAGGAAACGTTGAATTTCAATGGATACAGCATGGCAACAGGTGCGAAACTATGGACAACTCCATCTCAAACATCACTAGACTGGTATGGCAGTACAGGCGGTGGCATTATAACAAGCCAAGTCGCTTATGGCAACCTCTACACTATGGGATATGCAGGAATAATCTACTGTTTTAACTTGACAACCGGAAAACTAGAATGGACCTATGGTAATGGCGGCGCAGGCAACAGTACTAACAGTTTCGATCAAATACCTCCACCTGGGCATTATCCAACTTTCGTACAAGCTGTTGGTAACGGAATACTATACACAGTGACCAGTGAGCATACTTTTGAGACACCAATATACAAGGGCGCCTTAGCACGAGCAATTAACGCGACTGATGGAACTGAAATCTGGACCGTTTCGAGTGCTACAGCTGAGTTTGGCAGTTTGGGCTACGCTATGGCAGATGGCTATTCAACTTGGTTAAACGGGTATGACAACCAAATCTACGTTGTTGGCAGAGGACCAAGCACTATGACTCTAGAAGCACCAAAGGCATCGATCACTTTAGGTGGATCCCTAGTTATTAGTGGTTCAATCACAGACATTTCAGCGGGTACAAAGCAAAACCAACAGGCAACTGACTTTCCGAATGGTGTTCCACTTTCATCCGATGCTAGCATGAAAGACTGGATGGGCTACGTTTACCAACAGAAACCATTACCAACAAACTTTACAGGTGTTCCAGTGGTGATAAACGTCATTGACTCAAACGGCAACTTTAGACCCATCGGAAGTACCACAAGCGATTCAAGCGGAGCATATAGCCTTCAATGGACTCCTGACATCTCAGGCAAATACACTGTAATCGCCAATTTCGCTGGTACCAATGGCTACTGGCCATCATCAGCAGAAACAAGCTTCGCAGTTGACCCAGCACACCCAACCATTGCATCCACACAAGCAGCACCAGCTTCGGTAGCTGACACATATCTTCTACCAGGAATCATAGCGATTATCATTGCAATCGTAGTAGTCGGCGCTATACTCGCGTTGCTAGTCACAAAGAAACGACCATAAGAAAATCAGTAAAAAACAACCTTTCCCCTTTTTTTGTTTTTTAAGGTAACTGAGAAGACATGGGCTGAGAGGTCTCTGGTTAAAATTCACGATAGTTTGCCATAGTGTCGTGATTAGTATTTGCATTTCTTCCTAAATTCCAGAGACCCAGCAAACCTTCTTCTTTTAAAAATAAGATGGCAGTTCAATTACTTCAGAATGTCGAAATATATTGTTGTGGCGTTGGCCATTTGTCAGGAATTTTTCTTGAGCTTACTTCGATTTTCGTTATACCGCAGATTCTGGCAATTTGGTCTTGAATTGTGAAAGATTCTGGGATGTCTTTTATCATTGCAGTCACTTGGAGATCGTAATCGCCGCTGGTTTTTGTAATAATAATGATATCGGGTATTTTGGCAAGTGACTCAACTACTGTGTCAGACAAGACGCCGGGCGTTGTAAAAGCTATGTTGAAATCTAGTATTGATTTGTATCCGATTTTGTTTGGATTTATTTGGATCGAAACTTTTATTGTACCGTTTTTCCTTAGCCTATGATACCTTTTTACTACTGTATCCGTTGATAATCCTATTTCTTTCGCTATCTTAGTAAATGAAGCCCGCCCGTCCAATGTGAGCTTTTTAATTATTTGGTTGTCTACCTGATCAATTGTGATTCCCTCATCTGGGACAAGGCACGCTTTGCTTGGATTCCCTTGATTGCTTTCTGTGGTGTCTTTTAAAGTATCTGTTAGATTCAAATTTTCAGGAATATTTTTAACTCCTGTCCAAATGTAATCTTTTAACGCCATGGTAGGGAGCTTTTGTTTAATTACCTGCTTCACATGATCCAATTCATTTAGATTGCTTAAAGTTGCGACTGCTCTTACATTGTAAACGCTGAAATACTGGCGATGAGCACGAACCTCTTTTAATTTCTTAATAAATTCCATAACCTGTTCTATTTGCTGAGCCTCAACATTGATGAGCAGAGTTGCAAGAGCGTCATAGCCTAAGTGGCCGAAATTTACCTGAATTGTCGCTCCTTCAATTATGCCTTTTTTTCTCATTGACAGGCAACGTTTCCAAACTTTGTTTTTTGAGGCTCCGCATTCTTTTGCTATTTCGTCATAACCTGTACGTCCATCTTTCAGCAGAATTCTGATTATTTTTGCGTCTAACTCATTCATTTTAAGTACGCTTTCTATGTCTCTTACCTTTTGTTAATTTTTGATATTTAAATTTCTTGCTTTCGTTTAATTTATTTCGTTGAAATTGCTAATTTACATTATTTTTGGCTAAATTGACGAGTGTGTAAATCAAAAAGTTGATATATATTGGCGCGGAGTTGGCCATTTTTCTCGCATTCCCACTATTTCCAGGTCAATTTTAGTTATTTTTGTCATGTTTTGCAGTTCTTCTTGAATGGACAACAATTGGCCTATACTCTTTATCATCACCCATATTTGCAGGTCGTAGTCTCCTGTTGTTTTCATTATGCTTATGACATCAGGGATCTTGCTAATTTCCTTAATGATTGAGAATGACTCTTCACTGGAGATACCCGCAAAAAAAATGCATATGGCTTGATATCCAATTTTGATTGGATTAATTTGGATTGTGACTTTTAATACACCGTTTTCCTTTAATTTTCGATATCTCCTTTTGGCAGTGTCAGAAGAGATTCCTATTTCTCTGCTGAGGCTCTCCATAGATACTCGTCCGTTCTCAGATAACTTGGCTGCTATTTTTAGATCAATTTGGTCGACAAACACTTTTTGAGGATTGATTTTCAAAGTCTTCGCTTGATAATTGGTTGTCTCCTCAGCATTCTTTCTATTTTCAGGAATTATTGTTAAATTTTCATTCATTTCTTTTACATCTGTCCAAATTGCAGTCTTCATTTCGAAGACAAAAAAATGCCTTTTAATGTTATCCTTGAATTCGTTCAATTGTTCAAGCGTTTTAAGAATTGTAACAACATCAATGTTCCCTTTAACCCCTCTTCTATTGACAGAAAAAACCTCTGGCTGTTTTTGCAAGTATTCGATAAGTAGATTTTCTTGCTTGGGATCAACACTGATTAAAATATATGCTACAGCCTTGTAACCAAAACTCTTATAATTAACGTGCGTTGTCGCTCCTATAATTATGCCCATTTGCTCCATTTTCTCATAATTTTTCTTCACAACTACTTTGGTAGATCCTATTTTTTCAGCAATTTCGCTATCTGTTTGACGGCCATCCACTAATAATTCTTTAAGAATTTTTGCTTGAACTTCACTAACTTGCGCGGTTAAAACCAATATCCCACGTGAGGGTCACTTAATTATTTATTATATTTAAATTCATCGGGTGCTTTATAATGTTTGTGGCTTTTGTTCCTTTTATTATGTTTTTAGAAACAACCTTATATTATAGCCTTTTTTTGCCTTAAAAGGCAATTTTATTCAATATAATAGTTAAATTTGCAAAGGTTTAAAAGCTAAATTTTTCTTCTGGTTATTTTACGGAAAAAGGAGATAAGAAAAATGTCAATTTTAAGACTCGAAATTTCTAGAAACAAATCTGTAGCTATTGCAATTGCTACGCTATTGATAATTTCAATGGGAACATCGGTAGTCCTAATACCTTCTGCAAGTGCGCATACTCCATCATGGCAGATTCCAACGACCGCCTACGTTACCGCGGAGCCTAATCCTGTAGGTGTTAATCAACAAATATTGATTTATTTTTGGATTAACTTAATTTTCGGTGGTCAATCTGTAACGACAAACGGAGCTGCACAGTTATCAAATAACTATAGATTCCATAACTACAACCTAACAATAGTGTCGCCTAATGGAACAGTAACCACAACAATGCTTAATATAGTTACAGACCCAACATCTAGTGCGTATACTCGCTTTACTCCTACCGAAGTCGGCACATACACTTTAATCTTTACCTTCCCTGGACAGAACTATACTCAATATGACTACGACCCCACTAGCCCATTTGTTGGGGATACGTATCTGCCAAGCACACAGACTTCAACACTAACAGTTCAGCAGGAACCGCTCCCCCAGCCTCAAGGCAGCCCGCCGCTTCCAACTGACTACTGGACACGCCCAATATACGGTGAAAACACAGACTGGTGGTCTATTTCGTCAAACTGGCTAGGCACAGGTTCACCGGTGAGCTCTGCAACGGGTTCTGGCTACATCAGTGCTTTCAGTTTCGCACCAGGTTTCGGCTGGGGGTCAGATATTGAAAGGTACCCAGGCGATGCCGTAGGGCCCCTGACTGGTCACATAATGTGGACGTATCCGCTTCAAGGCGGAGGAGTCGTCGGAGGAAACAATGTATTCGGAGACATCGGTGCTACAGACAAAGGAATTACGTGGTTTGAAGGATCTGCATACGAACAAAGATACGTCAATCCAATAATTGTGAATGGTTACATATACTATACTCAACCAGTATCATTTACAGGCACTGCTGCTGGACCAACTGTCTGCCAAGACTTAAGAACAGGCAAAATTATTTGGAGCACTACACAAATACCGTCGCTATCCTTTGCCTACACCTATAACCTTTGGAACCCCGACCAACATGGAGTTTATACACCAATTCTGTTCACAACCAACTTTGCCCGAGCTTTCGACGCATACACAGGTGATCCACTGTTCAACGTAACTGGCGTTCCAACAGGTTTTCCAGCTCAGGGTCCAGCAGGAGAACAGTTAAGATACAACATAGCGAATCAAAGCTCGACATGGTATTTGAGTGAGTGGAACTCATCCCGGCTATGGGCAAATGTCAATAATCCTTTCCTTCCTCCAAACTCCGCCAACATACTCGCCCCAACACTTTATAACATGTCCTTCACTAATGGAACTGCTCTAACCGCCGCCCAAGCCCAACAAGCCACTATTACAGAACCAGCTATAGGAGCTACTGCTGGAAATAACAATAACGCACCAGCTACTTCTAATTACCTAGTCTATGCAAACGTCGTGAATCCAAATAGTACACTGTACAGTTATGACTGGAACTATTCGATCCCTGCATTCAACGGTATGACCGTCGCGCCTACTGAACTTTTAGCTACCGGAAATGTGTTGCTTTTTATGACTGGGATTTATCCTGCCCTTCCGCAACCCTTCTATACATCAAGCTGGGCTCCCTACACATACTACGCTATCAACATCAACGCTTCTCTAGGTACAATCGGTTCGCTTCTATGGACTAAGACATTACAGCAGCCACCAGAAAACAGGACTGTCTTCTTTGCTGGAGTCGATCCAACAGCGCCAGACGGTTCTGGCAACCTAGGCGTCTTCGCTGAAGTTTGGAAGGAAACTTCTCAATTCGTCGGATACAGTCTGACAACGGGAAACCAAATATGGGGTCCAACGGAACCGCAAGTAGACATTGACTATTATGGTCAGCCAGGTCCTGCCCAACCAGATGCACAAGAAGCTTACGGCATGCTCTATAGCAGTTCTTTCGGAGGAGTACTCTATGCTTATAACATGACAACTGGAAACATGGAATGGACCTACGGTAACGGCGGCGAAGGCAACACTACCAGAAGTCTGAGCACTCCCTATGGTGCTTACCCAACCTTCATAAACGCTGTCGGCAACGGAGTAATATATCTAGTTACTACTGAGCACACTGCTACAAACCCAATTTACAAGGGTGCATTGGCACGCGCCGTAAACGCAACAACCGGACAGGAAATCTGGACTCTTTCATCTTATACTAGCGAGTTCGTATCAATGAGTTATGCTATTGCAGATGGCTATGCAACATGGTTCAACAGTTATGACAACCAAATCTACAGTGTCGGCAGAGGACCAAGTGCTACTACAGTTGAAGCACCAAACCTAGGCGCAGCTTTCGGTCAACCAGTCGTAATTAGCGGCACAGTTCTAGACATTTCCGCTGGCACAAAACAGGATCAGCAGGCAGCAGACTTCCCCAATGGCGTTCCAGTGTCATCTGACGCAAGCATGAAAGACTGGATGGGATATGTCTACCAGCAAAAACCATTACCAACCGACTTTAAGGGCGTCCCAGTTACAGTGGATGTTCTTGACTCTAACGGCAACTATAGAAACATAGGCACAGCAACCACCGATGAGACAGGCATGTACAGCCTGACATGGACACCCGATATTTCAGGCAACTACACAATAACAGCAACTTTCCACGGAACAAACGGCTACTTCCCATCATGGGCAACAAGCAGCTTCACCGTCCAAGAATCAAAACCAACCGTAGCACCTACAGCAGCGCCTCCAGCATCCATGACTGACACATACGTTCTGAGTTCAGCAATTGCCATAATAGTTTTGCTAGTCATCATCGGCGCAGTACTGATTGCACTGGTAATGCGAAGAAGACCTTAAACAAAAACAGACAAACAAACAATAATTCCCTTTTCTTTTTTTGTTTAAAATCAACAAATAAAAAAACTATCTCTTCTAACTTCACGTTTTCTTTAAAATCTTCGCAAAATTTTTGTCTTGCGGTTGGTTTTTTAAGTGTAGACTACGCTAATTAGTCTTGGCGATGCTAAGCTTGGAAACTGAGAAAGAACCAAACGCAACTACACTTCAAACGTATCTGTATCTGGTTAGGGTCGGTAAACCAGTTGGTCCCAGAGACTTGATGCGTGGAGCCAACCTCAGCAGCCCAAGCGTGGCTTACCGAAACCTCCAAAAACTCGTTGAACAAGGCTTAGTAGAAAAAGATACATACGGCAACTATATTGTCAAGAAAAAAATACGTATAAAAGGTTATTTATGGTTTGGAAAAACGCTTGTCCCAACCTTCGCTATCTTCGGATTCATCTTCATAGCGGTCCTCGCGGCTGAACTGGCTGTTTTAACAATCCATTTGATTTTGGGCGGGTCAATTGAAGAATCCTTTTGGTTGCTTACAATAGTAACGGTTGTTGCTGCAGCTATTTTTCTGATTGAAGCTTTGCGGTTTAGGAAAAAACCCAATTTTTAGTTGGGTGCTCCAGCTTTGGAACGGTTTGTTCCTTGAATAGAACTAAGAGGCGCATTTTATTCTTTGAATGTACAGATGTGCCCATATGAAGATGATAGTTATTTTAGCCGCTTTGGCTTTGGCAATGTTAACTTCCTCGTTTGCAGTTGGTACCGTTAAGGCGAAGAATATATCGACCAACGTACAGATAACCTACGGTTCACATACAACTTACGTTAACCAGCGGGTAGAATTCACCGCGACATGCACTGGCGGAACACCACCGTACAGTTACCAATGGTGTACCCAGCTGTGGCCGACTTGGAAACCGGGCATGGGATATGACCTTTCACCCCTCGGAGACGTCATCGCCGTACCAGGTGCAAACTCCAACGTTTTCGAATTTATGCCTGACACGAATGGAACATACTCGATTACTCTGCAAATAACAGACTCCGAGGGTAAGTATACGAATTCAGTATTTCTGCCCGGTTTATGGGTTTTTGTGTTGCCTCCGCTTACACCAACCCCGACTGAAAAGAATCCAAATGCACTCGTTGATTCCACTATAAATCCTATTGCAAGTACCCAACCATTTGAAAACAGCACCTGCAACCCAAACTCTCTGCCAACGCCGTCTTCTCCAGTATCATTATGGTCAGTCCTCTTTGCAGTAATCGTTGCTCCATTCGTCGTCGGCTTAGCCTTCAACTTGGTGAAAAAGAGAAAGAAATAGGCATTCAGCTTCTTCTGAGCTTAAGTTTAATATTAGCAATCAGGTGCACGCCGACAACCAGTGCCGTTGACAGTTTAAAGCGTCTTTTCTTCTCAAAAAAGTACTCCCTTCGCAGGTAGTAGTGGTGGAATGCGCCTTCGCGTAGTTTGCCGAGTTCTTTCATACTAAGCTGCGGTGTCTCAAAAATCGGTTTGGTCGTGTCGTACATGTCAAAGTCAGTTATTCTCAGCCACCCCTTCTCCTTAACCAAATCATACATGGGTGTGCCAGGAAAGGGCGTTGCAACATTGTAGAACCCAACGGCGTCAGGAGCCACCTTCTCGACAAACTTGATAGTTTTCCAAGCGCTTTGCATTGTTTCCCCTGGGAATCCAAGGATAACGTTTGGAACAGGCATCAAACCTGCCTCTCGTACCCAACCCAAAACTTTCATGGTTAATTCAGGAGTGATTCCTTTTTTCATTGCATCCAAAACCTGCTGTGTTCCTGATTCAACACCGAACCAGACGGAAACACATCCAGCTGCCTTCATTTTAGTTAGCAACTCTTGGGTTAACATATCTACTCGTGTGCCACAGTTCCATTCAATCTTCAAACCACGCTGAAGAATTTCGCTGCAAAGCGCTTCAGTTCTAGGTTGGTCCACGGTGAACGCGTCATCACAAAAAGTGAATTTTTTCACGCCATAAGTTTTATTCAGAAACTCTAATTCATCTACTACGTTTTTGGGACTACGCATGCGGTATTTGCGTCCATGCATCCTCACTGTTGTGCAGAATTCACACCAGTAGACGCATCCTCTGCTGGTCGCTAAATAAAGGATATCTTCGAGTTCGCGGAACTTCTCCATTGGCCAAAGATGACGCGCTGGGAAGGGCAAACTGTCCAAATCCTCAATGTAGGTTCTATCTTGATTTCTGACGATTTTGCCTTCTCTACGGCAAGTGGTGCCTAAAACGTCGAAATAACTTTTGCCCGCTTCGATTCGCTGCACCAACTCCAACATCGTGTTTTCGCCCTCTTTTCTGATTACGATGTCGAGTTCTGAGCACTCTTCCAATGCGTGGTCATCCCAAAAAGTAACGTGTGAACCGCCCGCGAGGGTTATACAGTTTGGGCAAGCCTCTTTGGCAATCTTAACTAACTTCAGAGCTGTCTGATAAGTCAACGTGGATGAAGTTACCCCAACGATGTCGGGTTGACGCTTGCTTATCTCGCTTTTAAAATCTTCAAAAGAGAGCTTAAGCACTTGACAGTCGATTACGTCAACCTTGTAGTTGTTTTTCTCTAAAACAGCCGCCAAATACCCCAAACCCAACAGTGCAAAAGGCATGTGCATTGCAGCGCCCACTGGAGCGGCAGGGTTAACTAAGGTTACGTGAGGCTTCATTTCAACTTCACATTTATTCTTCAAAAAGGAGGTGCTTTATGCTTAAACATTTCGCCTAAACCGCTAAAAAGACGCAAAAGAATAAAAAACCAGATGGATTGAAATTTGATTCTTGAATTGCCAAAGCATTCTGGTTTAGCTTTATTATTTGGGTTCAATGTTTGATTTGTCAGGCCAATACTTTGGCATAACTACGTTTTCCAGCAGCGAAGGGAACAGGTTTAAGGGCCAAGCTGGAGGCATTGGCGTTACGAAAACATCAGGGTTTTCTAGACCGATGATTTTCCTGATTTTTTCTTTTGCTTCAAACATTTTATCAAAATCCTCTACGGCAATTGCAACGTATAAGTCGTATGCGCCGATGAGTCTTATGATAACCAATACGTTGGGTATCTGGAGTAGTTGACTATGAATCTCTGCTATCTTGCTCCGGTTTAAGACTTTTATGTAAAGGTTCATTAAAGCTTTGTACCCAAGCTTGTTTAAATCAAGAGTCACTGTGGAAAGGGTGAACAGGTTTTCTCTGAGTTTTCGGTACCTATGTATTACCGTTTTAGTTGATAAATCCAGTTGTTCTGCAATTTTCTTAAACGGTGTTCGAGATTTTCTGCAGAGTACCCGAGCGATTTTTACATCTGTTTCGTCGATTTCCGAGGCTGAAGGGTCCAGATTGGTTAAAGCAGGCTTTTGATTACTTTTATAGCTATTTTCGTATTTGAGGGGGCTAATGATTAGGTTTTGGGGAAATTCTATGTTTATAGCTTCTGCCCAAATCAAAGCGTCAACATGTTTGATTTTACTGTTTGATTCTAAATTCTCAATTATTCCTGATAATTTATTGAGGTTTTTTAACGCTACCTTTCCATAAAAACTGTACTTGCCTAAATGCTTGACTACCTGGGAAATGTAGGGTTTGCTTTCGAGGTATTTAGCAACTTCACTTTCACTTTGATTGTCTGTTATGATGCCTAAATCGACGATGTGATTGTAGCCGAGATAGTGAGGGTTAACAAGAGTGACTTCGCCGTTGATTATGCCTTCCTTCCATAGATGTTTGTAGCGCATTCGAACGGCACCTACTGTAATTTTGCATTTGCTGGCAATATCTGTAAAACTAGTTCTAGACTCAGCTATCAGCATCCTTAGGATTTTTGCATCTTTCTCGTCGATCTTCGCTGAAGTCAAATGCCTTTAACCACCAAATATATGTTGAGCCACAATTTAAATTTTAGCGATAAAGTTTTCATAGAAAAATTTCATATGATATTGTTGAAAAAATTGCAGATATTGGTGTTTTCTGTTCAAAAAAAGAAAAATGTAAATACATCCTCGCCTTCTGTAATTAATGGCCAATAATAAGGCTTTAAATTTTAGGAGAATAAAAGAAAAATGAACAATTCTAAAAGTAAAACCGCATCTGTTTTAATCGCTATATTCTTTGTAATTTCAATGTTAGCTTCAACAATGCTACTGCCAAGCACCAGCGCACATACGCCTTCATGGACAATTCCAACGTATGCTTTCATTAACGTAGCTCCTAACCCAATAGGCGTTGGTCAACCAGTACTCGTTATTATGTGGATTGACAAGATTCTTGATCCTCAGGTAGCATTAACGAATGATTACAGATGGCATAATTACCAGTTCAACATTACAGCGCCCGATGGCACAATGACAACACAGACTTTCAGCTACATCGCAGATCCAACATCATCCCAAGACTTGAGCTTCACTCCTTCCCAGGTCGGCACGTACATTTTCAACTTCAGTTTCCCAGGACAAGCCTTCAATCAATATTCCCATCCAACCACACAAGTAAATGCATTTACTGGTCAACTTGAACCTGACCCATTGGTCAACGATACTTATCTGCCCAGTTCTGCATCAGCCACACTCACTGTTCTACAATCAGCAATACCTGGAGCAATAGGTACCTATCCGCTTCCAACAGAATACTGGACACGCCCAATCTACGGTGAAAACCCTGGCTGGTGGTCAATTTCTTCAAACTGGCTAGGTCAAGGCGCACCTGTTATACCATCAGTAGGTTCAGGTGACATAGGCGCATACGGATTTTCCACCGCAGGTCTCAACAGGTTCCCAGGTGATGCTGTAGGACCTCAAACTAGCCACATCATGTGGACAAAACCGCTTCAAAGCGGCGGAGTTGTCGGAGGAAACGACTTTGCCGTGCAAGGAGACACATTCTTCGAAGGCTCTGCATACAATCAAAGATACACTAATCCAATAATTATGGATGGAAAGATATACTACCAGACGCCACTGTCATTCCAAAGTGAAGGCACACTATTTGCTGGATCGAGCAGTGGAACCTTCTGCATTGACCTAAGGACTGGGCAGCAAATTTGGATGAGCACTGCTATACCTGCCGGGCAACTGTCATTCGGTTACATCTATGACGTTCAAAACCCTAACCAGAAAGGAGTTTACCCGCCAATTTTATTCACGAGTAACTTTGCCCAAGCTTTTGATGCAGATACAGGAATTCCGCTGTTTAACGTAACTAACGCTCCAGGCGGCGCAGGATTCTTAGGGGCTGGTGCTCTTCCTGAAACAATGGGTCCATACGGTGAACACTTAAGGTACGTTGCAGCAAACGACGGCACTCCTACAAAACCGCAGTGGTATTTGGCTCAGTGGAACTCGTCTAACTTGTGGAATTGGGGTATAACTGGAGCATTAATACCAGCGCCAGATGTTTCCCCTGTTTTAAACGCGGTCGATGCAAGTACAAGTAACCGATATGACTGGAACATTTCGATATCATGGGCTAATACTATGCCTCCCTTTACGGAAGTTGCAGCTTTCTACGGCAACATGATACTTTGCTTTAGTGGCGCTCTACCAACACTAAGCACAAATGGATTGTATGGGATAGTTAGCCAAAACACTCCATATACATACTTTGCTATCAACCTCAATGCGTCTAGGGGTGCAATCGGTTCACTATTGTGGTCAAAAACAGTTCAGCCTCCAGCCGGCAACTTAACTGTCTTATCAGGCCCGGCTGATCCAGCGACAGGCGTCTTCATTGAAGGATACAAGGAAACTTTGCAATGGGTAGGATACGACCTAAATACAGGCGATAAAATTTGGGGTCCAACAGCCTCTCAAGCACCGCTTGACTACTTCGGAAACCCAATTACACCACTAATACAAGGTCAACTTGCCTACGGAAACCTATACAGCATCGGATACGCGGGAATACTCTATGCGTATGATTTGAAGACCGGAAATCTACTTTGGACTTACGGTAACGGTGGCGCAGGCAACAGCACTTACGCTGGTTTCAACACACCTTTCGGTGAATATCCAACATTCATAAACGCAGTCGGCAACGGAATAATATACACAGTTACCTCAGAGCACACTACCAATACGCCGATTTGGAGAGGCGCGTTGGCACGAGCTATCAATGCCACTGATGGAAAAGAAGTCTGGACTCTTTCAGGCTATACTGGCGAGTTCGCAGCGATGAGCTACGCTATCGCAGACGGCTATGCAACATGGTTTAACGGTTATGACAACCAAATCTACAGTGTTGGCAGAGGACCAAGTGATACAACAGTTCAAGCACCATTGACTGCTACAACAGTAAATGTCAATGTAGTTATTCAAGGTACAGTGACTGATATTTGCGCTGGCACAAAACAGGACCAGCAAGCAGCTGACTTCCCCAATGGCGTTCCAGTTTCATCTGATGCTAGTATGAAGGACTGGATGGGCTATGTTTACCAGCAAAAACCATTGCCAACCAACTTTACAGGCGTTGCAGTATCATTAGATGCTATGGATCCAAACGGCAACTATGTCCACATCGGCGACGCAACTACCAACGCAAACGGTCTATTCCATTACACTTGGACACCACCAAACGTTCCGGGCGACTACACTGTAACTGCGACTTTTGCTGGCACTAATGGTTACTGGCCATCCAGCGCTGTAACAGCCATGAACGTTGTCGGAGAACACCCAACCCCAGCACCCACACCATCACCGCTAGCAACAATGACAGATACGTACGTTTTGGGCTCAGCAGTTGCAATCATAATAGTGATCCTCATAATTGGGGCGCTATTGCTTAGAAAGCGACCATAAAATCTCATAAAACAACATCTTCCCCTCTTTTTGACTAATTTGATCTGAGTAGTTTTTTTATAATAATAAACTATTGATACTTTTTTTTCTCTATAAATACAAAAAATATACTTTTATTTTGAACAAATGCTTTTTTGAGGATTTTGGCAATAACTTTATTAATAATTAGCGATATGTCTTTTATCACAAAACTTATAGGAGAATAAAAGAAATGAAAATTTCAGAAAGTAAAACAGCAGCTATTTCGATTGCGATATTCTTAATCATTTCAATGGGAGCAGCAACGATGCTGATTCCAGCTACTAGTGCACATTCACCCTCTTGGACGATAATACCAACTGCATACATTGTCGCTGCACCTGACCCAATAGGTGTCGGTCAACGAGTGACTGTTTTCACGTGGCTTGACACAGTTTTCGGAGCAGGCGCTAGTACAGCTGACTCTGCAGCACTAACGAACACCTTTAGATTCCATAACTACAATCTCACAGTAGTAAAGCCTGACGGTACAGCAACTACAACAATTTTTCCAGTTGTCAGCGACCCAACATCGTCACAGTTCAGTTTCTTCACTCCAGATCAGGTTGGAACCTACACTTTCCTGTTTAATTTCCCGGGACAGCCATATAATGACAGTGTTGCAGGCGACTATAACCCCACTTCAATACTTGTTGGCGATTATTATACAGCCGCCTCTGCAAATACAACCCTTACTGTACAACAAGAGTCAATCCCTGGACCTACTGGTAGCTCACCACTGCCGACAGCTTTCTGGGAGAGACCAATATACGGCAATAACAACGATTGGTTTACAATTTCATCGAACTGGCTAGGTACAGGTTCAGCTGTTAATTCTGCAACGGGTTCTGGGACTCTTAGCGGCTACAATGGAGCGTCATTTTTCCAGGTATATCCAGGCGATGCAGTAGGTCCAACCACTGGCCACGTGATGTGGACATATCCACTTATGGCAGGAGGAGTCGTTGGCGGAACTAGCACAGCAGGTAAACTAGGCGACACCTATAATGAAGGGTCTGCATACTTGCAAAAATTCACCAACGTGATAATACTTAACGGATACATCTACTACAGACAACCAATAGGCACCTTCTCTGGATCTGGTGGAGCAGAAGTTTGCCAAAACCTAGCGACAGGGGAAATTGTTTGGACTAATCCTACTATGCCTACGATATCATTCGGCTACGTATATGACCATCAAGACCCTAACCAACACGGAGTGCAATCAGGAATCCTATTCTCATCATTCGGCGGCTCAATCACATTCGGAACCCTTGTAATCCCCCTCGGCAACGGCGAGGCTTTTGATGCAGCTACAGGAGACTTTCTTTTCAACATGACAAACGCTCCTTCAGGCTCAGCAGCCATGGGTCCAAGTGGCGAACAACTAAAGTATGTCTTCGCAAATGATGGAACCGCACAAAATCCAAGTTGGAGTTTACGTGAATGGAACTCATCCAAAATGTGGAATTACCTTGGAATCGGGGCCTCAGGCGGAAATGATATTCTGACACCAACACTTTACAATTCCAGTAGCACTAACATACCATCGACTAGTACGACTACTACAACAGGAGTGGCAACGAGTGCTATAACCGCCATTACATCATTAGTGTCTATACCGACGCTAAATCCAACGCTTACCGGAGCCTATACACCCTATACTGGACCTACTTACTTGGTTAACGCCGGCATAAACAATGCAAACAGTCCATTTGACCGTTTTGACTGGAACATTTCAGTACCATGGCTCAACGTGATGGGCAACCAAACTCTAACAACACTTACTAACGGAACAGTCGTTTATGGCGCTAGCCAATATAGCACGCCTCCTACTAACCCTGACGCTTCACAAGCATTTACTGTATTAGCAACTTTCTATGATAATATGATGATTTGCAGAAACGGCTCTTATTCCAGCGGCACTCCACAAACATTTGCAACCCAAAGCGTGAATCCCTACACATACTTCGCTGTCGACCTCAACACCACTCATTCAACATTCGGTCAGATCCTATGGACAAATACAGTTCAACCAGCAGGCAACTTAACTGTCACATTTGCCGGAGCAGATCCAACGACCAATACATTCGCTGAATCATACCAGCAAACCACGCAGTTTGTAGGATACAGCATGCTAACAGGTGCGAAAATATGGGGGCCAACTGCTTCGCAAGCAGCCTTTGACTACTATGGCAACCCAATCTATCCATTCATAGCCAGTGTCCCCGCATATGGCATGCTCTACAGCAGTTCTTACGCAGGTATAGTCTACGCTAACTCTATGGTAAATGGAAGCCTAATGTGGACCTACGGTAACGGAGGACCTGGCAACAGCACATTCGCAGGCTTTGATACACCCTACGGTGACTACCCAACCGGGATACAAGCTATTGGCAACGGAGTAATCTACCTCGCTACTACAGAGCACACTGTCGATTCACCGATTTACAAGGAGTGTTTAGCACGTGCAATTAACGCTACGACCGGAACAGAAATTTGGACATTATCAAATGACAACAACGAATTCGCCGCAATGAGCTATGCCATCGCAGACGGCTATGCAGTAATGTGGAACGGATACGACAACTCAATTTACAGTGTAGGCAGAGGACCCAGTGCAACAACAGTTTCAGCTTCACCAGTCGTTTCGGCATTCGGAGACAACGTGGTTATACAAGGCACTGTCACCGACATTTCCGCTGGTACACAGCAATCACAAGTGAAAGCAGACTTTCCAAGCGGAGTTCCAGTTGCGTCTGACGCAAGCATGGCATCTTTGATGGAGTACGTTTACCAGCAACAGCCACACCCAACCAACTTCACCGGAGTTCCAGTGAGCGTGTATGTCTTAGACTCCAACGGCAACTATAGGCAAATAGGAACCACAACAACTGATTTATCCGGGTCATTCAGCCTTGCATGGAAACCAGACATCCCAGGCAGCTACAGAGTTTACGCTATCTTCGCAGGAACCAACGGTTACTGGCCATCAACCTCGGAAACAGCATTAAACATAATGGAAGCACACCCGACGCTAGCTCCAACTCCAACTGCCGCACCATCAGTTGCTGACCAATACTTTGTTCCTTCAATAGTTGGAATAATCGTTGCAATCATCATAGTCGGCGTTGCGCTGGCTTTATTGATGCTCAGAAAGAAGCCATAGCACCGCATAAAGGAAAAAAATAATTCCCCTTTTCTTTTTTTCTATCAATTAAATTTTAAATTTGTTAACACAAATCCAATTAATAATGATCAACTCATAGACTTAGGCGCAAAAAAACTGTCGGAGAACATCCCACTTCAACACCGACACCTCAACCACCAGCAATGACAGATACATACGCTTTAGGTTGTGCAATTACAATCATGACGGTGATCCTTATAATTGGGGTATTATTGCATAGAAAGCGATCATAAATGCCAAAAAGCAATAATCTCGTCTTTTTTTGCTTATTTTAAAATTATAATATCCTATTTTTATAATGCTAAACTATTGTTACTTTTTCTTCTCTATAGGTACAAATAATATCCTTTTTATTTAACCAAGCGCTTTTTTTTTGGGATTTTAGCGATAATCTTATTAATAATTAGCGCTAAGTCTATAGCACAAAACTTAGGAGAAAATAAAAATGCAAAATGCAAAAAATAAAACAGTAGTAATTACGATTGCAATTTTGTTGATAATTTCAATGGCAGCTTCAACAATGCTAATGATGCCCAATGCAAGTGCACATCTTCCGTCTTGGACAATTCCAACCTACGCTAACATTGTTGCGGAACCAGACCCAGTCGGCGTTGGCCAGAAAGTCACTGTCTACATGTGGCTTGAGCCAGTTTACGGCGACGCAGGAGGATCAACTCCGGTTTCCGGAACCAACGGTTCAACAGCAAGCTCAGCACTGCTATCAAACAGCTACAGATTCCTTAACTACACACTAACCATAACAAAACCTGACGGTAGCGTAATAACCCAGAATTTCCCAATCATAAGCGACACAACCTCATCACAGTTCACCTCATTTGTACCTGACGCAGTAGGCACATACACACTGAAATTCACTTATCCAGGACAAGCATACGGAGCTAACGGCAATGGCTACTCTGGTTCAATATTGATTAACGACACTTATCTTGCCAGCTCTGCGACAGAAAACGTCACTGTACAGCAAGACCCAATACCTGTAGCAATAAACAGCTATCCACTTCCAACAGAATACTGGACACGCCCAATCTATGGCGAAAACACTGACTGGTGGACAATCTCATCCAACTGGTTAGGAACCGGTGCAGCAGTCAATCCAGCATACGGACAAGGCACAATCACTGGCTTCTCCCAATCCCAGATGAACAGGTTCCCAGGCGACGCAGTAGGATCACTGACTTCCCACATCATGTGGACAAAGCCACTTGAAATGGGCGGTGTTGTCGGAGGACAAATAGGCTCCGCCACTTTAGGACTCGGCTACTTCGAAGGCTCAGCATACAACAACAGAGTACAAAACCCAATAATTATCGACGGAATACTCTACTACACAGAACCAGTATCATTCACAGGCACTACTAGCGGACCTACTGACGCAGTTGACCTTCGCACAGGAAAAATTATTTGGTCTCGCGATGATGTACCTTCGATCTCTTTTGGCTACGTATATAATCTTTGGAACCCCGACCAACACGGAGTGTTTCCACCAATACTTTTCACAACAAGCTTTGCAAGAGCCTTTGATGCATACACAGGAATGCAGCTTTTCAATGTATCTGGTACTCCCGGCGGTGCAATCTCATCAGGTCCAAACGGTGAACAGTTGAGATATGTCTTCACAAACTTAGGCAACTCAACGAACCCCGCATGGTATCTACAACAATGGAACTCGTCTAGACTGTGGCAACAAAGCGGAAGCAATCCATTTTCATCTGGTTCAAGCCTACTATCACCTTCAGTTATTAACATGACCAACAATGCGCTCGTTACAGTTCCACCATCAGTTACAAGCGTCGTTAACACAGTCACAGTCAACGCAAACATCCCGATTAACTCTACTACCAGCCCTCCTGGTGTCGGTTGGTCAATAGCCTCTTACGACTGGAACGTTTCAGTACCAACACTTAACACCATGCCTGTACAAGTATTCAATGGCACTACAGGACAACAAACAACACCAACCGCTGTGCAGCTACTAAACAATCCCTCAGCTACACTTGCAGCCTTCCCAGGCAATATGATGATCCTCAGAAACGGCTCTCTACCTGTTGGTTTTGCAGCAAACAACGTAGGATACCCTCAGCTTCCATACACACTCTTCGCACTCAACCTCAACGCATCTAAAGGCGACGTCGGTTCATTACTATGGATGAAGACATATAACATACTACCTGGCAATCTGACCTATTCCTACGGTGGAGCAGATCCAACCGCTCCGAACGGAAATGGAAACGGAGTTTTCATTTTCGGTTTGGAAGAAACTAAGAACTGGATAGGATTCAGCATGAGCACAGGCGACCAACTATGGGGTCCAACCGCATCTCAACCAGCCTTTGACTACTACGGCAACCCAATATACCCATACGTAACCGGTCAAGTAGCTTACGGCAAACTCTACAGCAGTGGATTCGCAGGAGTACTATACTGTTATGACTTAACTACTGGAAACGTACTGTGGACATACGGTAACGGAGGAGAAGGCAATAGCACTCACGCAGGCTTGAATACCTTCTACGGTGACTATCCAACCTTCATCCAAGCTGTTGGCAACGGGGTAATATATGAGGCTACTACTGAGCACACCATCACTGACCCAATTTACAAAGGTGCAATGACACGCGCAGTTAACGCCACTGACGGAACAGAACTATGGACTCTCTCTGACTACACTGGCGAATTCGGCTCCATGAGCTATGCTATCGCAGACGGCTTCAACCTATGGTTCAACGGCTATGACGACCAACTTTACACAGTCGGTAGAGGACCCAGTGTTACAACAGTATCAGTTGGACCTGCAGCCTCAGTATTAGGAAGCAACGTAGTCATAACTGGCACAGTAATGGATACTGCCACTGGCACAACACAAGACGTCCAAGCAGCAAACTTCCCACACGGTGTACCAGTATCATCTGACGCAAGCATGAAAGACTGGATGGGATATGTCTACCAGCAGAAACCATTGCCAAGCAACTTCACAGGAGTTACAGTTGCACTCTACGTCGTCGACGCTAACGGCAACTATAGACCCATAGGCACAACAACAACAGACACTAACGGCGCATTCAGCTACACTTGGAGACCTGACATTCCAGGCGACTTCAAAGTTTACGCTTCGTTCGCTGGCACCCAAGGTTACTGGCCATCAACCGATACAACAGCATTCAACGTAGTAGAAGCACACCCAACACTTGCTCCAGCTCCAATTACCGCACCATCAGTTGCTGACCAATACTTCATTCCCGCAATCGCAGGACTATTCGTTTTCGTCGCAATAATAGGCGCTTTAATCATCCTGGTTCTCAGGAAACGACCATAAAACAACAATGGGAAAATCATTTCCCTCCCTTTATTTTCTTTTTTAAATTTTAAACTTTAATTTTCAAACTATATTAATTCCAAAACCCCACTGTTGACACTTAGGCATCTCAGTGAGGCGCAAAACAACAAATTGCCCGACCAACCAACCCTCAAAGAACAAATCCACCAAGCAAACGTTATAGTTCACCGCTTCGAAGCCAAATACTACGAACCGCTCCACCCCGAAGTCTACAGCAAACAAGAACAAAAAAGAGTAACTGCCAAACTAATAACAATAGATCGGCAAATCACCAACAACCAGAGAAACGCTCTTGACGTGGGGGCAGGCACAGGCAACTTAACGGGCAAACTCTTGCAAATGGGCTACAACGTGACGGCAACGGATATTTCGCCTGAAATGTGTCAGATTCTCAAAAAAAAATACGCCGTTTACTTGCCCAGTAAATTAACTGTAATTAACTCACCTATTGAGGACCTTTCTTTTAGCAAGGGGGAGTTTGACCTTGTAACATTCTATTCTGTGCTTCATCATCTGCCCGATTATCTTGCTGCTCTTCGAGGTCTTTCTGGTTTCCTAAAGAAGGGTGGCGTAATGTACATTGATCATGAGGCATCTCCTTTTTACTGGAAAAAAGAGCCTAACAGCTTTGCCAGCTTCATAAAAGACCTGTACTTTCACTCTAACCCCATCCTCAACAGTTTATACTTCCAAATTACTGGGTTAAAAGTACCCACAATTGACTATACCCTGTCAGATTATTGGCATAAAAAAGAACACGCTGTAAACCACCATGCTATAGAGGAAGTCTTCAAGGCTGAGGGATTCGAATTTTTTACGCGAACCGACTATTACCAGCACGCTACATGGACTCCAAACCCGCTGTATCCAATCTATCGGCTACTCTGCAGGCCAGAAATGAGTTATTGGATAGCAAAAAGATAATTTGCTGTTTTATGTAAGGGGAGGGGGGTAACGCAAGAGAGACCTCGGGCTTTCAACATGAAGTTTTTTTGCCTATAAACAGGGGTAGGCTTTTCCAAGTATTAGAAGAAACTAAACTTGTAATCTATTGTTGATGCAATTCAAGGTGGGCTTTCTTGAGCATATTTGGGATGAATAGTTTGTATGAGCATTTATCTTCGCATTCCCCGCAGCCTGTGCATTTGTCTGCTTTAACTTCTAATCCGCTGTAGAGTTTTTTAGCCCACGCCTTCAAGCCATAGCCTCCGTAGAGTGTGTGGAATCGCAGGATGGCTGCAATGTTGAGGTTTTGAGGGCAAGGCAAGCATTGTCCGCAGTCTCGGCAGTAGCTTGCTCCAAGGTTAAAGTTAAAGTGTTCTTGCTCTTCTGCTGTTAATTCAGCGTATTGTTCTCCCGTTTTAACTGCGGTTTCAACTTCGCTGACAGATTTTAATCCTGGAATAACCGCTGCTACATCCTGTGAGAGGACGTATCTTAGGGCACTCTTAACCATCTCCTCGCCGTTTTGACCTAGCAGAGTTTTGAGTTCAGGCTCATCAGAAATTAGGGATAGGGGAGGCTGATAGAGGCAAGTTATCAAAGTGGAGGTTTTGGCTGACAGCGGCTTCATCACCACAACACCAACATCCTGCGCCTTCGCAGCTGGCAACAGATCCTCCAAAGCCTGCCTAGTCACAACGTTAAGCGGAACAAGAACGGTATCAAATTCGCCGCTCTCCACTGCTTTAGTTAGAACCCTTGGCTTGTGTCCCGTGATACCGATAAAATCAGCCAGCCCTTGCTTGCGAGCCTCCTTGCACATTCGCAGTGAACCATCAGCACCCATAGCTTTGGAAAGAGTTTTCTCGTTATCTATCCCATGAAGCTGAATAATGTCCAATCTGTCAGTTTTTAGCCGCTTTAGACTGCTTTTGAAGTCTTCAAAAGATTCTTTTTTAGTTCTCGACCCCGTTTTCGTGGCAAAGACGCATTTGTCTCGGACGTCTTGAAGGGCTGCACCGATTTTTTTTTCGCTATTCCCATCCAGCTTTGCGGTGTCAAAGTAATTGATGCCTAAATCAAACGCTTTCCTAACAACCTTTACCGCCTCAGGTGTGCTAAGCTCGGAAATCCATGTTCCTCCAAAACCAACGATGGAGACTTGAAGGTTTGTTCTTCCAAGTCTTCTCTTTTGCAAAACTAATTCCTCTTAGGCGATTCCTGTGCTCTTCTTTGTGCCGCCCATGAGTCTGCGTTTTGCAAAGTTTATTGCGCCTTCGCGTCTGACTCGCTTCATTATTTGTTTTGGTGTCATGTGGAATTCCTTGAAGAAGCGTCGTTGAACCGCCATGAGCGAGTTGTAGTCGAATTCATCGGTTTTTACGCTGAGCAAAAACTCATCCAACTTCACATAATTCCCTTTTTCAAGCAGTTCATTGTAGAGTCTACTGTCAGGATAAGCGATGAAAGTGTTGAATTGACACCAGTCGGGACTGAGTTTCTTTGCGAATTTTAGGGATGTTTCCATGTCCTTTAATGTTTCATCTGGCAAGCCAAGCATGAAGGAGCAAGCGGTTTTTATGTTGTTTTTCCTACAGAGCTTAAACGCAGTCTCCACCTGCTCTGGAGTTGTATTTCTGCCAATGCGCTTTAGAATTCGCGGTGAACCTGACTCCACGCCGAACCAGATGGTCTTGCACCCAGCCTTACTAATCAGAGCTAAAAGCTCATTGTTCACGAGGTCCACTCGTGTGTCGCAAACCCATTCTAAATCCAGTTTGTTCTCAATCATCAGGTTGCAAAGTTCAGCGGTTTCTTTTTTTCGCAACGTGAAGTTATCGTTGATAAAGTAAATTCCCTTAGTGCCGTATCTACTTTGTAGGTCTTGGATTTCGCCGATGACTCTTTTTGGGCTGAAGCCTCGGCAGATGTTTCCCCAAAGCTTACGGGTTTCGCAGAAGCCGCAGTTGAAGACGCAGCCGCGTGAGATGCTCATGACGTCGGCGGGTTTAGCGTCTATGTACTCGATGGTTCTGTCGTAGAGTCCAAGTGGCAGCAGATGTCTTGCGGGGTAGGGGAGTTCATCCATGTTTTCGATGAATTTAGGTTGGATCTTGATGTTTTCGCCGTTAAGCTTGAACGCGACGCCTGCGATGGCTGCGGCTTGGGTTTGGTTGCCGCTTGTTATGGCAAATGCGAGTTCAGTGACTGCCCTTTCGCCTTCACCCATCACGACGTAGTCGATTTCGGGGTTTGCCAGCAAACTATCAGGCATATATGATGCGTGCCATCCGCCGACCACAATTTTGCAGTTGGGATTTACCTGTTTGATGGCTCTGGCAGTTTCTATGCACCGCGGGTAAGTGGCTGAACCGCAGGTTATTCCCACGATTTGCGGGTTAATTTTAGTTATTAATTCTTTGACTTCGTCTGTCGACTTTTTCATGAGGTAGTTGTCGAGCATTTGAACCTTGAAGCCTGCTTTTTCAAGGGCAGCGGCAACATACATTAAGCCGATTGGAGGCAATGCTTTGCCGTGGTACCATGCGCCGTTTTCTGGCGGAGCTGTGGTCATGAGTAGGATGGTGTTGTTTTCGGTTTTGGGTTTAGAATTTTTCTGTTTGGGTTTAGCGGGCACGGTTTTGCCTCTGCATGAAATGTTGGTTGTTCTTTTTGATGAATTGCGCAGTTTATAGCTTTAACGGAACAAGGCGCCGATATGGATTTTGCTGGTAGTTTTGCTGTTTTTTTCGTTGAAACAACCAAAGCAACTTTTAACATGCTTATCGCTTGAAAAAGCGCCAATACAGGCCTTCCCCTCTTAGGGTTTGGCCCACTTTGTTTCTGCATTATTAGCTATGAGGTTATCAGCAAATTTGATAGTGTTTAAATGTATGTTTAAACATAATTGTTTTGGGAATTTCAAGTGGTTAAAACTATCACTATTCGCGATGAAGTTTACCGTAAGCTTGTAACTGTAAAACGGAAAGGGGAAAGCTTCAGCGAACTCTTTGATAGGCTCGCCGAAAATCAGGATTCACGCCAAATATTAACTAAGCTCAGAGCCTCAGTCGAGTTTGAGAAAGAGGAGAAAGAACAGATACTCTCTGAAATATCCAAGAAACGAGCTGAACGCAGACGATGATTGCTTTAGATTCTGATGTATTAATTGAAATACTTGACCGAAAATCAGAGAAAGGCTCCGACGCATTCAAACACTTGATAGATAGCGGAGAGGACATTTGTACAACGGTTATAAGCATACATGAAGTACTGTTTGGATTTTATAAGCATGATAAACCTGTTACTGATTTACTGCAACTAGCAGTCCTTAGCTATTCTAAGAGTGACGCAATGTTATCAAGCAAGCTTGAACTGGAAGCTGAGCACGCGGGTAAACCCATTGGTAGGACAGATACTATGGTTGCTGCTATAGCCATAAACAACAACGCTATCCTGTATACTTTCGATTTGAAACACTTTGAAACTCTAAAATCACAAGGGCTTCAACTGTTCAAATAAAAAAATAGTTCTTTCTTCCTAACCTATTATCTGCTTTATTGTTTCTGTTAGTTTTTGGTTGTCCTTCGCCGAGCGCACGGTGACTCTGAAGTAGTGGTCGTCTAAGCCCATGAAGGTGCAGCAATCGCGAATTAGAATGCGTTCTTTGGCGAGAAGTTCCTTGAGCATGGTGGATGTGAGTTTGGGGTTCTCTATTTTTACCAGCAAAAAGTTGGTTACAGATGGGTAAACATGTAAACCTTCGATTCCGCTTAGGCTTTTGGCAAGTGCCGCTCGTTCTTTGGCGATGGTTTCTTTAGTGTTTTTAATAAATTCTTTGTCGTTAAGCGCTGCAAGCGTAACCTGGCATGCTAAGCCGTTAATACTCCATGGCAGTCGTGTGGTCTGAAGTTTATCGATTAGATTTCCAGCAGCAACCGCGTAGCCAAACCGTATGCCCGCCATGCCGTAGAATTTTGTAACCGAACGAATAACAAACAGGTTCTCATAGTCCTTAACCATGCCAGCCAACGTATTATCCATGCTTTTATCATCGAATTCGATGTAGTTTTCGTCAACGCTAAGAATAATGTCTTTTCTATTGCAGAACTCAGCCAGATCCAAAAGTGCCTCTTTGCTATAGAGCGTTCCCGACGGGCTATGAGGGTTGCAAATACATATTATCTTTGTGTCTTCGGTGACTGCTTTCTTGATTTTATCCGTTTCCAACGTAAAATCTTGGGGCAGCTGAAGAAACAAGGGTTCGCCGCCAACGCGCAAAGCTGCCTTCTCATACTCTGAAAATGAAGGCACAGGGATAAGCGCTTTGAAGCCTTTTGGCAGAATCTCAGTTATCATGTAGATGAGTTCGATTGACCCGTTGCCTAAGAGAATGTTTTCTGGCTTAACGCCGCTGCCGACATACTGGGCGATTTCTTCCTTGAACTCCACTGGGTTCGGGTCAGGATAATACCGAATAAGTTTTGCGTTTTGCTTCACTGCTTCGATGGCTTTTGGTGATGGACCGAGGAAGTTTATGGGTCCGCTGAACTCGAGCACTTCGTCTAGGGGGATGTTGTATTTTCTGCTGAATCCCCAGATGTCGCCGCCGTGGCTAACGAATCTGCGTTTTTTACATATGCTCGACAATTTTCTCTTCCTCCATCAGCCTGCCCAACTCTTTCTGCACTTGTAAGTGTGCTTTAAAGTGAGCGTTATACAAGTTAACTACTTTGTATAGCCAGTATACTGCCCCAACGCCTAACGTAACTAAAGTTAACACCGCATATGTTTTTATCGGTATGGTCTGTGGCATAAACACTCGTTCGGGTAGAGCAGCCGCAAGGAAAGCGTCTTGGTTGCGTTCGTGAACCGCTAAATCCTTGGAGAGTACATACAGGAGAACAAAAACTGGCACAACAAATATGATGCTGGCTGCCCAAGCCTTTGCGTTCATTGGTTTATACAGCTCAGTTTTTGCTTGAGGTTCCTTATCTCTCTTTTCCGCGCAGGCAGCAATTTGTTCCTCAAACTCTGCCTCTTTTCGGAAATGATTGTTTCTGCCCTCGACTAAACGATAAAACATGGGGAAAAACGCTATGCCAAAAGTGACGATTGCCCCCAAGAACCACATGGAAAACCAGACCTTTCGGTCACTTTCAGCTTTAATTTTTAATGTGGTTTCCATTTAGGTTCAAACTGCCCTTCAATTGCTAACAAGGTTGGGGTAGCCAAACTTTATAAGTTCTTCCATTGGCTTCTTAAAATAAATGAGCCGACGCCAAATGCTGCTTTCCATCATAATTCCCGTTTACAACGAGGAATTAACCATAGGCAACATTATTGATCGCACAAAAAACGCCCTGCAGCAAATCGGCTTAAAATACGAAATAATAGTTGTCGACGACCACTCACACGACAAATCCCTAGATGTAGCCAGAAAACACGGTGCTAGACTTTTCAGTCTAAAAGAGCACTTAGGCAAAGGCTATGTGCTCCGCGCTGGATTCGCCAAGGCCAAAGGCGATATAATAGTAACCATCGACTCCGACGGGTCACACCGACCTGAAGAACTCCAAGAAGTTTTAACGCCTGTTCTTGAGGATAGGGCAGACCTTGTAATTGGTTCTAGGTATTTGAATCATAAACCGGTTGCAACGCGAAAGCTAAACGAATTCGGCGTTAAAATCTTCAATTATCTAATCGACCTCTTTACTGGAGTCGCCGTAACCGATTCCCAGTCAGGCTACCGCTCCATGAGACGCGAAGTATTGAAAAAACAAAAGCTATACGCACGTGAATATGAAATAGAGTCTGAAATGCTCATCAAAACCGTCAAGGCAGGCTTTCGAGTGGCTGAGGTGCCGATTAGTTTTGAGCAACGCACCTATGGGCGCTCAGGCATCGACCCAATTTGGGATGGCTCCAAAATTCTATACTCGATTATGCTTGCTCATTTTAGGGGATAGCAAAGTGGCCGAACCCGCAATCCCTCAAGTTTCAATCATAGTTGCAGCCTACAACAGCCAAGACACCGTCGAAGAATGCCTCAACTCCATCTTGGCGCAGAACTATCCATCTGATTTTTTTGAAGTTATCGTTATGGATGGAGGCTCCAAAGACGCCACCGCCAAAAAAGCACAGCAACTCCCCATCAAAGTGGTTTCCATCAAGCTGAATGCTCCAGCAGCATACAACTACGCAATGAAAATCGCCTCATACCCAATTCTAGGCTTCATAGATGCCGACGCCAAAGTCGAACCCGACTGGCTAAAAAAACTTGTCCCACACCTAAGCGACCCCAAAGTGGCAGGCGTCAGCGGCAGCATCGAAACATGGAACCGCGAATACCCATGGGCAAGAAGCATCGGATACGAACTCAAAAACCGCTACCAACGCATAGGAAAGTACACGCGGCGCGTCGCCACCATGAACCTGCTTCTCAAAAAAGCTGTAATCGAGGAAGCAGGCGGATGGGACGAGAAACTTCCCAGCCAATACGACACCGACCTCGGATTCAGAATAAGCGAAAAAGGCTACAAAATCGCCTATGAACCCAGCGCAGTCTGCTACCACTTCAACCGCCCCACACTTAAGGCTTATTATCGACAGCAACTGCAGTACGGCAAAAACACGCTAAAACTCTATTTCAAGCACGGAAGCTTAGCTCGTGGCGACGAGATTACGGATGTAGGCATGAACATCCAGCCTGCACTGCTCTTGGCTGTCCTTGCATTTTTGCTTCTAGGTATTGTGCCAGTGCTGAGGCTGCTGTGGGTTGTTTCAGGCTTAATTCTTCTGGCAATCATCGTTTACTTTGTTTATTCTGCAGTAAAGATAGCAGTTAAGTTCCATGATTGGTCTGCTCTGCGGCTTTTTGTGCTCTATTGGGTTCGAGCAGCGGCATGGTTCGAAGGGGCAGTTATAACTACAGCGAGATATTTAGCGGGGAAGGACAAGTAAATGGCGCATAAAGTCTGCTTTATCTCACCTGAATACTGGCCCCTCTCTGGCGGTACAGGCGCCTATGTTTACTACCTAAGCAATGAGCTTCTCAAAAACGGCTACCAAATCTACGTGGTCACAGGCTCAAACCAAGCCAAAGACTTCCATGTGAACCCGCAACTTGATGTGTCTTTTCTTAAAATCCCAAAAATGCCAATCATAAAATCCTTTATGCTTGCAGCCGCCAGCAACCACAAACTCAACAGCATACGCAACACCGCCAACGTAGACATTATCCATCCTCAACTGCCCTTAACGCCAAATTTTGTGGTGCCGCCCAACTTCGGCAAAGCTCTCGTCTGCACCGTCCACTCCACTTGGAAAGGCGAAGCAGAAGCCATCAGAGGCGAACCCTACAGCCGCCTAAACGCAAACGAGAAGTTTCTGGTGAGTTTTAATTGGTTTTTGCGGTTCTTTGAGGAAGGCATGCTTAAGCGGGCGCGGAAAATAATCGCTGTTAGCCACTTTACCAAGTGGGAACTGACAAATTACTACAAGATTCCAGAAAGCAAAATCCGCGTCATCCACAACGGCGTGGATGTAAACAAGTTCAAGCCAGCCGCCGACAAGCGCAAAGTCAAAGAGGAGCTCGGCTTTAACCCCGACGACTTAGCCATCGTCTCAGTGGGCAGGCTTTACGCGCGCAAAGGATTGTTCACGCTAATCGAAAGCATGCCCGCAGTCGTCAAGCGTTTCCCAAACGCCAAATTCATCATTTCAGGCAAAGGACAAAGCGACGAAATGCACAAACTTCTCGCCCACGCAGACAAACTCGGCGTCAAAGGCAACATAATCTTCACGGGCTACTATCCAGACAAAAAGCTGCCTAAACTCTACCAAGCAGCAGACGTCTTTGCGTTCTCCACCTTCTACGAGCACCACCCGTTCGCTGTGCTGGAAGCCCTCGCAACAGGCTTACCCATAGTAACAACTACCGTCGGAGGCATTCCTGAAACGATTGAGAGCGGCAAGAACGGGTTATTGGTGGAACCCTTTAATCCGAGGCAGTTTAACGAAAAAATCCTGTATCTGCTTGAGCATCCAGCGGAGGCGGCTGAGATGGGTGTAAAAGCCCGTAAAACAATCGTGGAAAATTATGATTGGCGCATACTTGTCAAGGAAGCAATGAAAGTCTACGATGAAGCATTAAGTTAACCGATTTCGACGGGTTTGCCACGATACACCACGGTCACTTTCTGGAACAGTTTAACAACATCCAATGAGCAGAAAAGCACTTTCGTCAGATACTCATGCTGGTAAACCATCATTTGCGCTTTTACAGGCAAATCAATTTTTGGCGGCTCAAACCTGTGTTCAACTTCGGACACTGTTAATCCGTTGGCTTTGATGTCTTCTTCAAGCATGCCTGTTTTTTTGGCGATGTAGTTTAGGTAGGTTTCTTTCCAGTTCAGCATCATGACTTTGGCGGCGGTTATATCGAGGGCTAATGCGTCGTTGCCTGTTAGCATTAAATCCATTTTGACGGGTTTGCCTTTTGTGGGTCCGTTGCCTTCGATGCCAACTCTGGCATCCATTATCGTTAACTGCGGCTTGAAAAGTGTATATAGTCGATACATAACCTCTGGCAGGTACGGGTGCAAATAGATTCGTTTGTTGCTGGGCACGCAGCCGAACAGGTTCTTTATGGCGCCGCTGTAAGCCATGAACTCATGTGTTTTCATCAACGGCAAATCCACAATGGCGTCTGCGTCCAAGATGGTTTTGGGTAGAAACAGCCTCTTTAGTGGCGTGTTGCCCTGAAACTTCACTTCTACCAGCTTGTCTTCTGAGAGGTTGATTACCGTGCCACCGGCTTTTTTGACAGCTGCTTCGGCGCCTGTTTTGTCAAAGGCTGTCCAGCAGGGATAGTTGAAGCCGTTGGATTCGCCCACGATGACTTCGCTGTTGCCGTCCCGAAGCAAACCAACAAGTTGCTGCATCAACTCTGGGCTGGTTACCACACCCGGCAAGTACTCTGGGTGGCTTAGGTTGGGTTTAATGAAAATTTTGCTTTTTCCACGCAACCCTGAATTGGCAACAGCTTCATTTACAATGGCGCTAATGTCATCTTTAACTTGAAAAATCTTAACCGTTTTCTGCGCTACGTTAGGCACTTTTAGCACCCTTCAATCCCATTATGCAGCCTGGGTCACCATCGAGCATGTCACCGTCATGGTATGCTGCTGAACGTGCCCTGCAGCCGCCGCAGATAAACTTGTAATCGCATTTTCCGCAGGAGCCCTTCAGATTTGCCCTGTTTCGGAAAGAGTTGAAGAGGGGTGCGTTTAGCCAGATGTCTTGGAACTTTTCGGTTTTCAGGTTCCCCACGTTCACAGGCAGGAACACGCATGGGTGGACGTCGCCTTGCGGTGACAGCGAGCAATATAACCTTCCTGCGCCGCAGCCGCCGATGAAATCAGCCAGAGGCACGGCTTTTTTGGTTACCTTCGCGGTTTGCATGTGCGCCATAGACATCACAACCTCCCCTGTTCCCGAAGCACCCTGACACTGCAACGCAACGCGGGCAAGCTGGGGCGCTGTGGTTAGAATGGTGGTTTTGCATCCTGTGGACATGCGGTTTACCAGGTAACGCATGAGTTTTTCCCGTTCCTGCGCTGAGAGGTCTTGGTCGTAGTGTGCTTTTCCGCGTCCTGTTGGGATGAAGTTGAAGTAGGTGAATCTTTCTGCACCGATTTCCTCTGCCAAAGTCACGATGGCTGGCATTTCTTCAAGGTTGGCTTTTGTGACTGTTGTAGCGATGCAAGCGCACAGGTCTGCTTCAACGCAGTTCCTAAGTCCCGTTACTGCTTTGTCGAAGGCTCCTGGGACGCCTCGGAATTCATCGTGGGTTTTGGCGGTTGCGCCGTCAATGCTGATTTCAACGTAGTGGACGCCTGTTTGCTTGAGCCTCTTCACGTTTTCCTTTGTGACTAATGTGCCGTTGGTTGCAACTGAAATATACAGGCCCCGTTTAACCGCGTGAGCTGCTACTTCAAAGAAGTCTTTTCGAGTCAACGGTTCGCCGCCTGAAAAAGCTAGCGCCGTCACCCCAGCATCGGCAAGCTGGTCCACGACTGCCATGGCTTGCTGGGTTGTTAATTCGTCTTCTTGGACTGCGCCGCTGTTTGAATAGCAGTGTTTGCAGTTGAGGTTGCATTTGTGGGTAAAATCCCAAACGATGAGAAATGGCGCGTAGAGTGAGATGGGTTTTTTTATGCCCATGTAAGCAAACGACTTTGTCAAGTTGATTACTGCCCTTCTCGCGTACGGGTCGGTTAAGAGTTTTTCAACTTTCGCCCGTTTAATGTTGAGGCTTCGCCGCAGGAACTCAACCCAAAAACCAATAACTTGCGAGTACAGCCCACTGCATTTCGCACAGTGCCGGTCGGTTTTACCGCCGTAATCGTCCAATGCCGCTTCAAGAACGGTTCTTCCGCAGGCGCCGCATCTTTTCAGTGACAGCTGGAGCATTTTTTTAGTCATAGGCAGCGTTATAACTGCGTTCCAGAAGCTGTCGTGGCTAAGGATGCTCATGCGGGGTTTCTCCTGACGAAGGTTTGATAGTAAATTGGCGGTGTGAGGATGTTAAAGATTTCTCTAATCCCAGCAGGAATCGAGCGGTTGCAAATGTGGAAGAAATCCCAGAATAAATGGTGGAAAACTCGGCAAACACCCAACAAAAATGTTCAGAGCTATTCATTGTTTTTTTCATAGGAGATAGCACACCGAGCTTAATTTATTCATTATTTCTTCGAATATTAAGTATTTTTTTTAGATTTAATCCAAAACTTATCCTAAGTAGCACTTCTACAATAAACTTATAAGACTAATTATGCTAATTTTTAGTGTACATGAGCTTCTTTTTGTAAAAGTTGTTCTTGTCAACATATAAATTAAGGAAAATAAAAAAATGAAAACTTTTAAAAATAAAACATTAGCTATTATGATTGCTTTGATTCTAACAATTTCTATGAGCGCAATAATGCTTCAACCAACCGTTACGGCGCATTCACCACCATACAACATCATTTCGTATGCCTATATCACAACTGCACCTCAACCAATAGGAGTTGGTCAACCAATGTCAGTTAGCTTCTGGGTTGACTATCCTATGCCGGGAGCATCTTTAAACAATAACATTAGACGTTCGGGCTACACTCTTACTATCACAGCACCTGACGGAACAAACACATCACAGACCTTTACAACAATTAATGACCCAACAGGCATCATGACCATTAGCTATACTCCAACCCAAACCGGTAACTACACATTCACATTCAACTATCCTGGGCAAACATACATTTGGAATGCAACAAATACCAGTTATGCAGGCGTCACTCTACCACCAGCCTCATATGCAGCTTATTACGGCGACATTTTCACACCCGCCAGCGCAACAACAACTATCACTGTACAGCAAGAACTAATTCCTGCGCCAATAGGTAGCTACCCACTGCCGACTGCTTACTGGACACGACCAATTGAAGGACAAAACAACTATTGGTTCTCGATAGCGTCAAACTGGCTTGCAGCACCCTACGTTGTCGGACAACCACCAGGTACTCATGGCCCAGGCGTTTACCAACCTGACGGCTCAGCGCCAAACAGCGCGCACATTATGTGGACTAAGCCAATTCAATATGGCGGAGTTGTCGGAGGAAATGACACTGCAGTTCCAGGCGAAATGTATTACACAGGAAATTCATACAACGCACGGTTCACAAATCCAATTATCATGCAAGGAACCCTCTTCTATCAAGAGCCATATGGCAACGCAGGCACCGGTGGTAATTACGTTGCAGTAGATTTGCGAACTGGACAACAACTTTGGAGCATCAATGCATCGGCAACAGGCGTTTCCCTTGTACCATCATTCGGCTACCTCTACGACTACGAGACCCCCAACCAATACGGAGTCCTGCCAAATGGCTTGTTGATTGCAACTACAACAGTTTCAGGACTAGGGACAGTTTGGAGAAGTTATGACCCAAGAACAGGCATATTGACAAACATGAACGTTACCAATGTTCCTACAGGCTCAGCCGCAGCGGGACCACAAGGCGAATATCTAAAATACGTTCTCACCAATCTCGGAAACAGCACTAACCCCAACTACTATTTGGCTGAATGGAACTCATCTCGCGTATTCGGCGGAGGATCGCCCGATAATACAACCGCAGCACTCAACTGGTATTCAGGGTCAGAAAATGCGAACGTGCCAATTACTCCTGCAATGCCTACAACGGCACCACCCGCAGGTCAAGCATGGAACTGGAATGGTACTGCATGGGCAACAGTAGCTTCAGCACAAGCAACATCGGTATACACAAGTTACGATTGGAACGTATCAGTCGCCCTTGGTGGTTCATCAACAGGCTGGGGCATTGGGAGTGCCGGTGGGGCAGGCGGAATAATCCCTCTAGTTGAACCAGGTAACATAGCACTTATGATTCAGGGAACCTTCGGAACTCACGCAGGCGATGTTGCAACTTTAACCACGAATGGAGGCATTACTTTAGACTTTAGTCCAGCGAACATTACAGCCATTAGCTTAAAACCGCAGACATTAGGAACGGTGCTGTGGAGCCAATCTTATCCGCTAGCGCCAGGCAACGTTACCCGAACGATTGCTGAATGGGATCCAACCAACGGCGTCTTCATCTTCGAGGACAAAGAGACTGTTGAACATTGGGGTTACAGCCTAGCTACTGGAAACGAATTATGGGAAACACCAGCCATTCCAACCAGCCAGGCCAGCGGATGGAACTACCAGAGTCTCGATGCAGATTCGGTCGCATACGGCAGCCTTTACTTTAGCGGCGGCTATAGTGGAGTTATCTACGGCTATAACGATACCAATGGAGCTCTAGAATGGACCTGGGGTAACGGCGGACCAGGCAACAGCACCAATGCTGGACTCTATACAGCCTTCGGTGTTTATCCTGTCTGGGTAGAAACTATTGCTGACGGAAAACTCTACGTAGTAGGCGATGTGCACTCTCCCAACTCTCCCCTCTGGAAAGGTCAACAGTTATACGCTCTTAACGCCACTGACGGAACACTACTATGGAATATTTTTGATTATGCTCAGAACATGTATGCAGGTCCCGTCCCAGTTGCCGATGGTGAGCTAATAGCTCTCAACAACTACGATTCCCAACTATACGCCTACGGTCAAGGACCGAGTCAATTAACTGTTACAGCACCTCAAGCATCCATTGAACTAGGAAGATCACTTGTCATTAGCGGCACTGTTACCGACATATCTGCAGGCACGAAGCAAGCCGAGCAAGCGGCAGACTTCCCGAATGGCGTCCCAGCAGTTTCAGATGCAAGTCAAAGCGCATGGATGGAGTATGTTTACATGCAGAAACCAATGCCCACCAACGTAACCGGAGTTACAGTAACCTTGAGTGTTTTGGACTCAAACGGTAACTACCGAACAATCGGCACGACTACAAGTGATTCAAGCGGTGCATTCAGCTTCCAGTGGACACCTGACATCACAGGCAAATACACCGTCGTCACGTCATTCGCAGGTTCTAACTCATACTACCCGTCATCTTCAGAAGCAGCTTTTGCAGTTGACTTAGCAGCACCAACACCAACACCAACAGCAGCTCCAGCACAATCTGCAGCTGACATGTACTTTGTTCCTGCAGTCGCAGCCATAATAGTTGTAATAATCATCGGCTTTGCAGTTCTAGCTTTGCTGATGCTTAGAAAACGACCGTAATTGCGCTAAACAATAAAAATCATCCTTCCCTTTTTTTAGTTTTGTAAGATGTTAAATATTTCTTTAATCTACTTCAGGATTGTGAAGTTGCACATATTGAGAAGCAGCTAGTTTTTGGAGAATTCTGCAAACGCATTTATCGATGACCAGTATACGCATTTTAGTGAAGAAATTGAAAAGACTCACCCTGCTGATAATTGCGATAGGTTTGTTTGCAGTGTTAGCAGTTTCTTCACTGATAATTTATGAAAATGACGTCCTCAACCCAGCAGGTTCAAACGGTTCTTGGCAGCGTCCCATCGAAAACTTCGCTACAGGCCTTGCTGCTGATAACTACAAAGTCTACATCACAGACCTCTTTGGAACCGTAAGCGCATACACCACGCAATCTGGAAGTTTATCTGGAACACAAGCTCCGACACAGGCTATTTTGCTTCAGGACTATACCTGTCATCTGACAAAGTTTTCGGTAGCGGAATGGATGCTTCAGTTGGTTGCATCGATAAAGCAACGGGAAAGTTTGAGTGGAGTTTCGATGGACAAATAGGAACTGACCTCTGGACCAAAAGAGCGCCCGATAACGTCGTTGTTAGCGGAGACGTAGTCGCCTCGATCGACGGCGGCGTAAACGTTCACAACGCTGACACTGGCGCGTTTCTGTGGCAAGCTTCGCGCCCAAGCTACATAGCAAACTCTTTTGGGAACCTGACCGACCTTAATAGCTGGTGGGTTGATGCTTATCCACTGGGCGGAAACCCATTCGAAGGCAACTTTGTCTACGTGTTATCGGGCAACTACTCAAATCCCTACATGAGCAAATTTAACTTTGAAACCGACAACTTTGCCTGGAGCAGCAACATCACCCTTACAAGCGTTCCCATTGCTTATCCTGAAGGTATTCCAGGCTACAGCGGCAACGCAGTAAGCGTCATAACAACTTATCAAGGACAAATTATAATCCAGAACAATGACAAAATCCTCAGCCTAAACGACTCTTCAGGCGACCTACTCTGGAGCATCAACATAGGCGCATCCATATACCAGCCAGTAGCCCACAATGGCAATTTGTTTTTTGGGGCTTCAGACGGCAACCTTTACGCCTTAAACCTCTCCGGCGGTAGCACAGCATGGAAAACCAGGGTTGATGGCCAGAACCTCATTTCCACAGTCAACAACGACAATATAACCCTCACCACATATCTTATCCAAATACAAAATAATCAAGTGTTCTGGAGTTTTGGCGTAACCCAGCAGCTTGGAACAAACAGCGGCAACAGACATGACCAATCCGTTGGAACTCTCTGTAGTCTTGACTTGGTAAGTGGCAAGCTGTTGTGGACAAAGCAAATTGAAGATCCTAGCGGCGGCTACGGCTTCTCTCCTGGCTTAGTTGTTAACAGGGATGCCGTGTACTTGAACGAGAACAATGTGCTTTGGGTTTTTGGCGCCTCAAACGGTAACCTTGCCAGAGCACAGCATTTCGACCACTATGTTCTGGCGCCTGTGGCGGTAGGTAATGAAGTGTTTGTGGCGTCTGACCTGCAACTTACCGCTTATGGATAGCGTTATCTTTTTCTTTCATTATTCTCTCTGCTATTTCCAAGTCCTTAGTCGTGTTGATGTTTAGGAGCACTTCGGTTTCCTCTGTGATTATGGCGCTTGTCTCGATTTTTCCTTCACCTTGGATTTTAACGCCGTTTATGATGTTAACTCCTGAAACCGCGTACCATTCGCCATTGTATTCATCGGTGGATGAAATGGACAAGCCCAAGTTCTGCCGCGACTTGATAGGTACAAAGACCGCTAAGAAATCTTTGCCGCAAAACTCAAATGCCTCGATTATTTTGTCGAGCACTTTTCCTGTTATTGCAGGCACATCTGAGGGCATTGTGAGAACTGGGCCAGTCAAATTCGCTTTAGATACTGCTTGTTTAAGGTCGTTATGGTAGCCTTTTCCATCTGTGTGCAGAACCTTCCAGCCCTTAGCTATACAATGTTTTTCGGTTTCTGGCGTGTTAGAACTCGTTACAACGTAAAAATCAGAAATTTTTTTTGCATCCAAAATTGCTTCTGCAACCCAATCAACCAGCGGCTTACCCAAAAACGGCAACAGCGGCTTCTCAGTGGGCACCCCCATGCGGGTTCCTTTGCCGCCAGCCATAATCAAAGCAGGCGCCATCATATCAGCATCAGCACCACCGCAAACAAAACCAGCGCCACAGCCCTTGCAACCTCGTTGGTGGCGCCAATCATGTCTCCTGAAACCCCGCCGAAAACGCCCTCAGAAACCTTTTCCATAACAAACGCAACGGGAATACTGACTAAAACTATGCCAACGCCTACCAAGCCTAAAAGCGGGTTACCGGTCAGGGAGAAGAATGGGTAAACAATCAAAACAGCAATCACATAAGCCACGATATTCAGGTTTTTTTTGGCTTTGGAGAGGAAAATCGAGCCAAGTCCTTTATGGCTTGGTTTGCCGACCCAAACAATCGTTACCATCGCTAATTTAGCTGCGACTTCAGCCGCCAATATTGCGCCGAAAGCAAAAAGTGGATTAATTAAAAACAGTCCCACAAAAGCCGCAAACTCGACAACCAACGCCAAAACAGCCCCTGAATAGGTTACTGTCCAAGCATGCGCAACCATTTTTCTATCATGCACATTTCGCAATCCAACTGCGTTGCCTAAATCGATTAATCCGTCGAAATGCTGCAGCCCAGTTAAAACTAAAAGGAAAGCTACAGTCATTGCAGCCGGAATTAGTTTATCCAAAAAACCAACTGGCAATGCAACAACCGAATTAGCTAAACTCAGCAAAAACCCAACTAATACGCTTGAGCCTAAAAAGTAAGCTGCGCCAAGCAAGCCTATGAAGCCGCCTAGCAATGGAAAAAGCCAAACGTTCTCCGCCGTCGTGAAAATAAAATCTTCTTTTCCCCCAACTGGTATGATGGTGAGGAAAGACAGCAAATCCCTAAAAGTTTTTATAGTTTTCACGGGCGACATATACCTACAAACTTACTAAAGAGCATATAGGCTTTATCGTGATCTGGGGGGCTGAATTGAAAGGGAAAAAAGTGTTAGTTACTGGTGGAGCAGGCTTCATAGGCTATCACCTATGCAGTAAACTGTCACAGTTAACTGATGATTTAACGATTTATGATAACCTGTCAAGCGGCCTGATGAAAAACGTAAAAGATGTGTCCATAGCCAAATTCGTAAGAGGCGACATACTGGACGTCAAAACCCTATGCGGCTTACCGAGGAGTGATTTAATCTACCATTTGGCAGCACAAGTTGTCGTCGGTTACTCTATGGAGAACCCTCTGGTTGATTTTGAGACTAACGCTAAAGGAACATTGTGTGTTTTAGAAAAAGCCCGAAAAGATGATGCAAAAGTAGTTTTTGCCTCCAGCGCCGCAGTTTACGGCAACCCAACAGTGTTTCCAACTCCCGAATCATATGGCTTTCACCCGTTCTCATGCTACGGCTTATCCAAAGTGGTAGGCGAAGAATACTGCCAAATGTACCGTGAACAATACGGCTTAGACATAGTAATTACACGGTTCGCCAACGTTTACGGCCTGCGATGCCACGGCGTTATCCATGACTTCCTTGATAAACTAGCCAAGAACCCAAATAAACTTGAAATCATCGGAACTGGCAAGCAATGCCGCGATTTTGTACATGTTTCTGATGTGGTGGAAGCCTTGGTTAAGGTGGGTTCAGAAGATTATGTTAACGGTCAAGTCTATAACTTGGGGCTAGGTAAAACCACATCCATAATAGACCTATCGCAGTTGATACTTACAATCCTCAATCTGCAAGATAAAACCGTGATAACAACCACAGGCGTTTCTTGGCAAGGCGACGTAACCAAAATCTGGTTCGATATTACCAAAGCCAAAAAAGAACTCAACTGGACACCTAAAGTAACGTTGGAAGAAAGCATCAAAGAAGTCATCGCTGACAGGAAAATTAAGAAATGAATGCTCCCGGGTCAGCTAGAGCCTTAGTTGCTTTGATGCGGCTTCCCTACTGGCTGATGACTGGAGGACTCTCTCTACTAACGGCTTTCGCCATTACAAAAGCCCCGCTTAATATGAGCTTGCAAATGATTTTGTTGATTTTCTTCTCGATGGCATTTATTACTTCGGCGGGTTTTGCGATAAATGATTACTTCGATAGAGAAAGCGATGCAGTAATCAAGCCAAAACGCCCGATACCTTCGGGTGCTTTGTCGCTTAAGCAGGTTGTGGCGGTTTCAGGCGTGCTCTTCGCAATAGGATTGGTTATGGCTGCTTTCATCAACTGGCTTAGCTTCGCGATAATCGCGGTTGATTCGCTTTTGCTTTTAGTTTACTCTTATATGGTCAAGCGCAAATCAGGTTTTGTCGCCAATGTTTTAGTTGGGGTTTTAACCGGTACCGCTTTCATGTTTGGTGAAGCAACAGTTACCAACAATCTAAGCATCATCTCGCTGACTCTTTATCCAATAGCTTTCGGCACCATCGGTGGAAACGTCCTTCGCGATATCCTAAGTTTAGATGGCGACTCAAAAGTTGGGTACCCAACGTTGCCGCAGAAAATCGGCAGTGTCAGCGCAGCCAAGGTCGGCGCCATATTCTTCTTGTTGACAGGTTTGCTTGCTCCTCTTCCCGCTATTCCATTTTTCGCGGGGCACTTTACCGTTTACTATTTGCCTCTTATTTTGCTGTGGAGTGTTCTGTTAATCTACTCTTCAGTTCGTTTGATAACGTCAGGTTCAACAATCCAGAACATACGCAAGTATGAACGCTTAGTAACTATGACGATGATTTTGCTTCCCTTAGCCTTGATAGTTGAGGCAGTGCTTGGAGGGTGGCTAATATAAGCGAAACCAAAAGCATTTGCCCCGAATGCCAAAAAAAAATTGACGCCCAACTATCACAAGCCAACGGAAAAATCCAAATCACAAAGCAATGCCCCGAACACGGCGAATTCAAAGCCACCCACTGGCAAAGCGTCCCAATCTACAACCACATGCAAAAATACGATCAGTTCCAGTACCTTGGCGACCTCAACGCACCCAAAAACCCCGACGGTTGCCCCTACAAATGCGAAACCTGCACCACCCACGCTTCAGGTACAGTCATAGGCGTAATCGACGTAACCAAACGCTGCAACTTCAAATGTGCAGTGTGCTTCTCAACTTTTCCCCAGCAAGAAGCAGATTATGAACCCACCAAAGAAGCCCTCGTGAAAATGCTGGAGTTCGCAAGCAACGCTAACCCTAAACCCCCGGCAATTCTCTTCTCAGGTGGAGAACCGCTCGAACGGGAAGATATGCCTGAAATCATCGCTGTTGCCCATAAACTAAAGTTCATGACTATCTTGGCAACCAATGGCACACATTTAGTTGACACCCCAGGGCTCGCAAAGAGGCTAAAGGACAGCGGCTTAAACATTGTTTATTTGTCGTTTGACAGTTTCCACGAAGAATTCAACAAAAAAGTTAGGGGACGCGAGCTCTTAAACATTAAACTTAAGGCTATTGAGGTTTGCCGCAAATACGACATGGAAATCATCCTTGTAAACACCCTTATGAAAAGCCTTAACGACACCGAAGTTGGCGACATGATCCGCTTCGCCGCCCGAAACACTGACATCGTTCGAGGATTGATTTTCCAGCCAATCGCCTTCACCGGTAGAGCCACCGAAAACCCGTTCCGCGAAAACTTCCGGGAATGGAGCTTTGCCGAGGACGTTGAAAAACAAACAGGCGGCGAAATAAAAACCACTGATTTGTATCCGATGTCAGTTATGACTTCGCCCATTAAGATAATGCGTAAATTTATGCAGAAACCTTGGCCGCTTTTCTCCTGCAGCCCCCAGTGCGGCATAGTCAACTGGGTTTACGTTTCTAAAAGCGGCAAAATGTTCCCGATCAACCGCTTCGTAAACTTTGACCGCTTCTTCAACAGCATCCGCAAAACCGCCGAAAACGCAGAGTCCAAAGGCAAATTCTCATTGCTCTCATCGCTATTCATGGCTTCAATGCTGTCGATGGACATGTTACTGGTCACCAAAGAAGTCGGCATGCCAACCCTAATGACCTCTATTATGCGCATGCACCTCTCGCCATCTTATCAGTCGCTGGGCAAAATCCGCAGAAGAATCTTTTTGCTGGGCTGCATGGCGTTCATGGACTCTTATAACTTCGACGTCAACCGCGTACGCCGATGCGTCGTCCACTACATAACGCCTGACCTAAAAATAATTCCGTTCTGCGCCTACAACAACGTCCACCGCGTTGCGATTGAGAAAGCATACGCTGAAAGACACAAAAAAGCCTAATCTGCTGGAATTGGAATTTAAGCCCTAAAAAACAATAAAAAAGCCTTTTTCCGCGTTGCCAATTATCCTCTAACCTTAGTCTAAAAATAGGCTTAAAAAAATAAGCTAACTTGTTGTGACAGAAAACGTGTAGATTACAGGCAGCGGTGAGTTGTTATAAACGTATGCGTTGAATGATACGCTTGGTGGTTCGATGAATTCGCGGAGTTCAGTTATTCCATGTGCGGCAGCAAAGGTAGCCAACGCTTCTTTTGTTTCTAACTGTTCAACTCCAGAGTTCAATCCAGCATCCCAGTGAAGCGACCACTGAGGCTTGGTGGAATCAAAAACTCTAAGAGTGAAACCGTTGGATTCAAAGTAGCTGGCAATTTCCTGCACCTGCTGCATCGTTAGTTTTCCGCCAGATGGATAAGGAATCTGCACAGTAAATGTTACGTTTTTGGAGTCGCCTAGTTTGCCTTCGCTGTCAAAACCATAAACTGTCATGTTGTGAACTCCATCAAGCAGACTTGATGTGGGAGTTGCATTTTCATTAAAAGTAATATTTTCGATCCCGTCTAAACTGTAGGTGATTTTTGTGGTTGAGTTGTTTGCCGTGATGTTGAGCGGAACATTGGCTGTTTGGTATGTACCGTTATCTTGGGGAGAGAAAACTTGGAGTTGGGGCGGCTGGGGAGTTTGTTCTGATGCATTGGGTTGGAAAACATTGGCGAAATTGTTGTAGGCGGCAGCTAAGATTAAGCCAGACAGCAAAGCGATTACTGCTGGAGAAATTAGGAGTTTTGGATGCTTCATTTTTTGCGCCTCCAGCAATACGCTGCAACGGTTAATCCCAAGACCGTTGCTAAGCAAGCTCCTGCAGCTGTGTCAATAAGCGTAACGGGTGTGTCATTAGGCAGGTTAGCTTCTAGCTGTATCGGTTGTGTGACTGTGAAGTTTACAGGCTGTGAGCTGCCTACTTTTCCAGCGGCATTTTGAGCGTAAATAATTAAGCTTTGATTGCCCGCAGACAGTCCCGTTAGGGTTGTGTTGCCTGCGATTGTTATTTTTTCTTGGTTGTTAATGCTGTATGAGTAGTTTGAGGGTTGGTTAACTGTAAAGCATAAGGTAATGTTGTCGCCTAAGCTGAAGGTTTGGTTTTGAGCTATGGAGAGGATTGACGATTGAGGTGGGGATCTGTTGGGGTCATTTGCATAGGCCATTATTTCCCGCAATATTTCAGGTTTATCCGCATCGAACGCTGCTTGGAGCGAGCGTAGCATTTGCATTTGCTCGGGCGTAAGAGTTGAGGCGGGGCTGTTTTGGCTGGGGTTTGTTGGTGTTGATTGGGCTAAGGCAATCTGCGAGTTAAATTGGACTTGGGCTATTGACAAAAACAGTGTCGCCACGAGAACGGTGAGCGCAAGGTTTTGTTTCTTCATCGCTGGTCAAGATTATCATTCTAAGAAGTGTAATATTACTCTCCCATAGGAATGGAGTGTTCCGCAAAAAGAACAACACAAAACCAGAGCAAAACTGTTGCTCTCAGAGACCTCTCCTCCCATTATTTAAAGCACAAAATTTCAACATCCTAATACCAATTGAAAACGCAAATACAGACCTACCACGCTTAGGGTTTTATGAGTTAACTAAAAAGTTTAGTTTGTTACTTGGATGTTTAGGACGCAGTAGTTTTGGGTGAATACGAGGGCGCCGTCGCCGTTGTTTCTGTAGAGCTCGAAAACTACGGAGTAGCTTCCAGGCGTGTTTTGGGTGACGGTTGCTGTTTGCTGGACTGGTTTTCCATCGTTGTTTATGGTGCCCATATCTATGACTTGGCTTGGTTGGGCGTCAACTGGGAAGGTAGCTGGAAGGTTGTTTACGATTTTTACCTGAACAAAATAGCTAGCGCTTGTTGCCATATGGTTTTCAATGGTAACATACACATTAAAAGTGCTGTTTTGGTTAGCGACTAAAGTTTCTGGGTAATCAACTGCTTTTTTGTTGGCGTCAAGCAAGTAGATTGTATTGTAGGGTTCCGCTTGTGGCCTAAGCACAACATAGTAGCCTATGACTGTGGCGGAAACGATAATTAAAGCAAGAAAAATCGCGACCGCGTATCCTTTATCTTCATTTAAACCGATTTTTCTTCCAATTCTCTTGGCACTTTCTAATCGTATCCGCATCCAGAATCCCCCTGACCATAGTCGTAAATATCTCTATTCCTGACTTAAATCTTCTCAGCTTCGGCCTGCCATATTTTCGTGATTTGTAGGTTGTGGGAACCTCAAGCATGGTGTATCCTTCTTTGGCGAATTGCATGAGCATCTCCGTTGCATATGCCATGTCACTTGCCTTGAGCTCCACGTTGTCGATGGCTTGGTGGGATATGGCGCGGAAACCTGATTGGGTGTCGCTTAGGAACTGGGCATAGAAGAAATCGTAGAAGGTTGTGATGACTTTGTTACCGAGAAAGTTCATGATGCCCATGGCTTTGTTGGGGTCATACATGCGTGTCGCTAAAACCATGTCTACGTCTTTCTCAATCATCTTTGTAATCATACGGTTGATGTGGCGCACCTCATAGGTTCCGTCGCCGTCAACCATCACGATGATGTTGCCTTTGGCATTTTTCATTCCAGTCATGAGTGCTAAACCATAGCCGCGTCGGGGTTCAACGATGAGTCTGCAGTAATCTAACCCCTGAACGATTTCTTTAGTCCCATCTGTAGAGTTGCCATCAACAACAATGATTTCTTTTGGATAAGACAAGTCATTATGAATAGTAGAGACAGCTTCTAGGATGTTTCCTGCTTCGTTGAGTGTCGGAATGACAACAGAGACCATTTCAACTTTTGACGTCATCAGTTAACTTCCATTTCAAAGGGCTAATATGTTTCCGTTACATAGTTAAATAAGCTCTTCGTATATTTCCACAAGCCTTTCAACGTTCACATCCCAACTAAACTTCTCCTCCATCATGGCGCGGAGTTCTTTCTTGCGTGAAGAAAAATCAACCGCGGCAAAATCCAAAATTGCCTTTGCAAGCAACTCTGGCTGGTTGGGTGGCACCAGTTTTCCGTAATCCTCCTTCAGGATTTCTCGTATTCCTCCAACGTCTGTGGATATTACTGGTAGCGCGCATGCCATGGCTTCAAGTGCAACCAAAGGTAATCCTTCTCCAGATTTCGAAGGAAGCACAAACAGGTCTGCGGCATTATAGTAAAACGGTAAATCCTCGTCACTTACAAAGCCTGCAAGCTTAAAATTATCTTCAATTCCCAACTGCTGAATCCTCAATTTGACTCCGTCAGAATCAGGTCCCTTCCCAACCGCCAAAAAAACTATGCGTGGATTCTTTTTGATCGCAATGTTGGCAGCATCTAGTAGTGTGTCAACGCCGTTCTTGTATACAAGCCGCCTCACAGTCAAGACGACGATGGCATTCTTGGATATGCCAAGCTTTTTTCGCATTTCCTCGTGTTTTCCATCGATAGGTCGAAACCGCTCCAAATCCACGCCGTTATACGCGACTTCAACCTTGCTCGGTTTGGCACCTAAACTTAGAACGTACTCTTTTGTAGCGCCGCTAATCGCTATTATTTTGTCTGCGGCTTTTAGGTTCTGTTTTCCGATGGCTAAATCGTTTAACCGTTCGACATGGTCAAAGATGTTGTTGTATTCGATGAAGGTGTTATGCTGGGTTAACACAAACGGTTTGCTGTAGAATTTGGCGAGTTTGGCTGCGATAAGTGATGTTAGGTACGGGTGTCCGTGGGCGTGGATTATTTTGCTCGATTTTACTGCCTTAACAAACGTTGGGAAGCTGGGTATAGTTGGAATAGAATATGGAATTCCCAGCCTAAACCCTGTGTTGAGGGATTCATAGCATTCAACAGGTACCCCGTCAACCTTGTAGTATTTGGGTGTGCCTATCCTGTTGGTAACTACTGTGGGCTCAAAATTTCTTGTGCGCAGCCGCTTGCTTTGTTCATTAACCACTTTTTCTATTCCGCCAACATGCGGTAGAAAGGTGTGTGTGACAATGCAGAGCTTTGTATGAACCATGGTAGCCCAACAGGTAAATCCTCAACGCAGAGTATTATAATCTTATGGTAAAAGCTGGCAGGTGCCGGCACGTCTGAAAATTGCACCAAAAAATAAATTTTGCCGTTTACGGCGATGTGCCCGCGCTCTTCAAAGCACGCGTATAAACGTTCGATGATGCACCCGCAACTAAAGCGCCTATTGCGTCGTTCGTTAAGGAACCCAGCTTTTTTAGAATTCCAGGTTTAGCTTGGTCAAAGCGCACATACTCAAAGACGCCTCTGGTTCCGCCGACGTAAGTGGCGATTGCTAACCCCAAGATTTCGTCAGCGACAGGTCCAGGTCTTCCCCTGAACCTTTCTTGTGTCAATCCTGGAATTAGTCCCTTTTCTGCTTGTTCTTGGAGAGAAAATGCGGCTACTTCAAGCATGGAGACATTAACGTCTGAGAGAATGTCGAGAAGTTCCTCCTTTAGCATTTCTGTGGCTTTTTTCTCGGTTTCTATGCCTGGGTGGGGCACGTACATTTCGAGTGCGCAGTCGATTAGGTTCTGCAGAGTAATGCCTTTGCTTTCAAGGTAAGTTAGTAAGGGCGGGGTTTGGTTCTTCATGGGGTTCAACATTGATTTTTAATGATGGTGACTGTTTTAAGTGTTGTGTGGCGTTGGTTATCGTAATGCTTATATGATAAAGTTCTGTTACAAAGTAACATTTAATAAGCCACTCGCCCTATATAGTGTATGAGGAAACGCGAAATGAGCAATTACACCGGAACCAAAGTGGATAACGCATATGCCTGGGCCGAAAACATCCCAGAAGTCAAACTGTGGCTGTCAAAGATCCAATCCAAGAAAGCCGGCGCGTTTGATTTATACCGTTTCTGCGAATGGGTCCATAAAACGCCGACCGAGCTTTTGGCCCTTAA
>PLYI01000033.1 GCA_003151735.1 Candidatus Bathyarchaeota archaeon | reverse complement strand
ACATTCCGCCCATCCAAACCTAAACGCGTAAAGAGGATGTTAATAATTCAATACTCAAAAAATCCACTTAAGAGTTTTATTGCTTAAAACAAGGTAAGGAGTTACCCAAACTTGAAAGCATGAAGAGGAGCCGCAACNNGGTTAATGCAACGAGACGAAATAAAAGAGCCGGGGCACCCATCACTCGATTTATTCCTTCATAAAAAGTGGGTACAAACACTACTGCAAGAAGAAACTTTGTCGAGGCGACGAAAAAGAGTGATAGCCTATATCTTTTTCTTCTATAACGCCTATATTGAGGGATACTAAAATGAATCAAAAATGCCCCCAATGCGGAACCACAACAACACAAGGCTTGATTTATGATAAAGTACACAAGAACTTACTATGCCAAAAATGCGCGAGAAAACAAAACCCAAATCTAAAGGTACCCCCTCGCAGGTAACATTTGCCTTTATTAGCTCTTGGTTCTCGCTTCTGAGTGTTTGCAGTTGCAAGGGCTGTGGCATTCCCATTCAACCATGTTTGCAGATTGCTATCTTGAATTAAGAGTGAATTATATTGATTCTGCAAACTATTCAAATGAGTATTTGCGGTTGCAAGTTGGGCTGTCAAAGAAGCTATTTGACTATTTGCACTTGAGCGTTGATTTGTTAAAGAGGTTACTTGAGCGTTTAGACTTGTAATATTTGCATTGACGCTTAAAAGTTCATTTTGTAAGCTTGTAATTTGGTCGTTTAAGCTATTAATTTCAGATGTGTTTCCATTGAGCGATGTTTGAAGATTGCTTATTTGGTTGCTCTTATCAGTTATTTGCAAATCTCTATTGTTGACCATTGATGAATATTCAAAATATATAGACACCAACGCTACAGCCAGAATAATACATAAAACGCCAACACCTTCTCTTACGGCAACACCAGCTGCACCACCAACTCCGACGTCAACTCCAACTGCGTCTCTTTCATCCTCCGATGTTTCTTCTCCGTCTCCTGCAGTTCCAGAAATGACCCCGTTGTCCATAGTAGCAGCCTTGATTGTTGGAACATGTTTGTTCACAATGGTCATCTGAAAGAAAATGTAAAGCATCTCAACCACAGACTTCAACACATAATAAAGGGGCAAGCAAGCGCGCTGCAAGAGGTCTTCGATTTGTGAAGGATGGTCAGATCGTTTTTAGTGCGCTTGTTTATCATCCGTACTAAGCCGAATAGCTCACTCTCGCGAAAGATTAAATAGGAGCATGCTTCGAAAGTAGAAAGTTGGTTGGGTGTGTCAATGGGTTTTTTCAAGAAGCTTAAAGATGGAATTACTGCTCCTGATGCTATCGTCGAGTTAAAGTTGAGTGACCAGAACGTAGCGTTAGGCCAAAGCATTCAAGGGACCTTACATGTTTCTTCAAAAGAGGTCTTTGACGCGACCGAAGTACGATATGAGATCCAATGCACTGAACGGGCAAGAGTCATAAGAAACGTCTACGAACCAGGAACAAACAGGAGCGTACCTAAAGAAGTAGAAGAGACCAAAATTCTCTTTGAAACAAAGCCTCAACTCTTTGGTCCAACGCATTTTACCAGTGGTGAAGTTAGGGATTTTCCGTTGACATTTAGCATTTCACCCGCCGCCCTCCCGTCATATGTTGACATCGATAAGAATGTAACTTGGTCCATAAAGGGCGTCGTAGCTGCTCATCATAGACCAGACCGCACCAGTCCAGATCTTAGTTTGACGGTGTTTCAGTCGGCTGCCCAGCCGGTGACTGTGGAGAAAGAAGTAGTTCGCCAAGTGGTTATGATACCATGCAAATACTGTGGAGCCTTAATGGACGAGACAGCCACTGTTTGCCCAAACTGCGGAGCAAAAAGAACATTATAAAACACCCATCATTATAGCGTGAGCTTTGTATTTCTCTGTTGTTTACTCAAATAAGAGATACAAAATTTTAACATATTTCACGTTTAAAGGCAAGCTTGTAGGTTGTCTTGTTCCTTTATTGAATGTTGAAGAACGCTGGTGAACGCGCGAAACAGGTATCTTGGTATTTCTTTATAAGAGCGAGTTATGCGCAAATCTTAAATTTAATTTAGAAACATAGCTGTTACTTACAGTTTGTGAGGGATAACGTGTGAATAGGTTGTGTTTGATAGCTGCGGTTGTTTCTTTGGTTTTTCTTTTCAGTTTGGTTTTGATTCCGTTTGCACAGGCAGATTGGATAATGTTCCGCTCGGATGTGTCTCACAGCGGCGTCGGCACAGGCAATCCAGTGCTTACTTCCAATCCCACGCTTGCTCCTACGCTTCTTTGGAAGTTCACTACTGGCGGCTCGATTTTTTCGTCTCCTGCTGTTGTCGGAGGTGTGGTCTACATAGGCTCGGAAGACTACCTCATTTATGCTTTAAACGCTTCTAATGGCGCCCAACTCTGGACTTTCCACACTAGCGACAGAGTTGAGTCCTCTCCTGCTGTTGTTGGCGGCGTCGTCTACGTCGGCTCCGAGGACGGTAACGTTTACGCTTTGAATGCTATTAATGGCGCCAAACTCTGGAGCTACACCACTGGCGGTGGGGTTTATTCGTCTCCTACTGTTGTTGGCGGCGTCGTCTACGTCGGCTCTGAAGATAATAATGTTTATGCTTTGAACGCAGCTACTGGCGCCCTAGTCTGGGAATGCACCACCTATGCTTACGGCGGTGGGGTTTATTCGTCTCCTGCAGTTGTGGGAGGTGTAGTCTACTTCGGCGCCAATCTTGCCGGAACGGGTCTGGTTTATGCTTTGGATGCAGCTACTGGGGTCCAACTCTGGAATTTCTCCACCAGTGACTGGATCTATTCGTCTCCAACTGTTGTGGGTAGCGTGGTTTACGTTGGCTCGGATGACCACCATGTTTACGCTTTAAATTCTGCCTCTGGCACTCAACTCTGGAGTTTCACTACCAGCGACCAAGTTGGGTCGTCTCCTGCTGTTGTGGGTGGCGTGGTATATGTGGGCTCAAATGATGGTAATGTTTATGCCCTGGATGCTTCTAGCGGCGCCAAAATCTGGAGTTACCCTATTAAGAACGGTGAGGTTGATTCGTCTCCTGCTGTTGTTAGTGGCGTAGTCTACGTTGGCGGCTGGGACTATGAGGTCCATGCTTTGAACGCTTCTAGCGGCGCTCAACTATGGAACTACCCGATTAGCGACGGTTGGGTTGAATCGTCTCCTGCCGTTGTCGGTGGCGTCGTTTACGTTGGCTCCACTGACGGTAACGTTTATGCTTTAGGTAGTTCGTCTACTTCGTCTTCACCTAATCCACTTTCCAGTGCATCTCCTAACGCGGGTTCTTCGTCGCAAGGTGCTTCTAATCTAGTAACTGTGATTTTTGCAGATTTGATGCGGCCGTGGTTCATTATTTTAGTTGTCGTCATAGTAGTTGTGCTTATTGTCAGTGCTTTGCTACGCAGAAGAAAATCAAAACCTCAGACGATGCCGAACTGGGTATCTACACCACCGCCATCGCCGTCAAATTAAAGCAAAGAAATAACGGAAAGATTACTAAGAAATCAGATGAGCAGGAATCGCAGCTCAATGCACATTTTCTCAATTTGAGTTTGTCTATTTTTGTCTGTTTGTCTGACTGTTATTATTCATGTTTTTTGTGTGACTGACTGAGTGACTGAGTCAGCACAAGCGCGGGGTACTGGGGTATGAGTATGAGTGTGTGTTTGGGTTTGGGGATTAAAAATTAATCCCCTCTGCCTTGGCTTACAGGGAACCCTGCTTAGGTGGCTTGGTATCTTTGGAGTTAGTACATTTTGTTTTAGTCACCCAAACCTGAAAGCATGAAGAGGAGCCGCAACCTGCAACTTCAACGCATAACGTAACGCATCAACTGCATGGTCACGTTCTTTAACATCAACCTTGTACTCCAAAAGTTCGCTAATTAGGTTAATGCAACGAGACGAAATAAAGAGCCGAGGCAACCCATCCCCCGCCTTAGGAAACCGAGCACCCAACTCAGCAATCCGCTTAAACTCAGCAGCATCCAACTCCCGATTATGCGTACCCTTCAACTTGTTAAGGATCTGGCGAAGCATCCGCCGATCAACATCACTCACAGCCAAACGCAGCACCGGAGCAAAAAACTCCCCATGCTCCCGAAGAACCTCCGCACGCTGCTCCCCATCCGCAAACACCCCATCCTTATCCACAATCAACGGATAAGTCCAACCATACTTAGAGAGACTCCGCCAAATCTGCTCACGCTGCTTAACCGTAGTACGATTAGGATTTTGCTCATCACTCTTCAACAATCTAATATCTTCTAGCAGAGGCAAATAAGCCCCAGGAACACTCAAAGTCGTTTTCTTCTCAGTCACTTCAAATCACTACTATCCACCTTTCAGTTTTCTATGTTCAAAGGGAAAACCTTTATTGCATAATTTGTTGCAAAAATTGTGCCCTCTTTCTGCTCGCTCAAATAAATACTTCAAAAAATAGACAAGAAGCCTCAAAACATGCATCACGCCTACGGTAGCGTTTCTGCTTTCTTTCTGGACTGCGAAGGTTCCCCATTTAGCATCCACTCTTCATTTAAGTTATTGTGCCCTGATACGCCGCGCTTTTTCTGCCCTGGTGGCAAGTACAAGGGAGTTGAAAACTACGTGTTAAGTGCTTTAATTTGAACGGTTAAAAGCCTTACGATTATACTCTGCGCCCCAGAAAAACTCTAACAATCTTTCTTTTTTGAGATCAAGTAACAATAAAAAATTCGCATGCGAAATATTGTCCTTTTTTCCAATAAAAAACAGTCAGCATGCGCAGATTCACTTAAATCGGGGCCCCGCAATTCTTTCCTATTTGAGGTTTCCTATGACATTTTCTGATGTATCAATCGTAAAAGGCCAACGAGGACATGAACCCGTTTTTAAGGCCTTAGACCTGATTGACTATAAAACTGCTCTTCAAGGGAAAGACAAGGTACACGCGCGCTATTCACGTCATCGATAAGGTTCTCATACCAAAGTAACAGAAACCAAACCACCAAAAAGCCTTGTTTTAGAGACTAGTCTCAAACAAGGGTGGGCTTATTCCTCAACTTTCTTTGACAAGTTTATAAGCTATGGACTGAGATGTTTTATGATTGATTCAAAGCAAGTTTTGAAAACTCGAGTCAATAATTTAATTGACACGTTGCTTTCAGATTGGAATATGGTTTTTATGCAAAGATACTTTGAAGGGCTAAAACCCGCTGTGAAAAATAAGGAAGATGGGTTCTTGGGTTTATGTACGAGATGCTTTGCGCTACCGCAAATGATTACGCGCGCGTTTGGTAAATCTTTTCGTTGTAGAGGATATCAAACAAAATGTATATATCACTACTTAACTTACATTTTTACGGTGATTTTTTGGAAAATTTAGAAGTTGAAAAATGTATTTCTGGCATGAACTTCGTGAATGATTGGGCTACTTGGCGAAAAACCGTTAAGGAGCAAATTGCTCAAGCAAAGAAAATGGGGCTTTCTGAAAGCCATATTGAGGAATTAGCTCAAGCTTTTACCAGTTTTCTTGCTGAAAAAGTTTGCCCAGCAACTCCCGAAGAAGAATTGCTTAAAGAAATGTGGGACACATCGAGTTCTGATGAGCGAAAAGTTTTAACAAGAATCCTCTTCAAAATGATGGAGAAGTAAGCATCAGAAGTTGTGTTCTCTTTTCTTTTCTTTGGGTTAAACAAACCTTTTGTTGAAGACAAAAAATTAAAAAAAGAATCAAATGGTATGGTTATTGTACTGATTGAAGGGTGATTGAATGAAAATCCTAATTACGGGTGGTACCGGTTTTGTGGGTACGCAGTTGACTTCCCGTTTAGTTGATGACAACCACGAAGTAACAATCTTAACTCGTCAATTGAAAGGAGCAAAAGAAGCCTCACCTGCGGTTTCCTATTTAGAAGGGGACCCGACAAAGAAAGGACCATGGCAGCAGGCAATTAAAAACCATGATGCTGTTATCAATCTTGCAGGAGCTTCAATTTTCAGCAAATGGACAAAAAAACAGAAAAAAACGATTCTGGAAAGTCGAGTATCTACAACCCAAAATATTGTAGAGGGAATACCGTCTAATTCAAAGAAACCCTTCACTCTCTTAAGCACCTCCGCCGTTGGCTATTATGGTTTTTGTGGAGACGAGGAGCTCACTGAGGATTCTCCACCAGGAGATGACTTTTTAGCCAATATATGCAAGGAATGGGAAGCAGAGGCTTTGAAGGCCAAAGACAAGGGGGTCAGGGTGGTCATCACTCGATTTGGCATTGTTATGGGTGAAAAAGGAGGCGCCCTAAACCAATTGGTCCCTCTTTTCAAAAGATACGTGGGAGGACGGATAGGAAGTGGGAAACAATGGTTTTCCTGGGTTAATATTAAAGATCTTGCAGAAGCTTTTGCATTTCTGCTAAAGCACCCTGAAATCTCGGGCCCTGTCAACGTCTGTTCTCCAAATCCGGTGAGAAATAAAGATTTAGCCAAAGCACTTGGAAAAGCACTTCATAAGCCTTCTTTTATGCCAGCTCCAGGGTTTATAATTAAGCTTGTCCTAGGCGAATTCGGTTCAGTCATCCTCAAAGGACAAAGAGTAATTCCCAGAAGATTGCTTGATTCCGGATTTGTCTTCCAATATGCGGATATCGATTCAACCCTGCAACAAAGCGTAGGTCAACAAATCTGATCACCTTGAAGGAAGCGTAATTCAACGAATTCTCATTGCCCATTTTCTACAGATTTAGCTTATTTCTTGCCATTAAAGCAAAGTGTAGCTTGAAATATAGTCTATCCATGGTTTGTGATTGTTTAGGGGCAGTCACAAAATCTTATATCAAATCCAAAATAAGAGTAACAAGGTGTTCAAGCGATTGTATGCAAAGATTTTGGCTGGAGGTGAGGTTGTTGAAGTGTGGTTTGTGTAAGGGTGAAGTTAAAGAGCAGTCAATGATTACAGCTGAAGGCAAATGCTCAAATTGTGGTGCAAAGCTTGCCGTAGCGAAATAATTTTGAAGGCTTAATTTTTGCGCAAAGCTTCCATGATTTTTCCGTAGTTATTCTTTTTTCTTGTGACGTATTTTCACACATATGTTGGCTGGACTTTACGTTGAGGAGTAGTGTGAGAACATGGTTGAAACAATAAAGTATGAAGTCATTCGGGAAATAGGAAACGTAGAGATACGTAGATATCCCAAAATAGTAATTGCGAAAGTGGAAGACCCCGCAAACGGGTTCAATCTGCTGTACCGTTTCATAACTGGAGGAAATAGGCAAAAAGCTAAAGTGAAAATGACCACTCCAGTCGTTTCTCAAGAAATCCAAATGACTTCACCCGTTCTTTCAGAAATGGGAACAATGGCATTTGTGATGCCAGCAGAGTATACTCTTGAAACCACCCCTGACCCAATAGATGAGCGGGTGAAGATAGCTGAAATTCCATCAAGACTCGTTGCAGCCTTATGTTTCTCAGGCGGCTGGTCAGAAGCCCATTTTGAAAAAGAAACACAGCAACTATTGAATACGTTGTCTGAGGCAAAGATTAAAACAAAAGGCAACGTATTCACAATGCTCTACAACCCGCCATTCATCCCAGGATTTTTGCGTAGAAACGAAGTTGCAATTGAAGTAGAACTCTAAACACTCGGTGATAGATCGCAAAAAACTGTAGATATTGTTTCTATGAGTTCTGAATCAATAGATCAAACATTTATCGATAAAATGTCAGCCAAAGTTTTGGAGGAGCGCATTATTGAGTTTCTTAAGGAACAGAATATGTGCGTTCTTGCGACGTGTGGCGATGGGTTTCCTAGGGCTACTCCGATTGAGTATCATTCTAAAGGAATCACAATATACTTCGTGGGTGAACCTGGCACAAAACTAAAAAACATAAAGAATAATCCAAATGTTAGCATCGGCATTTTCCTCCCATACACAGGTTGGAATAGTGCCAAAGGCGCCCAAATAACTGGAAGAGCGAAAATAATCTCCAGACAGGACCCTGATAGCCTAGAAGGAGGCTTAGAAGCGTACCAATGGGAAAAAACTGCAAAGCAGTTAGACATGAAGGAGTTTCCCAAGACAGTAGAGTTGGTAAGAGTTAATCCCGAAAAAATAGAGTACATAGACATGTCGTTGAAGAAAATGGGATACAGTCCACGGCAAACTCTTACATTGCTTTGAAAATAAAAAACTTTCAAGTCATGTGGGGGGCAAATTAAGCAGGGCAACCGTCTCATTCCACAATCGCTTCTGGAGTTGCTCATCATAAGACGCTGGACAAGTAGTGGCTTCTTTCTTTTTAGCAAAGCATTTTCCAGAAACATACTTAACTTCATCAGATGAAGCCAAGTAAACTGATGTTTCTGCCCCTTTCTTAGCGTTCACCTGCATTGGACGAACCATTTTGAACATAAAGGACGAACTTAGGCTGCCGCTGTTTTTTCCAAGGTTAGTCGCGACAAAACCAGGCATGAGCACATTTACAGTGACTCCGGTATCTTTTAGTCGCCTTGCTAGTTCATACGTAAACATCATCAGCATTAGTTTAGTGTTGGCGTAAACTGGTGCTCGCACGCGTGCGTAAGCTTTCGTTCCTGCGTAGTTCTTTTCGCTTTGGAGATCGTCAAGGTCTACCTTGCCGTTTTTGGCTAATCCTGAACTTACGTTGATTATTCTGGAAGGAGCGCTCGATTTAAGCAAATACAGCATCTCATGTGTGAGTAGAAACGGCCCTAAATAATTGACAGCAAACGTTCGTTCAAAGCCTTCTGGTGTAACCTCGCGCTTATTGAACATCGCTCCAGCGTTATTAACCAGCACATCGAGTCTGGCGTATTTCCCCTTAAATTCCTTCGCGAAGCGCTTGATTGAATCCATAGAAGACAAGTCGCAGATCATTAAATCGACAGAGTTGTTTCCAGTTTGCTTCACTATTTCCAACCGTGCTTTTTCGCCTCGCTCTTGGTTGCGAACAACCATAACAACGTGGGCACCCGTCTTCGCCAAGCTTAAGGCAGTTTCTTTCCCAATTCCAGAGTTGCTCCCCGTTACTACACAGATTTTCCCTTTCATCTCGCTCATAAACAAACATCCCGCCTAACTATGCAAGCGCAGTACAAACAGTCGAAAACTGTTTCTCAAATACTTTTGCCTTCTTAAGCATTTCAACTCAATATACTAATTGCGTTGTTTTCCTTAAGCTAGCTCAATATATTAAATAATCGTGTAAATCAATGAAGTTTCAACTCAACAACAACTTAAACCCGTAAATGAAAACTCTCAAGGCACATCGCAGTAGTGTTTTAAAGAGGCTGATACTTCTCCTGTTTTTGATTACCTCAAAAAAATCCAAAATAATCACCAAGAACTCGAGTGTTTTTGTGGAATAAAAAATTATCATTCAACAAGCAAACCCTGATCCCAAAATTGAACAATTTTAATTTGCGCGCTTTAACTCATACTAGTTTTGTCGAAAATTATGGCGACTTAAGTCCTGTCTTTTCTGTAACTTCATCAAGCTTTATTATTAGGATTGGCTTGTCTTCGGAGAAAAAATCCCAATCGGAGCCCTTGGGAAAGCCATGAGCCACCAGAAAGTTTGCCGAAAGTTTCTGTTTACCCGCTTTAGCCATCGTTACTATAGCCATTTTCCTTTCCTCGGGATCCTCCACCAACCTCAATTTCCCAGTTATAACAACGAACTGGTACTCGCTCAGATTTGGAGTATATCGTTCTATCTCAATGCAAACTAGGGTTTCTTGCTTGAAAAAACTCATCTTCTTCCCGTAATCTGTGAAATGAAAGTAAAGAATACCATTAACATAAGCGTACTGGAAAGGAGCGATGTATGGTTGCAAGTCACCTTTGAAAGCTATTCGACAAAGGAATTGTTCTCTAATTAGTTCTTCGATCTCGTTTTCTTTCATTTTTGGCATCTCTACCTTCGTCATTTCTAACTCCAGCAATTACTAAATTATCCCTTCTCCTTTTTTAGAGTACTCATCATCCAGGCAAGACTATTCTGCTTTGACTACGAAAATGGAGAGCTTTAAGACAGATGATCAATTAATTTAATGAAGAAGGATGAGTAATGAGAATAGGTTATCCTTGTATCAATAGAACTATTGACTGCACCGCAAACAGGACTTTTCGGCTGAAATCTTACTCCGAAGCCCGTTTTATAGATTCAATAAATAATAACCTAGTCTGTTTGCGAAAAATTTTACAGTTCAATCTTGAACACAAGCTATTGTTTTTTAGAGTTTCCTCAGACTTGGTACCCTTTGCCTCTCATTCAATAAACAAGTTTAACTGGCAAAAGTATTTCCAAAAAGATTTTGAAGAAATCGGCGAATTTATTATCAAAAATAGAATGCGAATCTCAATGCATCCAGATCAGTTTACTCTGATCAACTCTATTAAAGACGAAATTTTCGAAAGAAGCAAAAATGAACTCCATTATCACACCGAAATACTTGACTTGATGAAATTGGATACCTCGGCAAAGATTCAAATCCACGTCGGCGGGGTTTACGGTGACAAAGAGAAAAGCAGGGAGAGGTTCGTAACAAGATTTGGCGTGCTTGATGATTCAATAATTCAGCGTTTAGTTATTGAGAACGATGATAAAATGTACGATTTGAACGACTGCCTCAAAATAAATACTCAAATCCAAATTCCAATTCTTTTCGATGTCTTTCATCATAAACTCAACAATTCAGGGAACCTGAAAACTGCAGAATCTTTTCAGCTTACTGCAAAGACATGGAATGAAAAAAGAGATGGAGTTCCAATGGTTGACTATAGCTCTCAAGAACCCAATGGGTCGCCAAGACAGCATTCCGAGACAATTGATATAGAAGATTTTGACTTATTATTGAAAGAAACTCAACACTTCGACTTCGATATAATGCTGGAGATCAAAGACAAAGAAAAAAGTGCCATTAAAGCAATTAACCTGGCAACAAAAGCCGGGCGAATACATAATCTTTGAAAAACGAACTTAATCCCTTAGTTGTATAGTCCACCTTGTTTTTTATTTCCAGTAGTTCTTTCCATCAACCTCTGAGAAAACAGTTTCTAGTTCTGCAAGCTGTTCCGGATACGGTTCAAGCACAGTCTGACTCAACAAGTATTCTTGATTGAACCTCACAATCCAAGCCTTCAAAACATTCAAGCACGCACTCAAGGGTAACCTTCCTGCTCTGTAATTGTCGACAGAATTAAGGAAGAAGGATTTTTCATCCTTTGAAAGTTGATGTGAGAAATAACCCATAATCTTTAACATGACATTTATGTTAGCGCCAGCACTGGGAGTACGCGCCAAAGCATAATACAAGTGAGTCTCATAACTCATCATTGTTTCATCAAAAGGTTTGTGTTCTTGGTTTGCCGCCAACTTACCCAAGATTCTAAGCTCCGTCTGATTGTAAGCCGTAAACAAGTACTTGTTATCGGATTGAAATTTTACTAGGTTTTTGACTTTGCCCGACTTTTTCACTTGTCTGAAACTGGCTAAGGTGAATAGCTTTGTGAGAAAATGTTCTCTTATCCTCAAGTTAAGCAAGCGGCGTTCATCTTCAATTGCAAGATTGGGATATTTTTGAAGAACTGCTCCACCAAAGAAGCCCGGGGCTTTCTCTATTGACGAGACTCTTTCAATGCTTGGATACACTTTTACGTTTTTGAATCCGCTGCTCGGAGACCCGCTTTTAAGTATGAAACCGTCAACTGCATTCAAAGAATTTAGGAACGATTCCGAAAAACTCTTCATCTTCTCTGTGAAGTCTAAACCAGTAGCTGGCTGTAGAAGCCTTTTTTCTCCGTTAACCAATACTATTCGAATAGGATCACGCGGGACGCCAAGTCCTATTTCAACTTCTGGACAAACGGGAATAAAATTTACGTAGGGATTAAGCTTCTCTACGAAGTCACTGGCAATTATCTGTCCGTTCCATCTAACGGGTTCGAAGGTGATGCATTTAGAAACTACAACAACAGGTTTCAAAAATTCCCTCATCTAACTCCCTCGTCATAATCCGACAGGAAAATTGAAAGAAAATAGGTTTGCCTATTTCATAAGTCTTCTCATCGCACCCGCTCAAAGACAAGAAGCTCATAAATTTTGAAGGATTATTGTAAAAATGTTAGTTTAGCTGTTGTGATGGTTAGGCGATTTGAAAATACATACCGTTTTAAACCTTGAGAATTGTTGCTGTAGATATGCAGTCACATATTGCTAAATAGAGTTGAAAAGAACCTGAATTGTCTCAGAAGGAGGTGATTTTTTTATGGCTGATATAGTTGATACTGCAGTTGCAGCTGGCAATTTTAAAACACTTGTCGCCGCAGTCCAAGCAGCTGGCCTAGTTGATACTTTGAAAGGTGAAGGTCCATTCACAGTTTTTGCTCCAACAGACGAAGCTTTCGCAAAACTTCCAAAAGGAACAGTTGAAGGTCTTCTTGCAGACAAACCTAAATTAACCGCAATTCTGACCTATCACGTTGTTTCAGGCGCAATCAAAGCAGCAGACGTTGTAGCACACAAAAACATAACAACTCTACAAGGACAAGACCTAATGATAGATGCAGCAAAATGGCATCTTCACAAAACCGTAAAAGTTAACGACGCCGACATAGTAAAAGCTGACATTGAAGCAGACAACGGAGTAATCCACGTAATCGACAAAGTCCTAATTCCAAAGTAGAGTAAAGCAAAAATACTTTCTTTTTTCTTATTATTTTGTTTAACGGTGGCTTTTAGCATGGAAGACATAGTAGTTGTCGATAACCTGCATAAAACTTACGGAAAAAACGTTATTGCTGTAGATGGCATATCATTTACGGTTAAGAAAGGAGAGATATTTGGCTTCTTAGGCCCAAACGGGGCTGGCAAAAGCACAACCATCAAAATCCTCACAACCTTACTAGAAAAAACCTCTGGAAAAGCCACAATCGACGGACTAGACATCGACGCCGACCAAGTAAAAGTAAGACGAATAATCGGCTACTCCTCACAAGAAGTAGGCGTAGATGACGACCTCACCGCACGCGAGAACCTTATGCTCCAATGCAGCTTCCATCATATCCCAACGGAAAAAGCAAAAGCCAAAGTAAACGGGCTCCTCCAAACTATCCGATTATCTGAGGCCGCCGATAGAAGATTGAAAACATTTTCTGGAGGAATGAGAAAACGATTAGACTTAGCCTCATCCTTAGTCTCAGATCCAAAAATACTGTTTCTGGATGAACCAACAACAGGGTTAGATCCTCAGAGTAGACAAGACATTTGGGAGTACATAGTTAAACTGAATCGTGAAGGCATGACAATTTTCCTGACAACACAGTACATGGAAGAAGCAGACCGGTTAGCCAACCGATTATGCATAGTAGATCAAGGTAAGATTGTTGCCGAAGGAACTCCCGCCGAACTCAAAGCACAAGTTGGAGCAGACAAGATCACACTACGGTTCAAGATAGATGATCATGAAGGCTGCGAAAAAGCCAAAGAATTACTGTCAAAATTACAAGGAATCGAAGCGGTGGGTAAATGTGGAGACGGGATAGCTGCCGAAAACGGTTTAACAATAATAACAAAAAATGGCTCCGGGCTAGTCACGCAGGTAGTAAGAGCTTTAGATGGAGCTGGAATCAATGTGGAACAACTTAACCTTTCAGCTCCAACTCTTGACGAAGTCTTTCTAAAGCTCACGGGAAAAACGTTGAATGTAGTGGAACGAAAGCAAACAACTGGTGGATGGGGAAGGAGGAGACGATGAAAATGATGGAAATGCTATCTGAAGTTATAGCTATTTTCTCTCGTTGGAACAAAAAATTGCTTCGCCAACCTATCTTAATCTTTTTCAACCTTATTCAACCACTCGTATGGTTCCTGCTTTTTACACAAGCCTTCTCAGCCATAGGAAACATACCATCATTCAAATTGCTTACAGGCACTAGCAGCTACATTACATTCTTCACTGCAGCGGTCATAATACAAACCATAGCTTCTTCGGCGCTCAACACTGGCATAGGTTTAGTTAATGATTTTGATAGCGGTTTTATGGATAAAATGAGAGTAGCACCAATTAACAAATCCTCAATCTTATTTGGCAGACTCTTCAGCAGCGCACTTACCACAGTCATCCAAGTCGCTATAATATTGGTTATCGGTTTAGCATTGGGAGTAAACATAGCTTCAGGCATCGTAGGAGCGATAATAATTTTCATTTTGGCAGCCTTATTCGGAATTGCCTGGTCAGGGATTTCCTTGTTTGTGGCTCTAAACACAAAGAACGTTGAGACCACACTTTCAGTGGGCTTGTTGACTACCTTTCCACTGCTATTCCTGTCTGCGTCAGTTATGCCAATAGGTTTACTGCCAAGTTGGGTGCAGCAAGTAGCCAACGTTAACCCCTTCACTTACATAGCTGAGGCGTTTCAATCTCTAATCATAAACGGCTTAGTCTGGCAAAAAATAGAATACGCTCTAATCGCAATATTCATCGTTGGTGTGCTAAGTTTAGGCGCAAGCATCCTATTGTTCAGACGAAAAGTATCGTGACTAGAAACAAAAAGTCTGCAATTTCCACTCTTCATCTCAATTGATAAAAAAGGAAAAGGGGTTTAGAGTTTTTCTGGGGCGCAGAGGTTTTCTGCTTTGGCGGCTGTTCGCATGCATCCTTTGCAGATGTATTTTGCATCTTTCACGAGTGGCTTCATCTTCTCTATTGGTACTTTGTCCTCTACCATTTTACAGAGGTGTTTTTCATGACCTTGATGAGGTTGAGCGTTCGACAAAACTTACACCAAGTTCACAAGAAAAAAATGTTGAATATAATTATGCGTTTGAAGCCTGCCTCAAGCTCTGATGCGACAGTTAGGCTAATTAGTCTAAAATACCGATAGATAAACCAGGAGAAAGGAGGAATAATCATAAATTACAAAGAAAGACAGGAAATAATTGCGAAATCCCCCATATCTCTTGGATACCTGAAGAAATTCAACATAGGTGCAGGAACACTTCAACTGATAAATGGCATCGCCATTCTAGCCTTAACATTCGCCCTAAATTGGCCCAAAGGAACAGACATCTATACCTTCTACTTAACATTCGCCCATGTTAGCCCAACGAACCCTGCAATTTTCGCAGCGCCAAACCCGCAAGTTCTCTTCACCGTAACTCATCTGGGGCTGCTACTTGCCGCTTTCCCGCTTATCTCAGCACTTGCACATTTCCTTATTGCTTTTCCAAAAAACAAAGCTTACAACGAAAACCTCAAAAAAGGAATGAACCCCTACCGATGGTACGAATACGCTTTCTCAAGCTCAATAATGATCTGGATAATTGCAACTTTCGTTGGAATCTGGGACTTCTGGTCACTTGCAATGATATTTGTTTTGAACGCTATGATGATAATGTTTGGATATCTCATGGAGTTGGTAAATCAGAAAACGGAGAAAACAAACTGGTCATCGTTTATTTTAGGATGCATATCCGGCGGTTTTCCCTGGGTTGTCCTGTTTGCCTACTTCGGAGGAGCTGTAGCCTCAAGTGGAGGCAGCGTTCCAAACTTCGTTTATGTGATATTCGTTGTATATCTGACGCTTTTCATGAGTTTCGCGGTCAATCAAGTTCTGCAGTACAAGGCTGTTGGACGATGGAGAGACTACCTTTACGGCGAAAGAACCTACATTGTCCTTAGTTTCGTAGCAAAAACATTTCTAGTATGGTTAGTGTTTATAGGGTTATTCAAACCCTTCTAACCCCTATTTTCTTTTTCATACAAGAATCCTTATTCATTTGTTCTTTCCACTAAGTATTGAGCGCTATTCCCATTTGCCGTTTGTTTGCTTAAACTGCATCTGAACCACACGGCAATCCTCACACCAAATCCTACGCATCTTAGAAACAGGGCTTTCATGGGTGTCTTTGGTGTAGTGGCGGGTTTCTTTCTTGCAGACGGGACACATCAACCATCCTGCAAAGTGTGCGTCAGCTTGATTCATCTAACATAATCTCCAAGTTTCTTCTGCCCCTCAGCCAAACGAGTAGGATCCTCTAAATCGCTCATTTTGCCCCAAGCCTCAGTCAACGCCTTCACATTAACTGCAATCTTCTCAACCGTTGCCTCAAGATCCATAAGCTTACCAGGCTCAGAACCCTTACGCAAAACACCATAGATAGCCTCCTGCAAACGCTCAACCTGCAGCAAACGGCTATTCGTAAACTTCAAAGCCTCACTATTCCGCTTAACCTCCCGATGCAACTCAAAACGCTCCTGAGAACGCCCAATTTCATCAAGCCCCTTCTTGATCTCAGATTCAAACTTGTTAATACTCATCGGCTGAGTGAGTTTGCGTTCCTTACGAATTACATCCTCTTCCTTCTGATACGTACGGTCAATGATGCCGTACAAATCCGATTTAGTCACACATTGAATCCCATCAATTCGCCTACCATGATAATCCTTGTTAAACTCCACAGTCCGCAAAACCAAATCAGACAACACCCAACCAAGTCGCCCCTCAACAATCTCAAACCAACGATTAAGCGCCAACAAACAAGCATCATGACTCATGCCACCAACGTCACAAGCAATGTAACCACTAATCTTACGGCGTTCCTTACCAAAACAAACATGAATCTTAACCCCACCAACAAACTCATCACCCTCCCAATGAACCAACTTCCCACAAACCGAACTCTCAAGCGTCACATTATGCACACATAACGGAACAAACCGCACCCCGTGGGTGATTTTGTTACAGTATGCTCCAGGGTAAGGCTGAACAATCAAACCCTTCTGAAGCAGTTTAGCACACACCCCGCGTACAGTAGTATATTGCCCCCGAGTTGGCTTCCTTGGATAATGAATCTTACGTGCAATCTCACATGGCTTAAGCTCAATATCAGAAGCATCAATAATGTGGTAGGCACGCGCCTCAATACCGCGGCACCTATCCGCTAAACTGTTTAAACACGTGTTGCTAGAGGTGTTTGTGGAATTATCAGATGAGGCAACCAAAAAAGATAAGCTCCTAAGCAGGTTCCTTAATTTTTTCTTGACTCTGAGTTTCTTCTACAGCTGGAAACAGCAAAGCAGACCGCAACGCCTCAAACCATTCCTTCTGACTACTGCTTAATGCAACTTTGAGCCTTTGACCACAAGCACCACAATAAACCGTTGTGCCCTGAGGCATCCTGCGCAAAACATTGTTAGAAGCAACAATCTGTTTGAAGTAGACTTTTTCTTTCCGTTTTGACTCCTCGAGATTAGCCTTTAGTTGTTCAAGATCTTCAGCGCTCATTAGTGGCCGCCTCCTCTGGGAAACTCTTTAGCAGGCTTACGCCCAATATAGTCGCCTTGTTTACTTAGCCAGCACCATTTACCTTCAATAACAACTCCTTTCTCGCTAGCTTTCTCAGCCGTTTGAATCTTGCCACGGATATCGAAGTAACCGTTTGACCGATCATTATCCTTCTGAAGCGCCTTCTCATAACGTTCTCCGCCCTGATTCTCCGCATAAATCCAAACAACATCCCCTTCCTTGTGCCCCTCAGTAGGTCTAGTGTTGCGCTCAACTTTCTGAGATGGCGGAGCTGCAACTACAGGAGAAGCTGCCTGGGCAGGTTGGGAAACGGCAACTTTGCGAAACTTCTCCAAGTTAGCATTAAGCACCTGCATCTGCTGCAGATCCAACAACTGCAGACACATCGCCCGGTGAAACCTACCCTCCTCAGTGGATACGATGCATTTTGGGCTATCCTCGCAAACTCTGCAGTTACTCTCAAAGAAATAAGCCACCGGACTAGGCTGTTTGGGTACTTCAAGAGATTTCTCCTGGCTAACTTCAGCAGCTTGGGCGGCAACAGGCACAGGATCCTCAGGCTTAGGCACCTCAGTTTTAGCTTCCACAGTTGCAGGTTTAGGCTTAGGAAGCATAAAGTAGCCCACATCTTTGCCGCCTTCCTTCTTATTCACAAAATCCCCATTATACCGTTTAACAACATCAAGCACAATAGGAAAGTCAGGACCTGCAAGCTTGAAGTCAAAAAACATGCACAAATTGCCTTTCTCATCCTCTTTAAAACGAGTAGCAGCTGCTAACTCCTCAGGCAATTCCTGGAGAATCTTATCCGCTAAACACTGTTCCTCAGTCATTTGCGATTCCCCTTAAGCCGTTTCATTTCCATTTCAACAATCTGGC
>PLYI01000007.1 GCA_003151735.1 Candidatus Bathyarchaeota archaeon | reverse complement strand
TTTAGAAATTAGAAATTTAGAAAATCTTTCTTGATTTGTAAAATTAGTAAATTAGAAAGTAAGGAAAAGAGTGTTAGGTTTAAGTTGTAACTCCCCCAATGTCTTTAGTAATAACATGTTCATCCTATGAAAAATATCCGCTGCAGATCTATTCTTCAAGTACGAATTCTGCATTCATAAAGCTTTAGAGACAACTCGTGTGCAGATTGATTGGGTTAAGAGGGAATGCATTTGATGGCTCGCCATCACACCTTGCATCTTCCACACAACTCTGAACCCGCCCCTTTTTCATATTGCTTTTTCAAGGAAAACTTACGGTTTCTTTTGGTCAATTGATTTGGGGAATTTCTGTCTCAAATATGAGCAACACTTTCGTCCAAATGATCATAATACCCAGCTTCCATTGTAGAAGACGCGTTAATTAAATACTTTTTATTCTCAACAAATCAACTAAATATTTCGCAGCATACTGTCATAGGCGGGTGTTACTTTTAATGCTTCAGTAATTCGTTTCCTACATTTGATCTCTTAAAAATGGGCAAGAGAAAAATGAATTGTAGATTTATAGCTTTTAATTATTACTAAGTGTGAAATAGTTTCTGATGGAAATTGAAGACGAAACAATTTAAAATGGTTGACAACGATTTGGTTTGGGATGTTGTTGAGGAAGTATTTGTTAAAGATTTAGTTGCGATTAAAAGACCAAAAAACAAGCCCAATACTTTTAAGTAAAGTTACGTCATAAATTTTTCACATGAACCCCAAAAAGGCATTCAACATTAAAAAATAAATTGAAACTAACAAAACTTAATTGAATTTGTTACTAACGGCATTATGGAAAAAATGGTCATTTTAACGCCAAATAACCAATTTTTTTAACAGAAAGCAACATTCGTTTTAACCGCGCCACGATCAATTCTAAACACAAAATCCAAATTTTGAAGCCTAACCAATTACTAATAAATCTAAAAGCTGCCTTAGAACAAACACACATCTTCTATCTATTGAAAAACATTTTCCAGGTAAAATCAATTGACTTATTCAAATTCTGAGTTAAAATCAAACCCAAAATTGAAGCCTAAAACATTGAGCAATGAGTGCTCTCAAAAATATTAGGAATCGATAATAAGTACCTGAGATATATTGGTACACAATACATGGGTTGATATCTTGGACTATTTGTCCCCTCTTAGATCAGAACTTAAACTTAAAATTTTGTTAAGTCTCTTAAGCGGTGAGAGAAAAATAGCTGACCTTAGATCTGATGTTGAAACCAGAGATACCACCATTCTTCACGTTCTTGAAGAATTTGGTGAGCTTTGCCTAACAACAAAGTCCCAAGGAGTTTACAGATTGTCTTCTCTCGGTCTACTTGAAACCAACGTTTTTAAAGAGCTCATTTCAACAACCGAAGTGATTGAAAAGTTTAAGGACTTTTGGTTGTCACACAACGTTACTGATATACCCTCATATCTGCTTCTAAACTTAGGTGCATTAAGCAACGCGTCAATAGTTCGCACTGAAGCGATAGATCTGAACCTCGTTCACGAAAAAATCGTAAATATTCTAAAATCTTCAAAAAGGATAATGGGAATTTCACCAGTATTTCATGACGATTACGTTCCGGTTGTCGAAAAATCATTAAAAGAAGGCAATTCTGTGACCTTAATATTTACCCCTAAAGTTCTAAAGAAAGCTTCAGCTTTAGCAGAAATAGGAATCATAAAAAAATATGTTCTGGAAGGGAAATTGAAAATCTTCCTAAATGAGGACGTAAAGATTGCTTTAACTGTGGCGGAGAATAGTTTTTCTTTGGGCTTATTTAATCTAAATGGTGAATACGATTATGGCATAGACTTGATGTCCACAAGCAAGGAAGCTATAGAATGGGGTGAACATCTCTTTGAAGATGTCGCTAAACGAAGTAGACTCATGGACTTAAAGTCATTGATTTAAGAAAGCGATCCTTAAATTTTCTTCAATTGGATTAAGTAGTTCATTTTATTACGGCGTGTTCGCTGAGAAGTTTAATCATTGCATACATGCTGACTTAATTAGCTGAATGAGGAAATGTTGATTTTGAATATAGATTAGTTCTTCATAAGTCTCAATACTTATCGAGAATCTATGTTCGGCTGGGACAAATTCCATGAAGGACCTAGCCAATCAAATAGAACCAACCAAAACCTCAAAAAATTATGCATATCACCTTCTAAAAATAACCTATTTCCGAGCATGCAAAATTTTAAAGTTCATGACTTCAACATCGCTCTTCCTATCTTTGGATGCATCATTGGTTGTAATTTTTGGTTTTCTCGTATATGGACATAGCATTGCCCCAGAGATTGTATTGGCAGCATTCCTGCTAACCTTTTCTATATATAGTTTGAATAAGGCTACTGATAAGGTAGAGGATGCTGTCAATTCCCCAAATATTGAGTCAAGATCTCGATTATATTATCTGATTGCTTCGGTTTCCGCAATGGTTACTTGTCTCTCAATTGGCATATTAGATGGTTTGAAGGTACTTCTTGTTTTGTCAATGCCTTTTGTGGTTGGTTTGGTTTACAGTGTTAGAGTAGTTAAAACCTTGCCTCGACTTAAAGAAATTACAGGGGTTAAAAGCCTTTCAGTCGCACTTAGCTGGGCTGTAACAGGCGCCTTGCTACCATATGCACTTGGAACTGCAGAATTTCAAAAAGTATTCTTCGTTTTCGCTTTCATATTCATTCAAGTGCTGGTAAAAGAAGTTATCTTTGACTCCTTGGATATGAGAGGGGACAAGGTTTCTGGAGTAACTACGATTCCTATGGTTTTGGGAAAACGGAGGACAAAATTCTTTTTAGTGGTTATAAACACTTTCTCGGGATTACTGGTAATGTTTTCCTTTTTAAGTGGCTTAATTATTCAATTTGTTTCTTTGTCGATCTTCAGTATTCTATTTAGTTTCTTAATAATTTGGCTTTTTGTTGGCAACGATAATAAAAGATTCCATGGGGAACCAGTTGTTGAAGGAAAATGGATACCTATAGCAGGCTTAATAAAAGCTATCCTGCGTTAATCAAATAGATTATCGTGTTTCACTGACGAAATAAGATTTGATAAAAGCCTGTTTAATACTCAACTGCCAAAAAGTCACGCATTAGACGAATGGGGGATTTGGGACACTGAAATAGAAGGCTATGTAGTTCTAGCTGATTGCAGCTTCAGATATTCAATCATGTTCCAATCAATTGGAAGATTATGTTAAGGGCCACAATTTGAGAATAGATCAGGTTAAGGATTATTTGACGATTGCCACGCTTGTTTAAGTTCCTGGCCAAAGTTCTTGGCTGGGCTATTCAAACACAACTAATTTACATTGACAGATTAGTTTGCTGCTAGAG
>PLYI01000074.1 GCA_003151735.1 Candidatus Bathyarchaeota archaeon | reverse complement strand
CTTTAAGCATGCCTGCAGGGTCAAGAAGGACTGTTTGGCTGGAACTTCTTGCGATGAAACCTGATACGCCCAAATAGAAAACTGCAAGTTCATTCTTCTTCACCTGCAGGGCAAAGAACTTACCAATTTCGTCAGCTTTACTTTTTCTGAACATCTGGAACCAATTCTTCTTTGAAACTTTTGGCTATAAAAAGCTATCCATCAAGGCTGACTTATTTCTGTAAATTAAGGCTTTCCGGGGTAATTGGTTCAAACAGGTTTTGGAATCCGCCGATAGTTTTTTCTGGAAAACAAACACAAAAGTCTTTTTTTCAATATTTCATCCTTTCTTCAACAACACATTTGAACATTTGAGAAAAACCCTCTCAAAGTCTAAAAGCACATTCCTTGTCAAATCGGAAACTATTTATTTTCAACTGTTAAATTGATAAACAGAAAGATGGTTTTTGATATTGATATTAAATTGAAACAGGATTTTATTTTAGCGTGGAAGCGGTTTTTTGGGGAAGCTGAACTTCCCATCACCTTTTACTACACTGATGAAGAAGAACGCGCAGAATTAGTTAAGCCTGGATCAGGTCAGAGACGCGTATTTGTAGATCTTTCACGTGTCAGAAAGGCAACGAGTTGTGTTTTGATGCTAAGTCAATTGCTTGTTTTGGTGGACGAAGGTTCTTAGGGTTTAGTGAAAAAGTCATACCTGACTTTGAGTCTTTCTTGTCCTGTGGAATTCCAGGCAAGTTTGAAGGAGAGCGATATAAAAAAACTCCAGAAATTGCCGTTTGTTTGCGTTCAGCTCTGCTGATGAAAAAAGCATACCCTTGCAGCTATCATGCAACCGATACTGATGCCTAATGTGATTAAGTAAAGCGAATAAGTAATTCCCGGCTGGGTCACTTGAACCTCCATGATAAAAAAAGTATCAAAAAGAATCTATAGGAATCTTATCTGCCCTAAAAAAACCCCATACTTATAAGATAACTTAATTTTATCCTTTTTAATCGTAAAGAACTAAAAAAAGCCAATCTAAAAGAAAAGGATGGACGACAAAGAAGTGACTAAAGATCACACAGAAATGACCAAAGAGGAAGTTTTCAAAGACTACGGCAGCGTGTTCAGCGGTGTCAAAAGTAGGGTAAAAATCAAGACACGAAGACCTCCTAAGAAACTAAAACAATGTTCCAAATGCGGCAGAGTAGGCGACGAAATGACTAAACATTCACTCACAGGTGAACATAAGCCACCTTTCATATGGCTGTGCAGGCAACCGTGCCACGATGAAGTACACAGGTTCGGCATAAAAATGACAAAAGAAGAGAAAGCAGCACTAAAACGACGGCCACCATGCAGCATACAATTCCCCACAGAAAACAACATTACCAATCCTTACACAAAACTGATTGAGCCTGAGTCGCTGGACGAGGAAAAATTCAAGCAGTCTTTCAAGAGACTAAACTCTGAAAATAAAGAAACATAATAAAAAACTATGAATAGCAAGTAAATCAATAAACCCACCTAAAAACGAGCAAACCATTCAAAATAAAAAACAAACACAAAATCTTCACTCTCCCATTGATGAAAGATTTCAGAGAAAATAACGCTAACTTGGTTTTTGTTGACTTCTGCTTCATAAGTCTATTATGACCTAGTCACAAACAAAACAAATTAAGTTGCAGGTGGTTCACATTGGTACTAAAAAACCTAGGCGAATGTTCCAATGAACCAAATATAGATGCTACAACTATCCAACAAAAGTTTCCTAGCAATTGATGTTGCACATGAAATGGAACGAAATTTTGAAGATATTCAAAGTTCTATTGAATGGGTTAAAGATAATACAAGCGCTTTAAAAGCAAAGTTGTTCCCGTTACTTTTTAGAGAGCTCGAAGCAATTATCCAAAAAACAGAGATTAAGAAAGAAAAAGCTAATGGTAAAGTAGAACAATAAATATTCAGATAACAACAGAATTCTGAACTCTAAGGCATCATTTTTACTTCTTAAGACCTCAAGTTTCTAAAAGTCAATATTGCTTGCTGTCAAAGTCAATAAAAGAGAGACTCGTGCGCGTTCAGAAGTTAACCCCCGAAAGGCAAAGAGGAAACTAAATATCCTTCTAGATCGACATGAAGGAAATGTTACAAGTCGTTAAGCTACATTGGCTTATTGAGTTGGTTTACTATGGTGAGAAATATTATTGAAGTAGGATTGGAAAAGCATAAATATCAACAATCTTCAAACTGTGAGCCTACCTTGATCTTTTCCTGCTCAAGGTGTCAAAAAGAATTCTTGTTTGAGGAGGCTTATTGCAAAGTTGGCCAGGGTAAAATCATTAAGAACCGAATGGCTGAAGACGTATTTGCTTTTACGTTGTACTGCAAAGAGTGCGTAGAAAAGATTTAGAAAAAAGCTGTTCCGTGAACCTGCGAATCCTATTCCATGCGTTTCGGCGCGGGCGTTTGTATTTTTTGCCTTAAAGTGCCTTAACCTGTCTTGTGTTCCCTCAAGATGTGTTAAGATGCGTTAAGGTGGCTTAAAGACGCATACACCGCCACTCATCTAGTTCGTATATCCGTTTGATAACAACCTGTGAACTGAACGCGTTGATAAGACAACCTGGAGAGATTTTAACATTTTTTAGAGAGATTATTCCAAGATTTCAACAATTTATATTTCTTAGTGGTAGCAAAAAAGGTACCCCCTCAGCCAATCACTAAGCTACGCAAGGGTCACTGTGGTTAAGGTAACTTTGGTTTTTACATACATCATTATTTTTTTATGCCGTAACCTGCTAAAATGGTTCTTCAACCTGTCGGTAACTCTATAGCTAATTCAGCAAACTATTTGCATCCGAGCCAGTCGCGTGCCCCCTTTAGAAGCCTAAGTAGTTCCTGTCCAACGCCTCCTAAGGGTTCCTACCGTTTCGGAAGCCTAAACGACCGTAAACCGCCAGACCACTCTTGGCAGCGTACAGGAAGCAAGCAAAAATGAAGCTCCAAAGACACCAGTGCCGGAGCAGAAAAAGCAGATAGAAATCACAGAAATAACCGCTTCAACACAAGAAGATGAATTGGCTCTCAACGTTGGATTCAGGTTGCTGCCTTCAAGAACTGCCTTTTCAAAAGTAGCATCAGACTTATTTTTTGATGAGCAAAAAGTTGACTCTTTGAGTTTGTCTATCATGCACGGACCCCTTGCAACGGAGGAATCTGAATTTTCTTCCGTTCTGGATATGACTGGAATACCTGAAGGGAAACATACTCTAAGAATTGAAATGTACGAATCTTGGGCTTCAGGTGAGAAACTCGCAACCGCATCCAAAGAGGTTGCCTTTGACTACGTTCCAGTGAAGAGAGAAGACAGGCTGATAAGAGTCCCAATAGTGAAGAGTGTGGCAGGTGCAGACATGGACATAGTTTCAGAAACCCAGAAAAACATATACCGCGAGATGGAAGAAGAGATGAAGAAAGAATCTGAGGGCAGAAGAGACTACTGGTAGATGGTTGAAGCCGTGAAAAAAAATGATGAGAAAAGGTTGTACGTGGTAACCCTTATGCATACACTCAGCGGACCGCCATTTCGGATTGTAGGTTATAGAAACGGCTTGACACCTGATGGCAACGAGCGGACACATCACGGCGATTTCATTAGTATCCTCACTGAAGCAGAACGTAATTGGCTTAGAGAGTTCCTAGAAATAAATAAAGTTAAGGATACATCCATACGGCATGCTGGAGAACTGGACGCAGATACTTGGCTTGTCGATGACGGAATTTTTAGTCTACTAAAAAAGCTTGTTCCCTTGATTGAGCATATAATTGCATTTAAACCTTCAACACCAGTATCTGATTTAGGAATAATATGATCAATTTCCGTTTTGTCTGCCTCAAGGTTTATGCTGTCACCGCATAAGAAACAGGTATTTCCTTGAGCTTTCAGAAGTCTTTCTTTTTATTTTTTGACTTCTTCTGTGCTCATTTTGTCTATTTTGCTTGGTGCACTCGGCATTTTAATTAAACCTCTGGGTAATCTTTGCAATCTGGTTGTATTTAAAACATAGGAAAACAAAGCTTTGCTCAAATAGAACTATCTTTGAATATATGTTAAAAAAGCGGGCCCGCTGGATCTCATAACCAAAAGGGTTCGGAACCGTTAATCTATTTTGGTGTGATATTTGGCGTGACTATGATTGGGATATTGACTACAGGCGCTAGAGGGGGATCCTAGCCCCAATTTACCAGTAACCCTTTGCCGATAAGTAATGAATAAAGAAAAAGAAGGTTTCAAGTTGTTTGATTTTATGGGCAAATAATTTAGAAAACTATGTTTTTACTCTTTCATGAAGTGCACAAATTTTTTGAAGTATCGCTTCCAAATGAGGTATATTCAGGCCTCTTTCATAAACCAATTCAATGAATCTCGCGTTCGCCTCAATGTTTTTTCTAACCCTGTCGGTGCACCCCAATTCAGTCTGAACCTGCAACCAAATCTCTTCGTATGTTTTCTCAGTCAGTGCTCTTTTTAGTTCCTCCTCAATTTTCAGGTCATTGTAGGCCCAGGTATCAATTACTTTTTCCTGAGGAAAATCGGCGGTTGCGCATCCGAAAAGCTTGAGTAATCTTTTGTTGGTTCTAGGCGTTTCGGTTTCCTTATCAAAAATTACGTAATTGGATATTTTCAAGCCATCCAAAATTATTTTGATACGAATGATGTTATCTTTACCTTCTACAGGAATAACTGAGATAGCTTGCTTGTCCCAGTTCTTTCCCAATTTTTCCTGTAATTTCCATATAACTCCGACATCTGAAAGGCCTTCAACCAAGACAACAAGATCGGCGAAGAAGCCTTCATTGATTATTGCGTTCATGACATTTGATGTTCTTGTCTTAAAGTTCATCCGAATATTGTCGGGTGTCACTACATGCTCGCAGATTTCTTCGTAACGCTTGGCAGTTGCGATCAAAGTGTTCCAAATGATTTCAGAAAACGGGGCTTCGCCATTTCTTTTTTTCTTGCAAAGACGAATGCTGTCAAAACGATCTAATCCGACAAAATACGGTGAATGGGTAGTGTAAACGACCTGAGCTCGTGAGGCATTATCATCGCCGTGGGTGTCTGTATTGGCTAGTTCAATCAAGACCTTTGACAAGTAACGGGCTCTGGTCGGATGCAGATAAATTTCTGGCTCTTCAACTAACAAAATGGTATCTATTCGGAGTGGCTTTCGAACTGTTTCTTCTTTTTTCTCTTCAGTATTAGTAACTTCGGCAGCTGATGCCAGCGTATGCGCGAGATATTCTAGTAAGGTCAAAATCACCGCTCGTTGCAAACCATGTCCTTTATTTGAAATATCCCCTCCGAATTCGTCCTCAAAAACTGTTGTTGACACTGATGGCAAGTTGACTTCGGGGATTTGCATAGGATTCCATACAAGACTAAGGCGAGACCCAGGCGCGTAACGGTTGAGTGTCTCGGTAATTGTGTTGGAGACTTCATCTAATCCGCCCAAGTTCTCAGGGCTGTATTTTTCCCGTATCTTGTTTGACATTTCGTCCCTGAATGTGAGCAAGTCTTCACGATTTTGAATTTTCTGCAAGACTACAGCGTCAAGCAATTGGTTTATTGAACTATCTCTGCCTTGAACCTCATCACTTGCTTCTTTTACTGCCGGCAAGAAAATCAATTTGGTGTAGCTGTCTAAACTGCCGCCACCAACATTTCGCGCCCCTAAAAAGGCGCCTTCAACCTGGAGTTTCTTTAACAGTTCAGGATGAATCTTTTCATACAGTTGCATTATTTCTGAGGCGTGTGCTTCACTTTTGGGGTTATCTAGGTCAGCAAACGTGGTGCGCTTAAGTTCCTTTAAGGCATCCGTTTTGTTCCTAGCGCCTACAATTTTTCTCACTTCAGAAAATTGGGGAATCTGTTCTATAAATGAGTAATACCTTTCAAAAGATTGGCATTTAGACTCATCGAACGATATTACCTTTAGGACGACCATTTTGCCATTGTCAAAATACCTACCGAACACGTTTCTTTCTTCGTTTGAAAAATCTTCAAAGGTAATTTCTATTTCAATCGGATCTTGCGTATTTTTGTTGAAATAGTCTTCGGTCTTAATTCGCGCATTTGGTGTGAAAAAAACGATTATCGCGTGGAGCAACGAAGACTTGCCGCTTCCATTTCTCCCTAAAAACACGGTCAGCTTATCAAAAGTTGTTTCTGCATTTTTTAAGCATCGAAAATTCTTTACCTTAATTCCGAAGATTCTCATTCATTTTACCTCTGGTATTATCTTTTCTCGCTTCCAGCGGAGGCCGAAGCCAAAGTTGAACTCCTAATTATCTCGATTTTCTTTTAAGTCTTGTTCTGTTGTTTTTTGAGAGCCCTGAACGAGCCAAACCTAATATCCAGAATCCTGCAAATAAAAATGCAAAGCGACGAAGATGAAGCCAATCTCGCCAGAACGCCGACAAAGCTAATATGCAGATATTTTGGATTCGCCAGCTTCTTTTGTTATTCTGTATATTTTGTCCACGAATCCCTCAAGTTCACTCTCATGTGAGACAAAGATTACTTGCTCGCAGTTTAGCTCTTTGAGAATATCCCTGAGTCTAAACAATTGTTCGCGGCTAAATCCGTCTGTAGGTTCGTCTAGAATCAGAAGATTACTTTGCATAGCTTCGCAGACTTTCTTAACCATGACATTCAATGCAAGCCGGTAAGCTAAAGCCACAGAAGTCTTTTCTCCTCCACTCAAACTATTAACGTCCATTTCGTAGCCATCCTGTTCAATAAAAGGAGTAAAATTGTCGTCAACCCTAACTGTTATGTCTCCTGTTTCGAGAAGATGCACCAACCACTTTTGGAAAAGCAAATTGAACTCGCTGTTGATGTTTGCCAACACATTTGTTTCGATGAGTTTAATTGCTGGAATGAAAAACTCAGATAACCATATTTGGTACTGTTTTAGTTCATGAAACTTTAGCAGTTGATCTTCTCTTGTTTGTATTTCGCCTTCAATACGCGTAATTTCTTCTTCTGATTGCTTGATGTCTTTCTTTGTTCCAACAAGCTCTTCATTTTTTTGACTGCATTTTTGGTCAGATTCTTCTTTTTGATTTTCAAGACCTTTGATTGTTTCCAAGACGGTTTTTCCTTGATTGTATTCCTTCTTTTTTTGTTCAAGAAGCGTAATGCCATCTTTTATTTCTCCCATCAAAGCCTCAGCTTGCTTCTTGTTATGCTCTAAATCTTCGATTACAGTTTCTTTGTTTTCGGTTCTTGATTTGTTAGTTAAATATTGTTCTTCTATCTTTGTTTTTTCTAGAACCTTGATTCGTTCTTTGATTGTTTCAAATTCCTTCTTAGTAGGCTCAAGTTTTTCAAGTTTCCCAACTATCTCTGTAAACCTTCCTCTTTCATCTTGACCAAAAAGTTCTGCGTTTAGTAAATTGAGGCTTTCCTCGAGCAATCGCCGTTTATTGTCTAAGGCTTCTTCCTGCTCCTTAATCGTCTTATCGTGTTGCTTGAGTTTTGCCAATTCCTGCTTTAGGTTGTTGAGATTTTGTTCTTGCTCTTTTAGAGCTTTTTCTTTCTTGGAAGCCTCAATTGTTTTGATGTTGATTTCCTCGACTTTGCCATTCAATTCGCCAATCCGGTCTTTAAGGTCACTTAATGCTTTCAGGTAATCTTGCTCTACCTTGGAGTAGTGGTGTTGAGTGAGCTCTTGTTTGCATTTGGGGCATGGTGCACCAATGCCAATCTTTCTTAGTTCATCCAATTCTTTGTTTAGGTCTTTTGAGCGTTCCTTCTTACTCTTAACATCCTGTTTCAAGGTTGCTTGTTCTTGGTTTAAAGAAATTAGCAGCTCGGAGAGAGCTGGCAATTCTTCAATCTCTTTTGATAATTGTTGTTCTGTTTCTAATAATTTCGGGATTTTTGCTGTCGCTTCTTTTTGTTTAGAGATTCTTTCTGCTTCTTCACTTACTTCTGCTTGAGTCTCAGAGACTCTTTTTTCTAGATGCATTTTTTCCTTTTTTATGGCTGTTTCTAACTGGCTTTTCTTTGAGCTTAGTTCTTGAATTTCTTGAATTAAAGGTTCTAGTTCGTCAAGTCGTGTTTTTTTGGATGTGTATTCTTTATATGTGAGCCCCAGAGTGATTAGCAGTTTTTCTGCATCAGATATTTCTCTTAATTGTTTGCTTAGTTTTTCTGTTCTGCTTTTGTTTTCATTAAGTTGGTCGTTTTTTCCTTTCAACTCTTTTTCCATTGAGGGAATTTCAATTGCAAGCTTCTGGACCTTTTCCTTTTTTGCTTGAAGCTCTTTGATATGTTGCGAAATTTTTTCAGAAGCTTCTTTCAGGTCTTTGCATTCAACAATGATTTTTTCAAGAGCAGCAATGAATTCTTGCTTTTTCTTCGTTTCTTGTTTAAGCAATAGTCTCTTCTCATTGATGTCTTGAGTCTGCCTATCTAGAATTCTGCTTTCGCCCTCTAACCACGAAACTAAAACTGAAGTATTGTTGACAATTACGCTGTAATCCTCAATTCTAAATGCCCGACGCAGCGTCTCAAGTCGTCTTTCAACAGGTTGAGATAGAACTTCTTTCATCATCTCTTGGGGCGTAAAAATTGCATATCTGTAAATTAGTGAGCTTGTTTTCGGTCTGGCGCATTCGTTGAAGTTTAGAATCTCCAGGACTCTGCTTTTCATTTCTGTAACTGAATAATCCGTTCTTACGCCTTGTTCTACCATGTAGCCTTCTTTCTGTGAAATTGTAGTTCTTTTTCGCTCGAGAGATCTGTAAGCCTTGTATTGTTTGCCGCTTACTTCAAATTCTAGCGAAACTGAACCTGTTCTCTCTCCATGCCGAAGTAAATAGGCACTATCGACATCGCCTAGTCCAAACAGGGCAAATTCGATGGCTGACAGTATTGTGGACTTTCCAGATCCGATGTCCCCCTCAAAAAGAGTTACACCAGTGGTAATTGGAATAGGCGCGGGTGATTTGTAGCTTCGAATGTTGCTTAATGTAATGCTTCTTATAATCATGGCTTAGCCTCCAAATTAAGCAGATGCAAAGTGTTTTTCAATACCCTTTCTTCGAAGTCCTTTTTTGTTTCTCCTTCTTGCTTTTCAATTTTCAATGACTTTAGAAGGCTATCCGCGAATGAAATCCCATCTTCAGAAGTCAAAACCTTTTCGAGCTTGAGCTTAAGAGCTTCTTTTATTGATGGATCAATCTTGAATGTTTTAACCATGTCAGATAGGATCTTGGTCTCTATCTCATGTCTATTTTCGCCTATAATTTGACCTGAGGTCATTTTTTCCGCAGTAGAAAGGTTGTAATGATTAATGTTTGCTACAACTGCTTCCCGGTTGTACAAGGTTTGCCTTATTTCATTAAAGTTTATGTCTGATGGTTTGCCAGCTAACAATTCTCCAGTCACTTTGATTAAGGCAATCTTACCTTTTACGTCAGCTTCATCTGTAGTCTTCTCCAAAGTTTTAGCTACTTGATTTGCTGTTTTGTTTTTTGCATCGATTTCTTGGAAAAAGACTTCACTTACTTTTACCTCGACAAATCTAATGCTTGTTATTTTATCCTCAAAATCAACTAAGAAGAACCCGCGTTTTTCGCCTTTTGCAGTTGTTTCTAAATCGGTAAAGGTTGCTCCAAATAAGGCTCCGGGGAAAGCTACAACGCCGAAGTCTTTGATGTTTTGTTTTAGGCATTCATGGACATGACCCCCAGCATAGTAATCGAAACCTTTTGGAAAGCAGGAAATTGGCACACCCTCTGAATATGATACGTTAGCCGGTCTGATTTCGATTATAGAGTTGTGGAACACGAATATTTTGAATCCCTTTTCATGTTCGAGGTTGTCGTTGTCGAGTATCTCAAAATACTTTTTTTCTAGACCAAGTTTTCTTCCAGATAAGCCAGTTATTTTTGCGCCTGTCTTGGAGTCTACGGTGAATTCTAAACGAATTTTTTCTTCAACTAACTCTGCGTTAACAACTTTTGAAAATAGACCTGTTGTATTTAGTATATCAATAATAGAGACTGAATTTGCAGCAAAGTCGTGAGAGCCATAGGTTAGGTAGAATTGAATTCCTTTGTCTTTTACCTGTTTTATTTTCTCAACTGTTTTCTGCACAAGGTTAAGATCAGGTAGAGTCGTGTCAAAAAGATCCCCCGCAATTATGATGAAATCTACGTTTGCTGTAACGCATTCGTCTAATGCCTTCACAAAGGCTTGTAGATTCATTTCTTTTAGTTTTTGGTCACGCCACGCTCCAATGTGAGCGTCTCCTAAGTGCGCAAATCTAGCCATAATTACATCACAATTCCAGTTTTCTCTTTTGGTTTGGAACTATCTTGGTTTTTCTTTATGTAGTCTTCGAAAAGTGGAATCTGAATTGGAATGGCAAATCGAGTGAAGTTTGAACTAATGATAGCTTCACCTTTGTCTAAACTTGCAATGTTTTGATCGTCTGATGACAAGTCTTGGGATGCGCTTTCAATTATTGCGTTTCTTTCAGATGAGAGTTCGTTTCCAAGGATGATTTTTGTGTTCATGTTTGCCAGCACTGTTTTTGGAATTATGCTTGTGAGTTGTGTGATAGCTGTAAGCCCAACTTTGAACTTGCGCCCTTCTCTAGCTATGGTGCTGAAAATGTTGTTGCCTGAAGATTTCAACACTTCTTGACTTAGGACTCTTGGGGCTTCTTCAACTATTATTGAGATTACTGGTTTTTGGTCGAGTTCGCCTTCTAGTTTGTATCTTCTGTAATTGCTGAATGCTTCATTGAGAATTATGCTGCCTATGAGTAACTCTGTTTCGTCAGTAAAGCTGGATGTGTCAATTATGACTTTTTTTCCAGATTCAAGGGAATTCAAAATATCCTTAACTGTTCTAGATCCTAATGCGTCACTAAATATTTTTGATCGACACTGAACAACCCCTTGGTCATCAAGGTATAGACCTAGTATTGCATCGAGTTTTCTTTGTAGAACCGAAAGAGTGCCTGGGTTTACTTTTTCAAGGTCTTCTCCTCTGACGATAGCGCAAAGCCAATCGTTCTTGTAGGTGTGAAAAGCTACGTTTAAAGCTTGATTTTGCGCGTCAGAGAATTCGACTACTCCGTTGAAATGCCAAGGCTTTATGGACTTGAAGTCAAAAACAAGAGTAGGCGAACCAGCTATAGGGCGGGGAGAATAATAGACAATGTTTTCTTTTGCCAGAGGATGATCTTTTAGACCCTTTGTGTGCCGTCCAAAGTATTCATCATGTGGATCAAGAACCAGTATGCCACAGTAGTCCTTGTCAATAATACTCCATAGCATAACTTTCAACAAGTTGCTTTTTCCACGACCAGTAGTTGCAGGAATCAAAATATGATGGGTGAAAACGTCAATTCCGTCAAGTTTAACCTCAACATCCAGCATCTTTGAGCCACTGCGAACATCGCCTAAATAGATAGGGTGTTTTGGTGTTTCCAAAAAGTCCAGATCAGACTTTTGTATACCTCTTACATTTGTCATAAATTGTGGCAGAGTTTTGGGAATGTAGGCTTTCTTATCCTTGATATTCGCAACTGACTTTACCATAGCGAGAACATAGTTTCTCAAAGCAGGCTCCATGAAGTCTAGTTCAGCACGGAAGCCTTCAAGTTTCATGCCTGAAATCATTTCCAAGTTCTTCTCGGGAATTTGACTACCATACTGCAGGTCATATACTTGCAGAATAGAATAATTTCCTTGTTGCTGATCGACAACAAGTAAGTCGCCTAATTCAATTTCGTTTCCAGTTTTCTGCCTAATCATTATGGCGCCATGTTTTCCGTATACTACGCTTCCAACAATTTGCATTCAAAATCACCTAATCAATTTGTTAAGAACTTCATGTGCATCAGAAGACCTAACAAATCTCGATATTTTCTCCCAAATCTCTTTCTGAGAGGACAGAATTGCACGAAACTGAAATTCATACGCATTCTTCTCAGTCATACTAACACGAGCAAACTTGTCAGCATCAATCAAACCATATGGATATCCGGGGAATCCGACGTCTCTTGAATTTGCGGCAAGAGACGAAATTATAAGCTCTACTTCTCCAAGATTGTGTTTTTTTACCTGATCTCTTAGAACCTCGAACCTGAAAACGTAGTCAGAATTCTTATGAAGCTTAACAGCAAACATTTCCGCTTTGTGGTCAGGGTGCGTTATGGAGACAATTGGGTAGTAGTACCAGGCTGAATCTTTCAAAGCTGAAGTTTCAGATAGAAGCTGTATCGAGGCGAATAGGGGTTGCCCAGTGTCTGTGAAGAGCGTTGAGGTTTTTGATATTGCAGTGAAATATACTCCTTTTTTCAAAGCTGCCTCGTAAGCTTCATTAGCGTATTTGGATTCGTTTGTGACAAAAGTTTGCAGAGTTCCATCTCTAATGATGATGTCTCCTTTTTCGAGTTCCATTTGAATGATGAATTTTAAGAAGTGCCACTCAGAAAATGACCTTGCAACATCTAGTATTCGGTTTATTGCCACCCTTTGATTTCCAGACATTAATGTTTGATCAAATGAGTTGAATTCTAAGTCTACTACATTTGGCAAAAATTCCTTCCATTCTTCCTTAACGGGGACGATTTCAGTTTTGTAGGTAATATGGTTGCTTTTGATGGTTGAATAGCACACTATGAAAAAATCAATCCTTGATGGAAGATTAGTTGGCTCAAGCCGCTGGTCACCTCTGAAAAGACCAAAGTAAACTCTTATGAAGCCAACTGCAAAATTTGGTGCACTCAAGAGTTCTGCGCTGCCTCCATCGACAAAAGCGATTTTTCCGGTGCTTGTGCGTTTTGGCAAGGGAAAAAAATGTTCCGAATTCAAATCAAAGGCTGCATATCGTTCATCTCCAAAAGACGGCTGACCCATGGGAACATTCGTAATAACTCTTTCAAGAGCCTCAACAACGCGATGGATAGGTAGAACCTTTAGTTCAGGCGTCCCCTTGGTTGAACTCATGCTAACTCATTACTGAGTAATGAGTATATTAAATTTTTAACAAAAGAAAATCATTTAGAGAATTGCTTCTTTCTAATAGGGTTATATTTTTTTATTCTTTCTTGAGCAGTCGTACCCCTTGTACTTCCCTTCTTGTTTTCGGATTAACGACTTTAATGTATTCTATGTAGCCCGCTAAAGCAAGAATGTCGCAAACGTGAGGTGTTGCCTTGTACGATGTTCCTGTGGGATATGGGTCCTTCCATATTTGGCCTTCAACTGAAAAATCGTCATAGGGAGGCTGAAGTTTAGCTCCTATGCAAACAGGTTCATAGTTGCTTTTTAGAAGATAATCAATTGTTCTCTCAAACATCCAAAAATAAAGGGGCAATGCATTGTACCTACTGCTCTCAAAATGAATTTTTACTTGATCATGTCTGACCTGCAAAATCTTGAATTTCCTTAAGAGTTGGCTTAAGTTTCTCCAATTTCTCCAACGTGATCCAAACGGCTAAAGGTACGCCCTCGATAGGTTAGATACGAGAAATGGGATAGAAATTTTAGCCAATCACTAAAGCGATGTCGTATTGTCTATATAACTAATTCAGAATAATGAGGATCCTGCAAGCAAGTACACAATAGCAAACACGCAAGTGCCTTTTCTGTTAACTTAGAGAAACTAGCAGACATATAACAAGACGTTTGCTTTGAGTATTTGATGTCTGACCTCATTTTCTCTCTTAAACGCTGAGACTTAGTTTGCTTTTACCATTGTTGATTCGCATCTAAGCATTATGGTGGAGGGTCTAATGCTATATAGGGTTTGCAGCTGTAGCATTTGCAGTGATATTTAACTTATTT
>PLYI01000086.1 GCA_003151735.1 Candidatus Bathyarchaeota archaeon | reverse complement strand
GAACTAGAAAAATTTAGAAATTAGTATGTAAAGAGTGTGTGATTGTGGTGGTGAGGCCGCTGGGTCTCAGACCCAACTGAGACTGTGTAAAAACTATTTTCAGTTTCAGAAAAATGCCTGCTTTATGTAAGTAATGCTGGCTTAAAAAAGGATTCAAAACATATTTGAGGCAATTTTTTGGGCTTGAATTGAGTTTTCACACAGCCTGAACTGGGTTCAGAACTCTCAAAGATTACCCGGGAGCGCGTGCTGTTGCATTAATAGAATTGTTTTTAGTTCGAGTTTACCTGTATTAGTGGCACGCTCGTTTAGAATTTGCTCATAAATTTCGTTTTCAAATATTCACCCACTAGAATCGCTGCTGGATAAAGAACTTCTTCTTCGGTTTGCGCGTGCAATGTCAGTTTTTCTGCAAATTGAACATAGTCAAGTTTGTTCTCTTTTATCGCTGCTTCCGTCAATATCTTGAGTCGAGCAACTATTTCTCTATGCTCCGCGATCATTTGGATGAGTTCCGTTTTTAGTTTCTCCGTCATTTCCAGTACGTCATTCATTTCCGGCGAAATTTGATCTTTCGAAAGTTGAGAAAGCAATCCAAGTGGCGGCAATGCAAATTTCTCCTCCTTCAGAAAATGTGGCTGCAGAACCTCTTGCACAGCTTTTGCTGCATCTCCGACTGAACCAGATTCCATTGTAGCTTCTTCAAGATCTTCGTGGAGTTCTTCATGCTCCAACTTGATTGATTTAGGAATTTCAAGAAACATATTAAACCACAAACTGAAGATTTTCTTACTGTGTTAATTACTTTTGTCAAATTTGAAGCTTGCGCAAGGAACGCCTGCGAAGGTAGTCTTAAGAATCAGAGTTTACATGATCCTTCGGTGATGTTTTTAATGAAAGCTTCTCGAAAATTCACTCTTGACGAACTGATCAAGTATTACATGTCTGCTGATTTTCTTGGAATTCTATTCTTTTGTTGTTGCTGCGGGAGGGTAAGTGATTTTTGTCCCTTCAACTTTAATCCAAGGTGTGAGAGCGCGCTTTAGAATTTTCCCGTTATTCATTATATGTTCAACCTTGAGGCCTCTGACCAAAAGAGCATCAGCTATAAGAGAACGATGGCATCGCCAAGGCAAACTTTCAGCACACATAACAGCGACCTGCTCTTTCTTCGCCGCTTCAATAAGCGTATTTAGGCTCTCCTCAAAATCTGGTGTTTGCATATAGTCAGCGTAACCCCTAAATGATGCGTTGCGCCAGCCTTTGTTCGGAGAATCAACTTTTGTGTGCCTTAAACCACCCAGCCCGGCAATATGCATATAGCCAATTCCAGCTGAAAGTAGATTTGTGGGCAGAGTTTCTTTGTTAAATTGAGGATTGTGTCTTGACCGCGGGATTGTTCGCACGTCCGCAATTTCTTCTATTTTAAATTTCTCGATAATTTTGATGAATTCTTCAAGTGTATGTGTGGAGTGTCCTATTGTAAATACAGTCAATAGCGGTTTTGATTCATCTGCTACTTTTTTCATGCAGGTAGCCCTCTTCAGTTAAACGATTCAGTAACAAATGAAAATATATCAGGCCCCCGTAAGGTTTCCACTGTGCTACTATCTTTAGGGTTTCTTCGTAGCTCAATTTTCCGGGCGGTTTAAGCCAACGTTGAAGGTTTCGGTGTCCGCCGACATCGTCAGCTGGGAAAACGTTTAGCCGCCCTAGCCCTCGCAGAAGTATGTAATCAGCTGTCCAAGGTCCAATTCCCCTCAGTTGAAACAACTGTTCCAATGCTTCATCGTCATTCAACATTTTTATTTTCTCAAGGTCGATTTGTCCAGCAACAATTGCCTGAGATAGCTCAATTATGGCTCGCCCTTTTTGGTGGCTAAAGCCTAACTTTCTAAAATCCTCAGTTTTCAACTTTAACAGATCTTCGGGGCTCGGGAAAGCGTAACTAAATGTGTCCTTCCATTGAATGGATTTTCCATATGTTGAAACTAAACGGTTAAGCAGAATTATGCCAAGATTCAAAGAGATTTCTTGGCATGCTATACCATTCACAAATGCTTCAAAAACGGTTGGGAAGCGGGGAGGTTTAAGCCCACAGAAACGGTCTGCCAAAAAATTTAACTTTTCATCTTTGGAAACAAATTGATAAAACCTGGAGAGGTCTGCCTTAATGCCAAGGCACTTCTCAACAGTCTCTGCAGAATCATTTTTGATTTGGGAATCTAAGCGCAATCCAGCCAAGTTTACTTTAAGGAAAATATTGCCTTTATCAAACATCTGGGTAACCATAGTATCTATAGGCGTTTCTCTGATAACTAAAACCCTTCTCCAGCTTTCGTCAACCCATCGATCAACAATATTATTCAAGCGCCGACGCAGCGCCCAAGCTGTCAAATCCAGGCGAAAAGGCACAATCGGCTTCAATTTGAATGACAAATTCTCCATTGAATTCAGCAATCGTCCATTATATTGAAATAGTCTTCAATTTTCTAATTATTAATCGTCTTTTTGTATTTGTAATCTCCAAGAAAGAAAACCAAAATTAATAGAATGTTAGAATTTAACTAAAACTCCAACCAATTTCATTCTTTCCATGACATCTTCGCCGTGGGGAGCAATTTCCATCGGCTCTGTTAGATCTTCGCCCGCTGCATGACCGATGTGGTCACCTTCTATCCACTGGGAAGAATCGGTTACATCATAGACCTTGCCTTTGTAGGCAACATATGCAGGCGTGCCGTCTTTCCCATTAAACATACTTAGCTCTTGAATGGTGAATTCTCGTGCTTTTTCTTTGTCCGTACGCTTTCATCTCTTATATTTGATTAAAGGCTAATTATTATGTTAACTTTGGAAGAAATAACTCTCTGTTGTTGTTAATTAGCAATCACACAAAAGAAAATCAAACTGTTAACTATTTCTCGCATAATTTATGGTCTAATTTATCGTTCTTTAGCATATGATGATTTTAGTTTTTGTTGTGCAAATTAACCATTAACTGTAATTTTTTCACTTTTTTTTGCTCTATTGCCTCTGACAACAACGCGAAGTCGCTTTTGCGCGCTGGCTTGTCCCTAAATTGA
>PLYI01000048.1 GCA_003151735.1 Candidatus Bathyarchaeota archaeon | reverse complement strand
TCTGAATTTTTGCAAAACAGCGCTAGTAACTATTTTGTTTGACTAAGATACTTTAGTTTGCTAAAGTATCCATATAAAGAAAATAATTATGCCAACATTATTACAAAATATTTTTTTAGGAATATCTCTAGCGGCGCCAATAGGACCAGCTAATATTGCTGTGATTAAAAAGGGTTTCAGTAAAGGTTTTATTTCGGCATTTCTTGTTGGGTTAGGCGTTATCACAGCAGATACTTTTTATCTCATTCTTGTGTACTTTGGTCTATCACTTTTTCTTAATATTCCCTCAATACAAACAATAATTTATATACTAGGTGCAATTATTCTTTTGTACATGGGATACGGAAGTATCAAAGAATTTTTTCAAGAAATAAAGCTAGACGATCAAAAATCTTACAAACATAATTCTTTCGTTGAAGGTTTTCTAATTAATGTATCAAATCCAATAGCAATCGTTTGGTGGACGGGTGTATTTGGTGCAACCTTAACCGAAGCGTTAAAAACATCGTCTGAAAAAATTCAGGTACTTTTTAATGGTGCTACTATCGTGGTTGGATTATTAATTTGGGTTTTTATAATAGCATTACTAACACATTGGGGAAAAAGATTTTTGAATGAAAAGAGTTTAAAATACATTTCTCTCGTAGCAGGTATTCTCCTTGTTAGTTTTGGTCTTAAATTTGGATTCAGTGCCATAATATCTATTACTAGCCACTTTACTTGACTAAAGTAGTTTAGTTTGCTAAAGTGGATATATGCAAAATATAGATTGGAATACAAGAGGAAATAAACAACTAACTGAAGCTGTTTTGGCACTAAAAAATACGGATGAGGCCAAGCGTTTTTTGCGTGACTTAATGACAGAAACAGAAATTCTAGAATTCGCAAATCGTCTCGAGGCCGCTCGACTACTCTCTAATGATGTCCAGTACAATGCGATTATTGAAAGCACGGGTCTTTCTTCTACAACTATTGCCCGAATTTCAAAATGGCTTAAAGGATCACTTGGCGGATATCGTCTTATTCTTGGTCGTATCTCAAACCATCATCATAACTCTATCCAAACAGGGAGAGGGTTGTCTTGATTATATTTCAAAAGAAATAACATGAAGCTAACCCCCTCCACGTTTGGAGGGGGTTTTCATTTGCCTACCCACAATAAAACGGCAAATATAGTTCTTTAAAAAAGGAGGCATAAATGAGAATCAACTTCTCTGACTTCGACATGGACGAGTCCATTGTCGCCCCGATCATCTATGGCGAGAATCGCCATTCAACGACAAACAGGGGTGTCGTAATCTCTGGCGAGACGAGACAGGAACTCAAAAAGTTTTTGTCTGGTTTCAACGCTTCGGTTGGTACAGAGCAAACACCGTACTATCGAATTGATGCGTACTTCGATGAGCAAACTTTGTGGCTACTCGAAATCAACGCGTCATTCGTGGATGGCTGGGGTACGGCACTGAATCTTGCTCACGCAAGCGGAATCAAGGTTGACTCAACACCACTCGTTTTCCCAAAGAGGTTCGCGAGCAAGAGTAGAGTTTACTTGCCAGAACTTCAGTTGTTCGTTTCAGAACTCGCTCATCTAGGTCTTCACGACCACAATGTTTGCGAGTGGAACGGAAACGGTGTTGATCCGATCTACGTCTACGGGCGTGTTGGATCGAAAGACCAGCCACATGTTCTGCCGTACGACGGGCTTCGGTTGGACAACAAGCTCAACCTCGGAGTGTTCAGTCGGGAGTGGAATGGTGATGTGGTGAAAATTCCGCGACACTACATCAGTCGTTTCGATTCATGGGAAGAAATTCCTCGAGAAGTGGTTCTCAAGTTTTGCGACAAAGGAAGCGCGGAATGTGAGCGTGCGCGTCAAAGCGTCATGTTCAACAAACCCTCGGGCAAAGCACCGTTTATCAAGCGGTGTTACAATGCGGAAACGCTTATTGCTCAAGACATCGTGCGACCAACGAAGCAAGACGGAAATAATTGTCAGTTGATTATTTTCGCAATCGGCGACGAGCCGATTACCGGCTATGTGCAATATAGCCGAAGCGAAATCATCAATGATAATTCTACTCATGGCCCCTTGCGTATCAGTTGAGAAGCAGGGGGTACAGCAATGTACCCCCTTACTATTTACAAAAATATGAAAACTATAATTTGCGACATTGATGGAACAATTACGAATATGTGGCCGATAGAAAAATCGGTACTTTTGTATATGACTGATAGAAAATTTGAGAAAGATATTGAGCAGGTAAAGTTATCTGGTATTTCTGATACATACAAGATTTTTCTCAAATTTTCTAACCGAAAAATGAGCAAGAAAAAGTACACCGATTTTTACAATCAATCATTTTCCATTTTGTCGAAAAACGGCAAGTTGCCCGCGCCTGAAAAATACTATTTGGCAAAGTGGGTTTTTACTAACAAAAATAAATATCGTTTTGTTTATGCGACTGGCGGGCAACGACTAGAAACTCTATATGTACTGAAAAATTTAGGTTTATTAAAATATTTTGACCTTAAAAATTCGACTGATAAAACTACTTGCCGTTTTTCAAAAAAGACAGGAATTCCTTTCAGGAAAATAAAATCAAAGTTTAATGATTGTGTTTTGGTTTCTGATAGTAGGACTGATTGTACGGGGGCGACTTTAGCACAAGTTCCTTTCATTTTAGTAAAACCAAAACAGAATTACTTTGATTTCATTTTGTAGCGCTGTTTTGCAAAAATTCAGA
>PLYI01000004.1 GCA_003151735.1 Candidatus Bathyarchaeota archaeon | reverse complement strand
TGCCGCCTCCTTTAAACTCGCTCAATAAAGGGTGAATTTTACCCAACAAAAACCTTAGTAATTTTATGGAAGTTTTTCAGCAAATAACGTGCTTATTAATCACCCATTATCTAAGTTTTCGTTTAACTCTCCATGCAAATCAAGAAAGAACTTTGCTTCCGTGTTTTTTTGATAATAGTATCCCATTAGGTCATGTTAGTCGCGATTTTTATGCTTTATGAAAGACCACTGACACCTCAAGCTGTCAAAGGTCGGCCATTGTAAGTCCACTTGTAAACTTTGGCCATGGTTTCATTAAAGTAATCAATAAATGCCATTATTTTACGTTTAAGCTCTTCTGTTGAGATCGCAGATAAACGTTTCAGTACTCTTTTTGATAAGGTCCCAAACCAAATTTCAATTTGGTTAAGCCACGAGGCATGCTTTGGGGTGTATACAATACGTATTCTATGCAACTCATCTGATAAGAATTTGGCCCGAGTCTCCATGCTTTTAAGGATACCGGACTCACCTTTAACTCCAAGAGAGTCAGTGATGCCAAGCCGCTTTGCTATGTTACGCACCAAGGTTTCAGATTGATGAGTATTCAGATTATCCATGATAAAAATCCATTCACCATCTGAATCTGTGTTTATAGTCTGCTCAATATGAGATGCAAAGTCTTGTTCTGTGCGCGTATCACCTATAGTTGGAGAAATAATACGACCGGTGGCTACTTCAAAATTACCAATCAAGCATTGCGTGCCGTGACGTTCGTAACTCGAGTCCTGGCGCTCTATTTGGCCTGATTTCATTGGTGTTATTTTTCTCTCAAGCGCCTGTATTCCTGTTTTTTCATCGCAGCTCAAAACATGTACGCCTTCCTCATGTAACTTTGGTGCGTTATTATAGAGCTGACAAATAGTTGTAACTTGTCGGTTATATTCTTCCTCATTCTCAATAGGAGTATGCAACCACTCTTTTATTTTATGTGGCTTGATCTGTGCCTGATTTAAAAAAACAGCCAGATGGCTGCGTGAAATATCATCAACTATTCCCCGCTTTATAAGTTCATCTTGAAGCGAAGTTATGCTCCAGTGACTAATAGGGAGCCCGATATCCTCTAGACGTTCAGAAGCTACGATCATTATTTGGCAGATTTGTTCGGCAGTAAATTTACATGGAGCACCAATGCGTGCTTCATCTCTGAGTATCTCCAATAGTTTTCTCGTATAGTTAATGCCCTTCTCTTCTATGTCGATGAGTGCCAGTTTGTCTTCATTGGTACGCCAACGATCACGCCATTTTTTGACAGTCCTTGCATGAATATGTAATTCTTCTGCTATCTTAGCGTTTGATTTCATTTGGGCGCACGCTAAAATAATTTTAGCGCGTTCAATATAATCAGACCGGTGTGTTCTACTTGATGATATCCGTTCTAATTCGACCTTCTGCTTGTCTGTTAGTGTTATTTTTTGCCAAAACCAGTGCATTTACAGCCATCCGTAGTCAACCATTAAAACTTTGTTGGAATATATATCAATCACCCCTTTGTTTTAAAGAGGTTAGCGACCTTATTATCAAAAAAAAAAACGAAAGCCGCTTCAGCTAAAAATCATGAACAACCCCCCTTTGTTGCAACAACAGGATTTGTGACGTGGTGAATCATCGTTCTCTGGCAATGACCCTATTTTTTCATTAGAATCAGTCTCACACAAAACCAATAAAAATAGCTCATGAAGCGTTGGGATTTTTCAGAGATGCAACGCAGCGCTCGTGCGCTGTTCTCAAGCATTTACAGAAAAAAGAAACAAGCACATGCCAATCATGACGTGCATCTTTTGGCGCGCAGCGTCAATGAATGGCTGCCGCAAGGGATTCAATCCATGATTGATGGCACCTATACCCCCAGGTTTCTAAAACGCTATTATTTTAAAGAGGAAGTGCTTGACCAATTGCATTTATCAGACCGAGTCTTACAATACGTATTACTTCAACAACTAAAGCCTACTTTTTCTTATGTCATGAACCCCAACTGTTACCATTTACATGGGCCAAGCGGGGTGCGACTGGCAACGCAGCGAATTAAAGAAGTGCTTGCTACTCAAAAACCACAATACATCATTCGAGCAGATATCAAGTCATATTATAAATCGATACAGCATCACGTGCTTATAGATGATGTGAGGCGCTATTACAGCGACCCCAAAGTACAAGCGATGCTGGAGCAGGTTATAAGAAACCCCATTGAGACGCCCAGGGGCTATAAAAATCCGGATAATGGCATAGCACTGCGTGGGCCCTTATCTCAATTTTTCAGTGCGCTTTATCTTAAACCGCTTGATGACGCATTTAATGAAATGGACGTGGCTTATCTTCGCTACCAAGATGACATTCTTATCTTATGCCACACCAAGCGCCAACTGGAGCGCTGCAAAAGACGTCTCATCACTATTTTACAAGAACGTCATTTACGTTTATCGCGCAAGAAAACACGTATAGGCGCTATTAACACAGGTTTTCATTTTTTAGGCATCCACTATTTGGAACCGCAATCTCCGAATAGCACTAAGAGTACACAGAGTTTAAGCCAAACAGCTGCAAATGATGCATTTGCCTTTGATTGCTTGTTATTTAACCAACCTGGGGGGGTAATGACAAGTCAAGCTTAGCTGAACAGGCTCACTCTGAGTCACACTCGGTCGTTCCACACGCGCGAACACTGAGAAAGGCCCGCGAGCAAGTAAGGCTTATGGTTGTTGATGGGTTTTCTACCCTCCGAATCAAACGCTACTTGCATTTGTGGTGCTCCTGGTGGGTGAGTTCGTCACAAAGCTGGTCATACCAAACGCTACTGATTCAATTAATTCAATCTTGCCATGATAGCTCTATAGCATCCTTCGCCATCGAGCTATTACTGACCCGTGTTAGGCAAGACCAGAATCGGGCGCACTTAATGGTCGGCTTAAACACTCAAGCGACTGCTTGAGCTCGACGATTCTCACTTCCTCAATGGCCTTGACGGCCGATAAATCCACGCGGGCCGCCCAACCGCACCCCACGCCGTCCACCCGCCAGCCACGCGCGCGCGCCGCGCCGCGTAATATTCCCACCGAAAATCCCAAACCAGAATCCTGCCTTAAAGGAAACCACGCATCACTAGAGCCTGTATCATAATTATAAAATTTCATCTGTCGTTTAAAGGATTTCTCCTTCAATAAGCCATTGTCTTGTGATAGCTGCTCAAAATTGCGGTCTGGATGACAGTACTCCTGAGCCAGATGAGCAGGCACCTCGCGTTGCGCGCCTCCGACCTTCTTTTGCCACGCCTCGTCACGTTCGTCCCAGTTTCTTTTGTCAAATTTTGTGACATAATCGTCCAGCTCATTGATTAAGAGTTGAAAGTCAAAATGCAGGCTATGATGTGACGTTCCCTGTTGCGTGTAGTGAAGTCCCCTGGGTTTTGACTGGGCTGGAAAGAAGGTCGATGATGAGGAACTGGCTTCAGGCACGAGCGCTGTCATGTGGTTGACGCGCTGATATATAAACGTCCTCGTTTCCTCATCCGTTAAGATATGCTTTTCCAGCATCCACCGCATATGCGAATCACAAGCCCAATAGGCGTATTCATAGGCCGTGCATGTAAAGGTTCTTCCTGAATAATCGGTAAAGGGAATAGTGTGTTCAGTCAACAGTTTTTGGGAAAGCGCGGGGTTTTGCTTAAGTATCAGCTCCGCCTCATCCTGTTGCCCATAAGCCACATGCTGTAAGAATTGTTTGATGAGCTTTTTTTCAACAAGCTCTGGGTATTCTTTTAGAATTTCGGCCTGTACTTCTTGGGGAGATGCCTCATAGAGGCGCTCAATCGCATCGGGTTTCAAAGACTTTAAATCAACCTCAACCTGTACGTGTTCTCCTATGCCCTCATTTTTATGGGGCAATTGGTTTTTAGGTTTTGGTACGGTTTTAAAGTCTTTCTGGCATGCTTGAACAAAGCCTTGTTCTTCTTTGCTAAGAGGAAACGCTCCTTCGTGTACAAAGTCCACAAAAGGAAGAGAGATCATGCCTTGATGGGTAAGAAATAAACCGGGTTTGTTGGCGTCGAGCAGCATGAATTCATCAAAGTGAGGGGATGCCTGGATGCGTTGGTAGTGCAGGTTAAAGCGTTGCTTGATTAATATTTGATGGTCTCTTGGGATTGGATTCTTTAGTCCAAAGGCAGCGAGATTCCTATCCACCCAGGCGAATAAAGCGTCTTCTACAGAGTCGTGTTGCACCACAGCGTGTCTAAGCGTCTCGGCGAGTGCCTGACATAGGTCTCGGTTTTGCTCTAATATTTTCCCAAAGTCTTTGTCGCAGAGGCCATCGATG
>PLYI01000088.1 GCA_003151735.1 Candidatus Bathyarchaeota archaeon | reverse complement strand
GGATATACGACTGATGATAACGCAAGAGGCTTGATTGCTTGCACAAAGCACTTTATGATCTTTGGAGACTCAAATGTAAAAAAACTAATTGATGGTTATCTATGTCTGTTATTCTACATGCAAAAACAGATGGTAATCTGCACAATTTTCTTGGTTACGACCGTAGGTTTTTGGAGTAGGTTGGTTCCGAAGAATGCATGGGTCACACAATCTGGGCCTGCGGATACTGCGTGGATTCACAATTACCCAATGAAACAAAGCTGATTTCTAAAGAGATTTTTGACAAAGCCTTCTCATGGGCTTCAAGCTTTACCTCGCCTAGAGCAAAGGCTCTTTCAATGATGGGTTTGTTTCATTATCAAAGAGCCTATCCAAATGACCTAAAGGTTTCTTTGAATATAAGAATGCTTGGTGATCAGCTCCTGGGGCATTTTGAACAAGAAGCCTCAAACGAATGGAACTGGTTTGAACCCTACCTTACCTACTGTAACGGAAGATTGCCGCATGCGCTCTTCCTTGCTTATGAGTGCACCGGAGAAAAAAAGTATCTGCAAGTCGCCTCGAAAGCCATAGATTTTCTAATACGCGTCCAAACAATTGATAAGACATTTGTGCCAATTGGCAATAGTGGCTGGTACAAAAAGGGCGCTGACAGAGCAATCTATGATCAACAATCCATTGAAGCATCCTGTATGACGGAAGCAGCCATCGCTGCTTTTCGCAATACCAATAAAGAGTTATATCGCGATGCAGCCTATGAATCCTATAAGTGGTTTTTAGGTAAAAACCTGAAAGGATTGATGGTGTACAATCCAGAAACTGGCGGCTGCTGTGATGGGATAACACCGCATGGACTAAACCTAAACAAAGGCGCCGAAGCCAACGTAGCCTATCTTCAAGCCCGCCTAAACTTAGAAAACATAAAAGTCAATACAAAAAAACAATTAGAACCAGAAATTGCCAGCGCTCAAAGTCAGACCGCTTATCTTTAGCAACAGGTTAAACTCAAAGTAATCGCCCAAACCGTTAAGGCCTCTGGGTTGAAGATAGCTCGTAAAACGCCGAGCCAAAAGTGAAAGACTGCCCGAAGTCGAGGAAGACTTTGGTTCCCTTGCCTCCACCAAGATTTTGTTGCCACCGATCTCGTTGACTCCGCTGTAAAATGTCAGTTTTACCATTTTTCGGTCATCGTCTTTGTAGGCGCTTATAGTATTAAACTTCAGCGGTTGGTTGCCAAAGAACACTTACTCTATAGAAGGGGCGAGGCGTGCGCGTTTCGCGACAGGCCTTGGTGGTTGCCTGAAGTTATACAGAAAATCTTTTTTCCCAACTAAGCATACTGTTGTTGACACGGTGCTTTAGCGCGTGAAGTGGACGCAGGAACAACAGCTAGAAAGCGAATCCTAATTAGTTTTCGGGTCGTTGCTTCCACGAGAATGGATAATCAGGGACAAAAATCCAGACGTGAGCATTGACTTAGAACTTGAATTTGTAGGCCGTCGATACCGCAAGAGACGATTGAGATGCTCTACCAAGTTTCCAACGGTGAAATACGTTACATATTCAATAGGCTGTCTGACATAATATATGAGTTTCGAGCAACCTTTCCAAGCGATGAAACACCTACTCCACATTTTCTACATTTTCCAATTTAATTTCGTCCGATATCTCGTTACCCCTGGTTTCTAATGATGATAGAAAAAACACTGCCCAATTCTTTCGGATACAAACGCGTTCTAATTTATAACGATGAAAAAATACAAACGAAGACGATTAACATATGAAGTTTTATTCGTAGAATATGAGGTTTTGTTCCTCCAATATTACATGAAGCTTATGCACTGCGTCAAAAACGTCCTGTTCTTTCTTCGCTCCGGTACAAACTAAGCTCCCGCTTGCGAATACTAGTATGACAACCTTAGGCTCGTCCATCCTGTAGATCAAGCCTGGAAACTGCTCTGGCTCATACATCGTTTTTCTAAGCGTGGAAACTGTCTTCTCCAAATCTACCGTTCCGCCTAGACTTGCAGAAGCAACAATGTTAACAACCTCCACGCTCGGTTTGCTATGGATGATTATTCCGCACTTTTTCAGTTCTTTAACAACATTCATGATTGCGCTGAGGGATTCCTTTCGCGATTTTGCTCCTGTACAAACCATTTTACCAGAGCCAAAAATTAACGTGCCCGTCTTTGGTTTCTTAAGCCTAAACACTAATCCGGGAAATCGGTCCGGACGATATTCTGCTTTTGGATAACCCTTCACAACAGCGTTTAAGTCAATTTTCTGGTTTAAAGTGGCTATAGCCACGACGTTCTGAATGTTTATTATGGCTTTAGTTTTCGGCATTAAAAACCACTTCGTATAGTGTAGCGGATGCCTAAATAACCTTCACAAAAGTCTTACGTTACCAGTGAAGGGGAGTTTCCCGTACGTTCCCTATTTTTCTCTGATAAATAAAATTGGGTTGATGGAGAGACTTCTTAGGGGATAAGCGCAAATCGCGGCATGAATGGTTGTTTTATTGTTTGAGTGGTTAACATAAAACACAAACGTTCCATCCATATCATTCACCGCTATAGCATCATTAGCTTTTTATGATGTTTTTTTGCCTAACTACCTTTTTGACTATTTTAGCATGAACAAATAGAGCATGGAAAAATGCAAAAAATCATAGTTTCCATATATTTACTAGTCCTCTTCTTCCCAATCTTCTTCGGTTAACTCTTCTTCCCCTTCTTCCTCAAACATGCCTCTTTCAACTCACTTTTTAAAAAAGCGTAATAGTTACTACACTTATAAGGTTTAATTCAAAAAAGAAGCAGAAGCGAGCTAAACTTATCCACCCAACGCTTCAACACACTCTTGATGCATCATCCTCCTTCTATAGAGCCTTAAATGCTTCAAACCATCTGTCGTATTGCGCCAGCATGTCAAAAGATACACTGGGCTTTCTTTCTTCGAGTATCTGCCTAAAATCCTCCATCGTCAACAACCGTGGCTTGGCCCTTCTGTCGCTTGCCTTACCTGACTCAAAGAATTCGCCGATGAGTTTCAGCTGTGCCGA
>PLYI01000006.1 GCA_003151735.1 Candidatus Bathyarchaeota archaeon | reverse complement strand
GACCAACAACATAGACGGCTAAGAACAGTGGTCTGATGGCAAAAAAAGTGTTCATAATTGGTGCGGGCGGATTTGCAAGAGAGACTTTTGACGTGTACATTGACTTGAAGCGAGAAGACGCGGTGCTTAGTTTTTTAGAGGAGAATTGTAAAAAGGATGGAGAAATGCTAAATGGGCGATCCATTCATGATATTTCTTATCTAAATGCCCTCAATGAGACAAAAAACGAGTTTTTACTCATTGGCGCAATGGGGTCAACAAAACGTAGGCGTCTCCTGACAAGACTTGAAAATGAGGGCTTTCAATTCGATACCATAATCCACAAAAGTGTAATTAAATCGCGATGGGTGAAAATCGGCGCGGGCTCTATAATCACGCCAGGAGTAATAATGACTTGCCAAGTCGAGCTTGGACGACATGTTATCGTCAACCTGGGCGTTAGAATTGGCCATGATGTAACTATTGGAAACTTCACAACGCTGTCTCCCGGAGTGGAAATCATGGGTTGCGCCGCGTTGGGTGAACAAGTCTACGTAGCCACAAACGCAACTGTTATCGATCATGTAAAAGTGGGAAACGGCGCCATAATAGCTGCGGGAGCAGTCGTCACTAAGGATGTTCCGGAAATGGCTTTGGTGGCAGGTGTTCCTGCTGAAGTTAAAAAAATCTACCGAACTGAAACGGAAAAGCCCTGGTAAAAAGGCGGAGAAGGCTACAATAATGATTATTAGAAAAATAGCGGTTATTGGTGCTGGTTTAATGGGTCACGGCATTACTCAAGCGGTAGCGCAGACAATAAAGTGCGACGTTTACATGTGCGACGTTGCGCCGGAATTGTTAGATAAAGGATTGAAGCAGATAAAAAATAATCTGGACAGGCTATTGGAAAAAAAAGAAATTAGCCCAGCCGAAATCAAACAAGTACTTAGCCGAATCCACCCAGTTATAGACCTTAGGGAAGCTGTAGTAGACGCTGACCTGATAATTGAAGCAGTTACAGAGAATAAAGAAGTTAAAGCAGCCTTAATAACTAAAGTAGACAAAATTGCCAAGCCCACAGCTCTCATAGTTTCCAACACCTCTTCCGTAAGAATTTCTGAATTGGCTCTGGCTACAAGGCGACCTGAAAGGTTTGCAGGAATGCACTTCTTCAATCCACCTCAATCAATGAAGCTGGTCGAAGTAATTCGCGGCTCCAAAACCTCAGAAGACACAATCGACATAATAGTTGAAGTAGCAAAGATGATGGGCAAGGAACCCATAATTGTAAATAAGGATACAGCGGGTTTCATCGTTAACCGTATACTCATTTTAGCGCTAAACGAAGCTGCCTTCTTGGTAGAGGAAGGCATAGCGAGCCCAGAAGATATTGACAAAGCCATCAAACTAGGACTAAACTGGCCTATGGGTCCTTTAGCTTTGCTTGACTACATTGGAGAAGACACAGCGCTGGCAATAAGCGAAGTGCTCAAGCAAGAGCTTGGCGCAAAATATTCTCCCAGCCCCATTTTAGAAAAAATGGTTAAGAAAGGACATTTGGGACGCAAAACCGGCAAAGGCTTCTACGACTGGAAGACCAAACCTTAGTAAACTAAATATGTAATACCTAAGAATATAAGAGGTAAAATTGGTCTAAATCATGATTACTGTCACGAAATCGGATCTTCCTCCCCTAGAAAAATATGTAGAATATTTAAAGAAAATTTGGGATAGCCATTGGCTTACAAACGATGGGGAACTCGCCCAGCTTCTTGCAAAGCGGCTGGAAGACTACTTAGGAATCAAAAATTTGGTCCTCATGTCCAATGGCACGTTGCCGCTTCAAATTGCGTTAAGAGCGCTTGACATTACAGGTGAAGTCATCACGACCCCTTTCACTTTTGCCGCTACAACAAACGTACTCTTGTGGGAGGGGTTAACTCCAGTTTTCGCCGACATAGATAGCGAGACATATAATATTGACCCAACTGACGTTGAAAAGAAAATTACCGATAGAACAAGCGCGATCCTTGCCGTACATGTTTATGGTAACCCCTGTTATGTGGAGCAGCTTCAAGCGGTAGCTGATAAGCATAACTTGAAAATCATTTATGATGCCGCGCATGCTTTTGGTGTTGAATACAATGATGCGCCTGTAATTGGTTTTGGTGACGTTTCGACTTTGAGTTTTCACGCTACTAAAGTTTTCAATACAATTGAGGGTGGAGCAGCCATCTCCAGCAATGATAGCGTTGTTGAGAAACTAAAGTTGATGCGAAACCACGGGATAAAATCGGAGATTGAAGTTGTTCTTCCAGGCATCAACGCTAAGATGAATGAGTTTCAAGCTGCAATGGGGTTATGCAACCTTGATTCCGTAGATGAGTCAATATGTTTAAGAAAAGCCCTGTATGAGCGGTACATTGAGCGGTTATCTGGTTTGTCTGTAGCTTTTCAGAAGATTGTTGCATCAAAATACAATTTCAGCTACATGCCCATCTTGTTTGAGTCTCAAGCAGAGAGGGATTCTGTTTATTCACTGCTCATTGAAAAGGGAATTAAGCCAAGGAAGTATTTCTTTCCTCTCACGGTAAATTTTGATTATTTCAAAAAAACGGGTGTTGATTTGGTTGAAAAGTTTGGGCTTGTAAATGCAAGCAACATCGCTGACAGAATTTTGTGTCTTCCGCTTTATCCAAGTCTAGAGGTTTCAAAAGTTGATTATAT
>PLYI01000089.1 GCA_003151735.1 Candidatus Bathyarchaeota archaeon | reverse complement strand
CTTTACGGGTATCCAAGCCATTTTTACGCAGACTATTCCTGTTAACTCTAATAAGAATATCAACGAATAAACCGTGGCTTTTGCTGAAGTCCAAAAAACCGCCGAAGAAACCAAAAGCTACTGGTTTTAACCCGTATTGTTCAGCTGTTTTTTCTAGATAAAGTTTTTTTGCTTTATCTTGAGCTTCTTTTCCTCCGTCAGCCATTTGGCAACTGACAAACAAAGCGGTCTTCTTATTCACAAGCAACTCTGAGTTTTTTTCCAGAAAAGTTGTGGTTTCTTTGGTCCACTTGTCCGCTCTTATGCCACTTCCGACGATGACGAGGTCATATAAATCAACCTCTTGAGGGCTCTTTTTGGCATCAACAACATCAACGCTGTAACCCTGATCTTTGATTACTTCCCCTATTTTTTCCGCAATATTTACTGTGCCGCCCCATCTAGTACCGTAAACTACAAGAACCTTCATGATTTCCTCACGTTTTATCTAATATTTGTCAATACGTTGGTCTCTGAGGGGATTTATTAATCATATTACACATCATCGACATTCTATCGTGGTTAAGAAGTTAATTTGATAAGTAAAAATTGGGTAAGCTTCCCGCAATCATAATTTTTCACGGGAAACCTTTAGGCTATTCGCCTAGGATTCTTCTGAACGCTGGGAACATTTCTGCGGCACGTTCACGCATTAACAGTTCGTAGTACTGGTAGATGATGCCTACTGACAGCAAGATACCTGTGCCCGAGCCGAAGGCGCCTAGGAAGTCGGAGAGTCCAGCCACAAGCCCAACGATTATACCTCCTAGCACAGTGACTACTGGAATGTAGCGTTTGAGGATGGCTTCGATGGGTCTTCCTGACCGTCTGTAACCTGGAATTTGCATGCCGCTGTCCATAAGTTGTTGGGCAACTTTTGAGGGTCCTAAACCGCCGACTTCGAGCCAAATCAGTGAGAAGACAGCGCAGAAGACTATGATGATGGCTAGGTAAGCAGCTGCCTGTAGTGGTGCAGCGATGACATTTTGTATGTTGCGTGGAGCGGTGACATAGTATGCTAGGCCGCCTACAGGTGTAACACTGCCTGAAGTTACGTTTTGCTTGTAGTCGCCTATGAATTGGAAGAAGAGGTTTGTGCCTGGTGCAGGGCGTCCAAATTGGCTCCACAGTAGTTGACTGAAGAAGTAGACGTTGGCGAATAGAGCTGACGCGAAAATGACTGGCAGGTTTGAGACGTATAGGAGTTTAATTGGGTATCTGCTTCGGAAGCCTTTGTATCCTGCATAGCTCATTGGAAGCTCAATTCTTATTCCTTGTAAGTAAATAACTATTAGAAAGACAGCGATGGTGGCGAAGAAACCTAGCAGTGACGGGTAGACTCCTGATGCAGAACCAAACGCCCACTGCACCAACGTTTGTTGATGACCTAAAAGGGCTGAAAGTGACCCGACAAATAAGCCGTTTGGCGGCGAGAATGCTGACCATACAATGTTCTGGGCGACTCCTGCCATGATGAACAGGCTGATTCCACTGCCTAGTCCCCAGCCTTTCTGGACGAGTTCATCCATTAACATGACGATTACGCCTGTAATTATCAACTGTAAGAAAATTATTAGCACCGTTGGCCCAGCAAGGCTTGTTCCGTACATGCCGCTTAGTATGTATGCTCCAGATTGGATACCGGTAAGTAGGATTGTGAAGACTTTGCTTGCTGAAGTGAAGAGTCCTCTATCTTCAGAGTTTGACATGTCACATTGGATGATTGATGACCCTGCGAGTAACTGCAGGATTAATCCAGCCGTGACGATGGGGCCAATTCCCAGCTCCATCAGTGTGCCGCGGTTGGATGCGAAAATTACTCTTAAAGAACCAAATTGGTCCGAAGCTGCTTTTGAAACTCCGAATAGTGGGATTTCAGTCATGACAAGGAAAATAACCAGGACAAGTGCTGTCCAGAAGATTTTTTCGTTAAAACTAACTTTGCGCTCAGGCTTTTTTATTTCAGGCAGAACTCTTCCTATTGGTTTGAAGAGGCTGAGGAATCTTCCGGGCATTTAGGTGTTTTACTCTCCGTGAGTTTGGGGAGCTACGATTTTTCCGCCTGCTGCCGTGACTTTTTCTGCCGCGGATTTTGAGTGCGAAGCTACGTGAATGGTCAGGGGTTTAGTGATTTTTCCGTTGCCTAAAAGTTTGGTGTAGCCAAGTTCAGTTAGGTTAATTTCGGATCCTTGTGCCAGTTGGTCTAGTCTGACTAGGTTGATTGCGTTTTCTTTGGTGTGTAGGCTTTGGGGTGAGGTGAAGCCGTGTTTTCCGAAGTAGTTAGGTTCAGATGTAACGACTAGGCTCCATAGGTGTTTGTGGCGTCCGACTTTCCGGTGGCCTTTACTTCCGCTGTCTCGGTGTTGACCTACTCTGCCGTAACCCTGAGTTCTTGAGCCTCTTGTTTTCCTGATTTTTCTTAGTTTATGTGGCATTTTGATCCGCTTCTTTATCTAACGTTTCAGCTTTTTTAAGCTTGATTTCCAGCACGCCATTCTTGAATTTGGTGTGCATTGCGTTTGGAATCACTACCGTCGGAAGATTTAAACTTTTATAGTATCTTCGGTCCTTTGATTTTGCCGACAGCGTAATTTTCTGGTCTTTCACATTTATCTTGAGGGTTTCCTTATTAAAGCCTACTATTTCTGCCACGATGGTAATGAAACCGCTTTCTTGAAAGATATCGATCAAAGGCTTTTGTTCTACGAGGCTGCGCTTGCCGAAGCTTTTTGATGGTCGAAAACTTGGGTGAGCAGGCGTTGATTTGAACCGCTGAGTTTTCTGGGTTGCTGTGGGTTTGTTGCCTTTTAAACCGTTAAAATCTAACCATTTCCGATTTTTACTGGTCCTTCTCCATCTTGCACTCATGTTTAGTCCCCCTCCAATTAACTAACGCATCTCTCTGATGACATTATAAAATGTATCGCACATAAAGGGATACAAATTACCTAAATAACAGCAAGCAAAATATCCATGAAAACAGCGATTGCTCGATGTTTTAGCGGTGAAAAGCAGGGGTATTTGGTTAAGATTTGATGGTTAGCGGTGGTTTGCCATAATTACTATGTTTTAACATTCTAATGACAGCGGATAACGCCAATACGACCTACCCATTATAGGTTTCTGCAATGATATCCTATTGGGATCCAAATATAATGGCGCGCCTCAAAGTTTCCGCATATACCAATGAATGGGGCTCCATTCAGGTCTCATTTATTGTTTCTTTTCGGTTTTGTTAAAGTAGATTTGGATTTTGATTAATGAATTGCGGTTCCCTTTCCCTAGCACCGGGATTCTGATACTTTACTGAGGGACCATTCTGCCAAATAGTTTCATACACCTTTTGAAATTCTTCGCTTGAGAGCCTCTTTTGATTTTCTATAGTTGCAACAACACGAGATATTTCTTCATCTGCCTTATCTCTGTTTTTGTTTTTCTTCACCCATGATTGGGATGTTGCCCAAGTTTTTGTCGTAGAATGATTCGCCCTTGCTGAGGTCTGCGGGGATAATGGCCCAAACATCAACTTGTCCAGAAGCAGGGTCCAAATTCATCACCAAACTGGAAAACAACCCGTTAACAGCTTCGGTGGTCGTATTAACAGCTAAAACTTCACCGTGAATGACGCTTAGGATTTCCATTCTAGCCCACACTACATCATGTCCTTCCGACGCAGTTCCTGTGGTAGATACCTTGTACTCTATCCAGTCACCCGCTTTAACGCCAAGGGAAACATCGGCAACTGCCACTTCAGCGGCTGCAGCAAAGAAAACAAACAACAAAACTGCAGCAAAAAACACTGGTTTATCCATAAAAGGTCAAATAACCAGTTCTTAACGTAACTCTAATATGTTTTGCTTGAACAAAAATGAAAAACAAAGATTGATGGATAAACGCTGGTTTTAAACCATGCGTTGCACTAGTGCATTGATTGCTTCTCCGCGGTAGCCCGCTTCGCCACCTGCGTTGAAGCCTTTTTTGGTTTTGCCCTTGTAGCCTTTGCTTGGTGGATGCAATCGGAAACGTGCGACTATGTCTGGGAGTTTGCCGTACTGTACTTTGCAGCTAACTATATCTGCTGCGAGGTCGTCGACTGATTTGTACCCGGTTTTTTTTAGGTATTCGTCGGTTAGTTTTTTATCGCCTGCTAAGAGTGCACGTTTTTGTATCATCATGATTACGGTTTCTTTTGTGGGTTCGCCGTAGGTGACGTAGCTGTTTACGCGTTGCAGCATGCCTTTGTAGGCGGGGCGGCTGTCGATTAGGACGGCGTGGTTAGTGTGGTTTAAGTGGAGTAGGTCAAGGGTTTCTCTGGCTTCGCGCTGTGCGCTAACGACTCCTCTGATTCTTACTACGACAAGGGGTTTGCATTCTTCGGTTTTCTGCGCCATTTTACTTCACCCAGTCCACTGTGGTAATCAAATTATAAGTCTTCCTTAGTCCATCAAAGATTGCGCATGCATAAGATGGCACGGTTCTTGTTGAGCCGTAGCTTCTCATCCACAGATCTTTAACGCCTGCTAAGCCTAAGATGACTTTTGCGACTTCACTTGAAACTAAGCCTAAGCCTCTTGGTCCTGGAACGATAACTACTCGGACACCGCCGCATTTGCCTTCAACTTCGAATGGAACAGAGTGTGGTTTGCCACAGCCGCATTCCCAACTTCCGCATCCCCGTTTAACTGGGATGATGTTTAGGCGGGCGTTTACTGCTGCTTTTTCGATGGCGTTTCTTACTTGACTGGCTTTTCCGCCGCCTAAGCCGATGTAGCCGTCTCGGTTGCCAACTGCAACGATAGCCTTAAAGCGGGATTTTTCGCCTGCGTCAGTTTGCTTCTGGACTAAGTTGACGTTTATGACTTCTTCTTGCAGGTCAGGAATCAGTGAGTCCACGATTTGTGATTCTGAGATTTTTATGCCGCTTAAAAATACGTCTTCGATGCTGGTGATTTTGCCTTCCTGAATCAACTTGCCCAACCTAGTTTTAGGAATCCAGGTTTCTAAGTTAACGGTTCGTTTTTCTCTTGGATTTCTACTCATTCTTTCTTTCCACCTTTCTTAGCGACCTTAGCTTTAGGTGCCTTTGGTTCAGCTTCAACTGCTGCTTTGGGAGCTTTCTCTTTCACAGCTTTTTCTTTTGGTGCTTTTGCTTCTTTTTCTTTGGGAGCGGCTTTTTCCTTTGGTGCCTTCGTCTTTGCCGCTTTTGCTTTAGGTGCAGCTTTTTCTTTAACAGGTGCTACTTCTGCTGGTTTTTCTTCTTTAACTTCAGCTTTTGGTGCTGCTGCAACTGCTACTTTTGGAGCCTTCTCTTTTGCGGCAGCTTTCGGTGAAGCAACCACTTCAACAACTTCTTCGGGTAATTTTTCGCCCTTAGAGACCGTTATGATGTTAGCTTTAACCTTCGCGAAGTGCTCAGCGATTTTTTCTGGAGCAACACCTTTTGCGTTGTACTGTGAGAATTTGGCAGTGTATTCTTCTGAGCCTGCGCCTAAGCTTTTAGCGTATTTGGCTATGTGTTCGCCTTTCATGCGTTCCTTAACTATTTTTTCTTCGCTATGAGGAACCTCTACGCCAGCGTCTACGACGCCGCTTAAGACAGCGAAGATTTTTGAGCCTTTTGTGGGAGAATCTAAGCCGATGTCAAGGATTGCTGTTGGGATGCCTGCTGCTTTCGCCTTCACACCGCATAGAAAACCTGTCAGGTAGGCTGCTGGGATGTTGCCTGCTGGAGCTCTCCAACGGTAGGATTTTATGAGTTCGCGGCTGTTGGCTGAGGCTAAAACCTCGTCGCCATGGGGTTTTGCAATTATTATTTGTACTTCCATGTTCTTGTTGGATGCTCTTGTGACAAGCCGTGGTTTTCTGGAAGTGACCAGAGCCTTTCGTGCTTGGTAATCGGTTTTTCCTTCTCGTCTGCGTCGCAGTTTAACTCGGTAATTTGCCTTTTTTGCCATCTAACGTTTCCTCCATAAATCATGCGCTTTCAAATTACGCTCTAAATCAGCTATAGACTCGAACCTGCCGCTTCCTGCCATCCTGTAATATTGGGTGTAGGTTTCTTCAGTTATGACTTTGCGTGCTTTCAAGTCTCTGAGTTTGCGTCTTAATGAACGGATTCTTAGCATCCAAGCTTCTTTCTTGGTGACTTTTGCGTGGGCTGCACCTTTTAGGCTTCCTGGTCCACTGCGCCTGCCCAGCCGCTTTTTTGCTCGGATAACTTTTGCTCGGGACCTGCTTACTCCTTTCTGAGGCAATGAAACTATGATTTTTTCGTGAATGAGCTTTCGTACTTCTTCACGTGTAATTGCGCCTTCAACATCATCCATTCGGTCAGGATTAATCCAAACGCGGTTTTGCCCAATCTTAAGGATTTGAGCAGCTAACCGTCTTTGTCCAGCTAAATCAGTCATTGTTTCTTTTCTCCCTTCTTGGGTTTAGACTTGGGTTTTTTAGGTGCCTTCTTTTTAGTTTCTTTTTTTGGCTTCTTTTCTTTTTTCTCTGCTTTCTCAATTTTCGTCTCTTTTACTTCTGCCTCTGCCGCTTCGCCTTCAGCTGCTTCTTCAGTTTTCTCTACTTCAGTTTCCTTGGAGACTTTAAAGTTTAAGATTTTGATGCTGAGGTTTTTGGCTTCTGCAATGATTAGGGAGCGTTTTCGTTTGCCAACTGTGTGTGAGATACGTGCGGCTTGGGTGTTTGGGTCGATGGTTGATAAGCCTGCTACGTTGAAAACAATAACCTCGCGGTATCCTGATGGATGAAGGAACCGAGCAACCTTTGGTCCTTTGTAACCCATGCTGGGTCCTGCTGGCCAACCCTTGATTTTTCGGCGGATCTTATTGTCTAAGCCGCGGGGTTTCCTCCAGCTTAAGCTGAACCTGTCGTACTTCCAGCTTTCTGCCCTTACAAAATTAGGTTTTTTGTTTCGTGCGCGTGCTCTAAGTTTAAGTGCTTCACGTGATAGTGAGGGTTTCTTTTCAGTCATTATGCCATTCCTTCGTTTCTTTCATACACGAATATGCCGTCAAGGAAAACTCTTGGGTCCTTATTTCGAACACGCGTAGACTGCTCAATGTTGGCGGCGGTTTGGCTGACTTCTTCTAAGTTTGCGCCCTCAACAATGATGTCTTCAGCTTCAATTTTCACTTTGACGTTGCCGATTAATTTTATTTTGCGGGGTCTGCGTTCGCCTGTAAAGTTTTCGATCATGATGGAGTTGCCTTGAAGTTTCACGGATATTGGGAAGTGTGAGAACACGATTTTTAGTTTGTATTGGTAGCCTTTTGTTACGCCTGTAATCATGTTGTTGATGTGTGAGTAGATTGTTCCTACGAGAGCAGCTTCCTTTTTGCGGGGCCACTTTGCCCAGATACGGACGTTTTTGCCTTCGCCTTCTATGGCGATTGGAGCAAACGAGAAGTCGCGTGTTAATGTGCCTTTGGCGCCTTTGACGCTGATTTTTTTGCCGTCTAAACTTAAGTTTACGTCTTGAGGAACTTGAACGGTTTTAGATATTTCTGGAAGCCGCATAAAGTACACTCCTTTAATAGATGAAGGCTAAGAGCCTTCCTCCAAGATTTTTTCCTTCAGCGTCTTTGTGGGCTATTACGCCTTGGGATGTTGAAACAACCATTATGCCTACGTCTCTGGATGGCAGGAACTTCTTTTCCCAATCTTCAAATTCCGTGGCTTTTACTGCGAAGCGCGGTTTAACTGGTCCGCACTTGTTTATTCTGCCGAGCAGTTGAACCTTGAATTTTCCTGAGCGTCCATCGTCGATGAATTCGAATTCTCCGATGTAACCGTTAAGTTGCATTATGCGTAGGACGCGTCCCAAAAGTTTAGAGGCGGGGCTAATTATGCATTCGCGTTTATTGCGTAATTCGTTGTTTTTGATGGTTATCAAACCATTTGTTAAAGTGTCCATTGTTTTTCTTTTAGCTCCTACTCATATTTTTTGAACCCTAATTTTGGGGCTGCCTCTCTAAAGCATGTTCTACAGAGATATAAATTGTAACGTCGGATAACTGGTCCATACGAGCCACATCTAACACATGGGCGTGAACCTTTGCCGTATTTTCGTACTTTCTTAACTTGTTCTTTTCCCATACATTCACTCTCAGTTTAGACGATTTCGACTCCTAAAGTTTGTTTTATGAAGACGATTGATTCTTCAGGTGTTAGCAGGTGCTTTGGACCGACTGACTTGTTTTGTTTTCTTCGGATTTTGATTCTTTGTCCAGGACGGTTAACGGAGACGCAGACATCCATTCCGAAGATGCCTATTTCAGGGTCGTATTTTACGCCTGGAATTTCAATGTGCTCTTTAAGACCGAAAGAAAAGTTTCCGCGTTCGTCAAAGGAACGTTTTGCAACTTTGTTATCTACCACAGGCAACACTTTTTTGAGGAAATCAATGGCTTTTTGCTTTCGCAAGGTTACGACGACAGCGATTGATTCGCCTTCGCGTATGCCAAAGTCCCTGATGGTTTTCTTAGCTTTCCTCTTGACCGGTGTTTGACCGGTTATTTCTTTGAGGACGCTGTTTGCTTTTTCTAGTGGTTCGCCTGATTTTCCAACGTTAAGGTTAACGACTACTTTGTCGATTCGCGGTTTTAGCATTGGATGTTGTGTCCATTTATTGATTAGTGCTTCTTCAGACAAGTGCTGGTGCCTCCAGTGATTTTATGAGTGGTTCGGTTTCACCTATGGTGAAGATGAAGTTCAAGATTGTTTGGTAGCGTGCGCCTTGGGAGTCTTCGACGACTACTAGGGCCTGTCTGCGTTTTTTTGCCTCGGTTTTTTCGATTTCAACTATCTTGCCTTGAGTGCCAATGTTTTTTCCGCCAGTAATCACTGCCAAGTTTCCTTCCTTAGTCTTTATGCTTTGAACTACCTGTTTTTCTGGGCAGGTTACTTTTAGGACGTCGAATGTTTCATATGTTACTTCTTCGGGGTGTTTTGGATCAGCGACTTTTATAAGCATGTTTGAGCCGTCGTGAAGCGCGATTTGGACGCCGTTGTGAACTGTATTTTTGTCTTCGACTCTAAGGAGTGTAGTTTTGGATTCTTCTTTGCTGATCGGCGTTAAAACTAAGCCTTTGTGTGAGGGCATTACACGGTAGTATTTGTCTGAGTCTGGCATTGAAATGACATCCATTAAGCCGACTGGAAAATCATCTTTTTTGCGGACTTTACCGTCAACTTGAACTTTGCCTTGAGCCAGGATTAATTGGCCTTCTTTTCTTGTTTCTGCAACCCCGAGAATGTCTCTTAGAACCAACGTTAATGGTAGGCAGTTCTCAAGTGAATGTGAACCTGGCGAGGGCTTTACTACCCACGGCAATTCTTTTCTGTGAATTGGCCAGAATGCTGGAGCTGGCTTACGTTTCAGCCTTGCGGTTTTTCCTTTTTTACCCATCTTTATTGTTCTCCTTTAGTTTTATCAGAGGCTTTCTTAGCCTTTGTTTTTGGCGCTTCTTTTTCCTCTGTTGTTTTTGCCGCTGCCTTCTTTGCAGGTGCTTTTTTGGCAGCAGGAGCCTTTTCTTCTTTTGCTGGAGCCTCTTGTTTAGCGGCAGTTTTTTTGGCTGCGACTTTCTTTGGCGCTGCTTCTTCTGCAACTTCGGGCGCCACTTTTTCTTCAACTGGTGTTACTTCTTCTGGTTTTTCTTCTTCAACCTTGGCGCCTTTCTTTGCTGGTTTAGCCTGTGGCTTTTCAACCTTCTTGGCTGGCTTCTCGACAACTTGTTTTCTTGCAAGAATGTTTTTGCGCCATTTATCGTCAAGGTTGAGGTTGCGTATCTCAACTTTTGATGGATGAATTGGAAGGAAGATGTTTGTTCCATCGACTTTTTCGCGTGTTAACCCTTCAACGTAAATGCGGAATGCTTTGAGATCTACGCGTGAAACTTTGCCTTCAAAGCCTTTGTGGTCTCCGCGTTTAATGAGAATGGTGTCGCCTCTTCTGACTGGAAGCGTCTTTGCACCTCTTGAAGCAGATAGCTCATGGGATAGTGGCGCAGACATCAGTTTGTGGCGTATGTGAGCAGGGGCGTTAAAGAGCATCTTTCTTTGTTTACCCGGGTTCTTTATTCGTTTTGTATCTTGCATTATTCGTACACCTACACAATTATGCTGGAGGCACTTGCGATTCTTGGCCAACGTTCAGCTGCCTCTCTTGCTACTGGACCACGAATTTCTGAACCCTTCATTTCGCCGTCGGGAGTAATGATTACCGCGGCGTTATCTTCAAATTGAACCCAAACACCGTCGACACGTCTAAAGGTTTTTCTTTGGCGGACAATTACTGCTTGGAAAATCTTTTTGCGCATATCAGGTGTTCCTTGTCTAACGGAAACTGTGACTTTGTCACCGACTGTGGCTGATGGGTAACGTCTTAGTCTTCCTTTGTAACCCATAGCTTGAATCAGGCGTAATACTCGTGCGCCTGTGTTATCTGTACATCGAAGTTCGGAGCCTGATAAGAGTCCACGGCTGATTTTTTGTCCGTGTGAAAGCATTCCTTTTGCTACGAGTGCTCTCTGCTTCGCTTTCGCCGCCATTCTACTTTTCATCTCCTAATTTCTCTACAACAACAAATGATACTGTTTTGCTGACTGGTCGACACTCTGCGATTTTTACTCGGTCGCCTTCCTTAACGTCGATGCATGGTGGATTGTGTGATGGGATGTGTCCGTGTCGTCTTTCGTAACGTACGAATTTTGACGAGAATTGCAGGTATTTTCTGTCAACGATAACGGTTTTATCCATCTTTGATGTTTGGACGACGCCTTCCAGTACACGTCCTCTTACGGCTAGTTCGCCGTGGAATGGGCAATTTCGGTCGTCACAGGTCTTTTTTGGTTTCTTGAAAATCATCGACATATTACCATAACCTCTTTACGCTTTTCTTTAGTCTGTCTTCGGATCTGCCGACTAATAGTGAGCCGTCAATTTCTACGACGGTACCATCGCCGAACTTGAAGTCAAAAACAGCCAAGTTTTTTATTATACTTTTAGGTTGACCCTGATGAATTAGAGTTAGGGTGTTTTTTGTTTCTGCTACCACTGGACCAGCTAATCCAAGGTAACCTGCATGTGCGCTCTTCGCGATTTTTGCTTGGGTGCCAATGAACTCATAACGGATGATATCTGGAGTTATTTTCATTTGGAAACGGCCTCCTTAATTTCTTTTTTAGCTTTGGGTGCTTTGACGGGTTTTGCAGCTTTCTTTTCTTCTTTTTCTTCAATTGGTTGTCTAATTCCCAATTTCTTCTCGTTCTGAATGGTTAATATTTGAGCGATGGTTCTGCGCAGTTCCCTTATTCTTGTCGGGTTCTCAACGGCGCCGCCTGCGTTAACCATAGTTCTTATACGTGCAAGTTCTATACGTAAATCAGTAAGTTTGCTTTTTCTATCTTCAGTTGATAAGCCATTGATTTCTTTTATTCGCATTACTCTTTCTTTTTCTCCTCAGGTTTTGGTTCTTCAGTTTTTGGTTGCTCAACAGGCTTTGGCTCAACAGGTTTTGGTTCGTCAACAACTTCTTTTGCTTGCACTTCAGGTTCTGGCTCTGCTTCAACTGGTGCCGACTCGACTGGTACTGGCGCGGGTGTTGGTGGAGCCTGTGTTTGTGGAGCTGCCGCCTTTTCTTCTTCGACTGCTGGCTCTATGATTGTTACTTTGTCTGGGAAGTATGCGTCTGGCGGCATGATTTTTACGCGTACGCCGATTATGCCTGGTTTTAGTTGGATGTGGGCCTCAGCTGTTTTCATAGCTCTTAATGCTGGTTCTCCGACTATTGGGAAGTGGCCTGCTTTGAATTTTTCGAAGCGTGCACGTTCAGTGGTTAGTTTGCCGCTGATCACGATTTCAGCGCCAAGTGCACCTGCTTCCATAACTTGGTTTAATGCCCAGAAACCTGCGCGTCTAAAGTGCACTCCTCGCTCAAGGGCTGAGGCAACGCGGTTGGCGACTACATGGGCGTTGAATTCTGGAACTTCGATTTCTGAAACTGAAATTTGTGGATTAGAAACTTTGAAGTTTTGCTCAAGTGCTGAGGCGAGTTCTTTGATGGTTTCTCCGCCTCTACCAATAACTAAACCTGGACGCATAGCGTAGATGACTACATGTGTGCCCAACGGGGTTTTAGATAGGTTTACTCCGCCGTATCCTGCGCGTTCAAGCTTTTTCTGTAAAAACTCATCTATTTCTGTTCTTTTAATTGATTCTGTAATAAACCGTTTGACTATGCTCATTTATTGCTCTCCTTGAGTCGGTTTCTCTTCTAGGACGATTTCGACATGTGTCATTGTATCAAACTTTGGTGAGGCTCTGCCATGTGCTCTTGGCATAAAACGCTTAAGTTTCATGCCTTTGTAAGCTGCTGCGTGCATTATGCGCAGGCGATCAACATCTAATCCTTTGTTTTCTGCGTTGGCTTGTGCTGCTTCGATAATGTGGAGGATAGTTTCGGCACATTTTATTGGGAACCTGCCTACGCAGTGATTTTTTAAGCCGCCTTTATGGCCTAGCTTCTTTATGTACCTTGAATATGGAACAGCTTTTTTCTTAACCATTACGTCCCGCAGAAACTCTTTAGATTGAACAAGATTCATGCCTTTAACAGCTCTGCAGACTTCCCGTGCAGCTTTATGGGATACTTTAAGTTCTCTTCCGCTTGCTTTCGCTGTTTTTTCTGGATTAAGCATTTCTTCAATTATTGAGTATCCCCATTTTGGCATTAATATTTCTCCAGTGCGCATTCAAACACGTAAAAGCAATTTATATGGCTTTCCGTATCACAAATAAGATTTTACTCTTAATAGACTAAGTGGGTGTCCCTGCGAGGAACTATTCGAACGCGTGAGGTGTATAGTTTTTGGATTGCGTTTAAGCATTTATAGTTTACCCAAAAAACCCTAAATTCAAAAAGAAATCCAGGTTTTCTCAGAGATTTGTGGATGGTTTTCTGTCTTTTCTGCTGCATAACTTTGACTAAAATTTTTAAAGCGACCCGCGGCAACGTTTAAAACAAACAACCATCTATCAAAGAATGTCTGATGATGCATGAAAGGAGTAACGTTTGCTGCTGCATTTATTTTGACCGCATGCTTAGTTATCGCGGGCATTGCACTCTACCCGAACATTTTCGGGCAAGCAGCCACCAACAACAACGACTTAGTTTTCGCTTTCTTCCTAGGGCCATTCTGTGTTTTGTTGTTTTTTGCTTGGATAGGTGAAAAAATCGTTCTTAAAGTTTGGAAGAGAAAAGGGTAGGTTTATGGTTTTTCTTCTTTGAGTATTCGCCTTAAGACTTTGCCTGCTGAACTGATGGGTAATTCTTTTCGGAATTCAACCTCGCGGATTGCCTTGTAGGGCGCCACTTTGTCGTTAACGAAAGCCAAAATTTCCTCTGCTGACAGTGCCATGCCTTCTTTTAGCACTATGAAAGCCTTCGGAACTTCACCTGCCACCTGATCGGGTTTACCGACAACCGCACACAACTTCACTGCCGGATGCTCGTAGAGAACGTCTTCAATTTCTCTTGGGTAGACGCTGTAATCTTTGTATTTGATGAGGTCTTTTTTGCGGTCAGTAATGTAGAAGTAGCCGTCGGCGTCTATGCGTGCGATGTCCCCCGTTAGAAGCCAGCCGTCGCGAAGCACCAATTCGGTTTCATCAGGTTTCTGCCAGTACCCCTTCATCACCTGCGGTCCCTTCACAGCTAACTCGCCCACTTCACCCTGCCCAAGCGTTTTTTCGCCTGTTTCCAAATCAACTATTTTGGCGTCTGTATCTGGCAGGGGAAACCCGATTGAGCCTACCTTCACCGTTTTCATCGACAAATCAACAGGAGTGCAATGCGTAACAGGCGATGCCTCAGTCAACCCGTACCCTTCCGCAAGAAACCCTCCTGAGATTTCCATAAATCTCTTTTGGACTTGAGGCGGAAGAGAAGAAGCGCCAGATATGCATACACGAATGGATGTTAAATCGTATTTGCCCAGTTCATGGTTAGCCAGCAACGCTGAATACATGGTTGGGACTCCACAGAAAACCGTGACTTTACATTTTTGAATTATTTCCAGGACTTTTTTGGGATCGAATTTGGGTAGAAGAACTATTTTTGCAGCTAAACTGATGGGCACAGTCATGCTTGTGGTCATGCCGTAAATGTGGAACAGGGGCAGCGCTGTTAGGAATGTTTCTTGGGTTTCTGTGCCTTTTATCCATGCGGCGAAGGCAAGGGCGTTTGAAACCAAGTTGGTGTGGGTTAACATGGCGCCTTTAGCTGTTCCCGTGGTGCCTCCTGTGTATTGAAGCGCTGCCAAATCTTCGCTGGGATTTATCTTTATTTTTAGGGCTGTGTCTGGCTTGCCTTCGAGTAACTGCTGAAAAGACAGCGTATTTGGGGAACCAAACTCATCTATGCCTGTGACTACAACATTTTTCAGTTGGGTTTTTTCCCTAACTTTATCCACAATGGGGAAAAGCGAATCCAGAGTAACTATGATTTGGGCTCCTGAATCGTTCAATTGTAACTCAACTTCGCGTTCACGATGCATGGGGCTAATCGCTGTAACAACTGCTCCCGCCTTAAGAGCTCCAAAGTAAGCAATAACAAACTGCGGAATATTAGGCAGGAAAAGTGCCACTCGGTCACCCTTTTTTACATTCAATCCAACAAGAGCATTTGCAAACTGATTTGACAGCGATTCCAACTGGGCATAAGTTATTTGCCCTTCTCCGAAGACTAAAGCAAGTTTTTCGGGGTGTTCTTCAGCTGTTTTTTGTAGAAGACCATGGAGAGGTATGTCAGGGTATTTTATGCTTTTTGGCACATCAGCTGGCCACATGTTGAACCAAGGCTTACATTTAGCGTCCATGAACTATGGCACCTTTTCCAAAGGATACACATTGGCTTATTTAAAAAGTGGTGCCGGGGGCGGGATTCGAGCCCGCGACTTCTGGTTGTAGGCGCTTGCCCCTTGCAAACTCCAGATTATGAGTCTGGCGCCCTAGCCAGGCTAGGCTACCCCGGCAATTTGCCCCCTTTTTTTCTAGCCGTGCCTTTTTAGTTTGTTTTCCTTCATTTAAACTTTTAAAGTTTTTTTCCAGCATATCTACTTAAAAATTATTGGAAAAATTGGCTTGTCAACTAAATATTTAACTGAAAAGCCTCCGCATTAATGAATTTCAAGGACCTTTCTTTCTTCGATAGAACAAAACAAATAGCGCTACGGCTGCCGCTGCAACTGTTGCAAGTACAATGCTGAGGATGATTGTTTGAAGATTGATTGCCGAAGGTGAAGTTGTGGAGAAGGGTGGAGTTGCGGTTCTAACTGGAGTTGGAGTGACAACAAGAGTTGGGCTTGGAGTTGGTGTGATAGTGGGAGCAGGAGTCGGGGTAACAACAGAAGTAGGATTTGGGGTTGGAGTTGGGAAATCAATAGAAGTCGGATTAGTTATCGCTGCTACTCTATAGATATAGCTTCCGACTGGAAAAGTGAAAGTCTTTACAACTTGACCCGCAGGGTTCAATGGGCTTGGTCAAGTCGCCTCCATCGGATCAGAACTAGCTGGGCGTGGCGGAGACTACACACTTCAGCGAGGCGCAGACGCCATGAGCGAACGATTCCAAGGCATTACACCAGAATGGCATAAGGAGCACGAACAGGCATTCGAACTCGCCCAAAACGAAGCTAAAAGACACTTCCACAGATGCCCCAGATGCCACAAATACGTCTGCGAAAATGACTGGAACGAACAGGAGTGGCTATGCACTGACGATGCCCCAAGGGAAAGCACTGAAGTAGCCGCAGCCAGAGCCGAAAAAATGGTCGCAGACATAAAACAAAAAGCCGAAACCACCCAAGCCTACACAGGTGAAATAACACAAAGACAAACAATTTGCCCTATATGTGGAAAACCAGCCGGTTCAGGCAAATTCTGCAATAACTGCGGAGCACCACTAGGATTGAAAGTATGCCCCAAGTGTGGAGCTAAAAACCCTGCGGGTACCAGCTTCTGCGGCGAATGCGGCAACAAACTTACATAAACAAACAAGCAGCAGGTCACAAACCCTCGACTTCTTTTTTTACACAAGAAAAGGGAAATTGTATTTTCGGAGTAGATACTCGATTAGCTGCCCTTATTTCGCAATCTTTTATAATGCAAAAGTGGTTAAGAATTGAACTTTTGGTACTTTTAGGTTTCACTGCAATTAAGAAATGAACGTTGTTTTTTTTTTTGTTTATTGTTTAATTAGTTTCAAGAAGTTGGTTGGATTAAAGTTTAGTCCACCACCACGTGCTAAGTGGTGGAATTATAAGAAGCATCCTGCAGGTACTAAGCACGCTAATTGGTTAAAAAAAATATTCGCGTTCAATAGGAAAATTTACTCCTTAACTTCTTTTTTTAAAATTTTAGCTTATTTCGGTACAGTAAAAGTATGAAAAGAAATATATTCCAGATTCTATTTATTCTAAAATGGTGATTTATTTTGGTAAGTTTTGATAAAATTTCTGGAAAGTTTGTTATTTGTGCAGGCGGTTTCGATCTTGGGGAACTTAATGGAGTAGAAATGAACACTGACAATTGGCAAGTTACTCATCTACATGTGAAGTTATCAAAACCAGCATCCGAGGACCTTGGATTCAAAAAAAGATTCATCAGAAGCTCAACTGTATGCGTACCCACATCATTAGTCTCTAAAGTTGGAGACAACATATTGTTAAACAAGACTCTTGACGAATTAACTAAACACCCAGAAATTTACGAATGCCGAGAATGATAGCTTAAGATTCAGCTAGACGCTTTCGATGACGGGGGAATACATCTAACTTAAGAGTTAGCCTTTTTTGGGTGCATTGAATTAAAATTTAGTGCAAAAAAATCAGCTAATTAATAAAGCGTTGTCTATTTTTTCAACAAACAGGACACAACCGCTTAACTTCAACATCTAACCCCATATGTTTGTAACAATAAATTTATTGGATTGAAAACCCCAAACTATTGTTGGTGACTGTATGTCTTCAGATAATGATGATTACTCCGAATGGTTCAAGAAACGCCGAAGCCGATCGAAGGATCCGTTTTTCGGCAACATAGATGACATGTTCCGGGAAATGGAAAAGATGATGGATGAAGAACTCAAAAACTTCACCGATAAAGTGCCCAAAGAATACGTTAAGGAACGTAAATTGCCAGACGGCAGCACAGTTAAGGAGATGGGTCCATTTGTTTATGGTTACAGCATGAAGATAGGCCCTGATGGGAAACCTGAAATTCAAGAGTTCGGCAACCTGAAAAAAGGCCTCAAGGGACCGCCGCAGGTTAAGGAGGAACGGGAGCCGCTTGTGGACATCGTGGAAACCAACGAAGATGTCCATGTTGTTGCGGAGTTGCCAGGCGTAGAAAAAACAGATATAAAACTACACGGCACCGAAGATTCATTGGAAATTTCAGTTGATACACCCCAGTATAAGTACTACAAGGAAGTTGCGTTGCCCGCTAAAGTTAAGGTTAAAGAGGCAAACTCTAGCTACAAAAACGGGGTCTTAGAAGTTGTGCTTCCCAAAGCTGAGGTTCCAAGCAAGCCTAAGGGCGAACTAATCGATATAGGCTAAAAGCCTAAAAACTCCACTTTCACATTAGTCATTGAGTAGCAGTGCAAGATGAGCGGCAATTCGGAAATTGACACGTTAAATGCTATCTGCCGGGAAGCAAAAACAGCGGGCAAACTGTCAGGCGAAAACCTCACAGAACTCTACGAGCTTTTCGGATCCAGATTCACAAAAGCGCTCGATGCCCTAAAGGAAGGCAGAGTCAAAAAGTACGTTTTTAGGCCAAGCGGCAGAACAGTTTGGATTGTTGTGGGCAGAGAGCGCGATTATTTGATTATGCCTGAAGCGGAATTCTGCACCTGCGACGACTTCTACTTCCGCGTTTTAGATAAGAAGGTGCACATGTGCTATCACTTGTTAACGCAGAAGATTGCGCAGAATTTAGGTTGGTTTGAGTTGATTGAGGAAAACGATGAGTGCTTTGACATGTTGATGAATGAGTGGAAAAAAGCTACTGCTTAAATATGAAGATGCTACAACAATAGAGTAAATATACAAGGAGAACCCTCGATGGATCTAGGCGCATACTTCATAAGTTTACAATATGTCCTTATGGGCTCAGTGTTCATTGCTTTACTGCTAATCTTCCTGTACGCTTATTATGGCAAAGATGAAGAAGAACAAGTAAGCCAGTAAAACCTCTTTTTAGCCGCTAAACCTTCTCGCTCGCCTATTCATTATCAAAAAGAAAATCATGCTTATGACAGTGAGGATTATGCTTACTGCTATGAGTAAGCCAGCATCAGATCCAGCGCCGAAAACAATAGGAATCGGACCGATCAAAATTACGCCGCCAACACTTCCTGAACCCAAAGCCAATGAGGCAACTACCAAAACTGCTATGCCAACAAAAACCAAAGTTATTCCTAAAAGCAAAAAACCCAAAAGCCTGCCGGAGACGCCGATGCCTTCATCGTCAGCTTTCTCATCACTCAACAAGTCAAGTTACCTCAAAAACCAATAATTCACAATTATAATTATTAAGACAACAATGGTGATGGCTAAAGCCAACGCCAAAACAGTCTTAACTGATTTTTTGTCTGTTCCAAAAATTATCGGAATTGGCCCAATCATAATTACGCCTGCTCCATGTACTTTGCCTTTCTTTGAACCGCCCATAGAGGCAAGAACAATGGCTGCAACAACAACTATGATTCCAACAACTACCAACGCTATGCCGACTGCGTAAAAAACTGCGAGATCCAATGATTTGCCTCCAGCGTCCAAGTAAAAGATGAATCAGCGTTTTTAATAAACGTAGTCAGCAGTCCTTAGAAATGCAAAAAATTAAAAGCCCCAACACTTCTTTATCGTGTCGGCGCCAAATGACCACTCAAGACCTAATCCAGGAAATCCAACGGCAAAACCCCCTAATCAGCCAAGAGCAAATCCTAGAAAGGTTGCAGGCTGAAAGAGCCAGAACGAGCGGTTTACTTGGGGACGAAACTCTGTTGCGGTTGATTGCAGCTAAATACGGCCTTCAGGTGCAACAGAACAATATTCATAACAGCGGAACCCTCTCAACAAGCCGATTGTTTGCAGGTTTATATGATGTTACAGTGACGGGCCGCTTAATCGCTGTTTTTCCAGCTAAAACCTTCCAGGGCGCAGAGAAATCAGGTAAATTTGCCACTTTAATGTTTGCTGACATGGAGGGTCTTTTGAGGGTGGTGTTGTGGAATGAGAAGGCTGAGTTGGTTGAAAGGGGCGAGTTGAAGGCGGGGCAAGCGGTTAGGCTTATGCATGGGTACACGCGGGAAGACCGCTATGGCAAAACTGAGCTGCATCTTGGCAACAAAAGCCAAGTTGAACATGAATCCGAAAACAAAGGCACCGAATACCCCTCTATCGAAAAGTTCACGGCAAAAATCAACACCTTAAACGCCGCATCAGGCAGCATAAACCTATTAGGCGCAGTAAAGGAAATCCTAAGCGAATCCACATTCATCAAAAGCGACTCAAGCGTTGGCACAGTTACCAGGCTGATTTTAGCGGATGATTCTGGGGAAGCCACAGTGGTTTTTTGGAACGAAAAAGCAACCGAGCTAGAAAAGACCCTGAAGGCGAACGTGTGTTTGCTGTTGATTAACGCAAGGGTGAAAGAAGGGCAAAACGGCGGCGTAGAAGTCCACGTTGACTCAAACACATTCACCGACATCCAACCCGCTGCGTTGCATACTACAAAAATCGCGTGTTTAGCTGAGAACCAAATAGTTGACGTTGAAGGCACCGTTTCGTCGGTGGGCGGCTCCAAGGAAGTTACCACATCCAAGGGTGAAACAATCAAGCTTGCAGCTTTTGACTTAAAAGATGAGAGCGGCGTTGTCCGTGTTTCTGCTTGGAGAGAGCAAGCTGAAGCCCTAAAGGAAATAAAAATCGGCGATAAGCTACATCTGGAAAATGTTTTTGTTAAGAAAGGGTTTGGAGGTAAATTGGAATTATCTACTCGGTCGGCAACGGTTGCCTCAATCGCTAAATCCTGAGTTTCTTAGGACCTGTTTTCTTCAGCATAACAATTCTTGCGTCCAATGCGCCCTCCACTGAGAAGAGCGGAACCGGCAAAACTGGACCTCTCTTAAATTTGAAAGCAGAAAAAAATCTTTTGAGGGCTTCTTCGGTTATAGGATTGAATCGGTCAGGCGCAGATTCGGCGCTGGCACCTCTTATAAGGACACATCCCCTGTTTTTTAAAACGCGAAAAAGCTCTGAAGCATATCTGGGGCGATCAGCGTCTTCGATTAGGTGGAACAGCCCGCGGTCGGTTACAAAATCGATAGATTCGTCATCAATGGGAAGTTTCAGAACATTTCCTCTGCGCCACTCAACTTTAACATGGGCTTCTTCTGCTCTTTTTTCTGCAATTCTAAGAGCTGCAGCACTGATGTCGACTCCTATGACTTTAAATCCGCATTGAGCCATGAAGACTGCGTAATTCCTCCTCCACACCCAACATCGAGAACTCTCGCATTTTTCAGAAGCATCTCGGTAGCTGCAAGCGCAATAAGCTCAGGAGAAGGATAGCCAGACTCCCAGTGTTTGAATTCCCCATTCTCATAGGCGCTTTCCCAATAGCTATTCTGCGACACGTTCATGCCTCATTCAGATTTGCTTTTTTACCCCGACCGCGTTTTTCACAGAACTCTTCAACGGTCGGCAAAACTGCCGTTACCCGCGTCAAACGCTTCTGCGCATTAACTTTTTCGCCAAGCATGATGACGTCTTTGGGTTTGCCGAAGCGTTCCACTTTGCCATCTTCGCGTTTTCTCTCGACCTTTATGCAATTGTCCACCATGCAGTTGAGCACGCAGGCGCCGCAGTAAACGCAAAGGTCCTCGATGACGCCGACTTTGCCGTTGCTCCAGTAGAGCGCGTTGGTTGGGCAGGCTTTTATGCATAGTTTGCATTGTCCGCCGACGCATGTGAACTTGTTTATGTCGATTTTGCCTTCTTTAAAAAGCTCTTTAACGCCTGTGGGCTCCAAAAGCTCATGTCTTCGCTTCTTCTTTTCCGCCTCAGCATCGCCGCTGTCCTTTGATAGTAAGCCGAATATATCAACGGAAGAAGCGGGTTTAGTAGGCATCGTAACCACGGCTAGGTTGGGTTTGTTTTAAAAATAGGGTTTAAGAATTATAATTACTTATCTTACGTTTTGAGCAGATTTTCCTTATATTGGAGTACGCTTCTATTTTTTTAAGCGCGTTCTGAGGAATTTGATGGCTCAACCGCAAGCACCCAGCAAACCAGCCTCCACTTCCAGCAGGCACAGTAACATAGTATTAGCAATAGTTATGCTTGGAACCATGATGGGTGCGCTTGACAGCACCATCGTTTTGTTGGCTTTTCCAGTAATAAACGACAGCCTCCACTCGGATTTGGCTACGTCGCTGTGGATAATCCTTGCTTACTTGTTGATTCTTGCGGTTGCAACTACCCAAATGGGGCGAATCGGCGACATTTATGGACGCAGCAGAATATTCAATTTAGGCTTCGTAATCTTCACCGTCGGCTCAGCGCTGTGCGGTTTTTCACCCCACATCTACCCGCTAATAGCGTTCAGAGGAGTGCAAGCAGTGGGGGGAGCCATCATGCAAGCCACCAGCGGAGCTATCATAGCAGACTATTTTCCCAGAGAAAAACGGGGAAAAGCTTACGGATACAATTCTCTCGGCTTTACAAGCGGAGCAATGCTCGGCATCGTTTTAGGTGGAGTAATCACCACTTTCACCAGTTGGCAATACATCTTTTTCATAAACATCCCAATCGGCATAATCGCGGTAATAGCGGGTTTAAAGTACCTAAAGGATGCTGAGCGGATACCTGCCAAACTGGATCTTGCAGGAGCGGGTTTACTTGCCGCAGCGCTTGTTCTGCTGTCTCTGGGGCTGGTGAATTTTGCTTCACAAGGAATCAGCGTGTTAAGCGTTGTTTTAGCAGTGATTGGGGCAGCGTTGTTGCCTGTCTTTATATTGTATGATAGGCGACTGAAAAACTCAATGATCGATTTTGAAGCTTTCAAGATCAGAGTTCTGCGGAACGCAATCTTTTCAGCGTTCTTCCTTAGCGTCGGCTACTTTTCCGTGGTTTTCTTGGTGATCATGTACTTGCAAGGCATAAGGGGGTTATCCCCCCTCGATGCTTCACTGCTTTTGGTGCCCGGATACGTAGCTGGTAGCTTTCTTGGGCCAATCATGGGCAGGCTTTCCGACAAGTATGGTTCAAGAGAAATCGCCACCATCGGCGTATTCTTTTTAGCCCTAGCTATAACAGTTTACCTGACAATGAGTACAACTTCGCCTCTCTACATCGTTCTTATCGCTTCAGCCATCTCAGGCCTGGGAACTTCAATGTTTTTCCCAGCCAACAACAGCGCAGTCATGGCAAACGCGCGAACAGGTTCTTTTGGCAGCATCTCGGGTCTGCTTAGAACTGTGCAGAATATTGGATTGGTTGGAAGTTACGTGTTGGCAATTTCAGTTGCGGCAGCCTCAATTCCGCGGCAGATAGCATTTGAAGTGTTTATTGGAACAACTAACTTGACTGGCGGGGTTAGTCAAGATTTCTTGTTTGGGATACATAATGCGTTTTATGCATCGATAATTATCCTTGCAATTGCGGGCATTTTGTCGTTTAGCAGGGGAAGAGATACCCGCAAACAAACAGAGGGCAAACCTAAAGCCTAATAGCGCTAACCGTCTAATTGTACATAATTCTGGCTCTCGGTCGGAGAAGTCGTTTGGGCAAAAACAAATTTGGGGTGTTCCTTCCGTTCTACGCTTTCCAAGCCAAAGCTCCAAACAACCAATACTACGACCAACTCAAAACTATTGTTTTAGAATGTGAAAAATTAGGCTACGACGCAGTTTGGCTGGATGACCATTTAATGTACAATAACTGGCCAATCCTTGAGCCGTGGACGACCCTTTCCGCGCTGTCTTCATTAACCAACAAGATAAGGTTAGGAACAATGGTTTCCTGCAACCAACACAGAAACCCAGCGTTACTCGCCAAAACCGCCGCCACACTCGATGTTATCTCAAATGGCAGGTTAGAGTTCGGCATCGGAGCAGGCTGCCAAGAAGCTGAACATTTAGCTTATGGATTTGGCTTTCCAAAAGCAAACGTTCGAGTCGAGGGTGTAGGCGAAGCCTTGGAAGTGATGACACGATTATGGACACAAGAGAAGGCAACCTTCCAAGGAAAACACTACACGCTAAAAGACGCCGTCTGTGAACCAAAACCCCTGCAAAAGCCGCATCCACCTACAACTGTTGGAGGAAGCGGCGAAAAAATGCTGAAAGTTACCGCGAAATACGCTGACAGATTTGATTGGGGTTCTCTATCCTCTATTGATGAGTATAAGCGTAAACTCGAGATTTTAAAGGAACAGTGCAAAATCGTTGGCAGAGATTTTGGTGAGATTGAACGGTCGTGTTGGCCTGGAGGTCAAGTTTTGATTGCTAAGGGTCAGAGAGAATTAAATGAAATGATTTCCACGCGGAAACCCACAAGTTTGCCTCTGGAGGAATATAGGAGAGGTAATTTATCTGGCACTCCCGACGAATGCTTTGAACAGTTGCAGGTTTACGTGGATTTGGGAGTAACTTATTTTATGCTATCTTTCGTCGACTTACCAAGCACGAATGGGTTAAGATTATTTGCAAAAGCCGTCGCTGATAAAATGTAGTTAGAGGTCTCCTCGGGCAATATGCGACAGTTCATGAACGATGATTTCATCCAGACTATGGTACGGATTTTCTCTAACCAAGATAATGTAATCAGCGTCCCCCTCCTCGCCATTGAACACGCAGGCATCTGTACCCTTAGTTGAAAGAACCCTGCCCCACTCCTCGAGCTCTCGAAAATCATCCTCTACGCAGTGGCGGTGATGCAGAACGTGGTTGAAATCATCGTCGCTTACCCTGAGCGCTGTAACTTTTGGCATTGGCTCGTTGCTTAAGGTTTTCCATGCCGCAGTAAGGCGTCGTTTAGGTATGCGCTCGGTTTTCATCTCGATTCCTTCAACTAAACCCATACAAAAACCCCGTTTATTGTGTTTTTCGGCAAAAATGGACCCGCCTGTTAGTGGCAAATCACTACAAAAATCAACGAGTTTTACTGTAAAAGGGTTTGCAGTAGTCGCGCTACTACCACAACCAACCTGTTATTCTGAGCACTAATTTTTTATTTTAACCTGAGCTAATTAAAAAAAAAGAATAAGGGGAAAATAATTTTTAATTATTTATTGAGGAGGAAATATTTGGAAGCACTATTGCTGTTGGGTTTTGTTGTTGTAGTCGGTAGTTAACACGTTCATGGCGCTAAGGACAGCTTCTATGCTAGCTTTAACGATGTCTTCGCGGACACCCATAGCTGTAACGGTTCGGTTGCCCTTACGCATATGCACCATAACTTCCACCACTGCGTCTGTTCCGCCCGTGATAGCTTTAACGTTATACTGTTCCAGCGTTATAGGTTCGGTTTCTGCAATAGCATCTTTAACAGCGTTTATAGTTGCATCCACGGGTCCAACGCCCAGCGCTGAGCCCCAAACACTTTTACCGTTTAGTTTCAGACGCACAGAAGCTGTTGACGTAACTTTGTCGCCGCCAACATACGTCATTTCCTCAAGCTGAATGGGTTTAACTCCGCCCAAACCCATAGCGGCTTCAGCGATCGCCAACACATCCGCATCCATAACAGTTTTGCCTTTGTCACCAAGTTCTTTTATGCGTTTGAAAACCTCTTTGAACTGTTCCTCAGATGGCTTAAGACCCAGGTTCTCCAGGGTTGCTCGGATGGCGTGGGAGCCTGAGTGTTTTCCAGGTGAGAGGCGTCGTGTGGCGCCGACCAGTTCTGGGGCAAACGGCTCGTAAGTTAGCGGGTTAGATAGCAAGCCTTGTGTGTGTATGCCTGATTCGTGGGTGAAAGCGTTTTCGCCAACGATTGCTTTGTTAGGCTGCACAGGTATACCGGTTAAGCGCGAAACCAAAACTGAAGTGCTGTAGAGCAACTCAGTTTTAATTTTTAACTCAATGTTGTAGAGCGATTTTAACGTAACCACAACTTCCTCCAACGAAGCGTTCCCTGCACGTTCACCCAAACCATTTATGGTTGCATGCACCTCACCAACTCCTGTACCCAACGCGGCAAGTGAGTTGGCAACTGCCATGCCGAAATCGTTGTGGCAGTGAACGCCCATAGGAACTTTAACCTTTTTTTGCAGGTTTGAAAAGAACTCTGCTGCTCGCTCAGGAGTCAAGATTCCCACAGTGTCACATGGAACCACTCTGTCAACGCCAGCATCAACCGCGGTCTGGAAAACTTTGCACAGATAATTGAAGTCTGAGCGGGTTGCGTCTTCAGCTAATAACTCCACAGTCAAACCGTGGTCTTTAGCGTATCCAACGAGATCTTGGGTGGTTTTTAGGATTTGCTCGCGTGTCTTATGCAGTTTAACCTCAATGTGCAAATCAGAAGTTGGAACAATCATAGCGACTCCGGAAGCACCGCTCTTCAGTACGACATCCACGTCGTTTTTTGTTCCTCTTGCAGCACTGAAAATCTGCGCCTTCAAACCCTGCTTAGCGATGAGGCTGACAGATTCCATTTCGCCCTCAGAAACCGCAGCAAACCCAGCTTCAATAACATCCACGCCGAGCTCGTCTAAGCGCTGAGCAATCCGCAGTTTATTTTCAGGAACAAGCGATACTCCAGGAGTCTGTTCACCATCACGCAGGGTGGTGTCTAAAAATCTTATTTGTTTAGGGAAATGGTTGGATAAAGCAATACCCCATTTAAATCACATTCATTTTCAAGGGGGCAAGCACAAATATAAGAATTATGGTGGCACGATTCATTGCTGGCTTTCTTTTTGCAGCTTGACTTTTAAACTTCCCAACTTGAGACATCTGCTTTCTTTCGCGGCTTCCAAACAACCCCAACCGAAGCTAACACTATTACTACTGCGATTATTCCAACGAAAGCTACTGAATAACTCCTTGCGACAAGCAGGATGATGCCTAGCACAGTAAGTACACAGCCCATTAAGATGAGTCTTATTTTCATATTATCCATATGTCCACCTCCGTCTCTATTCAACCTCAAGCTTCAGGTTCCACTATTTCCATTTTGTCAATATTTCCTCCCTGCGAAAAGTTGCTGTACTGACAAAGAACAAGGCAACATCAACCGCCAAGAGAACCCCTGAGATTATAAGCAGGCTGTTTATGTCAAGGCTTATTATGCCTATTTCACTGGCAAGGTAAATGGCTAAAAAGGGAAAGAACATCAAAATCCCAAAGCTGCTGGCGCTACGCACATCGTTAACTCTTGATGAGACGATGACGCTAAACAAAACACTCATAACAACAGCGATAGGAACTAGAACCAAAAGTAAAACACCGATGGTCCAATTTGGAAAATAATAGTAACCTAACTTCTGAAAAGTCACTGCATCAATGCCCGTCATGAAAACCGCTGCACCCGCGTACATAGCAACCAACGTTGGCAAAACTGCTGAAACGGTTTTTCCCAGCAAAATCTCCCCATCCGTTAATGGAGTAGCCAGAAGCGGTTCCAGACTCTTCTCCACTTTCTCCCCAACGATACTGTAAGAGGCAATTCCTAAGGGAACAAACGCTGCGCCTATTACCAAAAAGAAGGAAAACGAGTTGATTAATGTTGGAAGCTGGGCGGCTGTAAGTCCACGCGACCGACTTCCAGCATACTCCAACACCAAGAGAAAAATAACTGAGATGATAACGGGGAAGACGATGATTGAATACCAAACGTTTTTTTGGTGCCTGAATACCTTGAAGTCTCTGGCAGCTATAAGCCATGCTTTAGATAATCTCATGCAGACTCCCTCACAAGCTTCAAATAAACATCTTCCAATGTTGAACCCACCACATTAACGCTATTAAAATGACCGCCAGCTAGCACTATAGCCTCTACAGCGGTCCAATTCTCATTGTTCGGGTCTAAAACATTAAACATTATCTTGTTGCCCTCGCTGGTCAGGTTCTTAAGTGACAGCTTGTTCAAGGCGTTTAGAATTGCATCGTTCACCTTTTCTAACTCGATAACTGTTTTTCTACCCTTATACCAGAAAAGTTAAACAGCAAAAAGAATACAAAACCGAATTGTGCACACTTCTCGGGATCCTAATAGCAGTTCTATGTAGAAACGATAGAGGGGGTATTTTCCTAAGGGGGTGGGTAGCTATTGGCGTTTTCAGCGCTCATTAGCATGTTGAAAATCAGTGCTTAACAGAAAAAAACGCCGCTGACTTCACAGCTTTTGGTTGTAGCCGCAAAAAATTTAACAGCAACACCCGCAATTGTGTCTTTGTGTTCATTGAGGTATTTGATTATGCGAAGCGACCAAATTAAGAAAGGAACAGAAAAAGCGCCTCACCGCGCCCTCCTAAAATCACTGGGTTTAGAAGACGATGACATTGCAAAGCCGCTTATCGGCATAGCTAACAGCTACACAAACATCGTTCCCGGACACATTCACCTCCGAGTTATAGGAGAAGCCGTGAAAGAAGGCGTTCTGTCTGCAGGCGGCACACCGTTTGAATTTGAAACCATCGCGGTTTGCGATGGCATCGCCATGGGGCACGACGGCATGCGCTACTCCTTGCCCTCACGCGAAATAATTGCTGACTCGGTTGAGATTATGCTGCAGGCACACAGCCTTGATGGGCTTGTTATGATTTCTAACTGTGACAAAGTCACGCCGGGCATGCTTATGGCAGCCGCACGCGTCAACATTCCCTCCATAATGGTTACGGGCGGACCCATGGCGGCAGGACGCCACCGTGGCAAAAAAATAAGTTACTCCTCAATGCCTGAAGCACTCGGACAAGTGGCTGCTGGAAAAATGACGGAAGGCGAACTTTGCGAGATGGAAGAAAACGCGTGTCCAGGATGCGGCAGTTGCAGCGGCATGTTTACCGCCAACACCATGGCGTGCTTAACTGAAGCGTTAGGGATGTCTTTGCCTTACTGCGGAACCTCACTTGCGAACAGCGCATTCAAACTTCGCTTAGCCAGAGGCACAGGCAAACAAATTGTCAAACTAATCCACGATGACCTTAAGCCCTCGCAAATTCTCACCAAAGAAGCCTTCATCAACGCCATCGCGGTTGACATGGCGCTCGGCGGCTCAACCAACACCACACTACATTTGCCAGCCATTGCCAAAGAAGCAGGCTTAACCTTACCATTATCAACCTTCGATGAAATAGGCAGAGAAGTTCCCCACTTATGCAGCATGATTCCAAGCGGGTCTTATGCCCTTGAGGATTTGGATGCAGCAGGCGGAGTTCCCGCAGTCATGAACGAACTCAAAAGTCTGCTCAACCTAAAATTGCCAACGGTGTCGGGTAGAACCGTGGGCGAGAACATCAAAAACGCACAAGTCCTCGACCGCAATGTTATCCGACCGTTAACCGATCCTGTTCACATAGAAGGCGGCATTGCCATCTTAACAGGCAACCTCGCACCTAAAGGCTCAGTCATAAAAACCGCAGGCGTCTCACCAAAAATGCAAAAGCACACAGGTCCAGCAAAAGTCTACGATTCAGAAAAAGAAGCACTCACAGCCATCCGCGGCAACCAAATCAAAGAAGGCGACGTTGTCGTCATTCGCTATGAAGGACCAAGAGGTGGACCTGGAATGCCTGAAATGTTGTTTCCCACAGCAATCATCGCTGGTATGGGTCTTAGTGAAAGCGTTGCTTTAATAACGGACGGACGCTTCTCAGGCGCCACACGCGGAGGAAGCATCGGACACGTTGCTCCAGAAGCCTTCGACGGCGGCCCAATCGCAGTTCTCAAAAACGGAGACACAATAACCATCGACATCCCCAACCGCAATCTAAGTGTGGAATTATCCGACAAAGAACTCAAAGCAAGATTAGCCGCGTGGAAACCAAGAGAACCCAAAATTAAAAAGGGCGTACTCTCCCGCTACAAGCCATCACCAACTGAATAAAAAACTAAAAACTGATAAGGGCAAAAAAATGTTGGGCTGCTGGGTTTACCAGCCGCGTCCCATCATGCCCATTCCCATGCCCATTCGGTTGGAATGGCCGCCTTGCTGTGGAACTTGGGAATAGCCACTGCCACTGTTAGGTGGCAAGTATCCGTAGTTGACCACGTAGCCTTGTGATGTTTGGCTGTAGGCGCTGGTTTGGTTTTGGGTGTTAACGTATTGGGCGTAGGTTACTCCGACTGCCGCCATGAGTACCAGGGACATTGCCAAAGTGACGAGAATGATTTTAGTTTTAGTCATTTTGTTTTTTCACCTCAACATACCATATGGGCTCGGGGTGGTTTGAGAGTTGGCTGAAACATATGTGAAACGTTTGGGTGAAACGGTTTCTGTGGGTTTTGATGGGAAAAAGTGGGTTGGATGGAAAAATCCTTAAATCTCCCGGCGATAAGTCTTTTTTAGATATAAAATGAAAAGAGTTAACGTGTTTCTAACCCTACTAATCGCATCCATAGCAGCTCTAATAGCGTCCACCGCCATAGGCTTCGCCGTCTTCTCGTCCACCCAGAGCGCAAACAGCTGGATGAGCCAAATGTGGGGAGGCTCAGCTTCGGGCACGACTGGAATGGGCGGCATGATGGGACAAACTGGAACCGCACCAGTCGCCGCCAATCCAACACTGACTTATTTCGGCATCTTATTCGCGGTCTTGGTCAGCGTTACCATAGTTGGAGTAATCGGTATAGCTTATTATCTTCTGTATCCACAAATCCGAATCGGCGCAATTCAACCCATGCAAAATACGGCAGTAACTCAGCCAGCCACAAACGGAACCACACCCCTTGAATCAGTGGCTAAAACCCTCACAGAAGAAGAACGCAAAATCGTCACCGTCCTAAACGCCCACGAAGGCAAATACCTCCAAAAATACATCCGAAATGAAACAGGTCTAAGCAGACTCCAAACCCACAGAATAATTTCGCGCCTAGCCGACAGAGGTATAGTCTCGCTGGAAAAGACAGGCAACACAAACCAAGTCTACTTATCCAGTTGGCTTCAACAAAAAAACTGAGCCAACGCAAGCGCTTGCAAAAAATATAGCTCCCTTATTTATACTCTTAACAAACGCCGAGTTTGAAATGTTGAGGCAATGAGCGTTCATTTGAAAGGAACAATATGCAACTAAAACTTAGCACAAAAAACTTAGTTTATGATGGCCGTCTGCAATAGCTGAAGGTGCACCCAACAAGTTGTCAAGACTTCGCTTTTTTGTCAAGAATGTTAGTTTCTGATATTTGCTGGATTCTTTCGCCAACAGCAGTTTTCAGCAACATATCCTTGTCGCCGATTGCGTCTTCAACCCGAGTGTCAAAACGAACATTGCCCAGAAACTTTAGTCCCAACTTCTCGGTCTCAACTTGAATTCTCTTTGCTTTGTCAATTTTCATGTTCTCGACAACACCGAGGATTGGCAGCTTCAACTCGCAAAGCAAAACCACCTGCTTCTTCACGGTTTCAAAAGCCATCAACGAAGACGTAGTTACAATTAGGAATTCCAACCGTTTAACCATCCTTATTAAGTCTAGGATTACGTCACCGATCCCTGGGGGCATATCAATCACAAGAAAATCCAGTTTTCCCCATTGTGTAATCGATAGAAGCTCGATTAGAGCGTTTGAAACGTCTGCTCCCCGCAACGGTGTAGGGTTGTCGCTGACAAAGTAAACAAGAGTCATGTATTCTAAGCCGTGGACGGTTGGCGGCACGATGCCTTTTTCTTCTTTAGGCTGCACTTTTGGGGCACCGAGGATTATGTGGGTTGAGGGGCTTGTGAAATCTAAGTCGAACAATCCTACTTTGCAGCCGCGTTTTGAAAGTGTCAGTGCCAATGTGGTTGCGACTATGCTTTTGCCGACGCCGCCTTTGCCGCTTGAAACCGCAATAATTCGGTTTATGCCGCTTAATCGCTCAGTTATCACGCTTGTCCGCGGGTCAACCATATGATTTGGCTCCTTTTATGTTCTCTAGCCAGACACCTCGTCCGGTGACGATTTCGAAGTCCGGACTGCCACAACTATTACATTTAATATAGGTGTGTACGACCTCGGGAACGAAGTGAATAGCTTCAGCGGTGGTTTTGTCGAGTTCTTTGAGGTTGAGTTGCCAAGTGGTGTTGCAGACCCTGCATTTGAGCGTTGACTTAGATTTCAGAATGTGGAACTTGGCGTTTCTGAAAATGTCCGTTTTCATTTGGGAAAGTGCAGACCGCAGGATTTGGGGTTCAACTTGCTGAAGCTCGCCGATTTTGATGGTGACTTCTGAGATTTCCTTCAAGTTTTCCTTTTCAGCGATTTGAGTTGCGGACTTCAGGATTGCTTCAGCCAGCGCCCATTCATGCATAGATTAACTTAGGCTTTGTAGATTAATAAAAGAATATTGCAGAAAAACCAAACTACCTAGCCCCTCAATTGCTTCGAAATGTATAAGAGAAAACCTCGTCTTGAATTAGTTAAGGCTCTGCCCTTGCGCGTAAAAATCAACGTTTCAGGCATTGTTCAAGGCGTCGGTTTCCGCCCATTCATCTACCGTTTAGCCGTGCGGAATGGCTTGGCAGGTTATGTTCGCAACAGAGGCGATGCTGGCGTTGAAATTCTCCTCGAAGGAGACGCAAAGAACATAGATAATTTCGCGAGTTCTTTGACTGCGGAAAAGCCGCCTCTAGCTCAAATAGATAAAATGGTCAGGACTGAGCTTTCAGGGAAAAACGAATACCAAAACTTTTCGATTTACAAGAGTTCCCAAGAAACCGAAACCTCAGGTTCAATCATACCCCCCGACATCGCAATCTGCAATCAATGCCTCCAAGAGCTACGAGCCCCCAAAGACCCTCGCTACGAATACTTCTTTATCACCTGCACCAACTGTGGGCCACGCTTCACCATCATCGAGCGCCTGCCCTACGACCGAGAAAACACGACCATGCGAGAGTTTCCGCTGTGCGGTTTCTGCCTAAAAGAGTACAGTGACCCAGCGAATCGGCGATTTCATGCGCAAACCGTGGCATGCCCAACTTGCGGGCCCAAAGCTTATTTGACAACAAACACAGGGGAAATCATCCAAAGCAGTGACCCTGTTAGGGGAGCAGGAAAATTGCTCTCAGAAGGCAGCATTGTCGCTGTAAAAGGTTATGGAGGCTTCCATATCGCAGCTTCAACCCTTAAAGAAAAGCCCTTACAAGCCCTTCGAGCAACGAAGCATCGACGCGAAAAACCCTTCGCCATCATGGCAAAAAGCCTTGAGGTTGCAAAAGGGTTCGCCGAAGTGGGTTCGAAGGAGCAAGAACTACTTTCTTCTCCCGCACGACCAGTGGTATTGCTGAATAAAAGCAGAAATTACAGTCTTTTGCCGTTAGTTGCGCCGAACCTGCATAACGTCGGCGTCATGTTGCCCTACACAGGCTTGCACTATATGCTCTTCGACCAAGTAGGCGACCCGGCGTTTGTGATGACCAGTGCGAACCCGCCAAACCAACCCATCGTAAAAGATAACGAGGATGCTCTCAAAATTCTCGGCGGTACTGTGGATTATTTTTTGTTTCACAATCGCGAAATCGCCCATCGCTGTGACGACTCAGTAATGCGCGTCCACGGCAACGGTCAAGTGTTCTTGCGGCGAAGCAGAGGCTACGCTCCAGCACCAATCAGGCTCAAACAAAAATCGAAACGCTGCGTTGTTGGCTTAGGCTGCGAACTGAACAACACCTCCTGCGTGCTGCTTGACGATAGAGCCTTCATCAGCCAACACATCGGCGACGTCGAAAACGTAGAAACCCGCAGTTTCCTCCAAGAAGCCACCGCTCATCTTCACAGCTTAACCAACTACCACTCAGAAACGGTAGCTTGCGATTTGCACCCAAAATTCACCACAACCCTTTTGGCTAAGGAGATGGCGGAGACGGAAGGCTTACAGCTCGTGCAGGTGCAGCATCATCATGCGCATGCCGCGGCTTTGATGGCGGAGCATGGATTGGACGAAATCGTTGGCGTAGTTTGTGATGGGTACGGCTACGGTAGCGACGGCGAAGCGTGGGGCGGCGAAATCCTCTTCTGCACACGCGAATCAGCCGAGTTTAAGCGTCTTGGACATTTGGAAGCTCAGCCGCTGCTCGGAGGAGATTTAGCTAGTCGCTATCCCACACGCGTTGCAGCTGGAATCCTCTCTAAATCAGCAGTAAACGTTGAACCTTGGCTAATGCAAAACAGCAGACATTTAGCTCATGGCGAAACCGAAGCCCAACTTATCCTTGACCAACTCAAAAAATGCGGATCTGCCGTCCAGACAACGAGTTGCGGTAGGGTTTTGGATGCGGTTGCTGCGGTTTTGGGGGTTTGTTTTGAGCGTACCTACGAGGGTGAACCCGCCATGAAGCTGGAGTCGGTAGCACTGTGTGGAAGGGATGTGTTTAATCTAAAGCCCATTTTTCATGGCGACATATTGGATTCTACGAATTTGCTAAGAACAGTGTTTGAGAACGTTGGCAAAGTTTCCACTGCAGATTTAGCGTATTCTGCCCTTGCTTACTTGGCAAAGGGCTTAGCTTCGTTAGCCGCGGAAAAAGCTCTAAATCAAGGAGTAAAAAACGTTGGGTTCTCAGGCGGCGCCGCCTGCAACCAAATACTCGCAGAAATAATGCGCTCAACCGTTGAGTCTTCGGGGTTGCGGTTTTTTGTTCACGAATCGGTTCCCGCGGGCGACGGAGGAATCTCTTTTGGTCAAGCAGTTGCCGCGGGATTTAGCGGGGTTTAGACCAATCTGTTTTTATCGCCGTTTAATGCGTCTTTAGTAGATTGACTATGTGTTTAGCAATTCCAGCTAAAGTACTAAGCCTTGAAGGGACAAAAGCCCATGTGGATTTCGGTCAGGGCATTTTGCGAGACGTAAACGTGGCGCTTGTTGAGGCTAAAGTAGGCGAGTACGTGTTGGTTCATGCAGGCTACGCAATTCAGGTTTTAGAGGAAAAGGAAGCTTTAGAAACCCTCAGCTTAATGAACGAGGTTTTGGCAGCTGGAGAATAAACTGGTAAGTTGAGAACATGGCACAGAACCACAGGTTCCGAAACCCAGAGTTGGCACACAACATAGCCGAAAAAATCAAGGCTATAGCACCAAAGAAGGAGCAGGTCAAGTTTTGCCATGTTTGCGGAACCCACGAGTGGACAATAACCCACTATGGTTTACGCAGCCTCTTGCCTGAGAATGTTGAAGTCATCGCGGGACCAGGATGCCCCGTATGCATTGTGCCTGCATCAGAAATCGATGAAGCTGTGCAGCTGGCGCAAAAAGGAATTGTTGTAACTTGTTTTGGGGATATGCTGCGTGTTCCCGGCAGTGAATCTTCACTTTTGGAGGCCAAAGCAGCGGGCGCAGAAGTCCGAATCGTCTATGCGGTTTCAGACGCAGTGGATATGGCTAAACGTGAACCAGAAAAAGAGTTTGTGTTCTCAGCAGTCGGATTCGAAACAACCGCACCCTCAACAGCAGTTGAAGCACTCGGCGATTTACCCAAAAACTTCAGCTTCCTGGTTTCCCACCGTTTAATTCCGCCAGCCATGGAACTATTGCTCGGCGTTGGCGACCTACACATTGAGGGTTTCATCGCGCCTGGACATGTGAGCGCCATCATTGGACTAAAGCCCTACGAGTTGTTTACACGAGTTTATCGGATGCCAACGGTTGTAGCTGGTTTTGAACCCATTGACGTGTTGATGTCGATTTACATGCTTCTAAAACAAGTCAGCGAAAGAGAAGCCACGTTGGAAAATGAGTATTCACGCGTGGTCAAGCCGGAGGGTAACCCGAAAGCTTTGGAAATGATGGAAAAAGCCTTCATTGTCACCGCGGGGAACTGGCGTGGAATTGGGAGACTTCCCGACTCCGCGTTGCAGTTGCGTGAGTCACTCGCCCAGTACGATGCACGATTAAAGTATGGTGTTCATGTGGAGCAGGGCAAAGATATCCTTCTGGGATGTGAATGCCACCTTGTAATCATCGGAAAAATCAAGCCTAAAGAATGCCCCATGTTCATGAAAGCTTGCACCCCAGCTAAACCCGTCGGCGCCTGCATGGTCAGCAGCGAAGGCACCTGCCGCGTCTGGGCAAAAAACGTGGTTGTTCAGGGCTAGCAGATTCTCGGCACTGGGTCGCCCACTGGCTTTGCGATTATTCTTTTGCCGCCAACCAGCGTCTGCATGGCGACGCCTTTGAAATCGGTTGTGGTTTCGCCGATTATTTGGGCGTCTTTGCCTTCTTTGGTCTGCTTTAAAAATTTGAGTGCTTCTTCTGCCTTTTCTGGTACAATGCCGATTATCATTTTGCCTTCGTTGCCTATTTCTAAAGGGTCTAACCCAAGCATTTCACATGCGGTCTGCACGTCTTGTCGAATGGGCACTTTGTTTTCGTGGACAAGTATTCCGATTTTAGATTTTTCAGTCCACTCGTTGAGTGCATCTGCTAAGCCCCCGCGAGTCGGGTCTTTCATGGCAACAACGCCGCCGACAGTACCCAATAAAGCTTGAACCATATGGTTAAGCGGTTTCACATCAGACAGTATCTTGCTTCCAAACGTTAAGCCCTGCTGCGCTGAAAGCACTGCCAAACCATGGTCGCCGATTGTGCCGGAGAGTATGATTTTGTCGCCCTCGGTAAGGTTTGAATCCAGCGTCCAACGGGTTTTTAGTTCCCGATATTGCCTGACCACTTGGAGGTTGCTCTCTAAGGCTGATGTGCGTTTGCCGATGCCTGAAACATTCATGACGCAGCCTCCTAAACTGCCCTTCTCCACCACCTTCGTATCGCCAGTAACGATGCCCACGCCCGCTTCAATGCAGGTTTGCCTCATACTCACAAGGATTTTCTCCAGATCTGAAAGCGTCAATCCCTCCTCAAGAATAAGCCCGCAAGCCAACGCATAAGGCTCCGCACCTAAACAGGAAATGTCATTAACCGTACCCGAAATCGCCATGCGACCGATGTCGCCGCCTGGGAAAAAGATGGGTTTCACGGCGTGAGAATCGCTTTTGAAAACTATGTCGCCGATGACTGCTGCATCATCCATGGCTTCCAAGGGCACTTCTGCAGCGTTGCCCAGTCCCCCAAAATATTTTACGATGTAGTTTTTGACGAGGTCATGCATGACTGAGCCGCCTGCACCATGTAGCATGGTTATTTTCTCGCTTTTGTCCGACATTGTGGTTGGTCCCTTCGTTAGTTTGCATTAGCATACTCTTTGAAGTGAAAAATAAATGAATCGCTCTCCATAACTCATGCTACTAGAAATGAAAAACGGGCAGAAGCACTAAGGAAGTAACTTGAGTAGCAAACGCACTATTATTTCCGCGGAGTTTTGAACTTCCGCCGTCAAAACCTCGCCCATTTCCGTGTTCTTGGGCTCGATTAGAATGAGAGCAATCTTTGCTCCTGTCAACTGAGCGATGAACTCACAGAACACTGGCAACGGAAGCATATGGGTGGATATTGCTGGAAAATTCTTTATGTTCTCGGTGTTTAGTAGCCGCACTTCTCCAGGTTTTAGCCCCATCAAAGCAGCATCAATCAGAAGTACATGAGTGGGCTTAAACGCGCCTATTTCGTCAACGAAGCTTTCAGGCACAGTTTCGCATTCGAGCAGTTTTATTTTTGGGGAGGTTTTGTCCTGTAATTCTTGGATGATCTTCATGCCGACATAGTCGTCGGACCGAATAGGGTTGCCTATGCCCGCTATTGCTACTCGTTTGGGAGCGTTTAGCCATTCTCGGAGTTCTTTTTCAAGTTTGGATTGTTTTTTTGCCAAATTGACCTGCTCAAAAAAGATATAGAATGAGGCTGAAAGAAAAAGTTTGGGTTGGCGATGGGTCTGTTTGTTTGGTTGGAGAGACTTAATGACCATATTTAGAAGATTAATTTCATTTTAATTATTGTTGTAATTATAATTATTATCATAAAAAGTATACATATTTGTTTAAAAAACGTACATAAACCACATCAATTTTGCTATTTTTAGTAGCAAAAGATAAATGATTGATAAGCAGATGTAAGTAGCATTCAGGAGATAGCTGAGCATGAAAATAATCTCCAAAAAAGACTTCACCAGTTTTGTAAACACCCTGATAAAAGATAACTCATGGAACATCATAGGCGTCAAAGCAAAAGAAAACAAATTTGCTTTTGGACCATTAGAATCAGCCGACGAATTAACGCTAGATTATGATGTAACTCTTCTCCCCCCAAAAAAATATTTTTTCCCACAGCGCGAAACCCTTTTCACTTACAGTTTAACAAACGGCTTCTCAGCCAAGAACCCAGCTGAGACAAAACCATCAATCATAATTGGCGTTCACCCATACGATATAGTGGCTTTGTTCCACATGGATGAGATTTTCAAAGAGACAAAATCAGATCCATACTACTTCGAGAAGAGAAACTCTACAATCATCATCGGAGTAAACATCCAAAAGATGACCTCGTACAACTTTTCAGCAGCAATGGGCTCAGCGATAGTTGATTACGGCTACGACTTAATGCTAACAGACCTTGGAAACAGGTACGCAGTCACCGTGGGATCTCAGAAAGGAGGAGAACTCCTAACAAAATACGGTGAAAACGTCACTGAAGCTTTAGCCCGCGATGTGCAGCAGGTCGGACAGAAAAAACGTGAAATAATGAACATGTCACAACAAAAGTTTGAGTTCTCACCAGAAATGATTCCAGATTTACTAGGCAAAACTTACAGTGAGAGTGCCTTTTGGGAAAAACATTCCGAGAAGTGTTTGGGATGCGGCTCATGTGTTCTTGTTTGCCCCACCTGCTATTGCTTCGACATTAAGGACAATCTTGATCTCTCACTAGAAAAAGGCGAGAAAGTTCGAACGTGGGATGGATGCATTCTGGAGGATTTTGCAAAAATTGCTTCAGGAGAAAACTTCCGCCCAACAAAACCCTCACGGTACCGCCATCGCTACTTCAAGAAGGGAAAGTACCTCTTCGACAGATTCGGCTTTGTATCCTGCGTTGGCTGCGGCCGATGCGCATCCAACTGTTTGCCAGACATTGCAAATCCCGTTAAGCTTTTCAACGACATATACCGTGAAGCCCAATCTTTGAGTACAGAGGTAGCTCCAGTAAGCCAAATAGATGTTAACATCCAATCAGAAGGCAACATTGACTATGTGCCGAAGCTTGCATCGATAGTGAAAAAACAGAAGATGACTGACAATGAAACGCTATTTGAGGTTAAACTTGATGATGACTCTAACTTAGGGCATAAACCTGGCCAATTCGCGGAAATCTCCGTTTTCGGAATAGGCGAGGCCCCCATTTCAATTTCGTCCTCTCCTACAAAGAAGGGAACTTTTGAAATCTGCGTACGTAAACTCGGCGACGTCACAACGAAGTTACATACCCTAAACGTAGGTGACAAAATAGGAGTAAGAGGACCATTCGGAAACGGTTTCGACACTGAAACGCTTAAAGGAAAAGATTTGCTCTTCATTGCAGGCGGGTTAGGACTTGCTCCACTTCGATCTTTGTTCAACTATGTTCTGGATAACAGAAAAGATTACGGTCACGTCACCCTTTTGTACGGTACTAAAGAACCACGCGAAGTTCTTTTTAAAGATGAAATTCTTGCACTGAGCAGCAGAAAAGACGTCGAATTCAAAGCTACAGTAGACAGATGCCCTGAAGGCGAAGCGTGGACAGGCAACACAGGCGTAATCACAACTCTAATTCCGCAAGTAAACTTTGATCCACAGAATATTCATGCAATCATAGTCGGTCCACCAGTAATGTACAAGTTCGTAATTAGGGATTTGAAGAAACAAAATGTCCCAGACGAACACATAATTGTCTCTCTCGAACGAAGAATGAAATGCGGAGTAGGAAAATGCGGTCACTGCCAAATCAACCATATCTACGTCTGTAAGGATGGACCTGTGTTTAATTATTCAAAAATAAAAGGAATTCCGGAGGCATTATAATGAAACCAAAAGTTGCTTTTTTTGATTTTGCTGGATGTGAAGGAGACCAGCTACAAATTGCTAACCTTGAAGAAGACATTCTCGCGTTGCTCGGCCAAGTTGATGTGGTAAGTTTTAGAGAAGTTATGAAAGAACACAGCGACAACTACGACATCGCATTTATCGAAGGGTCCTGCACTAGACTTCAAGACGAAGAAAGGCTAAAGCAAATCAGAAGTAACGCCAAAATCGTTGTTGCTCTCGGTTCATGCGCAGCAATCGGCGGCATAAACTGCATCAGGAACTACAAAGACTTGGACGAAGTTAGGAAAACAGTTTACGGCGACCAAGCAAAACTATTCGATACCTACGCAGCTAGACCCATCGACGCAGTAGTAAAAGTAGACGCATACATCTACGGATGCCCAATAGACAAAGACGAATTCATCCAAATTGTAAAGTCACTTCTGCTTGGAAAAAAACCCGACATACCAACCTATCCTGTTTGCGTTGAATGCAAGAAAAACGAGAACATTTGCGCATTTGAACGTGGACAATTCTGCATCGGAGCAGTTACCAGAGCAGGTTGCAACAGCGCCTGTATCAATCAGGGAACCATATGCTGGGGATGTCGCGGAGTGGTAGATAATCCAAATGAGAACAGCCAAAAAGAAATTCTGATCAAAAATGGTTTGACAGTTGACGATGCAATTGGAAAGTTTAAACTATATTCAGGTTGGCAGGAGGCTAAAAGATGAGCAACAAAAATGTAAATATCGATGTCCATCACGTGACCAGAGTTGAAGGACACGGCAACATATACGTGAACGTAAAACAAGGACTTTTAGAGAGGTGCGAATGGAATGTTCCTGAAGCACCAAGGTTCTTTGAAGCCATGGTTGTAGGTCGACAGTATAGTGAACTTCACCACATAACTTCGCGAATATGCGGTATCTGCTCAATTGGACACTCGCTTGCGTCACTAAAAGCTACCGAGGCAGCCATGGGTATACCTATCAGTGAACAAGACCTTAAACTTAGAAAACTTGCGATACACGCTGAAAATATACAGAGCCACGTTTTGCATCTTGGATACCTTGTCTTACCAGATTTACTAGGTGTTGGATCCGTTATCCCTCTTGCATCTTCTAATCCCGATGAAGTTAAAACGGTTATACGTCTACATCGAACCGCCAACGAAATGTCAAACCTAATCTGCGGAAGAACAACACATCCTCAAAGGCTCATACCTGGTGGTTTCTCAAAAATTCCGTCAATTAAAGAATTGACAGACCTCAAGAAGAAGCTAAAAGACTCAGTTCCTGACCTTCTAATTGTCGCAAACCTCGTTAAGAGTTTAGCTGGAAAACTCCCAGATTTCACTAGAGAAACTGAATACATTGCTTTGACAGATGACAAAGAGTATGCTCTCTATGACGGACAAATGTGTTCCACCGATACGGGAAAAGCGCCAGTGAACGAATACTTAACTTACACAAACGAATACATCACACCAAAATCTACCGCAAAATGGGCAAAACATGCACGAGATTCATATATGGTCGGTGCTTTGGCAAGATTAAACATAAACTACGATAAGCTTTCACCTATGGCAAAAGATGTAGCAAAAATGTTCGGTCTAAAACCAATCAATTACAATCCATTCATGAATAGCATTGCGCAGTTGGTTGAAACGGTTCACAGCGTAGAAGACTCAATCAAACTGTTAGCTGAACTTGAAGCCTCCGGTTTGCAATCGCAGTCTGAATACAACAAGCCTAACATACAGGTTAAGGCGGGAAGAGGAGTTGGGGCAGTTGAAGTTCCAAGAGGCATACTGTTTCACGACTACACATACAATGCGAAAGGAGTCTGCACAAAAGCGAACTGCATTATCCCGACCAATCAAAACCACGGCAACATTGAGCTGGACCTGAAGGCACTTGTTCCTAAGCTGCTAGACAAGACTGAAAAAGAAATTGAGTTAAACCTTGAGATGCTTGTTAGAGCTTACGACCCATGCATTTCATGTTCTACACATGCAGTGCAAGTACACTTCGTTTAGTTAAGAAGAGAAGAAGAGTTGGGAAGCGGCTTTCGCTTCCTTTTTTTGTCCCTAATTTGAAAAAATCATTTGCAAACGGCAGTAAATAATTTGGGCGGGACCGTAAACTTTTTATTTGCACTGTTCTTTCTTTTTAAAGAACAGAGGTTCAAGAGGCAAGAACATGAGGGATCGTCACCTCAATAGCTGGGATCGTCGGGTACCAATTCTTTGATTCACCCAGGTTATCCTCTGAAACTCAAAGAAGAAATGCATTCTTAACTTTTCGAGACGAGAGTATAGTTGATTCAAATCATAGGAGACAGAACCGAAAATGGCAAAAATGTCTGGTGCACAAGCACTCTTAGAATCCCTTGAACGAGAGAAAGTCGATGTGATATTCGGCATCTTAGGCGGCGCAATCCTGCCGGTATACGATGCGTTATGCGGTAACAAGAAAATCCGCCACATACTTGCACGACATGAGCAGGGAGCAGCCCACGCCGCTGAAGGCTACGCACGAGCCAGCGGAAGAGCAGGCGTATGCATGGCAACGTCTGGTCCAGGAGCCACTAACCTAGTCACAGGCATAGCCAACGCCTACATGGATTCTTCCCCAATAATTGCTCTTACAGGGCAAGTTCCATCTTCTGGTGTTAACACCAGCTACATGATTGGTAGAGATGCCTTCCAAGAAGCAGACATCATCGGCATCACCACCGCCATCACCAAATACAATTATCAACCAAGAACAGTCAACGAAATCCCTATTGCCGTTAAAAGCGCCTTTTACCTAGCAACCACAGGTAGACCAGGACCGGTCTTGATTGATTTGCCAAAGAACATACAGTCAGCAACCGCTGAAGTAGAGTTCACCGATAAAATTGACGTCGGCGGATACAAACCAGTCATCGAACCAGACTTAGCAAAAATCAGCGAAGCCGCCTCAATGCTTGCAAAAGCGGAGCGACCAATCATCCTGGCAGGCGGCGGAGTGATAATTGCTGGAGCATCAGACGAACTAACCCAAATGTCAGATTTACTTATGGCGCCAGTTGCAACAACGTTCATGGGTAAAGGAGCATTTCCAGAATGCCACCCATTATCACTTGGAAGCATCGGCATGCATGGCAACCCAGCTGCAAACAAATTGATGGGTGAAGCCGACGTTTTGCTGGCGGTTGGAACAAGGTTCTCTGACCGCGCGACAGCGAACCTGGATACTTTCGCTTCAAATGCTAAAAAAATCCAGATAGACATCGATAACGCTGAAATCAACAAAAACATCGAAGTTGACTTGCCCATAATCGGCGACGCCAAAGTCTCATTGAAGCTGCTGCATGCCGCTGTGTCGAAGAAACTGCAGAAAGGCGAAGGCAAAGCTTGGACAAAACGAGTTAAAGAAGCCAAAGAACAACTAAGCCCGCTGATGAAAGATTTGCCAAGAGATTTAGTTCCTAAAGCACTATTGACAGAGCTGAGGAAACTGTTGCCTGAAAGCGCCATAGTCACCACCGAAGTTGGACAAAACCAAATGTGGTCGGCCCTATATTTCAAAGCGTTAAAGCCGCGGACATTCATCAGTTCAGGCGGTTTAGGAACCATGGGCTTCGGTTTCCCAGCAGCCATCGGCGCAAAAGTCGCATGCCCAGACCGAGCAGTGGTAGACATAGCAGGCGACGGCAGCTTCATAATGACCGAGCAGGAACTAGCATGCTCAGTAACCGAGAACATCCCAGTAACCGTCATAGTTCTAAACAACTCAGTGCTTGGCATGGTGGCTCAGTGGCAAAGGATGCTCTACAAACGGCGCTACATGGCAGTAAACCTAGGCAAAACACCTGACTTCGTTAAGCTGGCAGAAGCGTACGGAGCGCAGGGTCTGCGTGCTACGTCTATCGAGGAGTTCCACAAAGCAGTTAATACAGCACTAACTAGCAAGGTTACAACGGTAATCGATGTGCCTATTGGCTCAGAGACCGATGTGGTTCCATTTGTGCCTCCAGGCTGCGGTTTACCACAACAGAAAGGTGACTACTAATGGAAACTGGAAAAACCAAAGTAATCAGTGTCCTAGTCGAGAACAAACCCGGTGTATTACACAGTATAGCCAACCTGTTTAGACGCAGAAACTTTAACATCGAAAGCATAACCGTAGGCCCCACTGAACAAAAGGCCGTCTCCCGCATGACCATAACAATCAACGGAGACGAAAAAACAATCGACCAAGTCATCAAGCAAGTCGCAAAATTAATCGACGTCCTCAAAGTCGATGAACTATCTCAGGGTAATTTTGTCATGCGAGAACTCGCTTTGATAAAAGTCAATGTGCCAACCACCAAAGAACGCTCCGACATCATCAACTGCGTAGAAGTCTTCCGAGGCAGAATCATAGATGTTTCAAACGACAGCTTAACTGTTGAAATCACCGGAACCCCCGACAAAATCGACGCGTTCCTAAACCTTATGAAAACATACGGAGTCATAGAGCTCGCACGAACAGGCATAACAGCATTAGCCCGAGGCGCAAAATCGATAAGAATAGACGAGTAAACAGCATAGCCTAAGCGGAAACCCTTAATTGTCTGTTCTTTAAAATTCCCAATTATCTTTAGCTGTATTTAGTTAATCTAAGGATAAGAAGAAAAATGAACATTACAGAAAAAATCTTAGCTAAAGCTTCGCGAAAAAAAGATGTACACCCTGGAGAAATCATCGACGCAAACGTTGACATGATCATGGTGCACGATTTAACTGGACCTTTAGCTGTTGAAGCCTTCAAAAAAATAGGCGTGCCAAAAATTTGGAATAACAAAAAAGTAGTCGTGATACTGGATCATCAGGTTCCAGCTGAATCGGTTAAGGCAGCGGAACTGCACAAGACCATGCGGCAATTCGCCAAAGACCAAAACCTAACTTTCTACGATGTGGGAAGAGGAGGTATATGCCACCAGGTTATGCCAGAAAAAGGACACGTGGTCCCTGGCTCAGTAATCGTCGGTGCAGATTCACACACCTGCACTTACGGAGCGTTCGGATCGTTTGCTACAGGAATCGGCTCAACTGAGGCAGCCGCAGTTTTTGCAACAGGCAAAATCTGGTTTAAAGTGCCGCCTACAATCAAAATGAACATCAAAGGCAACTTCCAAAAGTACGTTACACCAAAAGACCTGATTCTGGCTATAATCGGCAAAATGGGAGTAGACGGCGCCATATACAAAAGCACAGAATTCACTGGTCCAACAATTAAAAAAATGAGCATAGCTGGCCGAATGACGTTGTGCAACATGGCGGTGGAGATGGGTGCCAAAAATGGCATAATCGAACCAGACGAAACAACACGCAAGTTCTTAGAGGGCAGGGTCAAATCCATGCCCGATTTTGAAGCGTTGAAGAGCGACAAAGACGCAGTTTACGAGCGCACCGTCGAGTTTGATGTATCAAAAATGGAGCCGCAAGTAGCTTGCCCATCATCAGTCGACAATGTGAAGCCTGTATCAGAAGTAGGCAACGTCCCAATCGAGCAAGCATTCATTGGGTCATGTACAAACGGAAGGATTGAAGATTTACGTTTGGCAGCCGAAGTCCTGAAAGGTAAACGGGTCAAAGAAGGCGTAAGGGCACTAGTGATTCCTGCTTCCCAAGAAGTCTACCGCCAAGCCTTAAACGAGGGCTTAATGGAAATCTTCACTGACGCAGGCGCAATCGTCTGCGGTTCCGCGTGTGGACCATGCTTAGGCGGCCATATCGGCTTACTGGCAGCAGGCGAATCATGCATCAGCACCTCAAACCGTAACTTCATCGGACGAATGGGCAGCACACAAGCCAGCGTCTACTTAGCCTCACCTGCAACGGTGGCGGCTTCAGCTGTCACAGGCAAATTAACCAACCCAGCAACACTGGAGACAAAAGCATGAACAGCAAAATTAAAGCGCCAGCAATAGTGTTCGGCAACAATATCGACACAGACGTTATCCTGCCGGGCAAATACCTGATATTAGTTGACCCATGTGAATTGGCCAAACATGCACTGGAAAGCTTAGATACAGAGTTCGTGCAAAAAGCCAAAGGCGGTGTCATCTTAGTCGGAGGCAAAAACTTCGGCTGCGGCTCAAGCCGCGAGCAGGCGCCATTAGCCTTAAAGTACTCAGGCGTGAAATGCGTCATCGCAGAATCTTTCGCTCGCATTTTCTTCCGAAACACAATTAACATCGGCCTACCAGTAATCGAATGCAAAGGCATATCCAGCGCAGTTGAAACAGGTGACGAGTTAGCCGTGGATTTTGAAGCTGGCAAAATCGAAAACGTTTCAAACGGCAAGAAGTTTCAAGTAGAAAAGCTTCCATCATTCATCTTAGAAATATTAGCAGATGGCGGATTAATCGAAAACCTACGAAGGAAAATGAAAAAATGACAGAATACAAAATATCCCTAATTCCAGGCGACGGCATCGGACCAGAATTAACCGAAGCCACCCTAAAAGTCCTGGACTCAGCACAGAAAAAATTCGGAATAAAACTGCAAATCATCGAGGCAGAAGCAGGCGACGGAACTTTAGCTAAAACAGGCGCCGCATTACCTGAAAGCACGGTGCAGATAATCAAGGATTCCCACGCCTGCCTAAAAGGACCAGTAGGCGAATCTGCAGCCGACGTCATAGTGAAACTCAGAATCATGTTTGACCTATACGCTAATCTGCGTCCATTGAAAGCTTACCCGAACGTCCCCGTTGCCCACCCAGACATCGACATGTTTTTTGTCCGCGAGAACACCGAAGACGTTTACAAAGGAATAGAATTCAAAATTGGCGAAGACACAACCGTTTGTATGAGAATTATTACACGCAAAAACTGCGAGCGTATCGCCAAAAAAGCCTTCGAAATCGCACGCCTACGCAACGGCAAAAAGAAAGTCACAGCCATCCACAAAGCTAACGTCATGCGGATCACCGACGGCTTATTCGCCAGCATATGCCGCGAAACAGCAAAACAATACCCAGACATCGCATTTAACGAACTCTACGTTGACGCAGCCTCCATGCGCCTAATCAAAGAACCACAAGCATTTGATGTGTTCTGCACCTGCAACATGTTCGGCGACATCCTATCCGATGAAGCAGCCCAGCAAATTGGCGGGTTAGGCATGGCACCAGGCGCAAACGTAGGAGACAACTTCGGATTATTCGAACCCATCCACGGCTCAGCACCAAACAGAGCAGGAAAACACACCGCCAACCCAATCTCCATGATACTCTCCGCAAAAATGATGTTGGAGTGGCTGGGCGAAAAATACGGCGACAAGAAATGCTTACAAGCAGGCGCAGGCATAGAGAACGGAGTAGTGTACGCGTTGCGTAATCGTCAATCTGTTCCAGACTGCGGCGGCACCGCCACAACCGTCGGAATGGCTGAAGCCATTGCTGCCGCTTTAACGGCGAAAACTGGTTGAAAGTATGACAAACAAAACCCCAAAAACCATCCGAATTTTTGACACCACATTAAGAGATGGGGAACAAACCCCCGGAGTTTCTTTAACTGCTGACGATAAGATGGAGATTGCACGGCAACTAAGCAAGCTGGGCGTCGACACCATCGAGGCTGGTTTTCCAAGTTCTTCAGACGGCGAAAAAAAAGTTGTCCGAGACATTGCCAAGGCGGGGTTAACCTCAGAGATCTGCGCGCTATCACGAGCAACCCGAGGCGACATCGACGCGGCACTCGACTGTGATGTGGGCTTAATCCACGTTTTCATCCCAACCTCACCTGTCCAAATGAAGTATGCCGTCAATTTAAAACCTGAACAAGTGCTCGCTTCAACCGTAGACTCGATTTCCTATGTTAAGAAGCACGGCGTAAGATGCGAGTTCTCACCTATGGACGCCACACGTTCAGAGATGCCGTTTTTAAAGAAAGTTTGCAAAGCGGCGCAGGAAGCAGGTATGGATAGCCTAAATGTTCCTGACACCGTCGGCATTATGATTCCTAAAACAACCGCTAAACTAATTGAGGAACTAAGAACAGTCGTCACCGTTCCGATAAGCACACATTGCCACGACGACTTTGGACTGGCAGTAGCAAACAGCTTAGCCGCTGTTGAGGCTGGCGCAGCGCAAGTGCATGTCGCCGTTAACGGTTTAGGTGAACGCGCAGGGAACGCTTCGCTGGAGGAAGTAGTCATGGCGCTGCATATGATTTACAAGTACAAAACAGGCGTCAACACACGCTTACTCTACAGCACCTCAAGGTTGGTTGCATCCTTAACAGGAATTACTGTGCAGGCTAACAAGGCAATTGTCGGCGAGAACGCTTTTGCCCACGAATCAGGCATCCACACCCGCGGCGTCACGGAGAAACCATTAACCTTTGAACCAATTAACCCCGAACTGGTTGGGCGTACAAGGAAACTGGTCGCTGGCAAACTAGCTGGAACCCGAGGCATCAAAGCTGAACTCGAAGAAATCGGCATCCACCCAACGGAGGAGCAACTTAAAGAAATCGTCCAGCGCGTCAAAGACTTAGGTGACAAGGGCAAGATGGTGACCGATGCTGACTTGATAGCGTTGACTTCGGCTGTGATGGGTGAAGTGATTGGGGAAGAAAAAATCATTGACTTATGCGACATGGCCGTCGTAACAGGCATCAAAGTTATCCCAACGGCGTCCGTGCGGCTGATTTTAGATGGAAAAGAATACGTTGCTGCAGAAACAGGAGTGGGACCAGTCGATGCAGTCTTAAAAGCAATCCAGAAATTAACCAGTAACCTGGAAAATATCCGCCTAAGGGAATACCGACTTGAAGCCATAACGGGCGGTTCAAATGCAGTTGCCGAAGTCGTCATAAAAGTCGAAGATGAAAAAGGCAACCTCGTCTCAGCACGAGCCGCAAGAGAAGACATCGTCATGGCAAGCGTTGAAGCGATGATAAACGGAATAAACAAGCTCTTGATTAAGAATCACAAGCAGGGAAACAAAAAGTGACAACAGTAGCCTTCCAAGGCGAACGCGGCGCATACAGCGAATGTGCAGTCCACCAGTTTTTCGGCTCAAAAGTCCAAGTTAAACCCTGCAGAGACTTCCGAGACGTCTTTGAAAGCGTAAAGCGCGAAGAAGTTGCAGCGGGGGTGGTTCCGGTTGAGAATTCCCTTGAAGGCAGCATCAACCAAAACTACGACTTATTCTTTAGTTATGAGCTTAAAGTCTGCGGTGAAGTCATTGTTAGAGTCGAGCATTGTCTTATTGTGAATCCTGGTACCAGCAAGGGGCAAATTAAATCGGTTTATTCACACCCACAGGCACTAGCGCAATGCCGAAGGTACTTGGAGAAAGCAAAGTGGGAAATAATCCCAACATACGATACCGCGGGAAGCGTCAAAATCATAAAGGAGCAAAAACTCACAAACGCAGCAGCCATCGCCAGCGAACGGGCAGCGGAGCTCTACGGCATGCAAATCCTTGCCAGAGACATAGCGGACAACAAAGAAAACTACACACGATTCTTCGTCCTATCCAAAGAAGATTCATCTCCAACGGGCAAAGACAAAACCTCAATCATCTTCTCAGCCAAACACGAACCAGGCTCACTATACAGCGCGCTGGGAGAATTCGCCAAGCGCAACATCAACCTAACCAGAATCGAATCCAGACCGACCAAAAAAACCGCATGGGAATACAATTTCTACTTAGACTTTGAGGGGCATAGAACAGATCCAAAATGCGCTGAAGCCCTAAAAACACTGGAGAAATACGCTATATTCGTTAAGGTTCTGGGTTCATACCCGAAAGCGGCTTAATCTTTTTCAGATCCAATTTTGAGTTTACTTGTTTTTCTCATGTTTAGACGGCAACGAGGAAAAATAATTTAGTGATTTATCCAAATATTCCGCGAAAACCTTGTCGTCCGAGTAAATAGATTTTGGAAGCTCAACATACCCTTTCATCGCCCTTCCCGGCATAACCTTAAAAGCAACAACACCCTTGCAATCTTTCATTATTTCCGCTGTGTCAGCATCAGATAGCCGTAGAAACAGTTTGTCGCCGTGAACACCAACAAACATGTATCCATTAAAAAAATAGGCGGGGTACCCGAACATTTTTTTGTAATCGCAGTTTTTATCCTTCATTTTATCATTTATGAAATCTACAAGTTCTTGTGGTGCCTTCTTGAATTCCATAAAAACAGCTCAATCTAGTAAAAAACAAATGGTTACTTGAGTTTTCCTGTTAGGTTTATTTTTCTGTGGATTCTAACATCTTGTACATTACTTTGTAGGATTCGGCGAAGTCGCTGTCAGTTTCCTTCAGCTTCTTCTTCAGTTGCTCCATCCGCTCAACGATTGCTTTCGTATCTTTGTTTTTTATCAGTTTGAGCCATTCGTGGGCTTTTGTCATGAATTGGTCTTCGATTTTGCCGAGGTCGGGCAGGTTTGTTTGCAGGTTTGCGTAGAGTTCTGGTGTTTCCAACGCAGTCGCCTCAGCTAATGTGAACAGCATTCTGTAGGTGGTGCCCGCGACTTTTTTTGTTTCAGGCAAATTCTTCTGCTCCAGAAGAGTTTCGCAGGCAACTAAACCCAAAAAATGCGGCAGACCCAGAACAACAGACATGAGCTCATCATGCTTCTTTGGAGTCATAATGAAAACGTGCGCTTCCTCCTGCTCCAGCCACTTTCGGTAATGTTCTGCAATCGCTGTCTCTTTGGGGTTGGTTGGGGTTAAGACGTAAGCTTTGTGTTTTACGCCGTTGCTTCCCGGACCAAAAACTGGGTGGGTTCCCAAAACCGTGGCGCCTTTAATGTATTGGTGCATGGTTTTGACTGGGGTTTCTTTGATTGAGCAAATATCCATGACAACTTGTCCTTCATGCACGGCAGGGCTGATGGCTTTAACAACCTCTTCCACACCGCTTATGGGTATACAAAGAAGGATTTGGTCGGCGTCTTTGACTGCTGCCTTGAAATCGGCGGTTAATTCAACATGGAGGTCTTTTAGTTTAGCTAATTTTTCTTCTTTCCTATCAGCCAACACGACATCGTAGCCTTTAGACTGAAAAAATTTAGCGAACCAAACACCCATCTTTCCAGCGCCGATTACGGCAATCCTCATCAAACAGCCTCGCTGATTTTGTCTAATGCCACCTTAATTTCTTCGCTTGGAGCTGTCAGAGAAATTCTGAAGTGTTCTCTGTAATCGCCAAACGCTGTTCCCGGAGCAACTGCAACGCCTTTGTCGAGCAAGTCTAAAGTGAATTTTTCAGAGTCTAGGCCGTCGAGTTTGGGGAAAACGTAGAATGGAGCTTCAGGCTTTGAGAATTTGAAACCTGCTTTAGCTAAGGTTTTGCTTGCTATTTTCGCCCGTTCCTCATACTCTTCTTTGATTTTTGTGGAGAGTTGTTTTTGCATTTCGAGCGCTCTTAAAGCTGCTTCCTGTATGAAGACGGGTACGTTGTTGATGGTGATTTGGTTTAGTTTAGTTATATTGTCGACAAACATTTTGTTGGCTATTATGTAACCGATGCGCCATCCGGTCATACTAAAAGTTTTGGAGAAGCCGGTGGTGAGGATGTGTTTGTGTCCTCCGTTATATTCTAGGATACTTTTGGTTTTGGTGAAGGCTATTGTCCCATAAACCTCATCAGAGAGGATTGTGACGCCTTTTCTGTTGGCTATTTCTACTATGCCGTCAAGAGTTTTGGCATCCATAATTTTGCTCGTGGGGTTGTTTGGGTTGTTGAGAATAATCATGCGTGTGTCCTTGTCAATCATGTTCTCAAGCGTGGCAAGGTCAACTTTCCAGTCGTTCTCAAGCTCAGTGCGCAACAGTTTCGTTTGGGCACCTAAGCTTTTTGCTATTAAATCGTAAGCTGTCCAGTAAGGCGTAGGAATAATGACGTTGCCTCCGCCCTTCATCATTAAAAACATGGTGGCGAATATGCCCCATTTCGAACCAGGAGTAATAACAACGTTCTCTGCTTTTACGCTGTGCCGTTCAGCGAGTTTCTGCCGCAGGTTGTTCTCGCCGTAAGAGGAAGAATACTTGGTTTTGCCTGCCTTCATAGCCGAGTAGGCAGCTTCCACTATTTCGGGAGCCGTAGCTAAATCTGGGTCACCGAGGTTTAAGCGGATTATTTTTTTTCCTTCGCTTTCAAGTTTGAGGGCTTTCTCGTTTATTTCGTAGAGCATTGCTTTGGACGCTCCGTCAAGATTTCTTTATTCTTGAACAGCACTGCACATATTAACTATTTCGCGGTAAACCCGTTCAATTTGAACTGAATCAAGCTGAAATTGTACTGATTTCTCTTGAATGCGCTTGTAAACCTCATTTTCCCTAGACAAATCTCTAATTGGCATGCCCTGCTTTTTCTTGGCATCGCCGATGGCTTTGCAAATTTTGACTCTTTCACATAAAGCCTTAAGGATTTGGTCGTCGACTGCATCTACCTTTTTTCTGAGCTTTGAAATGTTGTCCATATCTAATGCTCCTTGAAGATTTTCGGTATGAACCCTGAGCGAATCATGTGGTCGGCTAACGTTATGGCGACTGCGGCTTCGATAGCAGGTACTGCTTTTGGAACCACGCAGGGGTCGTGTCTGCCCTTGACGCTTAAAGCCGCATTTTTCATCGAGGATAGATTAACTGTTTTCTGTTCCTTCGCAATCGAGGGCGTCGGCTTAATCGCGACACGTATCATGATGGGCATGCCGCTGGTTAAGCCACCTAAGATGCCGCCTGCATTCTCTGTTGAAGTCACAACCTTGCCGTTTTTCAAGAGGAAAGCATCGTTGTTCTCTGATCCCATCATCTCGGCAGCTCTAAAGCCTGCGCCGAACTCCACGCCCTTTACCGCGGGAACAGCAAACAATGCCTTAGCTAAATCAGCATCCAACGAATCAAACAGCGGATCACCCACCCCAACGGGCATGTTTAGGGCTAAGCATTCAATTATTCCGCCAAGACTGTCGCCTACTTTTCGAGCGTTGATTATGGCTTGCTCCATCTTCTCGGCGCAAGCTAAGTCTGGGCACCTTGTTGCTGCTGCGTAACGATTTTTGCGGATTTCCGCTGCAGTAAACTTTTTAGTGGTGTTAATTTGCCCAATTGCTGAGGTATATGCAAGAACATCAACGTCAAATTTGCTGAGCAGTTTCTTGGCTATGGTGCCAGCCATTATCAGTGCCACGGTGACTCTGCCAGAGAAGCGTCCGCCGCCACGGTAGTCATTTAAGCCGCCGTACTTGACGCGGGCGGGGTAATCAGAATGCCCTGGTCTGGGCAGGTTCTTGATGGCTTCGTAATCGCTTGAGTTGGTCTCCTTGTTCTCAACCATCAAAGCGATTGGAGCACCCGTTGTGAAACCGCTAAAAACTCCGCTGAGAATCTTGGCAGTGTCCTTTTCAACTCGTGCAGAAACAATCTTGGGTTCCGCTGGAACCCTGCGGTCAAGCTCCTCCTGAAAATCGCCCTCAGTAAGCGGCAAGCCAGCTGGACAACCATCCACAACTACTCCAACTACTTTGCCGTGGCTTTCGCCGAAGGTTGTTACTGTGAATTCTTTACCTATCGAATTTCCCGCCAACTAAGTTAGCTCCTACCTGTTTTAGATGAGTGAAGAACTGTGGATAAGACTTTCTAACGCACTCAGCGTTCTGAATTGTGGTTTCCCCTTCTGCACGTAGAGCCGCGACCGCGCAAGCCATCGCAATTCGGTGGTCATTGTGTGGATCTATGACTGCGCCATGCAGGGGTGAACCGCCCTCTATGATTAAGCCGTCGTCGTTGATGCTGATTTGTGCACCCATCTTTGTTAACTCAAGGTAAAGCGACTCAAGACGGTCAGATTCTTTAAGCCGAAGCCTGTGAGCACCAAAAATGTGGGAAGTGCCCTTTGCGTAACATGATAGAACAGCTATGGTGGGGACAAGGTCAGGAATGTTTTTGGCATCAACTTCTATAGGTTCGAGTAAATTGCCTGAGCATTCTATCTCGACTCTGTCCTCACAGACTTTCCCTTCAACACCCATATGTTTCAATATGTCCAAAATGGCTTTGTCTCCTTGAACGCTGCCATAATTAAGGTTGTTTATTTGAACTTTTGATTTGGTTATGGCTGCAGCAGCAAGGAGGAAAGCAGCTGAAGAGAAATCGCCCGGAACCATTCCGTCGGATGGCGTATAGGTTTGGTTTGCTGGGATATGAAGGTGATTTTCATGTGCAGGTACCCTAATTCCATGATTAGCCAGAACTGCCTGAGTCATCTTTACGTAATCCTTAGACTCCAAAGTCGAAGTAAGCATAATTTCCGAGTCCACTTTGGCCATTGGACATGCAAACATCAACCCAGAGATAAATTGCGAACTCACATCGCCCCGAATGGAGGTCTCACCGCCAACAATTCCGCCTCCTTCAACAAAAACAGCATCATTGTCGCCGAGTTTTCCAACTTGTGATTTGGCACCAAGTTCCCTAAGGCTTGTTAATAATGGTTCCACGGGTCGTTTCTTGATTGAACCCTTAAACACTAAAGTTGAAGAACCGCTTGCCAAAGCGGCTACGGGAATCATGAATCGCAATGTCGCCCCAGATTCACCACAATCAATCGGCTGTTTTGCCCCTTTAAGCGGCAAATTGCCGTGGATTGTCCAGCAACCTTTCTCTGTTTTCACTTTTGCACCTAAAGCCGTAACAGCGCGGAGCGTAGCTTCCGTGTCCTCAGACAAAAGAGGATTAGAAACTTCAGAAGTTCCATGGGAAAGCGCGGCGGCAATGACCATTCTTTGTGTATAAGACTTGGATGGCGACGCACAAACTTGACCGTTCAACTTTTCAGTTTTTTTAACTTTCACGTCTGCCATGTTTAGAGCACCTTAGCTTTCTCACAATTCAGTTGCGCGCGTAATATTTCGCCTTCATATTTTTGCAAGGCAGCTTTCACCTCATTAACCTTGTCATTCGGGACCACTGCGGAAACAGCAGGGCCTTTGCCGCAAAGTCCAGCCGCCACGGCTCCCGCAGCCAACGCGTCAACGGCGATTTTGGTGTTAAAACTAGAAGCCGAAGAGTAAATTAACCCGTTAAGAGTTAGGGCTTCCCAAACTTTTCCCTCCAAAGCCTTCTCGAAAGCAACTTCCACCAAAGGTTTGAGAGTTTTGAGCCTGTTCACATTTGAGTCAGCGGTATACACCTTTTGGGGCGGCACATGAAACAGCACTGTTAAATCCTTAGGCAAGGGAAACTGTTTGATGATTTCCCGTTTAGAGTTATCGGTAATTACTATGCCGCCAAAATAAGAAGCACAAGCATCATCAAATGCGCCGGTAACTGTGACTTTGGCATCAAAAGCCGCATCAACACCCAACTTTACTATTTCTAGGTCGTCAAGAGTTTTGCTCAGAGCCGCAGTGGTTGCGAGTGCCGTTGCGTTTGCGGCTACGCTGCTACTCTTGAGTCCTCTTGCAATAGGGATGTTTGATAGCGTTTTTATTTTTGCGCCAAAACTTTTCTCTAAACCAAACCTCTTCAGGACCCTCGCAACGGTTTTTTCTATGAGAAGCGTGCTTTCTTTGGGGTCAGAAACTATCTCTGCTCTTAAAACGTCTGGTTCGTCGGTTAGTTTAACTTCGGCTCTAGTCCACAAGTCAACCCCAAACGCTGCACCTTTACCCAGTGCGATCGCGTTCACGATTGTTGCAGCTCCATGAGCAATAGCTACAGCTTTACCTGTCATAATCTACACCTTCATCAAGTGATTAAGCGCTGCCTGCCTCATAACTTCAACTGGCGCAGATTTCCCCGTCCAAATTTCAAATGAGGCTGCACCTTGATAAATCAACATTTCAACGCCGCTTACAACTTTGGCTCCTGCGGCTTTTGCCTCTTTAGCGAGCTTTGTTTCGATTGGGTTGTAAACTATGTCCATCACCGCTAAATCGGGCCTTAACAGTTTAGGCGCTACGAGGCTTTCTTCAGCTTTAGGTTTCATTCCAACGGATGTTGCGTTGATTAGGATATCTGAGTCTTGGAGGTTATGCTGGATTTCTTTTAGTGTGAGCGAACCTGCAACAATTTTTTTGTTAGCTATCTTCTCCAGCAGTCTGGCTAATTCTTGAGCTGGTTTTAAGGTGCGGTTCAAAACTGCGAGTTCGTCAGATTCCTTAGCCATCGCGTAAGCTATGCCTCTGGCGGCTCCGCCTGCACCAAGCAACAAAACTTTTCTGCCCTTCAGCTCCACACCGTTCTCTCTTAGAGCCTTTAACGCTCCAACGCCGTCTGTGTTAAAGCCGAAAAGTTTGGTTTCCTTATTCAGAACTGTGTTGACAGAATTTATGATTTGAGCCGATAAATCGACTCTATCTAAAAATTTTAGGATTGCACTCTTATGCGGCATGGTCACGTTTAAACCTCGGATGTTTAAAGCTCGCAATCCGTTTACTGCACTTTCAAGTTCCGCAGGTTTCACTTTGAAAGCTAAAAAAGCGTAGTCAAGTTTGAGGGCACCAAAAGCTGCATTATGCATTATGGGGCTAAGGGTGTGTTCTATGGGGTCGCCGATGACTCCGCATACACGTGTTTTTCCTGAGATATCCATTATTTTATCCCCAATAAACCGTAGGCAGCACGCAACTCACTGATACTCATCTGCCCAGTTGCGGTTTCGCTGCCCTGTTCAAGTGAAGCGAACGTGAAGAATGCCCCGAATTGTGGCGAGAGAAGCCTTGAGATTTTGCCGTGTTCACCCATACAGAAACAAACCAGCTTCGCCTTGCTGGAAGCAAAAGAAACAAAGCTCAAAGCAGGAAGGTTATCTTCAACCTGTTTGGCTGTTGTCACAATCTTGCATACGCTGGCTCCGCTGGCAATTTCCTCATCAAGAACCTTCTCCATAGCTGAAGCGTTGAGTGCGCCGTCGAATTTGTGGTAGGAAACGATTGTTTTCGCCCCTAACTGCTTCAGTTGGCGGATGGTTTCTTTATGTTTTGGGCTTGATAAGTTAACGTCAACGTATTCAAAACCGCTCTGGGCGGCAAGGAACATTGTTTGTTGCCACTCAGCCTCTGTTCCCGAGAAGTATCCTTTTTCGCTTTGGAGTTTGTTAGCGGCGATTAGGGGAATTTTTGTACTTGCTGAAAGTTCGGATAACTTGCGGGAAATTTCAAGGCAATCGAGCCTTACTTCAATGAAGTCTGCTTGGGCCGTCTTTGCTTTTTCAATGAGACTTAACGCTTCAAGGTTGTTTTTGGGGAGAATCGAAACGCAGATTCTCGGGGTCACTTTTCAATCACCGTTTCTTCAGGCACAGATATGCCGAAGTGTCGTCCCCCCTTCGCCGCTAAATGCACTATGACTTCGTCGTTGGGTTTCAGTTCGGTGACTGGTTTGGAGGCTTTTGGTGTTACTAGGCGGATGGTTTCAGCGTTTTGGAGGATGGTCTTTATAGTTTTGCCTTCGACTTCAGCTTCCACTAGGATAAGTGGGCGGATTTCAATTTTTATTCTTCCCACATTTGCTTTCCGTGTTTTTCCCTCGCGATTGACGATTATGACTTCGTCTCCTGCCTTAAGTTCCGAGAGATAACGGGTATTTTGCAGTGAGCCCAAAGTGTACATCGATAAGGGTCCAGCGTTTACTCTAAAGGGACGAGAGGCAACATACGGGTTCTCGTTAACTTCCGCCTCCACCAAAAATAACCCTGCGCTTTGGCTTCCAACCAATATACCTTCACCCTGTTTCATCATGTCGCAGGTGTCTACGCAAACTCGTGCTCCTGTGCTGATGGGTTTGGTGGCTACAATTTTGGCAGTTGCCATTTCAAGTTTTAAGGCTTCGGGCTTAACGATGGCGACGGTTTTGAGGATTTCATCTGGATCAGAGGTTTTTAGCAGAACACCGTCGGTCCCAAGTTCGAGTGTTTCAAGCGCGATTTTTGCTTCTTCGGCGTTAGTGACTTCTGCGATTAGTTTGCTTTTGCCCTTAATGCGGGCAATTAAGTTTTCCAGAGGAATCACGCGCCAGTTGGCGCAGCTAATGATTAAGTAGCTTGCTCCGAGTTCTGCAGCTTTAACGATCAGGTTCTCGGTTGCTTTATCGCTGATGCAAATTCGGAAAATTTTTTTTTGTATCTTATTTTTTTCGAGGCTGTCCTCGTTTTTGCGCGAAATGACGTTCTGGGTTTCTTTGTTAACCAGAAAAGTGGCTGTGTCACCATCGACGATTACGTCAAAGTACTGGTTAACAAGCGCTGCTGATGAGGCTTCTTTTTTGTTACCTTCTATCCAGAGTTCCTTCAACGTTTTTTCACCGAGAACCAAGAATTTTAAGCGCTTGCTCCACGGTTGCGTTTTCGTGGACGATGGCGGATAGCGCTTTCGCTATTTGTGTTGGGCTGTCACATTGGAAGACGTTTCGTCCGATGGAGAGCCCTGCTGCTCCGGCTTTCATTGAGTCAAAGGTTGTTTGAAGGACCTCATCTAAGGACTTGCATTTTGGTCCGCCTGCAATGACTACTGGAACGGGGCAGCTTTCAACTACTGCTTTGAAAGTGTCTATGCTGCCTGTATAGTTTGTTTTGATGATGTCTGCGCCAAGTTCCGCTCCTATTCTCGCAGCATGCGCAATGACATCTGGCGCCTGCTCATTTGGGATTTTTGGTCCCCGCGGATACATCATCGCTAAAAGAGGTATACCTAAGATGTCGCATTCATCTGAGACTTTGCCGAGGTTCTGAAGCATTCTGTCCTCGTCTTGTGCGCCCACGTTTACGTGTACGCTGACTGCATCTGCTCCGATGCGTATGGCTTCTTGGACGCTGCAGACTTGGACTTTGGCGTTGATGTTTGGGCTTAAATTAGACATGCCTGATAACATCACAATTAAGCCTGCGTTGCCAACGTCGATGTGTCTAGCTATGCCCTTGTGGACAAGGATAGCGTCAACTTTGCCCTTAAGAAGCTTATCAGTTATCTGCTGCATGTTGGCTATGCCCTGAATGGGACCCACCGTTACACCGTGATCCATGGGCACGATTACTGTACGGTTGTCTTTTTGCATGATTCTTCTTAATCTGCGTATTTTTCCTTCGTTCATTTTTTCACCTTAATGTGTTTTAAGTGAGTTTTTAATTAACTTTAATGCTTTTTCTTTTTCATTCCAATCTACAAACAGCAGAATACTGGAAGTAATGGTTAAAATGCCTGAAATGTTAATGCCACCAACTCTTAGGTCCTCACTGATTCTGCCGATGATGCCATGTGTTTCTTCAAGTCCGACACCGCTTGTTTTTATGAACACCAGATCTTTCTTCACTGCCATCGCTATGGTTTCCTTGTTGCCAGTAGTTATTTTGTGGATTTGGTTGAAGAGGGTTTCTATGGTTTTTTCTTGGGGAACGTAGAGGATTATTGAATTTGTATTCATTGACATGCCAAGAAGCATCGAGTTTTCCTTAACTTTCGCTATCATTTCAGTGATGATCTGTGGGTTTGCTGAAATTCCAGTTCCAATAACCGTTATCTCAGCGACAGGTGTGGGATGAGCTATTTCAGCGTCGAGCTCCGAAGCTAATCCACCAGTGATTAAGGTGCCTTCTTTGCTTAAATCACCGGTTGCATGGTTGATGACTTTGACATCGATATTTTTCGGTTTGTACTTTAAAGCTTTACTGTGAATAAATTTTGCTCCCGAATCCGCAAGCCCAACCAGTGTGTTAACGTTGATTTCCTTGAGCCTCTGGGGGTTTGCAATGATTTTCGGGTCACCTGACATAATGCCGTCAGCGTCAGTTACAAGTACAACTTGGTCAGCGTTTAATGCTTCCGCTAAAATAAACGCCGTGGTGTCGCTTCCGCCTCTGCCGAGCGTGGTGATTTTGCCTTCTTTGGTTTTTCCCAGAAACCCCGCGATTACGGGTATGGTGCCTTTTTCAACGATTGGCAGGATGCATTCTTTGATGTTTTTTTCGCATTCTTTTCGCAGTGGGTTGGCGTTTTGGAAGGCGGCATCGGTTATTATGGGCCAGTTGCAGTCGATAGGGTCGAAGTAGCAGGAGTTTGCCCCATTGCTTTTTAGTGCAGCGGAAAATATGCGTACACTTGTCCGTTCACCCATCGAGAGGATGTCGTCTAAATCATGCTTCTCTAGTTTCCCGTTCGAAGTGTTCTTCGCCGTACTCATGAGAACGTCGGTTGTTTTGCCCATAGCGGAAACTACAACAGCGATTTTTGTGCCTTTTTTAGCTTCATTCACTACGGAGACAACCGCTTTTAAAAGCCGCTCGTGATCAGCTAAGCTGGATCCACCGAATTTAACCACAATTTTTTTGTTATCTACCATTTTAGTACACCCATGCTTTGCCCAGAACTTTTCCCAAAAAATTCGTCAGTCCTGGGCTTAAGGAAAATAATGAAAATAAAAGTAGTAGTCGAAGCTAAGTAACTGTGATGCGCGGTCTTCTTTTTTGCTTTTGCAACTGAACATTTCTGCTTCGAACCTGTTGATTCAGTCGTCTCCCAGAAAATATAAGCGTTTCGGAATCAGGCAGCAATTTAAGGAGGTTTAGCTGTGATTTTTTCCTATAGTTCCCCTATGTAAAGGCTAAAACCTGATAGCTAGAAGTTTTCGGAGTTTAGAATTGTTTTCTTTCAAACAAAACTATTGCTGCAGCAATTAAGGCAACTGTGACAATCGCTGATAGACCAATTGTAAAAAAGTCTGGGTTGGATAAGTTTAGCAGGGTAGGGACAAGTGAAATAGCAGATGTCTGGTTGCCTCCATAAATAATCAGTATCGCTCCGACAAGAACTGATGGTGCAGCAACGCCGATAAGTACTCCTGCAGAGCAAGCTACAGCAACCATGGAAAAGCTAATTGATAAGGACTGCCCAAGGTTGCTCAAGATTGCCGTTGAAAGTGCACCCGTGGTAAGGTAGTCTGTTGCCATTCCGACAAAAAACGAAATGAAAATCGCTATAGCCACGGAGATGTAAACGGAAAAGAACTTTGCAAGAAGTATATCGCGCCGCTTAATTGGTCTTATCAAGAAGAGCTCGTAGACATGCCTATTCCTTTCGTTAATTAATGAAACCGCCAGCATCACCGACGCGAGAGTTCCCGCTATGCTGGAAGTCACCAGCGCCGAGATAACTGTGAAGGAAATAGCTTGTCCTGTGGCGCCTAACTGTATAAACCGAAACAGGATGGTTATGATTGGCAAGCCAACCCAGAGGAAAATCATCACTTTGGACTTGTAGAACCCTCTTAACTCATCAACAAAAAGTAGGGGCAAATTCATCCTTTTTCACCATCCCGAACATAATTAAAGTAGATCTCATCCAGCGAATGCGACAACAACGTGATACCGCGCACCTTAATTTTCAAACTCGCTATTGTCTGGATTATGTCATCGATAACTTGATCGGCGTCTGCTTCAGCCTCAAGATTCACCAAAACCCGTCCAGGAGAAACCTGCTCTACATCCTTCGCATTTTTAACGGACTTAAATTCTTGCCATTTATCGGAAGCATAGGACAAAAGAACTTCAACAACCTTTTGAGGAGCAAGCTGAGATTTTAACTCGTTTAAGGTGCCAACCTGCTTGAGGCGTCCATGACTCAAGATTCCGATTCGGTCAGCAACATCTTGAACATCGCTAAGGATATGTGAAGAGAACAAAATTGTTGTGCCTTTTCTACCCAGGTCGAGGACGATGTTTTTAAGTTGATGGCGGCTAAGCGGGTCAAGTCCACCCAGAGGCTCATCTAAAACTAGCAGCTTTGGATTATGAAGCAAAGCCTGTGCTAACCCAACCTTCTGAGTCATACCGCCGGAAAGCTGCGAGATTTTCTTGTGCCGCACATCACTTAGGGAAACCAAATCTAAGACTTCGGGAATGCGTGCGTCTAATTCCTCGTCTTTGAGTCCTGAAAGTTTGCCAAAAATTTTTAGCGCGTGGTCCACGGTGCGCCATTCTTGAAAAGCCACGTTCTGCGGAAGATAACCCATTAACTTGTGAATTTCATCCTTTTGCTTCGGCCCTTGGTAGCCGCCTATTAGGACTTCGCCGTGGAAATCTGTGATTAAGCCTATGAGGATTTTCATGGTTGTTGTTTTTCCAGCGCCGTTTGGACCTATGTATCCAAAGATTTCTCCTTTTTTAATTGAGAAGGAAACATTTTCTAAAGCGCGGAAGCCGCTGTAGTCTTTTGTTAGGTCGCGAATGACGACGAATTCGTCGTTGACTGAGCTGTTACTACTCATGCTTCCACCTTGGTTGAGGTTTCACGTTTAATCGGTAAGTTTCTTTTATAACCTTCGCATCATGCAAGCAACATCTTAAATCTTAAAAAATCAACTTCATCCCAATTGCCTGCCTGAGTTCAATTAAAAGTTAGACCTGAAGGTTGAAGTAAATTATGTACGGTGGCGATTTTGTTTGAGGATGCAAAACTTTAAAACAATTTTCCGAAATAGAGCACAAGTACGAGCGCCGGAAAATGACCCAAAAGAAAAAACGGGACAATTTTCATGTAGTGGTTACTGCTTTGTGTGTAGTTATGGCTGTGGCTTTTACAGCGATTGCTTACTCCATACAGATTACTAACTTGCAGAATCAAATCAGCGAATCGCAAAACCCAAGGCTTGTAAATGTCAGTTTAGCCTACTCTGATAACGGTCAGGGAGTCATCTATGTAACTGAGTATGTCTACAACGACGGAAACGCAACTGCTTATGGAAGCCACGTTCAAGTTAACCTCAACCAAGACGGCGCAATCACTAATTCGACCGCTCTCTATTTCGGTGCCGACGTTTCCGACACCATATTCGGCGCAGAAGTTTCAGGCGGCGCCTCATCATACGTGGATGCAAACGTAACCTACTCAGGCACGCCGCCGCCGAATGTAACTTTAACGTTAGGATGGACACAGCCATGGCAGCTTCCAATTCCATAGGCGCCTTCGCAACAGTCCTTGCTTCGTTAGGCACCTTATTTTACACGATAATGGGGTTTACCCAAGCCAGCGCACCCAACCAAGTCAGCATGCTTAATTCCGGGGAGGGGTTTGTTGGATACGCGGTTATGGCGTGGCTAGGCATTGTTTTTCTTGCGTTTGGGTGGGCAGGTGCCGCATATTCGATAGTAAAGAAACATTTCGGTTTAGCATTAACCGGAGCTTGCCTTATCATGACTTCTTGCCCAGTTGAATACGCCCTTTTAACGTATGCTCCACATTCAGCAATCGTGGCGCCACTGGTTTACGCTTGGGGTGGAACGATCATAATGCAAGCCTTCTTTGCCTTCGCGGGCGTATTTTTCATTGTAAAAGCCAAGCACCAATTCACTTAGAAAACACTCCCATAAACCCTAGGGGTTCATAAGCTCCAAGGGGGGTAGGTCGTATTGGCATTCTTTCAAGCCATTAACATGTTAAAATTTTGCGTTTTAAATATGGGGAGGGGAGGTCGCAGAAAGCAAACGGTTTACCAGAGCTTCCAGGGCAGATCGTCCATGTACTCGTTTAGGCTGCGGATTGAGTTTCCGTTTTGTCCCTTCTGTTTCATCACATCCACCAGTGCAGCTGCGAGTTGCAGGTTAGTGATGACTGGGATATTGAATTCTACTGCTTGGCGCCGTATGATGTAGCCGTCAGTTAAGATGTCTGAGAAGCTTGAGCGTCGGTTAGCTATAGGCACGTTGATGACTAAGTCAATTTTGCGTTCCTGCAAATAATCCATTATGTTAGGGCTAACTTGAGCGTCTTTAACCTTGTAGAGTACTGTGGAAGCTACACCGTTTGCGTTAAGCACGTCGGCTGTGTGCTGGGTCGCGTAGATTTTGAAACCCATATCAGCAAACGCCTTAGCTATGGGCACAACCCGTTTTTTGCGTTCTTCGTCGCCGCCGACACTTATGAAAACTGAGCCGCCTTGTGGTGGAATATTGAATTCTGCAGCCTGCAACGCCTTAGAGAAAGCATCAGAGAAGGTTTCTCCTAAACAAGCAACTTCACCAGTGCTCAGCATCTCTACGCCCAAAACTGGGTCAGCCCCGCTTAAACGCATAAAACTAAACTGCGGAACCTTAACACCCACATGAGGCGCAACCTGCATCGGGGAAAGTTTAAGGTCGATTTTTTTGCCCAGCATCGCCAAAGTCGCCTGCTCAATCAGGTTGATTCCGCGTGTTTTGCTGACAAACGGCATAGAACGCGAAGCACGCAGGTTACATTCGATAACGTTTACTACGTCGTCTTTAACAAGGTACTGTATATTGTATGGTCCGTGAATTTTAAGCGCTTTAACTATGCTTTGTGTGCATTCCTCGATTTTCTTTTGAACCTCAACCTTTAGGGCTTGAGGCGGAATAGTCATGGTTGCGTCGCCGCTGTGGACGCCCGCGTTTTCCACATGCTCCATTATGGCGCCTATAAGAACGTTTTCGCCGTCTGAAACGCCGTCTACCTCAACTTCTTTGGCGCGATTTATGAATTTGCTGATAACTACGGGGTGGTCGCGGGAAACTTTTGCAGCTAAGTTAAGGAAGTTTTCCAATGAAGTTTCGTTGTAGGCGACGCGCATCGCTGAACCCGATAGAACATAGCTTGGTCGGACAAGTACGGGGTAACCGATTTTCTGGGCAAACCGTTTTGCGTCATCGATTGATAAGAGTTTGCTCCAACTCGGCTGGCAAATCCCCAATTGATCTAGGAGCGCACTGAATTTTGAGCGGTCCTCCGCCAAATCCACGTTTTCCGCTGACGTGCCAAGCAGTTTTACGCCTGATTTTGAAAGCGTCATGGCTAAATTGTTTGGAATTTGTCCGCCCACGCTTGTGATGACGCCCAACGGGTTTTCTTTTTCGTAAATATCCAAAATCCGCTCAACACTTAGTTCTTCAAAGTATAGTTTGTCGGAGACGTCGTAGTCGGTTGAGACAGTTTCTGGGTTGTAGTTGACCATGATGGCTTCTTTTATGCCGTTCTTTTTGAGCGCCCAAATTGTGTTGACGCCGCACCAGTCGAACTCTACGCTTGAACCTATTCGGAAAACGCCTGCGCCGAGCACAATGACTTTGCTTGATGTCGTGGATAGCTCTATGTCGTCTTCATCTCCGCCATAAGTCAAGTAGAGATAGTTGGTTTTTGCTGGCCACTCCGCTGCTAACGTATCAATCTGTTTTATAACTGGAAGGATGTTAACGCTTTTTCTGTACGCTCTAATTGTGAATTCGTCTGTTTTTTGGCATTCGGCTATTTGTTGGTCTGAGAAGCCGATGCGTTTTGCTTCACGGATAACTTCTACTGCTGAACTCTCTGCCAGGTTGAGTGTGCGGAGTTGGTTTTCCATGTTGATGATGTTTTGGATTTTGTAGAGGAAGAAGGGATCTACGCCGCTTAAACGGTAGATTTCTGGGATGGGTATGCCCATTTTTAGTGCTTTAACGAGTTTGTAGAGGCGTTCGTCGGTTGGGTTTGCGATTTCGTCTCTTATGCGTTCTTCTGATTCTGGCTCGGAATCCTCGGGGTTGCAGACTAAACCTATCTTGCCCGTATCCAACATACGCACAGCTTTCTGCAACGCTTCTTCGAAGCAGCGTCCAATCGCCATGACTTCGCCTACGGAGCGCATTTGTGGACCGATGTGTCGGTCAGCGTTCTTGAATTTCTGAAGGTCCCACCGGGGGATCTTGACGGTTATGTAGTCGAGGGCTGGTTCGAAGCAGGCGGTTGTGACTTCAGTTACCTTGTTTATTAGTTCAGGAAGCGTGTAGCCGAGGGTTAATTTTGTAGCTATGTAAGCAAGTGGGTAGCCTGTGACTTTGCTGGCAAGCGCAGAACTTCTTGACATGCGTGAGTTGACTTCTATTACGCGGCACTCTTCGGATTTTGTGTTGAGTGCCCATTGAATGTTGCATTCGCCCACAATTCCTAAAGCTCGGATTGCGTTTATTGAGATTGAGCGGATAAGATGGTACTCACGGTTTGTCATAGTCTGCGAAGGAGCAACCACTATTGAGTCGCCAGTGTGGACGCCCATGGGGTCAAAATTTTCCATATTACATACGGTTAAGCAGTTGTCTGCGTAGTCCCGCATAACTTCGTACTCGACTTCTTTCCAGTGCCCAACATATTCCTCAACAAGGATTTGACCGATACGGCTTTGCGCGATGCCGCGGGTAGCGATTTCTTTTAGTTCAGAAACATTATGGGCCACGCCCGCGCCCTTCCCGCCTAAAGTGTAAGCTACACGCACAATAACGGGGTAACCGATTTCTTCAGCCACTTCCAAAGCGTGCCTTACGTTTGTCGCTGACTTACTTTTTAGCGGCGGCACACCTGCTTTTAGCATTGCTTGGTAGAAGCGTTCGCGGTCGCCTGTGTCTTCGATGGCTTGGACAGGTGTACCTAAAACTTTAACATTGTACTTTTGGAGAATTCCTGTTTTTTCAAGTTCTAAGCCGCAATTGAGGGCTGTTTGCCCGCCAAAACCCAGCAGGATACCGTCGGGGCGTTCTTTCTCTATGACTTTCTCGACGTATTCTGGGGTCACCGGCAAAAGATACACTTTTCCAGATAGCCGCGGATCAGTCTGGATGGTTGCTATGTTTGGGTTAATCAGAACAGTTTCTATGCCTTCTTCGCGCAGGGCTTTGAGGCATTGGCTTCCTGAATAGTCAAATTCGGCTGCTTCCCCGATTTTAATGGCGCCACTGCCAAGAACCATAACTTTCTTTATCCAATCAAACTTCGGCATCTACTTGACCTCCAATGTCTTAGCGAATTTATCGAACAGCATCTCGGTGTCGTATGGTCCTGGTGAAGCTTCAGGGTGCCATTGTACAGCGAAGACAGGTTTGGTTTTGTGCTTGACGCCTTCTGTGGTTTTGTCGTTTGGGTTAACGAACCAGGGTTCAAGGGGCGTTTTCTTTAGGGATTCTAAGTTTATTGCGTAGCCGTGGTTTTGGGTTGTTATGTAGCAGCGGTTGTTGTTTAGATCAAGCGCCGGTTGATTTTGGGCTCTGTGACCAAACTTTAGCTTGTAAGTGTCCCCACCCAGCGAGAGTGCCAAGATTTGTGCGCCAAGGCAAATGCCCATAAGCGGAACCTTCTCAGACAATTCACGGATGCTCTCGATAGTTTTTACACATTTTTTGGGGTCGCCTGGACCGTTACTTAGAAAGACGCCGTCAGGATTGTAAGCCATAATTTCACTGGCTGACGTGTCATATGGTACGCGAACAACGTTTATGCCTCGTTTAAGCAAGTTGCGGATAATGCTGTATTTGACTCCGCAGTCAATTAGCACCGCGGTTTTTTTGCCATCCACACTGTACTTGACGGGTTTTTTAACTGACACTTCCTTAACCAAATCGGTTAAGTTAGGGTCAGCGATGTTCTTGCCGTTCTTTAGGAGCGCATCTAAGTTGGGTTCTTCGCCCGCTTCAAAAACCTGCAAGATTCCCAGCATGACTCCGTGGGTTCGAAGTTTCTTGGTTAAACGTCTGGTGTCTATGCCGTAGATTCCTGGGACTCCTTCATCGGCTAACCATTTATCAAGGGTTCTTGTTGACGCCCAATGGAATGGTTCATGACAAAGCTCGTGGATTACGAGGCCTTGGACTTGGATGTGGTCTGACTCGAAATAAAGCGGTAATCCAAGGTTTAACTCGTTGCATGGAACACCGTAGTTGCCGACCATCGGATAAGTAAACGTTAAAACCTGCCCCTTATACGACGGATCCGTAAGCGCCTCGGGGTAACCAACCATTTGAGTTGAGAAAACAACTTCCCCGCTGATTTTTCCTGTTGCGCCAAAACCGTGGCCGATAAATGACGTTCCGTCTTCAAGAAGCAGTATTGCTTTTTTATTTTTGTTGGACGTGCTATTTTGTGGGACCAAAGCCCTATTCAACCTACAGGTTTGAGGTTTTAAGTTTTCCGCTTTTGGAAGAGTTTGATTGAGAGTACGATTCCACGGTCGAGTTGAGGCTTTTTTCTGCGTTTGCAAGGTTCGCTTGAAGTTTAGCTACTGCTGTTTTTGTTTGTGTCAGGGTTTTGTTTCTTGATTTGATGGCTCTTTCGACCTCTGCGGGTGATGGACCGCCTTGTACTTTATAGGTTTCGATTAGTTTGCGGAGATTTATGCATTCAACTATGTCCTCTTTCTTAACTGTTAATTTTACGCCAGCGGCTCCTTGAGTTACTTTCTGGAGCAATTCAGGTGTGGCATCGAGCAAAGTTTGTTTTGAGTCAATTAACGATTTGACTAGGGCGCCGATTATCTTGTGGGAGGTTCGGAAAGCAACATTGTACTTTCGCACCAACATGTTAGCGAGTTCTGTTGCACCCACGAAGCCTGCGGCTGCTTTACCTTCAACGTTTGAGGAAACTTTGAGGTTTGGAATAAGCTTGACAAAGATGTTTAATGAAGCGGATAGATTATCTGTGGTTGCCCAAAGCTTCGGAGTTATCTCTTGGAAATCAAGGTTGTATGTTGAGGGCAAACTTTTGAGCGCAGCAGCTGAAGCAACAAAATCGCCAAGCGCATAACTTGCTCGTCCACGGATAACTTCGAGGACTTCAGGGTTCTTCTTTTGGGGCATAATGCTACTGGTTGACGTGAACTCGTCTGGCAGCTCGACTGTACCGAATTCCGATGAACTCCAGATTATCAAATCCTCAGCTAAACGGCTCAAATTCACCGCAAGCAACGTCAACGCTGATTGTGTTTCAAGGATGAAGTCTCGGCTGCCGACCGCGTCAATCGAGTTTTCCAACACCGCATCAAAGCCTAACAGTTCGGCTGTTTTTTTGCGGTTTATGGGAAAACTTGTGGTTGCCAATGCTCCAGCTCCAAGAGGGCACAGGTTAACCCGATCGTATGCGCTCTGCAGTCTTTCCAGGTCGCGTCCTAACCCGTCAACGTGCGAGAGCAGGTAGTGGGCGAAGGTGACTGGTTGGGCTGGTTGCAGGTGAGTGTAAGCCAGGATGATTGTTTCTGTATGTTTGCTGGCTTTTTCTAGGAGGCTTTCCTGCATGTTGAGCACTTCCTGGATGATGCTGAGTAGTTCATTGCGTAGTTGTATGCGGATGGCGGTTGTGACTTGGTCATTTCTGCTCTTGGCAATATGCAGGTTTCCTCCAACCTCAGCTCCAGTCTCAGTTAAAACTGCCTCTTCAACTGCCATATGGACATCTTCAGCGTTGGCATCAAGGTTTTGAACGGACTGTTTTTGGAGGGCTGATAGGATTTTTGCGCCGTCCTGCAACTGAATAATTTTTTGCTCCATAAGCATGACTACGTGTGCTTTGTTGATTGCCAACACAGCGTCACCTAATCGAGCATCATCTTTTCTTGAAGACGTGAATTTAGCAACATCCTCTCGAACATTGCCCAGTCTTCCCCCATGCAGCATTTTCGACGTTTTTTCCTTACCCTCCCATCAGTCATCCCTTGTTAAGAAAAACTATGCTTTCTTTGCCTTCGGCTTCTTGCTGGCCCTTTTGAGCGAATTGTACATTCTAGTCTGCAGTCCCCAGAGTTCGATGAAGCCTTTGCTGTAGGATTGGTTGAAGCTGGTTTTGATGTTGTAGTTGGCTAGGTTTTTGTCGTAGAGTGAGTTTGGTGAGCTGCGTCCGATTACCTGGAGGCTTCCTTTGTAGAGTTTAAGTTTGACTTCTCCAGTGACGTTTTCTTGGGATTTGTTGATGAATGCGTCTAAATCGTCTTTGAGTGGGTCAACCCACAGGCCAGCGTAGGCCAAGAATACCCACTGAGCATCGATTTGCTGCTTGAACAAAACCTCGTGCCGGGTCATCACCATTTTTTCGAGGTCTTTGTGCGCTTCCAAAATCACCGTTGCCGCTGGGCATTCATAAACTTCACGAGATTTCAGGCCAACTATTCGGTCTTCGATATGGTCAATGCGGCCGACGCCGTTTCGTCCTGCAATCTTGTTGACTTCCTCTATGAGTGCGAGGGGCGGCATTTTTTTGCCCTTTACAGCAACTGGCACTCCATCATCAAAAGCGATTGTAACAATTTCGGGTTTATCTGGAGCTTTTTCAGGGGCAACAGTCCATTCGTAAGCATCTTCAGGCGGCGCTTGGCTCGCATCTTCTAAGAGTCCGCATTCGATGGCTCGTCCCCAAACGCTTGCGTCAATGCTGTATTTTTTGGCTGAGCCAGAGACAGGGATACCTTTGGTTTTTGCGTAAGCGATTTCTTCTTCACGCGTCAGACCCCATTCACGCACAGGAGCAATAATCTTAATCTCGGGTGCTAAGGCGCCCAATGTGACGTCGAAGCGCACTTGATCGTTACCTCTGCCTGTACAGCCGTGAACTAAGCCTGTAGCGCCTTCTTTTTCGGCGATTTCAACCATCTTTGCCGCGATTAATGGCCGTGAGAGACTTGTGCTGATGGGGTATTTGCCTTCATAGAGGGCGTTGGCTTTGATAGCTGGAAAAATGTAGTCTTTGGCAAACTCGTCTTTGGCGTCGATTGAGAAATGTTTGAGGACGCCGAGTTTTTTTGCTTTTTCCTCGGCTGCTTCAAGGTCTTCGCCTTGGCCAACGTCAACTGTTACTGTGATTACTTGTGCGTTGTATTTTTCTTGGAGGTACTTGATTAACACAGATGTGTCTAATCCGCCCGAGTACGCTAACACAAATTTATCGGTTATCTGTTTGCTCCCCCATTTTTTGGTTTTAAATTGTTTCCCTTACCTTGAGGGCTGTATTTTTAAACGTTGTGACTTTTTTGTTACTTAACAAGCTTTAAATGTCCCATTTGATACATTCACAGATTACCATGACAGTAGCTCAAAACGTGAGAAGCCACCTGCGAAACAAACCCTACCTGCTGGAAGCCCTGGAAAAAGGCATAGTCAACCTAAGTGAGCTTTCACGCCAAATCCAAACAGAATTAAAAACCAGCGACACAAGCGCCATAAAAGCCGCCTTACGTCGCTACTCAGAAGAACTGCAAAGGCACAAACAGAAAAGAGAAGAAAAAGTGCTTCAACTCCTAAAACGCAGCAACATAGCTGTTTATGACCGAAAATCTGTCATGATAACGGCAAAAGAACTGCCTTCACAAACAGGAATGAAAGTAGATTTGCTTGGCAAATTCGTCTATCTGCTTGACAGAAGCGATATGCCCGAACGCATAACCACACTTGTGAAACACGACAATTGCACGATGATTGTCATTCACTCCCCAGAGGAACTTGAGGCCACGCCGGGAGTTGTCGCTTTCCTAGCCACATTGCTGGCTGAACAGAACGTGAACATTGTTGAGTTCATTTCCTGCTGGACAGAAACAATTATGGTAGTTGAGAAGAAGGACAGTCTCAAAACATATGAAGTTCTGTCAAATTTGGTGGGTTAACATGCTGCAGAGTGTCAGCAACATTAATAATGTTATAGTCGATATTCCAGCTATCTTTCACAGTTAACCAAGAAAAGTGTTTGCTAAAGTGGAGAAAAAAAGATGACTCATCAAGAATGCATAAACTGCAAAACAACTTACGGCATAGATGAGATTATTTACTTCTGCAAAAAATGCGGAGACATTCTAGAGATAAAGCTTGACTTCAAAGAGTTATCCGAAACGCTCAAAGGAAGTGACTGGTTAAGTAAGCCGCTCTCAGTTTGGCGGTACCGCGACTTCATGCCCATCCACGAAGCCACAAAAGTAGTAACCCTAAACGAAGGCGGCACAGGACTTCACCGTTCCGAACGTTTAGGTGCAGAGCTTGGACTCAAAAACCTCTACGTCAAAAATGAAGGCGAAAACCCCACTGGCAGCTTCAAAGACAGAGGCATGACTGTCGGCGTAACAAAAGCCGTTGAACTGGGCGCAAGACATGTAATCTGCGCTTCCACAGGCAACACCTCAGCAAGCTTAGCCGCTTATGCAGCTAGGGCAGGAATAAAATGTACAGTCCTCATTCCTTCAGGCAAAATCGCTTACGGCAAACTCTCGCAAGCTATGATTCATGGCGCCAAAGTCCTCCAAGTCAAGGGCAACTTTGACCAAGCTTTGGAGTTTGTGCTAAAACTTGCTGAGAAACACAAGGACATCTACCTGTTAAACTCAATTAATCCATTCCGAATTGAAGGACAAAAATCCCTCGGCTACGAAATCTGCGAGCAACTAAACAATCAAGCTCCAGACCGCATAATCATACCCGTCGGCAACGCGGGAAACATTAGCGCGGTCTGGAAAGGCATGACTGAATTTCACACGCTCGGATTCATAAAAACGCTTCCCAAAATGACTGGGATACAAGCGGTTGGCTCTGCACCCATCGTGCAAGCAATCAAAACCAACAGCGACAAAATAATTCCAGTTGAGCACCCTGAAACGGTTGCAACCGCCATACGGATTGGTGCGCCGGTGAGCTGGAAGAAAGCAGTCAACGCAATCCATGAATCAAACGGCACAGCGGAAACCGTGACCGACGAGGAAATCTTGGATGCCCAGAAAATCCTTGCTCGAATAGAGGGCATTTTCGTTGAGCCTGCAAGTGCCTCATCCATCGCTGGCCTAAAGAAACTGGTCAAAAACGGCGTAATAAGCAAGGACGAACGGGTTGTTTGCATTACTACTGGACATGGACTTAAAGATCCAGACACGGCAGTTAAGATGAGTGAAAAACCAGTTGAAGTGGAAGCAGAAATGAAAGCCATAGAGGATGCGTTGGGTTTAAAGAGGCAGGTAATTTTAGCAAGGTGAGACAAGACTGAGAATCATTTTAGTCGGATACGGAGTAGTCGGCAAGGGTGTAACCACGATTCTTGCCCGCAAATACGCAGAAAAAGTTAGGGATACTGGGTTTAACCCGAAAATCGTAGCTATAGCCGATATAGACGGTGCAGTCATTAACCCAAGAGGTCTAAGCCCTGAAAAACTGGATGAGATTAAAAAACGCGGTTACCCTATATCAAAAGATCCTGATTTTGGGCGTCCAGGCATATCAGCGCTAGACGTTATTGAATCCGTTGAAGCAGAAGTAGTTGTCGAAGTCACACCCGTCAACATAAAAAACGCTGAACCAGCCCTATCACATATCACTAAAGCATTCAAAACAGGGAAACATGTTGTTACCACCAACAAAGGACCCTTAGCCTTAGCCATGCCAGCACTTACAGAACTTGCTGAATACAACAACGTTTACTTTCGGTTCAGCGGCACTGTGGGCGGAGGAACACCAATGCTTGAATTCGCAAAAAGATGCCTCGCAGGAGACCGAATCCTAGGCATACGAGGCATATTAAACGGCACAACTAACTACATATTAACTGAAATGTCTCAGAACCACGTTACATTCCAAGACGCGTTGGCAAACGCACAGAAACTTGGTTACGCTGAGAAAGAACCATCCATGGATATTGACGGATTCGATACCGCCTGCAAAGTAGTTATTCTCTGTAACTGGATAATGAACAAAAAAATAACTTTAAAAGACGTGGATAGAACAGGCATCCGCGATGTTTCACTTCAAATGCTAACAGAAGCCGCCAAACGAAACAATACTATCAAACTTATTGGTTCCATAGACGAGGATAAAGCAGTCGTTAAACCCATGGAAATACCGGTAACCAACCCCTTATGTGTCAGCGGAGTTTTGAACGCAATAACATTCTCTACCGAATACGCTGCAGAGCAAACTCTCATCGGCAAAGGTGCAGGCGGCATTGAAACTGCCAGCGCAGTTTTAAGGGACCTCTTAGATATTAGACGTAAGTTAGCAACCAAACTACTAAACTGAGAAAAGGCTGAAGAGAAATGAATAAGATAGTGATGAAGTTCGGTGGAACCAGCGTTGGCACAGGCGAAAACATACGCCATGTTGCCGACTTAGTTACCCAATACGCCAAAAACGATTGCCGAATTGCCGTAGTCGTTTCTGCATTGGCTGGAGTGACCAACAGTTTGATGGAGGTCGCTTGCCAAGCTAAGAAAAGCGACGAAAAACACATCGAAACATTTACAAAAGAACTACTGCAAAAACACAAAGAAGCCATTTCATCGGCCATTACCAGCAAACTAATCCAAAAAGAAGTAGCCCAAATAACGGAAAAAACAATCACTGAACTAGAAAAAGTGTTAACAGGCATATGCTATGTGGGCGAACTCACACCAAAATCTAAAGACTACGTTGCCTCTTTTGGAGAACGTTTATCCGCACCCATAGTTTGGGGAGCCATAAAAGACCACAAACTCGAAACCCAATGCTTAACCGGCAAAGAAGCAGGCATAGTTACCGACTCAAACTTTGGCGAAGCCAACCCACTCATGAACTTTAGCACCCACCTAATACACGAACGAGTTGCACCACTACTTGAAAAAGGCACGATTCCTGTGGTCACTGGTTTTATTGCGGCAAACCAAGACGGCATAGTGACTACGGTTGGACGCGGCGGCTCAGACTATACCGCAACCATCCTGGGAGTTGCATTACAGGTTGATGAGGTGTGGATTTGGACAGATGTTGACGGCATAATGACCACTGACCCTAAGATTGTGTCAGCCGCCAGAATGCTGCCGCAATTAAGTTATCAGGAAGCCGCCGAAATGGCCATTTTCGGTGCCAAAGCCATGCACCCCCGCGCTTTAGGACCAGTTATAAAAGAAAACATCCCAGTCAGAATCAGAAGCATATTCCACCCAGAAAACCCAGGTACACTAATAACTAAGGAACCAGCTGCCAACGAAACTAACCCTGTCAAAGCAGTCGCCATGATAAAAGACGTCGCAATGCTCAACGTCAACGGCGCAGGAATGGTTGGTGCACCGGGAAGCTACGCCAAAGTCTTCGACATCTTAGGCAGAAACAACATTAACGTAATGATGATATCTACCGCAGCGTCAGAAGCCAACATATCCATAATTATTAAACGCGGGCTTTTAGGCAGGGCTATCAGCAACCTTGAAATCGCATTACTGGAGCGAGGCGGCGTAGTCAGCGAGGTTTCAGCTGAAGACGATGTTGCAGTTATCGCGGTTATGGGCGCCAACATGAAAGGCACCTTAGGCGTTGCATCAAGAATATTCTCAACCGTTGCTAAGAAAGGCATAAACATCCGCATGATCGCGCAAGGCAGCTCCGAACTAAACATATCATTCGTAGTCAAAGAAAAAGACGGAGTAGCCGTTGTCCGCGCGATACACGAAGAATTCAACTTAGACAAGAATTAAGCTGCGAAGAAGCTTCACAGCGGCACCCCATACTACATTAGAGCTCCCACGCCAATATCTTCTTCTTGACCTCCAGAACAGCAACCGAGCCACAAACATCACTAAGACCACAACCAACAAAATGATTAAGAATTCACCTGGATAGTAGCTGCCTCCAAAACCTACAAAGTAAACAAGCAAAAGCGCAACGATTATGCCGATAGGAAGCATAAGAAAAATTCCAACCAACCTGTACCAACTCGGTGGTTGCCCTCGATTCATGCCATAGCCTTCTCCGTTGCTGGCAGACCCTTCCCTGGCACGTTGTTCCTGGATTTGCTTAAGCCGTTCTTCATTGAGGTAGTATTTGCTGTTTACTTCAACAAATATGCCTGATTGACCGAGTCTTCTGTGCATGGCTTGTTCAAAACGCGGCTGCAAACCTAGTTCTTGTATGGTTAAGGCTTTTTCTGGGCTGATTGCTCCCTTTTGCCTGAATTTTTCGATTATTTCCTGCAGTCGCTGCCGCATTTGCTGTCTGTCTCTAAACATTTCGGTTCCTTCCTCACATCATTATTTTTCGGGGTTTTCTTGGTCTGTGACTTCGAGTCCTTGCATGATTTTCTCGGCGAGTTCTTTCATGGCGTCGGCTTTAACCATGGCTATGCCTCGACGGTTTCTCCCAGACATCACAAACAGAAGGTCACCCGGTTTGATGTCGAGTTCTTTGCGTGCTTCGACAGGTATGACTACTTGTCCTCTGTCGCCTACTTTCACGGTTCCGTAAAGCCTTGAATTTGATTTTTGTTCAAACATAATTAATGCACTTCTCCTGCATTTCACACTAATATGAAAAATATGTATTTAAGGAATTACCCAAATCACTACCCAATCAAAAAACAGACAGAAACAAAAAGAAGTAGACTAAACCGTGTTTCTTCTTTCTAAACGGTCCTTTTTGCGCCTCAGTTAGGGCAAACTGTTAGAGTCTGATCCATGAGGCCTTGGCAGTACTTGCAGGGAATCATAACTATGGTACGGACGACTTCCCTTTGCACCGTAGCAACCTGAGCTTGAACGATTGGCTCTATAACTTGGATTTCACTTATTGTAGTTGTCCTATCTGGTCGGCCATCAACTGCAAGAACCCCTTTATTGTCCATGTGACTCTTCGATCCACACCCGTGTATGTTGCCCTTGCGCCAGCAGGAATGTTTACGCTGATTGGGATGACTCTGGTTTCGCCGTTTGTAAACTGTGACGGCCCAGAAAGTACAGGTTTTGTACGTAAATAACCACGGACTCGTCCACAACCTGTGGAATTGACCTTTTGAGGGTGGCATCGTAGACTTCTCTTATGACTTTAGCTTGTTCAGTGCAAGCAATTTCACATCGAACTTCGGTAGCTGGGAAGTCTTCTTTTGAATTTACGTTGAGAGATCCCTGAAGATTATCTCCTAACACAACAGAGTAACTAGAAAACCTCAACTGAACATTAACATCTGGGGCAGTAAGCCTATTTGTGAACTTTTTAAGGAAACCCATCGTGACACCCATGCAAGTTATGAATCGTTTATTTGAGGTCGCGACTTTTAAGATTTGTGAATAGATCCCTAATTTTCAGCGTCAACTAAGCAAACACATGCTGCAAAAGTCAATTATTTTGAGATTTCCTTATGCCGTCCAGCCAATAATTTAGAACTCTAATTACAACTAGGCAAATTGGTCAGTCGTGCTCTACTGTACATAACCTTTCTCGCACAGTAGAGATAAGCTCCTCAGGTCTGACAGGTTTAACTAGAAAGTCGTCTGCTCCATAATCCGCAGCTCTCTTACCCACTTCCTCACTTGAAAAACCTGTAATAATGATTTTGACGGCGTCAGAACCAGCATTCTTAAGAAGAAGGTCAGTTCCTTCCATGTCAGGAAGCTTGACGTCAACTAACCAAACATTGAACCTTCCCCTCTTTATCTTTTTAAGAGCATCTTTCCCGGTCTCAGCCGTTTCGACTACATAACCCTCTTTTTCCAAAATACTCTTAAAAACCCTCAAAATATTTACGTCGTCGTCCACTACAAGAATTCGCTTTTTTTCCTTCATATATGTCGTCTCGTTAACAGTTATTAATTCCAAAGATGAGCAAGTGGCATTTTGATTAAAAGGGAATGATGCGAGAACATTAACAACAGAGATGACTGTCGGTTTATTCAATTAGCAACATCAAGAAAATTACTATGGCAACCGCTTTAAAGATATGTGGAAGGCTTAACACAGCAACAATTTTTGGGATGGAAGGTCGATTATGGTTTGATTTTTTAATTCTATCGCAGGAATACACAAAACGGATAATTTCTAACCTCTTATCAACAGCCATTTTAGCCTACAAACTCTTCAAGCGCTAGCAGTTAAGCATATGTAACTCTTCGGCAACTCTAACAAGTGAACGGAGACTCTACTCTGACCTTTACAGCCAAGACATGTTTCAGGGTCTCTTATTGAATCTTAGGAACTGTGAAAGATTTCAAATTGCGTTTTGTAGTCACTTCGCTTCCAAACGAAGTCATATGAATTTTGCTGTGGATCCAATTCTTTGATCGCTGACATGAAGTCGTCGGGAACAATCAGGATAAGGCAGAAGTATTTGCCATAATGTTTTTTGAAAATTGAAAACTTATGCAGGACCTCTTTGAGATTGCTTTTGATGCCGTGTGGCTCAAGCAAAACTTTTCTGCCTTTGTTGGTAAGCTGTGGCAAAAGAAAATCTGGTTTGTAGGTTAAAGAAGCGCTCGAGTTCATTTGTGATAAACAGAATTCCATGAACTCATAGTAGAAAATCACTTGTTTTTTCCTCAAAAAATCGTAGACTTCTTTTTCCAATGCAGAAAATGCTCCAGGTTCAATGCGTTCGCCAACTCGGTTGTAGTGATAAACCACTGTTAAGTACCGCATTAGGGGTTTTAGCAATTCTTCGTGTTTTTGTATGAAGAACCAAAGCGAACGCTCCAGAGAGATCTGGGTTAAATCAGAGTATTCTAGCCTTGTTCCTAAGATAAAGAATGGGAAATCAACTGCACCTGGATCCTCTGGAAACAGGGACTTTGCAAAGTCAGTCAATCTTTCTGCGTCATCGTCGAATTCTGCGGTATTTTTCCACCAGCTTTCAGGCCTGTTTTTAATGTTTAATTCGAACGGCAGGTTCTCGTTATCGCTAAGACCTAAAGCAGCGTAAACTCTGAATTTAGACGTAGTAAGCGACACCATCAGGTCTTTTGGGTTAAATTGAAAAATCCCCAAGTCTGGTGAGCCCCTCACCATCCAACGCAAATACAACCAAGACTTTGCCTTGTTATGCTTGCCCATTCTCTTTATGCAAAAGGAGAGTTCTTTAACAAAGTCAGCTGGTTTTCTGCCTTTCTGGCTAAGTTTAGCGGTGTAGTCGATGAGGTTGCCATGGGCTTTGTTTTCAACGAACCGGTTAACTGAGCATATTACTTCTGGAATCTCTGCTTTTGCTTGGCCGAGATGGTCAAACTTTTCTATTTGCTTCTCGAACTTGCCGATTTCACGGCTAAACTCTTGAGGGTTCTTTGTTGTGTACAGCTTAGGTCCGAGTGCGGTGTAGAGGTGGTCTAGGAATATTCACATGTTTCTTGGATTTACAGTTAGCATATAGTCGCTGAGGGCTGCCGCAAGCAAAAAATAATGTGCAGCTTCGCGTTTTGACTCGTTACTGTTCAATGGCATAAACCAGGGTTTAGGGTTGAGGTTCAAGTCAAGCTCTAAATCAGGCATACTGCTGTATGTTTGAACAAAGCGCACGATTAAGTCCTTTAAGTCATTTGAAAACTCTTGAGGCATACTTACAAAAGTTAGACGCTGCTACCTTAATTGTTTTTGCAGAAAAGATAGCTCAAAGCGCATTTTGGGCAGATTCTCAACTGCAACAAGAGGGTTTATTTAGTTATCTTTAGCATAAACTTGCAGGTTTGAAAAATGGAAAAAACAATTTTTGGTTTCGAAGAAGAAGAGGATAGCGAAGACTGCGATTGCGACGACTGCGAAGAGGAAGAAGAAGAGTAATCGCACGCTCAATTTTTCTTTTTTTTAAGAAATTTTCTTCTTTTTTTGCGCAGATCAGGAACTGACAACCGACATGAATTGGAGAAATTCAAAACTTTGTCAAGTCTACTCCGATTCTTTTTGATAGTTTGGGCAGGTCGTTTAGGACGTAAACAAAAGCGTAGCCCATCCAATCTCCCCATCGTTGTTTAGCGTTCTCTTTGAGGGAGGGTATGGCATCTCGTGGTTTTTCAGGTACTTTACCATAGAATAGTACGCTAAAGATTTTGGCGCTCCAAACATCAAGCGGAAACCCCATCTTGGGCATCACCAGTTCAGCAGAGTACTCGCCGATTCCATACAAAGTCAATAGTTTGTTTTCGCTTCTTCTGGCTCCATTGAATAGAGTTCGTCCATGGCGGAGAAGCCGTGGGTTAGGGTTGTTGCGATGGCTTTGAGGTTTTTGGCTCTGTAGCCCAGTTTAGCCTTATTCTTTAATTCTTCAACTGACGTGGCAGCGATGGTTTAGGCTGAAGGCCAATAGCGGATAGTTTTTCTGTCGAATGTGGCTTCGTCACCAAAATTTTCCATCAGCAAGTCCATCATTTGGTTGCTTCTCTTCATGGGCGCCATTTGCAGAGAAACCGCCAAGATTAACGCAGGAAACAACTCTGGCCAACCGATTGTGTGCATACCATATAGGTCTTTGACTGCACTTCTCAGGATATCGTCTTTTTTGCTGAGCTTATAGAAACCATATAGGTCTTCCTCCGCTTTCAGTGCTCGCTTTAACATCTCTGTTATGGCCTGCTTACTGAAATCATCAATTTTTGTTTTGGAGTAGACCGCGCAAAGTATCCGCGGTTTCCGAACCGCCCCCATGGAATGCAGTTTTAAACCTAAAAGTTCTCCATTAAAACGAGTCGCGCTCCAGCAAGTGTCTTTCTCACAGGTTTCTTCTGGAGTTGACCAGTACCATCCTGCGGGTTTGCGGAGGGTAAGTTCAAAGTTGTAGGGTGGAATCGCTTCGAACTCAACTTTGAATGCGTTTTTTAGCTTCAAGATAGAGCACTGACAACATAAATTCAAGTGATAACAGACATAAAAATTGCTTGCATTTGACTATAACTGATCCTGCCGTCACTTCAAACGGGTTTCACAGGTAATACTTTGGGAACACTTTTATTCACATTAAGCAACTTGACACTATGGCAAGATTCCTGCAGAATACCGAGTTATACGAAACTGTCCTTCAGAAATCATCAGAAACAAAAGAAATTCTATGGATTTGTTCATCAGCTCTTGGTTTAGGCGCCCACAGAGTTTTCTCACAAGAAATCCTAAAGAAACCACCAGTCGACATCCGATTCATCTTTCAAGTAAATGATTTTGCAGTCAAAGAAGGCAAAGTCAATCCATATGAAATACAGTTCCTCCTGGAGCACTTCAAGGGCATTAGCATTAAATCTCGTGAAAATTTTAATTCAAACATCTACATTTTTGACAATTCCGCCTTAATAACTTCAGTCACTTTGACTGAAGCTGCGTTTGAAAGCAACATTGAAAGTGGAGTGCTGCTTGAGGGGCCCGACGCAGAAGAAGTAAAAAGCTTCTTCAATGAAAGCTTATGGAACACTTCAAAATCGGTAGGGGAATTGAAAAAATATAAGCTGATATGGAATTTAGCCCAGAAAAAAACAAAGACCGTCAATCTGAAAAAAGTTAAGCCTTACACTGAAATCAAAGATTGGACCAACACTTACATTAATACATGGTACATTGGGGTTTCCAATTGGATTTCTGCAAAATCTGAGCGCAAGATAAAGAAGGAAACAAATTGGCAAACTAACCTCTCGGTACTAGGAGATGTTGGTTACCACGCTTTTGCGCAAGTTAAACTTGGCGATTATGCGTACATAGCTGACTTAAGCAAACGCGGGAAAATAGAGATTAAGTATGTACAAATATCCGATAAAGCTCGCGTAGAGACAGATGAGGGAGACTTTCACTGTGCATTTGAAGTAGAAAAAAAGTATTTGCTGGAAAGAGAACAATTCTTTGCGATGCTAAAAAATTCAAATATTAATTCTAAAGCGTCTGAGACCATACTTAATAATGATCAACTAAACCGAATAGCCATCGTTCTTTCTTCAATCAAGCGGAAAAGAAAACGTAAATCCCGTTAACGCTTTCAAAAAATTAGACCCTACTCTTAAGTTTGCACTCAACTAGAGGTTAATCTATCTAAGCCTGTCTTGACTGTTGTCTGCCAGCCCGGTCGAGTTTTTTCTTCTTTCGGGCATCTTCCCTTTCCTTCTTTTTTCGAGGCTGAGGTTTACCCCGATCTTGTTCACCTGTTTCACCCTTCTTACTCATCTCGCAATCACCTTCCGGCAAAAATAACTTTTTTTCAATCGCAGATTGTTCCTTGTTTATAATTAAAGTCAATTCAGTTTTTATTAGGTGTGGATTCAAAGAAGTTGCTTTAAGGATTGCTCTGAAAGTGTTATGACTCAACTAAACAAACGAATAAAAGTAGAGCTGATTCTTTGGAAAAATCCTAAAAGAACATAGAAAGAAAAAAAACTAAAAATGAACTTTTTGTTCTGGTATTTCGATTTTTAGCTGCTGCTTTAGTGCCTTGTATCTGTTTCTAACCGTAACTTCAGTGACTCCAGCAGCTTCAGCAATATCTTTTTGCGTTATCTTTTCGCCATTCTGAAGACAAGCTATGTAGATAGCAGCTGCAGCCAAGCCCATTGGATCTTTTCCTGCTGAAAACCGTTTTTGCCTAGCTTCCCTAAGTATCGCTATAGCTGCACCCTGTGTTTTGCCTGATACTCTATTTTTCTCTGCAATTTTAGAAACGTACGTTAACGGGTCAGCAATAGGCATGTGAAAATCAAGTTCATGTAGCAGAAGTCTGTAACAGCGTGCAACATCTTTCTTGTCAACAAGACTTGCTTCAGCGATTTCACGAAGAGTTCTGGATGCTCCGCTTTTGCGGCAAGCAGCATATAACGCGGCAGCAGCAATGGCGGATATCGATCTTCCACGCACTAAGCCTTTGTCGAGTGCTCTTCTGTAGACGACGGCGGCTTTTTCTTTGATAGGCGGTGAAATGTTTACTTTGCCTGATAAACGGTCAAGTTCACTCATGGCTTGAGCGAGGTTTCGGTCGACTGATGAGTGCACTCTGCTGCGTATTTGCCATTTGCGAAGACGCCACATCTGAAGTCTAGTAGATACTGGCAGCTTTCTTCCGAAGGCATCTCTGTCAACTTGACTGATGGTTGTGGATAATCCTTTATCATGAATTGAATATGATGTTGGCATTCCAACGCGGCTTCTTGAGGCTTTCTCTTGCTGAGTAAAAGCGCGCCATTCGGGTCCCTTGTCTAGCATCTGCTCGTAACAGACAAGACCGCAGTCACCACAGATGGTTTCGCCGCTGTCGTAGTCGTGAACGAGGTTTTTGCTTGCACATTCAGGGCAAACTTCAGCTAAACGCTGATTCACTTTCGGACCTTCTTTACTTATATTAACTTGGTTTATACTCATTTTTTCTACTCCATTTTGCTTGCCCAGAACGTCACTAAATCGTAAAATCCCGATTCAAGGCTTAAAAAAATGATAATGCGATCCGCGCAATCAACCTAGAGGAACAGGTGTAGTTATTATACATGATTTACATTTACCATCAAATTCAGGTACAATATGCCCTGTTACACGAATGTTGACTTTTACCAGGGGCAATTCCTTAAGGAAATCTATTTTTGTTTTGTGTGGAAGTGGCAGCTTGCGTAGGCACTACTTTTCTGGCTGTTTTTTGGGTTGTGTTTGGTTTTTGGTTTGTTTTGCATGGCGCCTTAAGCTGTGGGTTTTATGGTTATTTTTCACTAGTGTGCATGGCTCAACATTGTGGTTTTTTGGTTGTAGAAGTGGATATATGTTGGGCTTGGTTTGGGTTTTCAGTGGTGGTTCGGTTTTTCTTGGGGTTTTGAAGTAAATTTTTAGTTGAAAGCCAAAGAAAGGAGCTCTCCGAATACTCTTTTTTGCTCCATGAGCGAGGCAAAAAGATAAAATCAAAATAGCACATACGACCACAACAGAACACAAGAAAAAGTGAAACGTGACGAGCTCTTAGCAAAAACTAACGTGCACAGTATGCGGCAGAGACATCAGCAAAAAGGAAAAGGCTACAAGGAATAAATGCTCAAACAACAGATCTGGGTTCAAAAACTATAGCGCTGAAAGGAGGATCCTAGCCACAATTTACCAGTAAAAAGATGTTGAGGACGAGTCGGACCGGGTTTACCCCATACATGATATGAATCCCCATGCTCAAAATCATTGAATAAGGATATTTTCGCAAATTTTGAGCAAGGTTCGAAGCCTTAAGCGAATCAGAATTCATGCTTTGTTCTGCTTAATTGCTATGCTTCTAAGCGCAGTTGCCGCTTTTAGACTTAATATGGTGGAAAAGGCGCGCTGGCTTGTCCCTAAATTGAAAAGCTTATTACTAGAAATGGGGTCTCGTATCTTGAGAACCAATCATCACAAAGAAGGTGAATCCCTGCGAGACAGGATGAACACAAAACCCTTGAAACCCTCTTTGAAAACGTAGACTTAAGCTTTGCCAATAACATCCTAAAACAATGCTTCCACACAACAGGTCCAGGAAAACCACCCAGAAACCCACTTGGACTCTTTCGAGCATTCTTAATCATGCGTATGAAAGCTGTACGTAGCCTAAGAGAAATGACCCGCATCCTAAACACTGATCAAAGAATCAGAAAGCTCTGCCTAATCAAAGACAGCCAAAAAGGCTACACACGAAGCGTACTTAGCAGATTCTCCAGACGAGTTGGCGAAGAAAACCTCAATAAGATAATAGATCGCAAAGTTGTCAAACTCCTCAAAGATCAACATAGCGGCGAAGTTGATGTTGTGTTAGATGCTTCTTTCATCAAGGCTTGGAGTATACGTCACCCAACAGATAACCAAATCGGCTATTCGGACGCTGATGCCAGGGTTGGCAGATCCGGAAGGTCATTTGCCTTAGGCTATAAGCTGCATCTATCAATTGACCACAAAACAATGCTTCCTCTCTCGAGCGTTTTTGTTTCTGCAAACCAAAATGAGAAGAAACATTCCTTGACTATACTTAACAAAGCCAAGAGAATTCTTAAACGTTGCAAAGTTAAGGTCAGAAGTGTAGTTGCAGACAGCCAGTACAGTGACTCTAAACTTAGAATTTCTGTCGAGAAAGCGACTATTCCATATCCAGCCAATCACATGAAGGGTATTGAGGGTCTTTTAAGAGTAGATAAGAAGTTTAGAACTTACGGTTCTGAAGAACAAAAGCAGGAATACCATAAGAGACCACTTATTGAAGCGGTGAATAGTTTTCTAAAGACACAGTACAGCATGGCCAACAACAAGGTAAGGGGTTTGAAGCAAGTGGCATTTTACGCTTTATGCAGCATTCTTTGTCTGGTTCTTAACAGGGAGGCAGCTCAAAACATTGGAAGACATGAAAAAGCCGTTTCACCGACCTACTTCAATACTTAATTTCG
>PLYI01000075.1 GCA_003151735.1 Candidatus Bathyarchaeota archaeon | reverse complement strand
GAAGGCGTGGGTGTTGGAGTTGAAGTTGGTCTTGGCGTTGGAGAAGGAGAAGGCGTTGGAGTAGAAGTCTGAGCTTTGACTTGCATACTTGCCAATGCGCAAATTGTTAAAGAAATTAGAAATATAATTGTTAGGATTGCTAGTTTCTTCATGTTTTTCAAATACTTTTTAGATTTTTAAGATAAGAAAAAATTCTTTGAATTCATTTGATTTCTAATTTTCGTTTAACCGTTAAACCGTAAATTGTTAAGACCAGGCAAACCACGTAAGGCTGCAAATCGGAATAGCACCTGTTATCACCAGGAGAATTACGACCGTCAAATTTAAGATTTCGTTTTTTTTGTCTCGATATAAGAATTCAAATTAGGTAATATAGCTATGTGACTGAAAGCTGACAGCTACAAGTGTTCACTTGTAAGGCAAAGTTTTAATTCGCCTTCATAAGTTTTCTCTGTCTGTGTGGCGAATAGGATTCTTCTTTCACGAGATGGCGTTCGGCCTACTTTCGATTTTTATACCCCTTTACGTTGTAAGGACCCTTGGCGGATCACTGGTTGAATTGGGCATCATGGTTGCTGCAGCCTTGCTCTTCAGCATTCCCGCTTCCTTCTTCTGGGGGTACATCTGCGACAAAACGAGACGCTACAAAGTCTACATTCTTCTCGCCTTTGCTTCGGCAACAATAATTATCTATTTTTTTACACTTACAACAAGTATTATCCTGTTCATCATTCTTTACGTGACTATGTCCATGCTTCACGTTGCACATGAAGCTCCAAAAAACGTTTTGATAGCTGAACACTACTCTCGAAATGAATGGGAAAAGTCGTTTGCGTCGTATCAACGACTAACAGAAGTCGGCTGGTTCCTTGGGCTACTACTGGGACTAATAGCCACTACTTTTAGCCTGAGCACCCAATATACTTTGTTTTTGTGCAGCGGCCTAAACTTAGTTGCTTTTGCCTTATCCATATTCCTAATTGCCGACCCTCTCTTAATCTTTGAACGAAGATTGGTTAGCATAGAAAAAAAAATAGACTACGCTTACCGCGGTGTCAAAATTGCCTCACAGATTCTTGAAGGATATTCCCCTACTGAAAAACTCAAGAAAGAAAGTTTCCTTGCGTTCGGAATCGCTATATTATTCTTCTCCTTAGCATCAAACATATTCTTCACGCCACTACCTATCTTCTTCGCTCAAAAGCTCGCTCTCCCCTCAAACATGATTTTTGAGATTTATATGTTAAACTCAATAGGTGCAATTGTTGGTTATTCCCTCATCAAAAGAAGATCTATGTTTACTGACTCAAAAAAACAGATTCGTCGAATCGTGCTCCTCAGAAGCGCACTAATTTTTCTATTAGTCGTAGCTATCCAAATAGCTTTTTCACCAACGTTTTTTACTGCACTTGTCATGGTGCTGCTAAATCTTGCTTACGCAGTCTATTATATCCTCATGATTTCACTTGCAATGGAACTTATACCCCAAGGAAAAACAGGCATTTTCGATGTGCTCACAGGCTTAGGCGCCGCATCAGGCTCCTTCTTAGGGCCTTTTCTCGCCCAAATGCTAGGTTTCCTTCCCCAGTTCTTAATCGCCGGAGTCATCTTCCTGTTAGCATTTGTAGTTCTAAAGATTTTCACCTAACAATAATTTCTTTCAAAAGGCCAAGATCTAAACAGCCTAACTCAAGCTTAACTTGTCTTTATCGCTACCAGTCCAGCAAAACGCGCATGCTAATTAGGCGTCAACTATCCCAGTTTGTTCTTCTTGAGGGCTATTTCCAAGTTTTTTCTTAATTGAACCGTCATCTTGCATGCTTCTTATGAACGTTATTGTTTCTCGAAATTTGCGAGGCAAGTACAGCGCCGCTAAACCTGGACCGCGAAGAGTATAACCTGTTCTGGCTTGAACAGCGAAGATGATGACTGCGATTAGAAACGGGAGAAGAGAAAGGAAGGTTATGAACGCTCCGAGAGTTGGCGAATTCAGAAATGTTTGAGGAAGAATGGATCGAACCAACTCATCTAGTCCCGTAATGAATGCTTTTGAAAAAATCTGACTGAAAAACGGTAGAGCGAAAAGAAAAACAGAAATTGCCGCTCCCAATACAAATGTTTTCCACGAATACCGTCTCATGTATTCTATGGATGATATGTTTTTGAAGGGAATTTCTGTAACTTTTCTGGAAAGGACGCCTCTTCTGATAAAGAGCCTCTTTTCCGTCGCAATTACTCCCCAGCTGCCTGAGGACCAGCTCTTCAAAACGTTCTCAGGTGATGAAAGAGTAGAACGGGCTTCGCTTGGGATCTCTATTAATCCTCTTTCTTTTATTAGTTCATGTGTCAAAGCCGCGTCAAGGTCAGCCGTCAAATTGGATATTGCAAGGCTCATTGTCCTTTTCTTGGCGTTTTCTGAAAGCTCTTTCCATAACCCCGGATTGTCCACAAGCTTGCGGATAGCCGCTGCCGCGCCCTCTGTGTCTTCAGGGCCACTCACATGGATGCCTTCAACTCCATTATGGATGAGCCATTTCTGTCCCCCAACTCCCGAAGTAACAACGGGAACGCCACTGTACATGAACTCCATCTGCGTTAACCCCAACGCTTCCAGCCGACTCAAAATTATATTTATGTAGGACGCTTTGATAAGGAGCACTTTTTCCTGTTCGTTTATCTCGCCTAGATAAGTCACGTTTGGCATGCTCTTGCTTTCTTGGATAACTTTTTCGGCGTAGGGTGAACCGCCTTTTCCAGCCAAAACAAAATGAATGTCCGTTTTTTCTTTAAGGAGCTCAGCTATTTTTATTATAGCCAATGGGTTTTTGCGTTCCTCAAGACTGCCCAAAAAAGACACTATTTTTGAGTCTTGCTTGATCTGAAGGGCTTCTACGAATCTTCTAACATCGGCATTCGCATATCGCAGAAATACTTCATCGTCCACCCCGCCTGGGAACAGGAAGAATTTCTCAGGGTCAGCGCCTATCTTAATTTTAGCTTCTTTCTCAAAGGGCGTAACGACGATTATGAGGTTGGCTATTGAAAATATCTGCGGCAAAGTCAGTCTATTCCACACGGTTCGAAAAGACCGCTCAGCTAAAGAATATCTTTTTGGGGTGGGCTCTTGGAAGTGGGACATTTGGCAGAAAACTAGCGGGTCTTGGTATCCGCCGATGTCTTTCATGCAACGGCGCCACTCTACGAATTTGGCAGCATCTTCAGGTCCATTCCACAAAGTGCTATGGGTTATGAGAACATCAAGTTCAAACTTGTCCACGATCTTTTCAAGAATAGAAATAAAATCTCGGAAAATAATTCGCCGGGGAGGCCACTTTGCGATGTAGCTTTCGACCCGAATTATCGGTATTTGCAGTTCCTCGTCGTTGGAGTAGATATACCCACCGATTTTGGTTAGGTTTTCTGAGGAGACAACTTTTTCTCCATCATGGAACACGCTGGTGATAAGGTATGCTTGGTTCCCAAGCTTTGTGAACTCACGTACCATTCGTTGGGCTACGAGTTCTTGCCCTTTGCTTCTGCTTGTTTGGTACATTATAACTCCAATTCGTTTCTTCAGCATACCGTTAACTCACAAGAAGTTAGACTATAGTAATTTGAATTGATTTGAAACTTAAAAAAGTGACTCCCTGTAGAAAGCAAAGGCAAGGCTATAATTCCTAATTTATTTGGCGCTTTACGAGAAAGGCTAAAGCTACCCAAAACTGTATTATTCTAAGGAGAGTTTTCAGATTGAAACAAAAAAATGCTTCGAAAAAAGTTGGGGCATTATTCACAGATTATGATGGAACGATAAGCCCTATAAACGTTTCACGTTTAGAATCGCGAGTCCCCCCGGAAATCATGCGGGTGCTCAACAAGATCAAAGAGCGGATTCCCGTGGCTATAATAACTACCAAGTCACTTGAATTTGTGGTTGCAAAGACGCCATTTGCTTGCGCGTGGTCAGCGCTTGGAGGGTTGGAGACCAGAATCGGCGAAATAACATCTAGGACGTCATGCTTGAAAACTACACGAGCCGTTGCAACCGCTCTACTGTATGCAAAGAGTCGCTCTGAGAATGTCTTGGCAGTGGAGGAGAAGCGGGATTCTCGAGGAGAAGTAGTGGCGTTTTCAGTTGACTGGCGCTTTGCTGATAACCAGGTTATAGCAGAAAAGATGGCTATGATGGTTCTTTCTTTTTGTGAAAGTTTGCCCGTAGTGACCTCGAGATATAACGGGCAACCTTTTTTTGATGTTTTTCCATGTGCTGTGAACAAAGGAAAAGCCCTCCTAGACTTGAAGCAGAAACTCGGAGTAATGGATGGTGTAATGTTTATGGGTGACTCAACTGCGGATAATCTAGCGTTTGAGTTTGCTGATGTCGCGGTGGGCGTGATGCATGCCGAGACGCCGAAGGATCTTGAGTGTGACTATTTTGTTCGGTTTGAGGATATTGCCGCTTTTTTAAGTTGCCTACTAGAAAACGATTTCCTTTTTGATTCAAAGTATCCTATGATTATTCAAAAGAGAGTATAACTCTCTCGGTTGGATTTGCTTTGGAACGTTTGAGCTGAGTATCTTAAAGCTTATGAAGAATGCTGAGATGATTTTTTCTAAGAGATGGCCTATGCTCAAGCTTTGAATGAATATCAAACTAAGGCACACTCTTTTGCCCGTATTGAGAACCAAGTATGCTTCTGTAGCAACCTATTTCTATATCTTCAGCACGGAATACCGCAAGATGATTCTGTAAATGACACTGCCCTCAATAAAATTAGATGAAAACCAGCTTACTGATTTTGATCAGACCATACAAAGAGAGTGGCTTGTGACTAACGGTTTAGGGAGCTACGCCGCCTCGACTGCATTAGGCATAAACACAAGGAAATACCATGGGTTGTTGGTTGCTGCTTTGCACCCTCCGGGTGACCGAACCGTCTGTCTTGCTAAGCTCGATGAGGAAGTATTCGTGGGCAATGATATTTTCAGCCTTGGAGCGAATGAGTTCATTGACTTAATTCAGCCTCAGGGTTACCGTTTTTTGAAGGAGTTCAGCGTTTCCCCTTTTCCATCGTATATTTATAAGACTGAAAATATTGAAGTCAAAAAAACTATTTTCATGCCATATGAGAGAAACGCAGTAGTTGCTATTTATCATGTGAAAAACTTAGGCAAGATGGATTCCAAGATGAAGGTTTATCCCGTGATGTCTTGTAGGCATTTTCAGTCAGTTGTTGACAGAACAGCCAAACCGTTAAGTTTCACTCAAACCTCAAAAGCAAAAGAAGTGGACCTTGTTTTTAGCCAGCCAAAGGCGACCTTGGTCTCAAGAGCTATCGAAGGTACTTTTTCCTCCAACTTACACTGGATCGATAAGTTGCGTTATCGCAAGGAAGAAGAACAAAACGAAAGTAGCCTTGATGATTGTTTCCAGCCTGGATTTTTTGAGTTTACTCTTCCACATAATCATGAGTCCAAGTTTGCCCTAGCTACCGCTGTTACTGAAAACAATGGGGAAGCAATTACCACTTTGAATGAAATGGGTAACTGCATCGATGCGATTGAATCTCTTCAGGCGCGAGAATTGAATCGTAAAAATAGTCTTTTGACACAATTTTATGAGGCGCATCAAGGAGTAACAGAGAGGGATTGGTTAAGCTGGATTCTTCTATCTGCGGATTCTTTCATCGTAAAAAGAGGCTACAGAGAGTTCATCATTGCCGGCTATTACAGGTTCGAACCTTGGGGAAGGGATTCATTCATCTCATTACCAGGACTCATGTTGGTAACCGGAAGATATGAAGATGCAAGAAAAGTTCTTTTAAAATTCTCGAGTTATAGCAACCGAGGGTTAATACCTGATTACATTGATGAAAAGACAGGAGTACCAGCATACAACACTGTTGACGCGACTTTATGGTATGTTAACGCTGTCTGGCAATATTTGAAGTACACAGCCGATTTCAAATTTGTGAAAGAGACTTTCTGGGACGGCTTAAAGGATATCATTGATACTCATCGAAAGGGTACAAAATATGACATACGTGTTGACCGAGATGGGTTGCTTGAACATGGTTCAAGGCTTACTTGGATGGATGCTGAAAATGGCGGAGTGGCAGTAACTCCAAGGGCTGGAAAAGCTGTCGAAATTCAAGCGTTATGGTATAATGCTCTTCGAATATGCGAGGCATTGGCGAAGAATTATGGAGAGGATATTCTTGCAGACGACTATTCTTCAATGGCGGATAGGGCTAAATCGAGCTTTAATAGGGATTTTTGGAATAATGAGAAGCAATGTCTTTTTGATGTTGTTGATGAGCATGGTGCTGATCAGTCAGTTAGGTCCAACCAGATTATTGCTGTCGGGCTTGATTTCACGATGTTGGAAAAGGATAGGCAAAACCTTGTTGTTGATTTTGTTATGGCGGAGTTTCTTACTCCTTACGGGTTAAGAACGCTTGCTAAAAGCGATCCGCGTTATAGGGGCAGATATTTTGGTGATTGGACGACGCGGAATTTGGCTTATCATAATGGTCCTGTTTGGCCTTGGCTAACTGGATCTTTGACGAAGGCTTACCTAAGGACGAAGGGTCAGGCGAGTCGTCAATTGAAGTTTGCACAGGAGACTTTTCTGTTTCCTTTGCTCAGCCAGCAGGTTATTCAAAGCGGGATAGGATCGATAAGTGAGCTTTACGATGCCGATTTGCCTTACGCGCCGGGCGGTTGCATAACTCAAGCTTGGAGCGTAGCTGAGCTTCTAAGGGCTTACGTGGAAGATACTCTGCAATTCAGGCCCCCTCATGAAAAAGAGATTTTCAACCCCTAGACAGTATGATCCTTTTGATCCTAAGCCAACTGTACTTTTTTTTTAAAAAAAACCTGACTAAACGCTCAGTTTGCTTATCGAAGTTACAAATCTTCAAATTTACCCTTTTTATTATTTATCTTGCTTTCTAATTCAAACTAATGAAATTCCAAAATAGTTGTGGGTGAAGATACGAAGCTAAGATAGCTGAAGGCCGAAGAATTAAAGAGAATAAACTAACCCAAGTCCCTTCCTAACTTCTAACAATAGAGTTCTATATAAAAACTAGCATAGTCTGCAAATACTGGACACTGAAAAAAATCAGAAAAACGGTTTGATGCTTCTTTTTGTTAACACAAATCCTTATTAAACTAAGTTTCTAAATATTATTAAAACAATTTGTTGAGGCTTATTTATGAAGAAATTATACTCTACTTTGATAAAAACTGCGAATATTTCAGCGAATTCTTTCATGTTTGCTTTAGACGAGAGGTTGACATAGATTGCATAAAAACAGAATAATCGCAAATCTGCTAATCATTATTCTTATAATCGGGGTAATCGCGGGAATTTCAACCACTGCATTTCGTTCTTCCTTAAACAATGAAACTTCTCAATTCGTCGCCGCTGCGACCAATGTTCCTGTTCCAGGCGCTTCAGTGTCAGCTTCAGCTACTTCAGGTAATAGCGGAAGCGGATCAGCTATTGCAAATGCTCAGGGTCAGTACAGTATAACTAGCTTTCTTGACACAGGAAATTATTCAGTGACAGCATCCGCACCGGGTTTCATTGACCAACAAGTGGACAACGTAGCCGTGACAGCCGGAGCCCAAACCTCAAATGTTAACATAGTCATGAGCGTCTCGGGTGGAATTTCTGGAAGAATAACTGATGCTGTATCAGGTTCACCTTTACCCGGTGTCATAGTCAATGCCTATAACGCAACAGGCTCCGGAACGAGCGGCCAATATGGATTCACAGATGCCAATGGTAACTATCAAATTATCCAAAATCTTCCAACTGGGACCTACAACGTCACCATCGTATTTGCAACAGGGTACATATACAAAACCGTTAGCAGCGTTTCTGTAACCGCCGGAGCAATGACAAGCAACATGAACTTTGCACTTGCTAGGTCAGGCGTGATAACTGGGACGGTTACAGATTCTGTTTCACATGCTGTCTTGCAAGGCATATTTGTTGAAGGAATTAATGCTACTGGAAGCTTTACTGCATACGCAACAACAAATTCTTCTGGACAATACACTATGAACACTAACATTCCTGCTGGAACCTACAACGTTACGGTATTGTTTCCTACTGGTTATCTTGTAAAAACCGCTTCAGGAATATCAGTGACAGCTGACCAAACAACTATCGCCAATCTTGCACTTGATCCGTCAGGAGTTATCTCTGGAAGGGTAACAAACAGCGCAAACGGACTGCCCATTTCAGGAGCCTACATTCTTGTTAACTCAGGAAGTTTCTATGGGTCAGCATCCACCGACGCAACAGGAAACTATAATGTCTCAACTGGCCTAGGAACAGGAACCTACACTGTAACTGCTTACTATGGTACCTCATTTACCACTAATCCCAGCGTAAGTGTTGTTGCAGGCCAAGTGACGCCTAACATCAGCTTCCAGCTAACCGTAGTTGTTACACCATCGGGAATAATAAGTGGTCGCGTTACGAGCTCAGGTGTTCCAGTAGACAGTGCATATGTTACCGTACAGGGAACCGGTGGCTCCAACTCAAATTACACTGACAGCAACGGCAATTACATAATATCTTCAGGCCTTGGCACGGGATCTTATACGGTAAACGTTACAGCAACAGGATACGTATCGCAACAGCAAACTGGAGTTTCGGTGACGATTAATCAAGTAACAGCTAACATTAATTTTGTGTTGGCAGCAGCGCCTTCAGGAAGCATTTCTGGTCAAATTCTCTCTTCACAAACCTCACCTTTCCCGACTCCAACTCCAGTTCCAACGGCAACTCCCACGCCTACTCCAGTCCCTACAGCGACCCCAACTCCAACCCCATCGCCGACTCCTGTCCCGACACCCACTCCTAGTCCAAGCCCGACTCCGACACCAACCGCTGTACCAACAGCTGTACCTACTGCAGTCCCAACGGCGATACCAACATCCAGTCCAGCACCAACAACTAAACCAGTTGCAACTCCTTCACCGACACCTTCACCAACAACTGTGATTGCGACGACCGGTACTGGTACAACAGTTGATCTTACAGTCAGCGGAAACATAACTGGTTCACAGATATCTAACGTCACGATAGCCAAAGGAGCAAATGAAACAACGGTATCTTTCACTGCTACTGGACAAAGTGGCACAACAGGCTTTAGCAACATGACCATTCCAAAAAGCGCAATTGCAGTGGGAACAACACCAAAAATCTACATTGATAATCAACTTGCTGCAAACCAAGGCTACACACAAGACGCTAACAACTACTACGTCTGGTACACAACCCAATTCAGCACACACCAAATATCAATCGTGTTCACCACATCGTCTTCAATTCCAGAGTTTCCATCGCCAGTAATCTTGTCTCTGCTCATCGCATTAGTGGTTGCAGCTTTAGCTGCGCTGTTTCTGAGAAAACGCGAGACAGAAAAAACCTGAAACAGGTCCAAGTTCAGCTAAATCTTCATTCCCTTTTTTCTTTTTGTTAACTTTCTGTCTAATCTTCATGTTATAGTAGTGCATTTTGAGTCTGTCCCAACTAACTTTATAGAACAGACGGCTCCATAATCATTGCAATTTTCCTTTAAACATAATGATCACTCTTCGCCTCAGTTGATTTGTAAAAACAAAGGTTAATTATTTTAGACTTTCTTAATAAAATTAATCGTATAGGCGGCTTTGGGACAAAAGTCCTTTGAGCTATAACGCTCACATTTCTAGTTTTAAATAACTTTTCTGCAATCGTCAAAGTAGCATAAGTGCCCAAACCGAAAAATCAATCACTACTATACGCTAATATAATTTTTAAATCCAATACGGATACCAGAAAAAGCTTGCATAAATTCGAAAAAGTCTCAGTTCGAAAAGACAAAGTTTTGTGAAAAAAAGAGGGAGATTTCTTTTATTTTAGTTTGTGCCGGTGATGGTTATTTGGACGTCAAAGTTTGTGACATCAACTATGTTCGAGTTTGTATTTAGTGTTAAGGTTGCGGCAACTGAAGTTCCTGGATTGATTCTGGTGCCTTCCTTATTCCATGTTATGGTTATCGGCCCGTTCGCGCCTGCAGGGTTCCAATTACTTGTCGTCATACTCAGGGAAAGTGAGAGGCCACTACCGGTGTTTTTGACGTAGACTGTTTGAGTGATGTTTCCTCCCACAGTTAAGTTTCCCCAATTTATGGAACTTATAGGGAGGGTACATGCGCTGTTAGAATATACGCTCAAGTTTGCTGATGTGGATACTGTGCCATTTGTGGATACATTTTGAGATGTACTTATGGCTGCAAAAGTTGTAAGTGATAAAGCTATGGCAAGTATGACTAATGCTATTACTGATGTTGTTACTGAGATTTTTAGTTTTACCGTATTTTTTGCCTCACGCAAAATATCATGTGTATTAAGTCTTAATAAACATTATTATTGTGAATGTTCACTGTTTACTTGAACAACAAAAATACACAGCCAAGCAACTCATCTCAAAACACCACAAACTCCACCATAGTTCTTTCACATCGTCTTTTCCCAAACCATAATTCTTTTGACGAGCTATCATGAGGAATAACGCCAAACGTGTACACCAGGTTTATTAAAACAAGAACCAGTTTTCCTACTAGAACTTAATTAATTTGAGAACGACGAAAGAAGAATTTAGCTTCTTTTCACCAAACAATGTTCAGATTTCCCAAAATTTAAATTAGAGAAAGCCTAAACTCACAACCATTTTGCCTTTTCCCAATCTTATCACTGTCTAATCAGACTTACGCTAAGTCACCTGAAGGACAGCCTATCCCTATGTGACTCTATAAGCACAAAAACACACGTATAATAAGCACAGTTTGCTTATAAAGCCTAATTACAGTTGCCTCCAAAAGAATACGTTTTCCAAGAAGCATTTTTAAAGCGAGGGTATTCCGACTTTTGACATGTTAGCTTTTCAGCAACGCGACTTATATTGAGTATAGTATACTTATGATTAATAAACGCAGGATAGGAGAAGGGAAAAATTGACGGTTCTAGTTCAACAAAATGAAATGCACTATTCTGCACAGCTAATAATTGCTGCATTAAACGAAGCGCCTGGAATAGGACTCACAATAGCGGAGATGAGAGACATTCTGGGTGAAATTCCTGTCTTAGTCGTTGATGGTAGAAGCAAGGATCGGACAGTCGAGATAGCAAAAAACCTCGGTGCAAAAGTTATTTACCAAGACGGAATAGGTAAGGGCGACGCCATAGCTAAAGCACTTGAAAATACCATCTCAAACTCGAATTACATCATTCTTACTGATGCAGACTACACATATCCAGCCCAATACGTTCCAGCAATGATAAAAATACTCGAAGAAAACCCACTCGTAGGCATGGTTTGCGGCAACAGACTCAATGGAGCAGTTGACAAGAAAGCATTGCACAACGTTTTTCACATTGGCAATAAACTACTGGCTTTGACACATAAAATGCTTAACGGAGTACAACTTCAAGATCCATTAACTGGACTCCGAGTAATTCGCACCGAAATCTTGCAAGGGTGGCTTATGAAATCCAAAGGATTTGACATTGAAGTTGAGCTTAACAATCTGGTAAGGCAACGTGGCTTCAGGACTCGGGAAATACCAATTTCATATAGAGCGCGTTTAGGCGAGAAAAAGCTTAAGGTAAGTCACGGAATCACTATTCTGAAAAGAATGCTATTGGAAACAGTTTTACAGAACTGATGTTAATAAATAGTTTCTTAAAAGAGTAATTAATCTAAGGACTACAGATATCTTGGAGTCGCTCGCACCCGGCTGATTGAAAAAAGCAAGGAGCTATCTAGCTACCACAAACATGAGTACGTACGTCTTGAAAGATGTTTACTTTTTTGCAAGAGTTCAAAAGCTAACAAAATCCACTCTAGTAAATAGTCATGAATAGGTAGAAAGAAAAATTATAAAAAACGGTTAAAAAGTCCATGGTTTGAGCATTAGCTCTTTGGCTGCCAGAAACAATTAAAAACAAACTTCATGCATCTAAAAGAGAGCTGAAGACAGTCAGTTTAACGTTCGAACCTGCGATTCAATCCAGAACAAAAAAAGTACTATTCTAATTGATGATTCGTAGGCTTTTTCGCCAACTTGTATATTAAAAAAAATTGAAAACTATTTTTTAAATTCTTCAAATAATATTTGTAATCCCTTTCTAAGATCGGTACTTGCTCTAAAACCTATTTTTTCTGCAGTCTTAGATGGGTCGCCATAGCTGCTTCGTATGTCACCTAACCTTGCAGGTCCATGCTTGACATTAAAGTTTTTCCCGGTAACCTTTTTCAATGTGGCAACAAGTTGATTAACGCTTGTGGGCACGCCCGTGCAAACATTAAAAACATCGCCAGTCAATCCTTCATGCTCCAAAGCTATGATTATCGCTTTGACAATATCGTTTACATGTATGAAGTCTCGCGTTTGCTCTCCGTCACCATCAATAGTTAGGACTTCATCATCTATAATTTTTTTAAGAAACTTGGTGATAACACCACTGTACGGGCTGTTTTCACTTCTCAGACCATAAATATTGAAAAACCTCAATGCAACTGCTTCAAGCCCAAAGCATTTTGCAAATGCACTGCAATACGCTTCGCCTGCAACCTTTGACGCGGCGTAAGGAGAAATCGGATTAAGGGCAATATTTTCTTGAACAGGAAGGGTCTTAACTTCGCCATAAACGGCTGTTGAAGACGCAAAAACAAACTTTTTGACCTTATGTTTGACTGAAGCATTAAGTATGTTAAAAGTTCCGTCTACGTTAATTTCATGGTTTTGAATTGGATCTGAAACCGAAGCTGAGATATCTATCATGGCAGCAAGATGAATTATAGAATCGACCCCATCAAAAACCTCGTTCGGGACGGTCTTATCACGTATGTCTCCATGCTTGAATACAAACTTCGAATTATCAAGGACTCCTTTAAGATTCTCCAATTTCCCGTTAGATAAATTATCCAACACAGTTACTGAGTAACCTAGTTCAAGAAGCCGTGGAACCAGATGCGAACCGATAAAACCTGCACCACCAGTGACAAGAATCTTTTTACCAGTTTTATTCATAATACTCACCAATGTTTGGGATTTAGAATTAATATCGTTTTCGTTCAGAAAGTATTTACCAGTTTAAGTTACCAATCTTAAAGTTCAACCGATGTATCGTAACTTGGTAAATTCTGATCTTTTCGATTTGAAGAAGATATTCTATTTTACAGGCAATTAAATTATTTCAAACCTTAACCTTAACTCGAAAATTTTGAGCAAAAAAAGACGCTTGCAGGCGTGATTGCATTGGCTTCTGAGACAGGTGCTTTCTTGCAGTAGTGACAGATTAGGTCTAAAGTTCGAACACAAGAAAATGAACCCAAAACGGGAGCGTTAATCTTCAGGGTTTAGTTATGCGTTGTCAGGTTTTCGTCTTAGACGTCTGATGGCTATTACTGTGTAGATTAAAATGATTTCAGGAATGGTTATACCGATCGCAAACATGGGTCCAAATATTGATTGCGAGATTGAAGATGTTGTTGCAAATTGTATTACCACTTGATGTGTACTAAACTGAGCTGTGTACCACACATAGAAGTTATTGGCGTCTTGCGTGTAACCCTGATTTGGAGCCCGCTGGCCGTCTACGTAAATGGCGGGGTTTGTCCCGTAGGATATTGCTGTTTTTGGAATGGTCATGTTGCTAAAGCCTGCTGTTCCGTTTGGTCCTGTTATTGTGAAAGACAGTATGCTTGTTTTGTTGGCTTGGTATGATACCATTGTGACGTTGGATATCTGTGAACTGGTTACGTTTCCGCTTATTGCAAGGTTAACTGTCGTGCCATTGCTTGTCTTCGCTGTAATATTTGTTGTTGACGGAGTTGGAGTAGGTGAAGGCGTTGGAGTGGGAGTTGCGCCAGGTTTAGGTGTTGTTGTTGGTGTTGGCGTTGATGTTGGAGTGGGTGTCGGTGAAATCGCTACTGAAAATGTGTTACTATTCCCAGTGGAGACGCCGTCGGTAGCGGTAATGGTTACGGCTGAACCACCAGCAGTCACTGTGACGGAAGTTGATCCCACACCGCTGGCGAAAGCATTCATAGTAGTTGGACTAATTGACCCTGCAGAATACGTTAAAGACGGCGTGCCAGTATAGCCTGTAACCGTGTTGTTAGAGGCGTCTTCAGCTGTAACATTTATGTTGAAGGCAGAACCAGCAGTCTGAGAACCAACAATATTAAAGACAAAATGATCCAGGCTGGCAGCATTCACTGTTATGCCATTTTGAAGACCAGTAATTGAGCCAGTGACGGTGTCCGTGGCAGTAATAGACTGAAGACCAGCAGTCTTCAAAGTAACACTAAAAGAGTGGACACCAGCATCGCTTGCTTGGAACGCATAATTAGAAGGCAAAACAGCTGCACTATCACTAGAAACAATAGCAACCGTACCCACATAACCTGTAGCCAAATTACCATACATGTCGTAAGCAGTTACATTAACACTGTGAGCAACACCAGCCACAGAAGAACCCGGAAAACCAGAAACCACAAAATAAACACTTGAAGCAACATTCACCACTATGCCACTTTGAGAACCAGTAATCGAACTATTCCCAGTATCAGTAGCAGTAATCGACTGAGAACCAACAGTCTTCAAAGTAACGCTAAAAGAACCAACACCACTCGTAAGACCACCATTCGCAGGCAAAACAGCTGCACTATCACTAGAAGTAATCTTAACCGAACCCACATAACCCGTAACCGTATTGTTATACGCATCTTTAGCAACCACCGTAACACTGTGAGCAACACCAGCCACAGAAGAACCCGGAAAACCAGAAACAAAAAGGTGGGTTGCAGCACCCAGAGCAACCACAAACGAGTTACTAGTCCCAGTATGATTACCATCGGTAGCCGTAATAGAAACACCTGAACCAGCAGCAGTCAAATTTACAGAAGTCGACCCCACACCGCTAACGAAAGCATTCATAGTAGTTGGACTAATTGACCCTGCAGAATACGTTAAAGACGGCGTGCCAGTATAGCCTGTAACCGTGTTGTTAAACACGTTCTTTGCAGTGACCGTTATGTTAAAAAATATACCTGCGGTCTGAGTACCTACAGAACTAAACAGAAAGTGATCCAGCGGAGCAGCATTCACCGTAACAGAAGCCGGATTGGAAGTCACCTGCGCTGAAGTTGCATCAGTCACTTGAAGCTCAAAACTCCAAGATCCAGCGGCCGTAGAACCAGAAGTAACAAAAGAATAGCTAGATGAAGTTGCACCACTAATCAAGGAGTAAGAACCAGCACCAGGAGCTTTTTGAAGCCACTGATACGCATAAGGAGAAGTACCCGTCGTTACCGAAGAAGAAGTCAAACTGCTAGTCTGACCCTGATTAATCGTGCCAGGATTAGACGTCACAGTCGGAACAACCAAAGCAGCATTCACCGTTACTGAAACAGTATTAGAAGCAGGAGACGTAACAAGAGTAGAAGCACTATCAGTCACCTTACAAGTAACAGAAGCTAAAGTTCCCGACGCAGTATAAGAATAACTTGAACTGTCAGTCCCCACTGTTCCAGCACCTACATACCATTGATAATGAATCGCACCCGAACCACCAGAAGCCGTAGCTGTAAACGTCTGAGACTGACCAACATCCATCGTAAGCGAACCTGTCGGTGCAATACTCACAGTCGGCGAAGCCGCCACAGTAACCGTCGCAGCAGGAGACTGCCCCGAAGTCGTACCTAAACTGTCAGTAACCGTCACAGTAATCGAGTAAGAACCAGAGGAAGCAGGAGAATAACTAAACGTCTGAGCAGTCTGACCACTCTGAGGAACCCCACCCACATACCACTGATAACCCGTGTAAGAACCTGAACCACCACTAGCAGTAGCCGAGAAAATCTTAGACTGACCAACATCCAGAGTCCAAGACGTAGGCGAAACAGCCACAGTCGGAGCAGAATTCACCGTAACAGATACACCAGACGAAGTCATCGGCGGTGCTCCAGCAGCATCAGTGACCTGAAGCTCAAAACTCCAAGATCCAGCGGCCGTAGAACCAGAAGTAACAAAAGAATAGCTAGATGAAGTTGCACCACTAATCAAGGAGTAAGAACCAGCACCAGGAGCTTTTTGAAGCCACTGATACGCATAAGGAGAAGTACCCGTCGTTACCGAAGAAGAAGTCAAACTGCTAGTCTGACCCTGATCAATCGTACCCACTGAAGCGGAAACAGTGGGAGCAACCAAACCAGAATTCACTGTAACGGTAACTATGTTAGAAGGGTTGGAAATTTCGCTTGTTACGAGGTCAGTAGCTGTCACATAAATCGTATGGGAACCCAAGGAAGCAGGAGAATAACTAAATGAGCTAAGCGTACTAGACTGAAGAGACCCATCCACATACCACTGAATAGAATAAGAACCGAAACCGCCAGAAGGAGTCGCGGTTAAAGTCTGAGACTGCCCAAGATCTAAAGTGATCGGACCAATAGGAGCAATCGTCACAGTCGGCAAAGCAGCAACGGCTTGAATACTCGCGAAGGCGATGATTGATAACGTAATTAGTAATGTGATTATTAGGAGTTGTAGTTTTTTCATGTTTTTTCATTCTGGTGTTTTATTGTTGATTTAGATTTGGGCTAATTGTCCATGGGCGACAGCCATTCCCAGTGTTTTTTAATCTTTTCAAGGCATTTATATCTTGTTCCATATAGAAAATAAGTAACGCGCTCTATATTGGAGGAGAATATTTCAGAATTGAGCATGATAAGGGCAAACTTAGGGAAATGAGTGACGCCATTTGGAATGATGCCTGTCACTATCAAATGTGTTCAGGCAAAGATAAGCCGGGAAATGGGTCTATTTTGGCGGTCTGTATCATTTGAGTTTGCAGAACTTGTTGCTTGTTGATTCAATTGGTGTATCGTTTATGTTTAATTGTCTAAAATGGATTTACTTTGATGCGGTGAAATGTGAATTGGTGATTTTCCAGAAAATTTTACTGCGACTAAATTTTTGAGAATATGTTGGACATCTCTATGGCGACAGTTATCAAGAATAATACACCCATTATTATCGCTAAGGTGCGAAGTTTCTTGATATCTGAGGTTAAGGTCTTTTCCCCAGAGGCATAGGGTGCAAGTTCAGCCGTGACGAGCAGCAGAACTGCGCTGACAGCCAAGAGTATACTTATATCTTGTAAGGTTATGGGGGGAAGTAACATAGTTACGCTTCTTCCATATGGTACTCTATGGTTAGAGTTTTGGTATCAGGGTTTAACGTATCTTTTTGGATTATTATCGGTTTATCTGTAGCTTTGGCAAATGCACATGCGAAAGCGCTTGAAAAAATGCATCCGACTTGCTCGTGTGTTCGGGGTTGATTATTTCTGGTTTCGTTGCAAAGCGTGTTGAATATGCTTCCAGTTATTTCTAAGATTATGTTTTTATCTTGGATTCGAACTTGCACGACTTCCGCAAATTTCAGGTTGCGGTTTAGTTTCATAATTGCTCCTTGCATTTGGGGTAGTGCGATTTTTCTGAAAGACAAGCCGAGTTCATGTTCAAACATCGCCGAAAGAGCAAGCCCTGGAGGAGTGAAGAACAAACCGGTTTTTTTCTCAGCGAACAACTTATCGCTTGTTTCATCAGCTGTTGGCAGAGGAGTCTGAGGCGTTTTAGGAATAAAAACCAAGCTAGATTCGAAGTTACGAAGGTTTTGGGGCGGCAAATAAACTCCCTTTTCAGCCAAATTGAACTCCAGAAGTGAGCGCTCTATGTTGCTACCGCTTGCGCTTGCTGAAGCTTTCAACAAGTCGAGAAAAGCATGTTTCGTGGGAGTGAAGAAGAGAAGCAACATACTCCAGAAGGCTACAGAAACGCCCAGAATAGCTAGAAATGACGAATCGTTCAGTGCTGAGAGCACAATTAGGATTACACCAGTTATGAGTGCTATTCCTATCATGAGCACTGTGAATAAGTCTTGATTAACTTTGGTTTTCTTGGTTTTGAGCATCCAACTACCTTTATAGATACTTCAATTAATATCTTATTCTGAAACATAATGGTTCTTTAAAATTTGTTTTTGCGGGTTTCCGCCTTACTCATCTGAGACCATCTAAAGTATTCTAAATTTTAAATCGTATCTGCAATTGATTGATTCTTAATATATATTGGAGATTATGAATTTATTGGAGATATTCTTACCTGAGCCAGTAGGCCTTAAATGATCTTAACAATTCTTCGGCCAACTTTTCTGGAATATTGTTGAAATTGGAATAGCCCTTTTATATTGTCTAAGTCACAAGTCTTAAATGTCGAGATGCTTGATTCATGGCAACCCTGGAATTGCAACGAATAAGTGAACTTAACGATTTTGGAACAGAGTGGAATCAAATCCTTTCTCACAGTATAGACAACAATCCGTTCTTAACGTACGAGTGGCTCACCTCATGGTGGAAGCAATACGGAAAAGGAAGAACATTAAAACTTTTCACAGCAAACGGCCGTGACGGTGCAACTTCACTTATAGCCCCTATAATGTATTCATCATACAAAAGGTTAGGGTTAAAACTCAGAAAGGCAGAATTCGTTGCTTCTCCAGACTCAGACTACCATACTTTTTTAATAACAAACTATCAGGAAGCAACCAAAGCTGCAAACTCTTTAATCCAGAGTATCATGGAAGATCTGACAGATGCAGACGCTTTCACACTCGGGGAGGTCCCAGAAGATTCCTACACCGCTAAACTGCTTCAAAATGTCGACGTAAACGACGGTGAAAACAAGTGTTCAGTAATCAACTCGTGCCCATACGTTACACTTCCTAATAAGAATGAATTATTCCTTCAAACTCTCGGTCAGGGTATGAGGAGCGGCTTGAAAAGATACGAAACGAAAGCGATGAAAGATTACAAAGTTGAATTTGTAAAGTACGACAAAATGGGAACTGTCAAAGAAGCGATAAAAATTTTCTTTGAACTACATCAGAAACGCCAAACGCAAACAGGGAAAGCTGGTTTGTTTGCTGAAAGCGCCAACCGAAGTTTTCACTTGGATGTAGCAAACGCTTTTGCTGAGAAAGGTTGGTTGTCGCTCTTCTTCTTAACTTTCAATGATGAGCCTGTCTCCAGCATTTATTGTTTTGAATACAATAAAAAACTATATTTCTACCTCTCAGGATTCGATCCAGAATATGCCTATTATCGACCAGGTCACCTAACCTTCAAATACATAATAAAATATGGGATAGAAAAAGGACTCAATGAATTCGACTTTCTGCGGGGAAACGAAACGTACAAATCACTTTGGGGAACGAAGATCAGAAGAAATCTTGAGTTCCGGGTTCCGAATAGAAGCTTTAAAGCCAAGATCTACAACTGGACTGCGAACAACCGAGCGGTACCATATCTCTACGCTGCAAGTGCATTACCCAATCGATTCTTAACACGGACTCATTTTCATCAAAAACTGTGAGTTAACGTTTAATAAAATGGGTTTGATTGATGTTATGGCTTTAGAATGCAAAGTTTTCCGATCTATAGATGCAATAGGGAGGGATTCAATAAATTCTCTTGCAGAAGATGGCTTTTTTACGTACGAGTGGTTTAAGACCCTTGAAACCCAACAATCTTTCGGTATATCGCCCTTCTACTTAGCGGTTTATAATGGGGATAAAGTGATAGCGGTTGCACCTTGCTTCGTAGAGCTATCTTATTTTTTTCAGTATGGACCGCAAATACGCTATGTCATGCCTTTATTGCAGAAACTTTTGCTTCTTGGCCATCAAAGAGGTTTTTGCCAAAATAGTGTGTTACTTTGCTACTCGCCTTTTTGCAGTCGTAGCAAGATCTTACTCAAGGAAAATTCCGAGAAAAAAAATATTTTAAATTTATTAGCCAAAGAGATTGATTCAATTTGTAAGAAAGAGAGAATTTTGTTCAGCTCTTTTCTTTTTGTTTCCGAGTTTGATCGACTTTTGATGGATAATCTTCAGAAATTAAATTACCTCAAATCACCTGGAATCACTACGCTCTATCTCGATATTCAATGGTCAAGTTTTGAAGATTATCTAAAAAGCCTAAAACCTAAAACTAGGGAAAGTATTAGAAGAGAGATAAGGAAATGTAAGGAAAACGGTGTCATCATAGAAGAACAAGAATTAGGTGGTCTTTCAGAAAACCTATCTGAACTACTATCAAATCTTACTTCGAAATACGATAAAAATATAAAAAACATTTTTAACAGTTCTTTCTTTAGCATACTAAGTGTATATGCGCAAAATAAGACAAAACTATTCATTGCAAAGAAGAACAATGAGGTCGTAGGTTTTTCCTTGCTTCTACGACAAGGAAACATTCTAGATGGGTGGCTAACAGGTTTCAAATATGAGGCCCAATCAAAAACAGACTTCACATATTTCAACCTATGTTACTACATGCCAATTCAATGGGCTATCGAAGAAAACATAAAAAAAATATATTATAGAAGCAAGGCAGAAAAAGTTAAGTTGGACCGCGGTTGCAAAGCAGAAAAAACATACTCCTTCGTTAAATGTCATGATGAACTTCTGGGACCTCTAATTAATAACGCCCTAAAAACTCCACTTTATTCTTACTTGAGTCGACGGTTTTCTAGGAGCGAATTTTAGCGAGCAAGGAAGAGAGTTAAATTTGCAAAAAAGAATATCTATAGACGTTTCTACAAATAGTCCTCGCTAACGGTGACTGCTAAGTGAAAATAGTTACAAAAATATTTACAAGCGCAAGTGAATTGAGCAAAATAAAAAAGGACTTAGACATTTTTTTAATTAGCCGTTGCAAAAATCCCTTCAATCTTTACCCATTTATCGAGAACTATATGCAGAGTTATTGTCAAGAGTCTTTACCGGTGATTTTAGTAAGCAGTGTTAACGAGAAAATTGTGGGGTTAGCACCATTATCGTTAAGAAAAAACTTGGTTTTTAAGAGCGCAAATTTTCTTTTGCCCTATTATGTTTCTCCAGATTTTGTTGTTGCTGATGAATACCGAGAAGAGGTTCTACGTATTTTTCTGCATATTATCCTTAAAAAGCTAAAGTGCAAAATAATAGATCTAGATTTGCCTGCTGAATCCCAAAATCTACCCATTTTAGAAAAGGTCTCTACAGATCATAAACTAGTATTTAGAAAACAATTCATAGATACAATAAGTCATTGTCTAATTTTTGTTCAAGGTTCTTCGGTTGAATACGAGAAATCTCAAGAAAGTCATTTCAAGAAAAAATTTAGACGGCTTTCCAGAAATATAGACGAAGTGGGCGAGTGGAAAATCATAATTATTGACAACTTACAAAATAATCAAAACGCGCAAAAGGCATTTGATAAAATGATGATAATTGAGAGAATGAGTTGGAAAGAAAAATGGCGATTACAAACTGGTTGCACCATTGACAAAGATTTGCTGTGGATTTGGGACGCATCACTTTCCGCAGCTAAAACTAATCCTGATTTTAAGTGTAAGGTCTGGTTTTTGGAACTTAACAATCAAGCAATTGCGTACCAGTTAGTTATCGAATACAAGGGAACTGCGTTTTTTACCAAGACCTCTTTCGCTGAAAAATATAGGCACCTCAGTCCTGGGTTATTCGTTCAACAGACAATAATAGCAGAACAATTTAAAAAGAGAGAAATCGAAACAATCGACTTTCTAACAAATCTTCCTTATATGAAAACTTGGAATGTTACGTGCTTTCCTCGAGTCAAAGTTACACTAAACAAAAGTTTTTTTTCAAATTTGTTCGTGAGAAAAGTAATGGCTTTACTATACAGATTCGAGCAAATTATCGAAAATCAGAAAATTTAGGCTAACTATGATGATGCATCATTCATAAAATTGCTGATTATGTTCTACTCAATTTTTTTTATTATTTTTGTTTTAAAAAAGTGAAAAATAGTAGTTTGCATCTTTTTCTTTGCATTACTCTAAAAAAGAAGTCGGCTCGTTGAGTGGTGTTTTGAGGTAAAAATGGAAGAAATGGGGTTTTTTAGGAGAGTTTCTTTTTTGCTTTTGATCTCCTAAGGAGCATGAGTGCGGCTGCGGCTAAGATTCCGACGATTACTATTGCAATGACTATTCCGTAAACGGTATTGAAGCCTTGACCTGTTTCTGTGTTTGGAGTTGGCGAGGCAGTGGTGGGTTTTGGTGTTGGAGTAGGTGAAGGGCTTGAAGTTGGTGTATGTGTAGGAGTAGCAGTTGGTGAAGCTGTGGGTTTAGCGGTAGGTGCGAGTGTTGGTGCAGCAGTAGGGACCGGTGTAGGTGTTGGTGCAGCAGTTGGAGCCGGTGTAGGTGTAGCCGAAGCATCATACCAGTTCCAAGTAATAGTCGAAGGTGCAGTAATCGCAAACGTCGTAACTGATGAGCTACCAGAAGATGGAACACTGCCAGTACCTGACCAACCTGAACAAGTGTATCCGGAGGCAGGAGATGAAACATATGTAGATATGCTCGTGTTGTTATCATACCAGCCGCTTGTTGGTGAAGGCGAATCGTATTGTGAGGTGACAGCCAAGTAATATTGCGTCGAATAAGTTGCGGTTACCGTTGTGGGCGCTGTAACAGTTACTGAGGTTGCAGTGGTATTGCCAGTTACTCCTCTAGTGAGTAGGTATTGCGTCGTAGTATTGCTAACGACTGCTTGAGGGGCATAACTAAAAGTGTAGGCAGCGTTTGCATTTGCCCAAGTCCAGTAACCGCTTGCATTAGCATTAGTATTTCCGTTGATTGTAATCAAGTTGCCAGTGTAATCTGAACCTACGCCAGATTGGGCAAAGGTCAAGTTGTACTGAGTCTGCCATGTAGTCGAAGCTGTCTTAGGGCCAGTCATGTTAATGGCGTTTGAAGTTAAACTGTTGCCTGAGGCGTCGCCGGTCCAGCCAGTGAAGTTGTACTGAGTGCCAGTTATTCCAGGCGAAATTAAAGAGCTGAGTGTAACAGTTGCTGGACTACCTGAATCGTACCAGCCTTGACCAGTTATAGTATTATGAGAGGTTGAGGTAGTCAAGTAATACTGAGTTTTCCAAGTTGCAGTAGCTGTCTTTGGACTATTCATTGTAATGCCACTTGAGGTTAACCCATTGCCAGAAGCATCACCAGTCCAGCCAGTAAAAACGTACTGAGTCCCGGCAGTTCCGTTTACAGTTCCTGAAGTTAGCCCTGCAGTTGCAATTGTTCCAGCATCGTACCAGCCTTGATTCACTGTAGTACCATGATCAGAAGTCACTGTCAAATTAAATTGATGTTCCCATGTCGCTGTCTCAGTTATGGCACTATCCATGGTTACTTGTGCTTGCAAATTGGGACCAGTATAGCAGCCAGTGCCTGTGCCTGTCCACCCATTGAATACGTATCGCTCGCCTGAAATAGTTGTGGGTGGTGTTGCAGTTATTGTGACAGTTGAGCTTTCATTATAAGGGCCGCTAGCTGGAGAAACTGTCCCCGCCACGTTGCTAGATGTAGTTAGTTGATACTGGATTTGTGGAATGTAAGAGCTGTCAACAACTAAATCATCAATATAGTAGTTCCATGTGTCGCTTGGATTTGCGGTTTGACTTCCGCCGATTATAACATTTGCAGGTGTACGATCCTGATTGTGTGGATGAACATCGACTATAAGTTGACCATTGACATAGAGCATTTCTTCACCTAGATGACTTATGTCTGCCCCTGTGTAATGATACAATTCAAGAGAAGTCCAGCCAATTGAAATGGGAATGGCAGAGTCTGTATTATTGTCAGTGCTGATTGAATGTGAAAATCCATTAGATACAGGGGTGTCACGATAATATAATCCCCAGTAAAGTGTTCCACCGACATTAAATACAGCTATTTCGCCGTCTCCAAAGTTGGGGGCGGTTGAGGTGGAAAAGCCTCCGACTTCATAGTAATCACCTGACGCTGTAGGAACTGTTGTACTTGTAATGTAAACGTATTCCCGCAGGTAAATTGGATTTGGAACAAAACTTAAAGGACGATAGTAAATATTTTCATTCAATCCGTTTGTAATTTGATTTTGTACACTGTTTGGTGCAGTATTAACATAGGGCGCTTGAGTGTTTATTGTGAGTGTACTTGACCCATACTGTGACCACGCACTTAAGCCGCTGCTATCAAAGCTCTCGCTAAATATTGGATCTGCTTTTGCAAAGTTAAAGGCGCTCATTGAAAAAGCTATTGCAAAGACAGTTAAGAACGAAATCGTTATTATGAATATTTTTTTCTTCATTTTGAATTCTATCCTTTTTAACTTTAGTGCATCTTAAGACTCGAACATGTTTTTAAAGTTTATGAATTTTAAGAATGTTTTCGATGGTTTAACACTCGGATAAATTACAATTTTCTATATTGACTTTGGAGAGTAGTGTTATTTTTGAGTAAATCTTAGTTCTTTGGATAGCCTCCATGTGAGGAACCCGATTGCGGCGACAACGAAGCTGATTATTGTAAAAGTGTCTACACGAATCCACGGTACAAGATGGGATAACTCAAGAGGTAGCCATTCAGGATGGATTAGTTGGATGAGCACTCCGTAGATCCATGCTAACAAGCCGAATAAGAAAAGAAATTCTCCTACGACCTTTATAAAAATCAGTTTTAGGTATGCAACCATGAGATTTGTTTCCTATGTTTTGAAGTTAAAGTCTTGGTGTTCTAATAAAAATTTGTATAAAAAAGAGGCATCTTGAACGTTATCAATAAGTTTGTTGGATAGTATTCGATTTTGCTAGGTATTCTCGAGCCACTGCTGCGGTGGCAAAAAGCGTAGTCAAAGCCAGCAAACTAAGGGTTATTGGTGTTAGACCAATACCTAGTGGAGTGTAGTATAATATCAAGCCAACTATAGGCGTAAGGGCTATGCTTATTCCTATGCTCAAGACCACGCGTTCGATAGTATCGAAGCTTTCTGAAGACGTTTTGACTGGAACCTTTTTTTGGAACAAAGCTTTTACGAAGGCATATCCGGGCAAGAATAACACAAATATCACGCCTAAAACGTTGCGAATATATGCTAGCGGATACCAATCTTTTGGAATAGTAAAAACCGTTAACGTAGTTACTAAGGCTACTGCGATTATAGTCCAATACCATGCTGACTCGAAGCTAAAAAGGTAAGTCCTAAACGAAATGAAGGTCTTTTCCTGTTTCATGTTGAAGTGGATTTTGTCTTCAGCTTCGAGTTGATTTAGAATATTGATAATTTCGTTTTCTGACAGGTTAGTCGTTTTTTGTACAAATTCTATCAGTTGGCTTGCTGTTTCCGGTTTTTGCTCTTTCACAATGGTGATTATGACGTCTTTTATTGACTCGTTGGGATTTTGGTTTTGGGACAACTCAAAATGCACACTCGTCGATGCTTGCAGTGTTTTGATTTTATTGATAACCCTAACTACCCACTGCTATTAAAAGTATTATTACGGCATCAAAAAAAGAGAGTTACTTTGATTTTCTTATCTACCTTAATGAAGATATTCGATATTGGTGCTCGACAGAACAAAATGGAAGAGCGCACGCAATTTTTAGAAGTAGAAGGTTCAATTGATAATTAGGACGGTGCATCTTGCTGTATGGGCAACCTTTTCGCTTGTGCTGCCAAGAAAAAGCTCGTTGATTTTACTGTGCCCTCTGTGCCCTATCACTATTAAGTCAAATTGGCCGTTTGCAGCAGTTTCAACTATCTGTATTGAAGCATCTCCTTCTTTGAGTTCTGCGTTGATTCTAAGGTTGGGCTTTAGTTTAGTCGCTCTTTCAGTGGCTTTAGACAAAACGGCCTCATGCACATTTCTAAGGTCTTTAATAAAGGACACCGTGTTTGAGTGGTAATCTATTGGCTGCTGAAGCGCGTTAAGTTGATATTCAAACTCTTGAGGAGGTTGAAAAACGTTGAGTATTAGAACGGANNAAGCTCATAGACCTTTCGAATCAGCTTACAGGTGAACATTTTTTTATAAGCTATGCTAAATCAACGCCCCTATTTGGCAAACTATGAACTAGCTTCACTTAACAAACTTTGTTAATTTGACTTTGCTAACCGTTCTTTGAAGTTGACAATTAAGCGTTAGTGGCTTTTTCAAAAAAATATATAACAGATTAAACCTTAAAAAGTTTTCAAAATTCAGAGAGAGAGAAAAAAAGTGAAAACAAACAACTTGAAAATATTTCAGACTGTAAACTTCAGGAAACTCAAAAAACCTATTGCTATATGCATTAGCGCACTCTTCATCATAAGCATGCTATCAGTTTTTTCGCTGTCTACAGTTCAAGCTGCAACAGTTACCACTTTTGGGAATTCTGCTGTCGGTACTTACTTAGACCAAAACGACCCAAACGCCCAATCCATCTCGTACTTCACATCCACAACCACCGGATCAGTAACCGACATAATAGCCTACATCAGTGGAGCATCATCAGGAAAAGCCATAACAGCACTCTACCAAGCTAACGGAAACTCAGCCGGCGCCCTACTAGAACAATCCAACTCCGCAAACATAGGCACAACATACTCATGGGTAGACTTCCAACTGCCAACGCCATACACCGTAACAGCCGGCACAACCTACGGACTAGCAATAATGGGCAACGTCCCAGTAAGCATAGTGGAAGTAGCCGGATCAGGACAACGCGCCCACAACGGCGCCAGTTCTTACGCAAATGGCTTTGCAAACCCATTCGGAGCAATATGGGGAACCGACAACTCGGGAGCCATGAGCATCTACGCAACAGGCACAGGCACAAACTCGCCAACACCTACACCAAGCCCTTCACCAACACCAACCCCCACAACCACCCAAACAGCTCCACCTACATCGAACCAAGTTACAGTGTCAACCGCAACGGCATCCTCATACGACAGCAGCCACACACCAAACCTAGCCATCGACGGAGTCGAATCAACCTCCAACTACTGGGGAACAAACGCCATGATTACTGCTGGCAAACTACCACAATGGCTCCAACTAGACCTTGGAACCCAAACCAGCATCAGCCAAATCATCACCCACTTCTACGATGGAGACTCAAGAACATACACCTATTACATTCAAGCTTCAACCGACGGCTCAACATGGAACACAATAGTACCTACAAAAACCGGAAGCAGCATAGTAACAGACACATTCAATCAAATAACAGCAAGATACGTCAGAATAACCATAACTGGCAACACAGCAAACTTAGCCGCTCACATAGAACAAATAAAAATATACCAATCAGCAAATCCTAGCCAAAAACAAACACCAGCCACAACACCAACACCGACCCCTACACCAACAACTACCCAAACACAAACACCAGCCACAACACCAACACCGACCCCTACACCAACACCCACCCAAAAACAAACACAATTCGCTTCATCTTCACCTAATTTGGAGCCTCTTAGTGCGTTCTATGCGGATATGAATGGAGCTGCTTCATCTTATGCTTCACTTGACTATGGCACATTACATAATGGCAATCCAAGCATCCGTCTAGGACCAGACTATGTTAGGGGATCAAGAGAAGTTGATGGTGCATGGTTAGGCGTAAAGCCAGGTGATCACATTGTTTTTTCAGCATGGGTAAAAACTGCATCTTACAAAAGCAGTGATATTTGTGCTGGAATAAGACTTGGAATGGACTTCTATATAAGCAGTTCACAAGGCAACGGAATAGCTACAATCGACGCTGTTGGCCATCAAGCAGGACACCCCAATGATGCCGAGAATATGGCAGGGGTAGCCCGTCTTCCTTGGGGTAACGATTGGACATTACTGACATGGGACATTTATGTTCCAACCACATACTACACCTATGTCACAAACGGCGCAGCAGGCAACTACGGAGTACACTCCTGCAATCCAGTACAGATAAGCTCAATGGTACCATGGCTAGACACCCGCAGCATAACCGACAATGCATACTCATGGTTTTCAGACACCACATTCTACATAAACCCTTAGCCTAAAAGTTTTCTTTCTATCCTTTTTTTATTTTATAACAATTTAACAATGATGGGAAAAAAAGGAAAAAATTATTGCTTCTATAATTAATGTTAATTGATTTTTTATAGATATAAAATAAATCATTCTCTACTAAAGTTTTAAAATTTAGGCAGAGACATTTCATTAAATGAGTATGCAAGCAATGCATGAAACCGAGTAGTCGAATTAAGGAGTTTGGTCAGTATTTTGGAAATGGGATAGAATAATGTATTAAAAGAAATAGTAAAGTATTAGGAATACAAAGTGGAGGAGGTTAATTGCCAAGGCTAAAAAAAAAGAGCAAATTCCAGTTATTGTCTCTTTGCCGTATCTTGTGAGTTGCGTTTTTGTAATAGTTTTTCTATAATCTTTAAAGGTATTTCGAATAATCGTGATATTATGCCCGAATTTGAAAACATTGTCCTAAGGCTGTTCACATCCGATTGGTTGATTGCTCCAACTAATGGAGCCGAAATCAGATAAACAGCCAGAAAAAGAATTGAGCCAAATGTCAATAAAACCCAATAGGCAGAATTGAAAAATATAAGAAACAGATAAACTGTTCCTGTGGCAAGCGCAGATGCAAGAAAGATTTTTGCTGACCCGACAAAGTCGGCTTTGGCACCGTAGTGTTTCCATATTAAATATAATGCGATAAACGTGCTGGGCAAAGCTGCTGCCGGCGTGCCAATTATTATTCCGATTATTCCTAGCGAGGGAACCAAGAGAAAAGCCACAGGAATCGATATGATAAGAGTCAACACGGATAATTTTAATAACAATTTAGTTTCGCCCATAGCTGGCAAGAAGCTTCCCATGCTACGCCAACCGAAAAGCGAGAGCAAGTTATATACCACGCTATAAGTAAGAAAAGACGGAGCATCAGACCACTTGCTTCCATAAATGGTACCAATAAGCGGCTTTGCAAGCACGATCATAGCCAAGGTAGCGGGAATTACAAAAAGAACTGTATACTTGACGGATGAGGCAAAAACGGTTTTGAGTAGGTTTCTCTCTTTACGTGGATCCAATTTAGAGAATGCAGGAAACAAAACGGTAGTGATCGGGCCTGTAAGAAAACCTAAAAGAAGGGTGAAATTGCTTGCAATTTTGTAATTTCCTATCATCACTTCGCTAACGTATGAAGCCATAAGAAAAGAGAAAACTGGGCTCCCTAGTCCGCTCACGATGCTGCCTATACCTAAAGGAACGCCATAGTGTAATAGTGACTTTAGTGTTTGAACTATCTCAGACTTGTTTGTTTTAGATCGGGGAAGTTTTCTGAAGAGGAAGAAATAGAGTAAGATCAGTGCGATTACAACTTGAACCACTGAAGCCGAAGTATAACCGATTATAGCACCTATGGCTCCATAACCAAAATAAACCAGCAATGGAGCCAATAAACTGTACACAACTGCTGAGCTGATGAGCAGGTAACTGTTGAGCTTCATCTGCTCAAAACCAGTAAAAACACTCGCAATTCCCGATACTGTTGCTCCCGAAAGAATTGTGACTGAAGCGATAGTGATCAAGAATGCCGATGCAGGTTTGTGATAGATGGTTGTTGCGAAAAAATTAGCCAATAACAGTGAAACTACTGTCAAAACCAAGCCTGTTGCGGCTAAAAAGATTAAGCCTGCAATTATTACTTTACGCTGTTCCACCCCTTCATTTGTAGCTCTGTATTTGGCACAATATCTAACCAAAGCAGAACTGACTCCCCAATCCTGGAACAGAGTAAGGGTCGCCATCGGAATCAAGGCAACGACATATAACCCATAGTCGCCTGGAAGAATAAATATCCCAAGTACAATAGCTCCGACCGCCTGAATTATAGTAGAAGCCGATGTACCGAAGAACAATTGTACACTATTAAGAGTTGAAGTTTTACCCATTTCCGTTGCTTTATCCATGATTATCCCTCATAACCTACAAAGTAAACTGGCGACGCCTACTTTTGACTCGGTTATTTCTCATTTCATAACTCAGAATAAAACAATCTTAATAAAAACATTATTCCAGTTTTTCTCTCTTCCCATTATGATGCAAGAGAAAATCGAAAAAGAATCCGCGCGCCTAGGCTAATATTGCAACAATACCCAATAAATGTTTCAAGAGCTAAACAGCCTTAAAATGAACATTCCGCATAACAAATCCATAAAGTGAGCTAACCTTTGAGAGTTTAGCAAAGTTCATATTCCACCAAGGCAGCAAAAAAAGCGAAAGCGCATGTACACTAACAGAGCAAATTATGTTTGATCCCCTAATTACATTAGATTCAGATTACTTTTTAGCTATCCAAAGAGTCATGTCAGGTTGACAAAAGTATTTGTACATGTAGAATGTTGGATTAAAAAGCCAAGTTCTGGTAGAGTGATAATCTATTCGTATGAAAAACCCAAAATTCTCTTTCTTAAATATTGATGCTATTTTCGCATGATCGGTGTGATGTTCATCGGAAGCCCAATAGTCTGATAAACTATAGTCGAGGAAATCTACGGAAGGAATCCTCTTAATCTTGACGTATGAAGTGCTAAGTAACCAATTGCATTTGAAATAAATATTTCTTACAAAACGTTCTGACTTGTTAGGTTTGTCAGAATAAAATGCAGATTCATGGTCTAAATACATTACGCCTCCTTTTCTCAGAAAAACAGAGAGTTTTTGGAGCACAGTCTCATAATTGGGTAAATGATGCAGCACTGAATAACAAGTAATTAAGTCAAATTCACCTTTATCAAAACTCACATCTTCTATCGGCGAGTTAATAACTCTCAATTTTTTTTCGTCTACATAACGTTTATACTTTTTTTTCAAAAGACTACACATTTCCGCAGATATATCTAAAGCAGTTACTCGATAGCCTAAATGAAGAAGCTTGCCAGTTAAATTTCCAGTACCAGCCCCGAAATCAAGAGCCTCTTTCTGATTAGTATCTATAAGTTTGTCTATCCTCTTCAATGCCGAGTTTATTCTTTTCTGTTCACCTTTGCTATATATTTCACCATGGATCAACTCATAATATTTTGCCTCGACTCGATGGACCTGAACGTTCGCTTTATGTACCCTTGCTTGAAAATCTTCCACCATAGATAAGTCCCTTGCACCTTCCATATTTGATTTCAAAAATCGTTTCTATAGTAAAATTAATGGACAGATATAAAATCTTTGATAACATCTTATGATTTTAAACATTTTTGGAAGCTTTGAAGAGGTTTATATTAGAATTAAAAAAACGATGATTTTTATTTCACTGGTTTATGTAGAGAAGAAGATAATGTACGCGCACTTTTGCTATTTTTTCGTCCAGAAACCAATCCTCTATACAAAGCTAACCGAATTAGCGGGCAGATGTATATTAATTCGGGAGAGTTCAATTTCAACGCTAAGTCTACACCATATTTGGGGCTGAACACTAATCTTTTCAAAAAGCCTTTAGCGCTAGCATGTTTACCTGATATGTAAGGTTCGAGGAGGGGGTATTGAGCACCGTACCAATAGAAATGACGAAGCTCATCACGCAACCCTTTGCGTATGTGCAAAGACTTGACGCTGTAGTCTACCTTCCACTTGAAACCTGCAGCATATAATCGTTTTGCAAGCACGTTATCCACGCAAGCATCTAACGATATTCTTGGGAAACCCCCAATGCTTTTGATAATTTCGGTTTGATATATCGTATTGTCGAGGGTCTTTCCAAAATGAAAAACATCGTTGTCTTCTAAATTTCTTGGATACCTGTCTATGTCATATTCCAAAAGTTTGCGCAAAGCCAAGGGTTTGTTGGGAAGCCTTAAACCAGAAGCTATTGCAGTATTATTATTTAACAAACTTGGAACATTAGACCACCAACGGTGTGATAGCAAAACATCCTGCTCAAAACTGATAAAACGTTCAGATTCTACATACTTAAAAGCTGTGTTGGCTCCATCACTTATTCCTTTGCCGTCATTGGGATAAACAGACCAACCGAACTTTCTTGCTATTAACTTTGAATCGTCAGAGCTTTCATCGTCAATGATAACCTTCCTTTTTATGGCGTCTTTTGGAATAACATAGTCTATTTGACGTAGAACAGATGGCAATGTTTTAGCGCCATTTTTTGTCCACATTACCAAATCTACTTTGTCAGTAGTCATGTTTTCTATATCCTCTCTGATTTACTTGATAGTTATTTGTATTATTTGTCTAAACCAAGATTGTTGCCAGTTCGGAGAATTTCCTTGGCAAGCGGTATTAGAATCGGGTACAAGACCTTTTTCCGCGGACCATTCCGCAAATTTTGTCTACTCGGGTGCACGCTTGCACAATTAGATGTTTCGTTTTGCCTTGATCAAGAATTGGTACCCAAGAAGACCTTTCCACAGACTAGCAACATTCCGAGATATAATTCTCCAATCCCCAGCAGTGCAATCTAAATATGTTATCGTATAACCGCATCTTCGAATCATTTCTTTGACCGATTTTAGAGTGAAAAACCTTATATGTGTTTTATCAAGTAGACCGACTTCCTTATAGTTCCAAATGCCCGCAAGGAGTTGGAGTCTTATATACCAGTTTGCAACGTTGGGTACTGAAAGGAAAATATAACCATTACTTGAAAGGTACTTCTTGAATTTTCGAAGAACTAACTCTGGGTTCAGTAAGTGCTCCAAAACATCTGCAAATATGATCACGTCGAAATAGCCAGTTTGAAATGGGATATCCTCAAGCTTTTCCACATCTGAAAGTAATAACATGTCACAACGTTTTTGCGCAAACTTAGCCTCTAATTCATCGCGTTCAATTCCTACCACGTAGCAGTTCTTCTTTAGTCTCAACTGTTCAGCGAGTCTACCTGTTCCGCAACCAACGTCAAGGATTTTTTTCCCAGGCTCAATCAACTGAAATATCATCTTCTGCGTAGATTGAAATACGTCATACTTAAGAACCCTATTTGCACTTACTGCTCGCCCTGCTGACTCACTTTCTTCCTGAGATTTGGAAGTTTTTTTGACAATTGCTTTCATTTCAGTCTTTCAACCCCTTTAGCGCGCTGCCTAGTCCCTTTATCAAGTGTTAAAGAATGTTGGTGATACCGCTTTGTCGGGTCTTCCGAAGTTTTGGTTTGCTTCTCTGCGCGCGCGTGATTATTTCCAATGCTTAAAAGAACCTTTTTTGTTGCTTTGAGATAGGAATATCCCCATTTCTGACAGGGTTCCAAATGATTTCCCTCTCCCCATTCATTCCATGCATTCAGAAAAATAAAATTCTCCTGGTCGCTGAACGGCTGAAAATCCTGAAGGACAGATTTAAGCCAGAATTCATATTTTTCTGGAGATGAGTTGAAAAAAATAGCTGCATTTTTTTTTCTCCTCGCAGTGTTATCCCACATAGGCGTCACACAACGGAATCTTTTATAGGTCACCTTTAGCCCTGCATCGATCATGATTTTAGCAAATTCCAAGTAATCAAAGAATTTGTGTTTATAGTATGCATTTAACAAGAATCCATGCTCTTTGAGGTATAGTCCAGCTTTATTTCTTTTAATGGGAGGAGGCAACTTCCACCAGTTTGGTTGAAATTCAATGGCAGCATCAAATCCCAGTATTTGTGGGTCGATATTTTGTATTTCATTCTCAAAGTAACACAGGTACAAATCGCCTATTCCAATTTTGGCTGCCTCCTCCCTCCACGTTTTCAGGGTTTTACGGATATTGGGAAAGAGCTCTGGTTTATAAATAATAAAAAGAGGTTTTCCGTCTACGCGGATGTATCTTGGGTCATTAAAGAAAGTACCTAAAAAACGGATATGATCAAGATCATCTTCATGCGTATAATTTTGTTTGATTAAAACTTCACCGGTATTACCATCCCATGCCCTGGTCCAGTCTTCATTTGCCCAGGCAAGACAGAAAGGGAAATCAGGTTTATGTGTTCGTAAAACTTCATCAATCGGGAGGTTTAACAACCGCTTACCGTTAAACCAATAATGATAATAACAGAAACCGTAGATTCCATGAGCTTTGGCCATTTTGGCTTGCTTATCACGGGTCTCCGGATCCCGTAGATCGTAGAAATCTGAATCGGCAGGCAGATGAGGCTGATAGTGATTCCGGACCAGTGGACTGGCATTTTTTACATTGCACCATTCCGTGAATCCCTTTCCCCACCAAAGATCATTTTCAGGAATCGGATGATACTGTGGAAGATAAATAGCAATAGGCCGAATTGTCTTCATTTTTTTGCATCAGCCACCTTGGTTTGCTCCTTTTTGATAATAATTTCATGGGAAGATCAACTCCACCCAAACTTATAAATCTAAAGTGAGTGCGCCCTACCGCGAGATCCAAGATTGTTGCTTCATTATCCGAAAGCCCATTTTCCGCAAAGAACTTCTCTTTCAGGATTTCGCTGAGATCTGACCATTTAAGAAACAACAGATTTGGGAGTATAATATACTCTTCTTTCTCTTTCTTGAGAATATGCTCGGCCAAGAATGGCGCCTAGACATGGAAAACAGGGTCTTTTCCTTTATGCCATACATAATATTCAGCGAAGGTTTTCTTTATATCTACATTAGCAAACATGTTTGAGTATCGTTATAATCCACTCCTGCTGCGAGCTTGGATCGGAGATAAATTCAAACGTTTCCCTCAAAATTCCAATTGAGTGCAGTATATCATAGAATGCGAGCTTGCGACTAAAATCCCCTTCACTCCTCATTCTATAGGTAAAAAGAACATGAGTGATTGTTTGGGAATAAAGATCTGCAAATTGATCCTTTCCGACGATTACGAATATTATATTCGTTCGATCACAGTAACTATGCTTTTCTTTCGTTGAACCCGATACATGTCAATAGAAAACTACTTTGCTATAGGATATAGAATCCCTTTTTGTGATGTGTTACTTTGATTTTTCAGTAGACAAAAATGCTAATGCGATACCGAGCCAGAAAAATCAGGACTTTTGCAGACATGAAAATCTATTCGTTCGCCAAATAATATTCTGGAACTGCAAAATTTAGGATTCGATATGCTGAAACATTACCAATCTTCTTCCGATGAATTTTTCTCCTATTTTTTAAAACAATAATAAAAATCCCTCCAAACGGAGGCAAAAGCTTTGAAGAGAACTCATCAAATGTTGTTAGGAAAGTCACCACCAATTTCTTATCGAGAAATCTACTCAAAATAGGCAGATAGGTAAAAGGACTAAGCATTTTCTTGCTAAAAACGCGGTACCTTTTGCTTTCAAGAAATCAAAACTCTCAAGAGTAAAAACCCGAATTTGCCCATGAATTTTTTCCTTTCGGATGTTATCGTCTATGTACTCCTGTGGGTCATGCGGTACTGTTATTACAACTGCCTTTTGCAACAACCCTTAGGAGTTCGCTGATTGCTTTATGAAAATCTGTCACATGTTCAAGAGTCTCACTGCAAATAACAACATCAAACTGGTTGTCTTTGTATGGAAGGTTATGGATTCAACTGGGTCTGAATCCAAATCAAAAATCTCCTCGGCTCTTTTGGATACTTCTTCAGAAAGGTGCTGTTTTTTACATTTGCATCAAATATTTCTCTCGCAAGAGCTGCTTTATAGCCTTCTGCCCCCCCAACATCTAACAAAGAATGGAATTCAAAATTTGATAAAGCCTTCATGATTTGGTAAGTGGGCACATACCTTTGAATGGGGGAGCTTTTTGGCAATGACCTTTCTGAAAGCCATAGATGGTCTGGTGAGCAATCCAAATCCCTTGTTCGTCACACAGCTTAAATTGTTCACCCAACTAGGCCTTAGTTCTCTTCGTGTATTCAGCCATATTTCTCACTCACTTGGTACAGACTACGAAACCTGTTATTATTTCTTGAACATAATTCAATACTCCGTAGCTATTTCTGGCAACAATATCGTTAACTTTTTGTTCCCAAGAAGAGAGCAACAAAAAGACTACAAAAGTATCTTCCATTTTATTTAATAAGTTTATCAATATATCAATTAAACATCGGAAAGCAGAACATTGGCAGGATTTTTTCCAGAAATTTGTATAGTGGGGCATTCGGTTTTGTGCAGGTTCTTTACGCATAAAAGTTCAAAAGCCATAATCGGAAAGTAATATGTGAGTTTTTGACTAATATCTGAAAGCTCAGTGAATAAAATTTCAGGTTTATATCTTAATTTTGCTTCTTCTGTTCTTAATAGTTTCAGTCCCACTATTCCGTTTACTTTATATCTTAACCTCTTTAGGTCGCTCACAGTCCATCCAGAAAGGTGCACTTGGAAAACATTCTTGGCACGCGCACCTTGAGGCACATAACCGTTTGGAGTAATAATTATGACTTTTTTCTTAGCAATCTTCTCCATTGTTTTGATTAATCTTAGCCCTTTTATTTTTTCTAAATGTTCTATAACGTCTAGTGCTAAAACTGCTTCAAAAAAGTTAGGCCTGAAACACAAATTATTAATGTCAGCAAGAACGTAATCATCATGTATCCTCTTGTTCCTACTTTCTAAAAGGGCAGGTTTGAATAAGTCTACGCCAACAGAGTAAAAATTTTTAGAAAAATATTTTATTGGAGAACCACTTCCGCAACCCACGTCAAGGATGATTCTGCAATCTAGCAAGCTTTCTTTTAAGGAAAGATGAAATGGTTTTCCCTTTGTTTTCAGATAGACCTCTTTTACGATCTGACGTGTTTGCTTCAACATATAAATCAAGGTCCCGCCCACAGGGCATATTCTTGCTCGGAGATTAACAAAGAGAGCGAGTCTATCAAACGATAATTTTCGTTTGAATGTTGGTTATAGTTCATAGAAGTATACGAAGCTAAACTATTATCGATGAGAATAGAGCAGTAACAGAACGAGGAGAATATAGAACAAGCCATAGAAGTTCGAAGAATCATCAAACAGAATAAGCATCACCAACATTGTGTTGGAATCCTCTTCAAATGGGTATTGGCCTTATGAAATACGGTAGAGAAAACAAAGGGGGTTTTTCGAATGCAAATAAGACTAAGGCGATAACTTCTGCAAAGCTATCATAAGAAATACAAACTATATGCGCTCATTCTTGAAAATCTGCAAAGGCAAACCTTAGCGTCAATGAATGTGCCACCAAAAGCACCGTTATCGAAAAACTGCTTTAGAAACAGTCGGTTACGCACACTCAAACTAATGCTCTACCCTTTTGAGTTTGATGATTTAATTATGTGTAACCAGTTTTTGTTATGCCTATCTGTCTTGCTGGATTACCGGCGACTACAGTATTTTCAGCAACGTTTTTTGTGACCACACTTCCGGCGCCTACTATAGCATTATCGCCAATCGTTACACCCTTAAACCCTTAAGAATAATTGATCTTGTTCCTATCCAAACATGTTTACCAATTCGAATTGGAGCCTCCGCAGGTTTATTCCCATCAATTCCATGCCAATCAGTATCAAAAATAATTGTTTGATGACCAATTAGTGTAGAGTCTCCAATTTCTATTCTAAGTTTAGAGCTTATTAGAACTCCACCGTTTATGAACACGTTATCCCCAATTATCATCGTTGCGTTCTCTCCAGCCCACAATTCTACGTTACCGTTAAGCACGAGATTCTTTCCTGCAAGAATCATTCCTTGACCATGAACTTGCGATTTACCATGAAAATCTAAACCTTTGCCAACTCTGGAGAATTGCCTGTTGTAATACAATAGGATCATTAGTCTACGATGTAATCCATGCTGAGCCCACTCGTATCTTTTATGTGCTTCATTAAAGAACCCAGAAAACATTCGGTTCACCTATTAGGAAATGTGGGTTTAGCGTTATTGTGTTACACTTTGTAATATTTGGATTTATCAGTAATCCAACTTCAATTTAACGTTTCAAATTTGTTTCAACAAACTCTTGAAAGTACTGCAGATAAGATACCAAAAAATCTGCATTCATCCACTTTCTGTTCACAAAGTGGAAGCGAAGAAATGGAAAAGCAAGCGAACGTGCTAGAGCTTTACGTCCAAAACGTTTGTAAGCCTCTAAAGGGTTCGATATCAATAAACTGACTGCAATGGTTACCCCTAAAATCCCGACCACCTTATAGTATTCAAGTCTCGGCTCGACATCACCCTCGAAATTTTTGGTATATTCTGAAACAAATCTTTCAGCCGCTTTTTCGCCTGAGTCTGAATTTTTCAGATTGTACATCAATTTAACCATATGGTATGCGTAGCCAACATCGAAAGCAGGGTCGCCTATCGCCACCCCCTCCCAATCTATTACTTTGAGTATATTATCGCTCGTCAATATTGTGTGACCTGGATGATATTCACCATGAATTAGGCAGTATTTTGGACACTTGTTATTTACCGAATTTTCCTCAAGCCAACGTATTGCATATTCGAAATCTTTTTTTAGACTTCTGTAATGTCTTGTTTCACCTATAACATGCTTAAATCGAAATGGCCACTCTTTAGCGAAGGCAGAATCATCTTTGGGAAAGGTCAGTGACTTAATGTCTAGTTCATCTACTTTCAAATTATGGAGTCGGGCGAGAGTTGAAGCGAAACGACCTAAATTGTTATCGCTTTCTTGCATTATTTTTTCTTGTTGCATTATAACAAAATGATATCCAATAAAAAATGGATCGCACTCGCAGAGATAGACATGTGGTACAGGAAAATTATGGCGTTCAAGACTGGTCATGGCCTCAAATTCTCTTACATATTTTCTAACGTCCTCATTTGGGCGATATGTCTTAAACCACAAAGAAGTGGGCTCGGGGTAAGTTTTCAAAATAAGGTCAAGCTGATGCTCGATTCCTTGCTTGGAAAACATTAACAAGAAAGAATACAGATTATTTGTTACTCCACCTGACACCTTTTTGAGGTTTAAAACCCTAACTTTATCTGCACCTTCCAGTAGTAGACTTGAATTGTTGTAATGACTTTTCAGACTCAGGTAGTCTTCGATTTTTCTTGAATCCATCATTGTTAGAGCCAACTCATAACAGCTTTTTCATGAAGTCGCTCACTTTTCTTCTTTGATGCCGTTGATTCTCTGATTGACCCGTTGCACTCTTGTAGTTCGATTTCATTTAAAAGACTATTATAGCTATTTATCATCCGGTCCAAACTGAACTTTTCTTCTGCGATCTTTCTCGCGTTTCGCCCCATCCTAATAGCAAGTTCCTCGTCAATCAATAATTTCCTTACATGTGAGGAGAGTTGCTCAACGTTTCCCCATTCGGCAAGCAAACCGTTTTCGCCGTGAACTATTCCTTCGCTATTTGCCCCCACATTGTATGCAACAACTGGTTTTCCACAAGCCATTGCTTGTATGACTGAGTAACTCATTGCCTCTGGCCACAAAGACGGCAAAAGAAGCAAATAACTTGATCTAAATATCTCCTGCAATTCTTCCTTATCCCAAACGTAACCTTGAGTCTCAAAAGTATCGCCACCCAGTTCTGTCTGACCAACCCATAAAAAGCGAACATCAGGGAATTCAGGCTTAAGATTTTTTGAAACCTGCACAAAATGATGAAAACCTTTTTGCCTATTGATTTGGTTAGATAGAAACAGTACAGTTTTTGGTTTTTTAAAATAATTAGAAGGCTTGATTGAATTCAGATCCATTCCATTATATATCACATGAACTTTCTCAATATCGAAGTGCAATTTCGCCATCATTTTCTTCAAAAACAGATTATCGCTAACTATTGCTGAAGCATACTTAAGTTTGGACCTAATATTATTAGTTTTCATCATTGAAAGTTGAGTAAAAGGTAAACATGCGATGGAAGGCATAACAGAGCGTATTTCTCCAACAACCCTTGCTCGCTTTGCCAAACAAAAACCGCAACTCTTGCTTGGTCCATCACATGGAGACTCATCGATCTCATTGAAGAGACAACTTAATGGGCAAACTGGCCAAAGAATCTGAGCTTGAGCGATTGTAGGTATTCCTGACAGTATGCTAGCCCAAAAAGCGGAAAGATCATAATCATACCAGGTCATTACAATGTCTGGTCGGGTTTTCTCAATCTGTCGTCTATACATACCGACAACTTTATGATCCAAGACTGATTGCGAAGCGAAGGGATTTACAGGACTCCACTTCCTCGGTCGGTCACGTGGCACGAAACATTTGGAGATGTGAATACCTTGAGCTGATAAGACATGGTCTAATAATCGTGCAACACTAGGCTCTCCGCCAGGCCAAGAAGGCTGCAACACTACGCCCGTGAAAAGAACTTTCATCCTTACCAATTCCTCTCAAGATAAACGATACTTCGCCATTCTATCTTTTATATTTATGATCCTAAGCAATACTTGATATTTGAGGTTATGAACCATCGACAGCAAACGAGTGAAATAATTTTGCTAACTCTTTAAGTTGAAATAACAACTAGCGCCTATCTTGTTTGGGCGCCTTCTTTCAGAGCGTTAATTATTGTCTCAAATTCAAGCTCTGTCATAAATGGAAACATTGGAAGTGAAAGAATCTTGGCATACAATGATTCTGCTTGCGGAAAATCTCCTTTTCGGTATTTTGTAGTCTTTTCGTAATAGCTAAACATATGCAAAGGGGGATAATGGACTCCGGTTGCGATGCCTTTATTTTTAAGAAAATCATATAGGGCGTCTCTTTTCAAAGGGTATTGTTCTTCAACTTTGACCTCTAACAGATGGAAAACACCCTGCCTATCATTGTTAGTTTCTGGGTCGTGGAGCATTTTAAGGCCATCGATCTTTTCCAACTCTTCTTTATACCTTTTCGCTATTTCCTTTCTAGAGTCGGTGATAAGTTCAAGTTTTTCCATTTGTTTTAGTCCGATTGCAGCTTCTATTTCGCTCATTCTAAAATTGAAGCCTAAGTCAGTCACATCATAACGCCAATGTGTGAATTTTTCCTTTGGAGTTTTGTTCTGGCCGTGATTCCTCACAAGGAGAGCTCGGTCTTTCACTTCTTCGCTACTTGTGACCAACATGCCCCCCTCTCCAGTTGTTATATTTTTTGTGGCGTAAAAACTAAAACAACCTGCATCGCCAAAACTACCAACTTTCTTATCATTAACCATTGCGCCTACAGATTGAGCGCAGTCTTCCACCATTTTTACGCCTTTTTTCTTTAGCAATTGACTAATCTCTTTCATATCACAAGGAAAACCGTATAGATGAACAGGTATAACGCATTTGATATTGTCGTTTTCCTCGAGGAGTGGCTCTAATTTTGCCGCGTCTAGTTCGCCATCCACGCCTACGTCGCAGAACAAGACTTCAGCACCTAGCCATCGAACAACATTCGCAGTTGCAACGAAAGTATTTACCGGAACCACAACCGTGGAACCAGCTTTTATTCCCAACCCATCCAGAGCTAGATATAAAGCGGAGGTACAAGAATCAGTAGCTACACCATATTTGCACTCTATATAATCTGCAAAGGCTTCTTCAAATTTTAACGTTTTTGGACCCATGGTCAGCCACCCAGACTCAAGAACTTCTCGAATCGCATCTAGTACCTCTGCACCTATGGTATTTTGAGGCTTATACAACGGAATCATATTTGGCAAATTCTAAAATCTCCAGCGTCAACTATTATTGAAATTAACCACTACCTCAGATTTATAACTCTTAGCCTAAATGGAGAAGGCTACTTTAGTCAAAACTACTTGTCTTAATTTGGAAGCTGATAAACTATATTATTCGTCGCTCAAGGCTATCTTAGATTATCAGGTCAAGTATTTTGAACACTCTTTGAAAGATTAACTGTAATTTGAATAAAAGAATGTGAATTTATAAATGATTGAAGAAAAAGACATTGTAGGAAAAATTAGTCAGTGCCGAAGCCTCAAAAGAGCAATCGAGAAAAAAAATAATTCACTTTGATGAAAGCTGGCCACTTAGCTTTGGTGAAATCCTTAAAAATTGCGATGAAAATCCCATCTTCGATTATCTTCGGCTTCTTTCTTAAGGGCAACACACGAACTATTTGGATCAATGCCCATTCTAAACGCACCGACTTTTCTAAAGAACGCTTTTGCCCTCATAAATACGTTATACTTAAAAGAGGAGTTTAGCCTAAGAGGAGATAAAGTGCTAGGAAGATAGCGAAATACTGTGTAGGAGCGGTTCTTAATTATGAATCTAATCACTTTACTGATGCTAGGCCAATTTGAATCATCAAAAGCGACAACGCCGCCTACGTTTAGCAATTTATCAATGTAGAAGAAATCAACCAAAGTGTGGTCAAAGGAGTGCCATCCATCAATAAAAGCGAAATCGACTTTGACGCCCATAGTTTCAAGTTGAGGCAGAACGGTTTGAGATGGCTTCTCATAAAAATCTATTATTTCCTGGTAGCCTGCTCTTCTTAAGCTATAAAGTCCTAGGCCGCCCCAATCGATGTTTTGGCTAGGATCAATAATTATGTGACGAGGGTTAGGATATTTTTTGATGGCTTGACATATATAAAGGGCAGATATTCCGTACGCAAGACCAACTTCAAGAGTAGCATTTGGCTTCAGTTCGGCAATTATTTCCGTCAAAAACGCCCCTTCTTCTTTAGTAATATTGCTACGTACTTTGATCAAATTACCACTAGGAGACTTTACATAGCCGGATTTCATGATTTCTTCTAGAACTTGGTTCAAACGCCACAACCCCCAGCATCGAAATGAAGATCCTGTATTAATACATACATGATAAGTACCTAATCGTTTATAGACTAATTATGTTGTAACAAGGAAGCATACTTCTTTCTTTCCATGAGGTCAATTCTTCAATCGCCCTTTATCGGTTTCTGCAACAAGTATTGATCTTGATGAGCATCTTTAGCTCCGCCAGGTACAAAATCCACTATGGCGAGTTTTTGTCTAAGCCATTTTCGAACCTGCATTTCTGATTGAAATGAATTGCAGAAATTTGTCCCTAAGTATTTTGAGTCTACCACTACAAGTTGTCCAGACTCAAATTTCCGCCGTTCCTCAGCGATGCGCTCATACGCGCGTTCCCATGAACAGTTATGAGGAGATATCCGCCAAGTTTCAGGACTCTTGTCAGTTCATCGATCCAAAAATTTTTGTAAAGTTGCATTCAAATGGGTGAATACAGAAATTATGTAAATAAAGTCAAATTTATCGTTCTTGTAATCTAACTTTGCATGTGGTTTGTTTTGTTTTACTTCAGCAAAGGATAATGATTTTTGACACCAGCTAACGAGAGATGGGTTGTAGTCTGAACCATGAATTTTTGGTCCACTTAATGTTTTCCAATGCCTCAAAATACGCCCCACTCACATCCGAAATCAAAGATAGACCCAAACGCATTGATTTCCAACCCATTCTTTTTCAGGATGTTTTTTATACATTCAGCTCCAAGTGCGCCCTCATTGTAAAAGCCTTTCTTATCAAAGCCCCCATAAACTAAGAATGTTAAGTGGGGAGGAGGAATAGGCAATCCATCTGGCAACAACTCTTGTTTTTTAGTGGGAATATTTCGAAATCTTCCAGATTTAAGTAAATATAGGGTGCTCTTGCGGAAGGTAACCTGCCCTAATTCACTTACGCCTAATATATCAAGGGCTTTGATACTCAATTGAATGTAGATATCAAATATTTTTGTTATCCGCATTAGAAACATAGCAATCAATAGCCCAAATTTTGGGGGAGTGGTCATATTTATAGTTTATTGCAGATTTGGATTAGCAATTGCTTTTGTTATTCCCGCAGGTAGTTGCAAGCGAAGTTCTGGACGAGAAATTAATCAACAGTGTCAATCACGAAATATTCGCCTCTATAAATTCTTTAATTCCATTTGAAAGCAAGAGAGGCATATTATCTTTTATTTTCTGGATGTCCCAATTCCACCATTTGATTCGAAGTAATTCGTCTTATGGTTTCTTGATCAAATCGTTTTCTGACCACTTTTGCTGGGTTACCCGCTACTATAGTATACGGCTCCACATCCTTCGTCACTACACTGTACGCTCCAATGATTGCACCGTCTCCGATGTGGACACCTGATAAGATCAAACTGTTCATTCCGATCCATACATCATTCCCAATAACACCCCCGCCTTTTGTAGCTGGAAGCTCCGGAGTATTCTTGAATTCACTGAAAATGTACTGAACGGATAAGTTGTTACCCAATCTGGTCGATGTCCGCCGCCAAGCAGAACGGTAACGCTTTGAGCTATAGAACAAAACTTGCCAATTTTCAGTGGTACTTGGTTTTCCCCGCCCAAAACATTTAACCAGTTTACGCAATATGAAAATTTGCCCATCGAATACGTTGAATATTGTGATTCCTTGGATAAGAAATGAAGGAAGGGCGACAGTTTAGAAGTTGGATGTTTTATTATTATTTCTTTAATATTCTCTTAAATTGGGAAATCATATACATGAACTTACACCTTTGTTTCCTTTTTCTGTATTTGTAAGTTTTTCTTGCTGGTCTTAATGCCATTTATAGAGAACACAAACTCGCAAACTCTGCAATGAAACCAATCAAGAGGTTGATTTGAAATCCAACGGTTATTTCAAGTAGTTTTCGGGAACATTTATTATGATAAATCTCTTCATCAAATCCTCTGCTTTTTCTAAATCAGAAATATGCACTTTGCGCCCAATAACACTCACAAATTCTTTACCGATTTCATATTTTTCAGGGATATATTTCTTAGTCAGCGGATAATAGTCTTCATATAAAAATTGAGCGCGCGCGTATTGTGAAGAACGCACCAATAGAATTGAATCATCTGTCGACTTCATTTCGTAAATTGGGTTAATAACTAAATTGTTTTTAACGCTCAGGAAATCGCGATTTACCTTGTCATAAACTTTAAATAGCGATTTGTCCGAAGTCGCCATGAGTATCATTGCATTAGAGGAGTTAAGCTCATCTTCAGAATATTTCGCCGTCAAGTCAAGTTTATTGCCGAATAAGTAGCTTTCCACAATCCTTTTTTCGGGCATTACATTCAACTCAAACTGATCGCTATCAAATAAATGAGCATATGTTTCGGGAGTTAGCGGATAACCTCCCGTAGCAGGGTTTTGGGTAAAAGAATTATGCAAATGCTGGAGCAAAATGAGACCCCCAGGAAGAAGAGCGCGCTCCATCTCGCGAGCCAAATAAGCTCGCCCGTACACGTAATGGAATGCGTCTGACATCATAATTGTATCAAAAAGTTGATCCTTAAATGGTAAAGGTGAATTAGCATCAAAACAAACAAACTCGGCTCTTTGGACGAAATATTTCCTAGCTAAATATAAGAGCCGGTATGATGTGTCAGAACAGCAATGTAGTTGTGGCTGGACGTATTTCGAGACTACAAAAGCACCGTGCCCTGCGCCACAACCCAGATCTAGAATTTTTGACTTTTTCCTCTTCAATAAAGGCACGAATGGATAAATAGACCAGAACGAAAAAGTTGAAAATCGATTTCTAAGATACATATCAAAAGAGCTTTTTCCCAAAACGTCATAGAAAGGAAGATTCTCGGCTGAATAATCTCTATAAATTTTTCCGTGCTCTCTAAATAATTCGGCACGCCCTAGGACAAAGAGGAACCGCCTTAGCGCCTCCTGAATCTTCTTAGAGAAGCGAAAAGATATATATGATTTGTAAAGATTTTCAAAGTCATCCCACCCAAAGCAATGAATTGATGCCTCGCATGTTCTTCTTTCTTTGATAAATCTGACAATAAGCCTATTCATAGGACCCGCTTTAAGGATTAATATCCCCTCAACGATCGGAAATTCGCTACATTCGCATCTGATGCATCCGAAAATCAAATCATCTTCCTTTTCCTCAATCACATCCTGAATTCTGAAGCCAGATCCACAATAAGGGCACTTCATTAGTTTCAAGAACTGAGATCTCATAAGTACACCATTTCATTCTATTCAATAATTTCGAAATAGGCTTTAGTCTAATTTGTGCTCTGAGTGCTCGAAACAAATTATAAGCAATAAAGTATCAGATATTAAAAATTGACAGCTTAATTCAGTTCGGGGTAATCTTTCTTAAATATAATTTGCCCGACTATATCTCTTACAAAAAAAGGAAAATGACGCGTTTTCGACAAATATTCATCCATGAGTAAACTCTCATTTTTCTTATCATATCCCTTTGCTACCTCACGTAGAGTGTGCTGAACCGATACTAAGTCTATTACACCCATCGGCCAGTGTTTATCCTGGCAAATACGCGACCAAACAAAGTCAAGTCCCCACCCCATTGGGCTGCCATCCAAACGAAGAAGGGGGATGATTCTTCTTTCAAAGCAAGTGACAGGACCTATTTCTACAAATGAGACTAAGTGAGCGATTGCTTCATCTATTTGATAGCAAAAACGATGGAATCCTAGAGAATCCAATGTCAAAGCAGGTTGCGAAAGTATTAAACCAAGCCCTCTTGCAACCTGAAAATATCTATCAAAAAACGCCGTTGGAAGTTTAACATCATCATCTATTATGATAACATAATCATGATAAGGCCTAACCTGTTCTTTCATAATTCTGGCTACAGCCACAAATTTAGGGGTTTTAGACATAATATACTTAATATAAGGTTTTACGACAGCAGACGGAGAAGCATTTGTATTGTTAGTTATGACAAGATCTATTTGTGCATATTTGGATTCCTCGACAGATTTTATCAAGTCTTCGACTAAACTCGGCCTATCTGCCATGTAGCAGCAAATTGCCAAAATTCTTAAGTTCTGCGGTTTGGGAAATGATTTGGGTAAACGAATCTTAAGGCTTCGCTTTAATATTATTCGCTGAAAGTAAGTGCGAATCCCATCTATAGATAAAGTTTTGTTAAGAAGGCTTTCGAAAGCTCTTTGAGGTAAGGTCTTCGTAGTCGAACCACCAATCATTTAAGTTTTGGTTTCGCAATCGCGTATTTAGTTTTGACCAGGGATAGTTAGATTTACCGCTAATGTATTGTTATGGTTAAAGCTTTGCTGTTTCTCCTTTGCCTGCATTTGTCTCCGTGTAACACCTACTTGACATACAAAATGGTTCTAAGTGATGTTGAAGCCAAGCTCAGAGGCATATTAGTTGAGTGACGAAAAACTCGAAGCGTCCTGTGCCAGTTCTGAACAGAAAAGCAACAAAGAATATTGGAAGAGACAAGCAGTCTCGCCAATCTATTTTATCACGTGATAAAAGTACAAAGCAGCGCACCACAAGCGTTAACGCTTTCTCTTTTCTGTCTTATCTTAGAAATCTGTTTGCTTCCATTTCTGAGGCTTTTTGTGCTGCCGAAAATACATATATTCGTTTCAATCGCATGTTTAGTGACCATAAGGAGAATACCATTGACTTGAGTTTAACATTTAAACATCTGTTGTCAAAATACGTTCAGACTTTTCCAGTTTCTAAACTTAGTAGGTTTTTGTTGGACCTCAAAGACAAAAGAAACTTCTCGCGAGAATTTAATAATCTCGGAGTCAAATGTTTGATTCCAAGTAGATCTGAAAAGTCTGGAAATATTGGCCCTGTTTTCTGTATTGTACATTGGAATGCCCCTGACTTTCTACTTCTTAACATCAAGCAACTCGAACGGATTTACCCAAATAATGAAATGTACGTCTTGGACAATGGCTCACAAAAATTGTGTCTTGAAGAACTCGTCATTGCCCTTAAGCAATTCAAAAACGTCAGATTATTCTCTGTCAGACCAGAAGCTAAGTCCGATCACACATTAGGACTCCAATTCTTGTTGAACTATTCCGCTATGCAACAGAATGAGTTTTCAGTCTTTTTAGATCAAGACTGCATTCTTTGTCGTACCTTAGATGACTTGTTGATGAAATTCCGATATCAGAAGGACTTGCTTCTAATTGGAGCAAGAGATTGCGTAATAATGCCTAAGCAACATAATTCTTCATTACCTTGGAAACGCGCGGACTTTCTTAGATGTGCTCCCAAGATGGTTCACCCCTCATTGATGATTTTACAACCCAAAAAAATCATAGAACTCTTTGGACACAATGCTTTTTCTCCTCATCCAAAGGCTATGGAAGAAGCAAGGGACAACAAGTGGGGTTATAAACCGTATAATGAACGGTATTACAGCATCTCTTCCAGAGCGCGAGGGCACATTCTTTTTCTTGAAACTAAAATGCACAATGAAATCCCGCTATTAACCAGTTATTCTTTTAAAGACGTTATCTACGCATACCACGCGGGGTACAGTTCAAGGACAACCCATTTGTCAGTTCAAGATTCAATAGACGGAATCCCTGTTTCTTTGTTTCTAAATATACGAAAAAAGGCATATGAATATATGGAGCAAATTCACAAATCTGGCACTGACATTCTAGCCTAATAAATCCGAATTAGAAAACTGAAAAATATTAAGGTAACCATTTACTAGTGTTATCCTAAATTTCTTTTCCAAAATATCTCATTTATAAAAAAATTTTCATCAATTAGACTAATAGATATCGTTAGAGAAGTTGTCCAAGTCTGAAAATCATATCTGTAATTTGCTTGATCCTTGATGATTTATTGAACATTACAAATGGATTTAACATATTCTTTACAACCATAAAGAGACCATAAACAGTATCAATAGTTCTACGGCCATTCAATATTCTGTTACTCTTTCCTTCATAATAATTCCACCTTATTAGGTAATTTAAAGTCATACGTTTTGATTGCACCACATGCAAAACCTCTGCTTCAGGTAAAAACAAATAATGACAGCACAATCTTGCTTTTTTAATCAATTTGTCCTCTTCACACGACAAGAGTTTGCCTTTCTTTCGCCCTAGTCTTGAATCGAAGAATCCAATTTTGTAAAATATATTTTTCTTAAAAATCATGTTTGCCCCCCAAATACGCTTGCCGTAAATGTTACCTACACCTGCCATATAGCCAAAATCTTTTTCTGTCCACCAGCTTGGCGGGTTTGCTTTGTAAAGCGGCCTTAGAGGACCGCCCAATACGTCGCCTCCAGAAGCGATTCCTTTTTGAACTGCTTCAAGCCAATGTTGACTCACTACAGTATCATCGTCTAAGAAAGCAACATACTCTCCTTTAGCCGCATTTATTCCAAAATTTCGGGAGTTGCTAAGTCCTTTCTCTTTATCAAATCTTATTAGTTTGAAGTTTTGGAAATCAGCAGTTATTCTCAGAGGAGGATTCGACCCGTCATCTATAACCAATATTTCAAAAGGCTGGACAGATTGATTCAGAAGACTGCGCACAGTTTGCTGCACTAGCAAAGGTCTGTTGTAGGTAACGATTACTATGCTAATTCTAGCTTCCATTTGTAGGACACCCATGTCGTTAAGGGAAAATATTTCTGAAGTTACTCGTTAGGCAAAGAGAATTGTATCCAACTTTTCGGACAAAATAGCTTAATAATTTCCGTAAGCTTGTAACATTTATGAGAAACGCTTACTTTATCGTGTACATTCTAAAGCTATAATTTAATCTCCAACTTTAGACACGCCCGGTATAAATTATGCATCCAGCTAAATTAGCTAAGAAAGGTGTCTTTGATGCGACATTTTCCAATAAAGAAAATATATGCAACGCTCTCTTAGTTTTCCCCGCCTGATAGAACGCGGATGGAAGGAACAGAACTCCTTCGCAAGAGATTTTGTTGAATCCAACGGCATTATAATACTTTTTCATGAGGAATGGTGACACCCCCACATGCCAAGGCGAGCGCGCACTAAAGGCAGAGTTTAATAAATCTGGTAAATATTTAAGGCTAGCACGGGTGTTCTTCTCGTAGATCAAAACAAATCCATCATTTTCGGATACTCTGTAAGTCTCCTCTAAAACCGTGTACGGTTTAAGCGAGTATTTAAAGGCTCTAATTGAGTAAACCAAGTCAAAAGCATCGCTTTTGAAAGGCAGATGTTTCATATCTCCCTGAACAAGATCAATTCTAAGCACTGGGTAGAATTGCAGAAAAATATTCTTCAAGTTTCCTATGAATATGGGCTTCTTTAACGCGGGTTCGCCTTGCCAAGGTCAAGTTTGACAAATAAGAATTACCCATGTTTTCACCAGATTTCAATTTTGCTTTCACCAAGCCCTGCACTGAATATAGCGCAGGACTTCGCTTTTTACGGATTTGCTGTGTAACGCAAGCACACTTAGCTTATCCGGTTTTGCGATTTCGATGGGAACATCTTCGGAAAATCGCTAAGAATAAGCTAGTGCAAACTAATCTATCTTTTTAAGGTTTCATCGAGAAAGTTTTCAAAATATTTTAGCCAAAGGAGGTCGCCCTCAGCTGCCAACTGTCGAGCGATAAGGGGCCATCGAATAAATGGGAATCCGAGCAGAATTAACAACCCGCTAAGAAATGGAAATACAGGTAAAACTTTGCGCCGATGATACTTGTAGGCGTAAAGGGGATTTGATAAGCCCGAGCTGTAGTAAATAGATGTTCCTAAAA
>PLYI01000015.1 GCA_003151735.1 Candidatus Bathyarchaeota archaeon | reverse complement strand
ATTTAACCGAAGATTCTAAGCTTCTAAACCAGTTTTCTGAGTATATGAGAGTCAACATGAGACTCGAGGAGGACGGTTATTGATACTGTTGAAGGAATTGAGAGATATCTCAAACGCTCTGATTGGGTTGTGAGCTATGAGACAGCTTCCGCTTACTTGAAAACTTACATAACCAAAACCCCAAAAACCTACAACACCCAATCACTAATTTGCGCAGATTTATTAGATTTTCTTCAATCACCTCAAGATATAGTCAGTTTCAAGATGGCACCTGTCGATTACATGCGCAAAAATTTAGTGCTTCCAACAAAGTCTCAAATGAAGTTAGCTTTTGACGCATTGAAGGGGGATGATGCAAAAACAGCATTTCTGTTTTTTGCAACTACAGGCTTACGAAAAAATGAGATATTGACACTAAACATTGATAAAATCAATCTCGAAACAAGGGCTGTTATTCCCCAACATTTTACAAGGGTCAAGCGTAGCGGTATTACATTCTATAGCGCAGAAACGGAAACGAGGCTGAAAAACTATCTAAATGTTGGCGATATAAAGGAAGGGGTGTTATTCAATTTCACATACCAAAAATGGCTTCATTGTGGAAAACAGCAACTAAAGCAGCTGGAGTAAAAATTACCCCTCAAGTATTGCGCGTTTGGTTCAGCATGGAAATGGGTGAACAAAGCATACCAGACCGTTTCGTTGACATTTTTCAGGGTAGAGCGCCAAGGTCTGTATTAGCGAAGCATTATACGTCTAAAGGAATCGAAACCCTTAGAGGTATTTATGATAGGGCAAATCTGGCTTTTGCTAACTTACCTTAAGACCCAATATTTATTTCCTTTAACTCCTCATTGATTAGAAACGCGTGTTACTATGGGGAATAGAGAGTATGCTCTTCTGTGACTGCTGTAACAAACCGTTAGAAGAAGGTCGAATTTGCGTTACTTGTAGGAGGGTAACATGTTTAGAGTGCTCTCCATTGCAAGAATGTGCATGCGGCAAAACTCAGATTAATCTTTCAACATCGTCCTCAGAAATTCAGAATAATGAAGTGCAATGGATAATTTTTGATGGTCAGAAACAATTTGGCATGGCTGGTTTCAACTCATTTCCCTTGCTAGGTTATCAACTGCTGACACTTTTACCGACTGTGAGTAAAAGATACAAATTAATTTTGTCAAACTCAAGAAAACTTTCTAAAAAATTAGCGAATAAAATGGGGCCAAGAAAGGGAAACGGAGAATACGCCCGAATCATAACACCACCGGGCAAAGGTTCTAAAAAATCGAGATATTCGTTAATATTAGATGAAAGCAATAACGAAAACATCGTTTTTTTGGATTGTACTCAAACAAAAGAATCGTCGCTCAACTTTCTCATATTGTTCCTGAATTCTTTCTTTGAAAAAAGTACAATCGCCCCTCTATTTGACCCGAAAAAAGCAAGCCTCGTAGGTTGTTATCTGGATACTGCTTTTTTAACATATAACAAAAAGTTTGGAATTGAATTTCATACAGTCACTGAAGAGTTTCTAAATTTCACAAGGTTTACCTATGTAAAATTGAGAAACAATTTTTTGGAGTATTTAGTCCTAAGAGAATTATCAAACGACCCAAAACTCAAGGGGCAGATAGCCGATTTTGTTTCAGGAAAAATAGAGTTAGTTTTCGACATGGTTCCAGCAAAGAGAATTAATTTGTTCTTAGATACGATAAATTTATGGGGGATTCAAACAGACGCTTTTTGCATGGTTGCGGCTTTAGCTGGAAGAAAATCGCTCTGTCAATTAAGCCGCAATAAATTCTTAAGAGAAAACAAGCAAGTAGCTGAACGTATTCGAAGAAACCCAGAATTGGTTTCGGCTCTCGACAATAATCTTCTAAATCTTGAGTCACAAGTAGACTTTCCAGACTTAGATGACTATATCATAGCAACAGGAAAGGCACTAAACAAGTTCATTGAAAGCCTTAAACCTGAATACGTTTTGCTTGATGAACAGGAAACATTAGCAAAAGCACTAATGGAGTATGAAGTTGCAATCCAGAGCTCGCCGATAGCGTTAGTCTATCATCCAAATTTTGGGGGTGTGGACAGCTTTGTTGACCTCTTGACGAAAATATTCAACAAAGCAAGGCGCGACAATGACATTTATCCTGAATTAGCAGTAACAAGCGGTTTGATGCTTGTATTATTCCTTAACAAATTATTGGAAGTCGAAAGAAACCGAAAATACCTTGAAAACATATTAACTATCGGTCAGGAAGTCTCAGATTTCATGGTCAAAAGTAGAAATGAAATTAAACAAAAGGACCCCGAATCACCGTTTGCTAATTACGAGCAAGCAGGATTAGCTCTGACCGGACTTATTCCTGTTTGCCTAAATAACTACGAATCCGACCTTGCCATGGTTATTAACGATAAAGCGCAAAAATTAGCTGAAAAATATGAGCTAACTGGAATATTGGTTCAAACTCACTGGACAAAATTTGTATTCACTCAAGATTACGAAGATTTGCTTAAGGTTTACAAACTCTATCCTAAAATCGTATACCCCCAAATCGTTGAGCAAGATAACTCCGAAAGGTCAATAGACAAAATGAAAGCGCTCATGGCAGCAGGTGTATTCGAGGAAAGAGATAAATTCGCACATTATTCAGAGGCTATTACTTTATCAACTGGGCTTCCGTATTCAACGAAAGAAGTTATTACATCCAATGATTTGTTTCATGAGCGATTGACACAATATACGATTCAAATCTTTTTTTATGTTGAAAAAGCCTACCTTGAGAATACTTGGCAGTCGATTAAGGCACAACTGGAAAAATCGAGAATTTACGCAAGAGCACTCGAGTCAGAAACATCCACCCAAAAAGCATTAGAAAATGTCTTCGCCTGGAAAACTCTTTTGCTTCTAAGCATTCTTGAAAAAGATAAAGAGCAAACTTTGCTATTTTGTCAAAAAATCGAGAATTTGCCGTTTAAATCAACAACTAATGAGATGTTTTTAGCAAAGGCCAGAAATGCATTCGGTTGTTTTAGTAACAAGGAGTTCAGCGATTCGCTTGATATTATGGACCTTCCTATAGAAGAGAGAGACCCCTGGAGTCGTTTATTAGAAAAAATTTTCAACCTTGAATTTAGAACTCTTTTAGAAACAAGAATAAAGTTTTTTTCAAGAGCTATCTTGTTTGTTGAAGGTCCAACTGAGTTAAAAGTTTTTCCTATATGGGCAAGCAAGCTCGGTTATGAATTTAAAGAGGCAGGCATTGGAGTAATTCCGTTAATAGGAGCGTCTAAGGCGAATTTCCATCTAAGATTTTGGGGCGAGATTATTGAATCCGCGAAATCGTTTACAAAACGGTCGGCATTGCCAATTTTTATGATTTTTGATTTTAGTGCAAAAACATTTGGTGACGAAGCTGTAAATCAAGGGCTCGTGCCTCAGAACAATTGTTTTGTATTATCGTCAGGAGATATAGAGGATTATTATCCAACCGATGTTTTAATTCAAGTCCTTGAAGAAATGACTGGAAAAAAACCGCTTGCAACAAACTTAATGGGTGGAAGAGTCAAAGCAATAGACCACTTCCTAAGGAAAAACGGCTACTTAGACGAGTGGAAAATACAAATCGGAGTAAGAGTTGCAAAGTTAACTGCTGCAAGCCAAATACCTGACGAAATAAAAGAAATAATGGAAAAAATTGTCAAGTTATCCTAAAAAAGCGAGAGCATCGCAGCCAAAAATTTGATGAAACACTGCATAAATTGAGATGTTCGCGCTCGTCAAATTAGTGGCTTGACTTGAGTTGAGTACCAATTGCAGAAGTCTTTAACAAGCATTTTTTTGGCCGGACCGGACTACCCCGCGCTGCGCTCTGGGTCCCTTAGATAAAATAGTTGTTAAAGTCCATTTCCGCAAGGTTTGAAGGTGTGAAACTGACCACTGACAATCCCGCGTGAATAAATCGAAATCATTAGAATCTCGTCAAAACATAAAATTGAGACAGTCATTTTCAGTAGGCTTTGAGGTTGAGGTTACATGACAATAGCGGAAAAGCAAATGGCAGTATTGGAATTAGATATAATATATCTATGCAACAAGCTTTCTGACCCATCAAGACATTATTTGTTAGATAGCTATGTTCAATTGGGCCGTGAAGAATTTTTCAAAGTCTTCTTTGCATATATGACTGGATACATAAATGGCAGAGACGAAGTAACAGCAATATGGAAAGAGAGCCATAACGCAATTGCAGAAATCATTAATCGTTGAGCAAGCGCGCATGCGTGTTCCTAAATTCGTAATTAGTTGAGTCTCATACCTCTTATTGGGGTGAGCAATGAAGAGATATGATGCTCTAGAAACTCTGTTTTGTAAGACCGATTTATCTTTTGCCCAAAAAATCTTAACCGAACCGTATCATCAGACTGGCTCAAGGGGGAGACCACCCAGAAACCCTCTTGGAATATTCAAAGCACACATTATAAAACGGCTAAAACATATCCCCAG
>PLYI01000011.1 GCA_003151735.1 Candidatus Bathyarchaeota archaeon | reverse complement strand
GTTCTGGGGCTTCAGCAGGAACTGCTGCAAACGCTGGAGGCAATACTAATTTTGGTGGTGCTGGCTTTATACAGGCCGGCGGTGGACCTGGGGGACAATTCAATACAAATGCTCCAATTGGTGGAACCAATGTTACTGCTGGCGGAAACACAATAGTCAATGTACAAGGCGGCTATGGTGGAAATGGTGGTCAGGCCGCAGTAGATAGTGGTGGCCATGGATGCGTTTCTCCATTTGGTGGGGCTGGCGCAGGTGGTTATGGCGATACAAATACAGCAGGCTTTGGTGCTATAGTAAATTCTGGAAGTGGCGGTGGTGGTGGATCTTCAACTGCAGTGGCTGGGGATGCTTCTGGAGGTGCTTGCGGTGGATATGTAATCTCAATGATATCAAGTCCATCATCTACTTATTCTTATAATGTAGGTGGATCAGGAACAGCAGGTGGCGCTGGACCTAGTGGAAATGCAGGCGGTGCCGGTGGGTCTGGAGTAATAATCGTCCAAGAATTTTATCCAAGTCTTTCTGTAAATAACGGCGCTACCACAGCCATTGTTTCAAACACAACAAAAGCATCGTTTAATAGTGTTTATTTGGTTAACACTTCTGGAAATACCGTCGCAATGACAATGCCTAACCCATCTTCTTTTCCTGCTTATGGGTCTGCCATTGAGTTTAAAGATAGAGGCGGTACTTTCCAAACGAACAACTTAACTATTGGACCTTTTGGATCTGAAAGCTTTGACGGTGTTGCTGGAAATTTTGTAGTTAAGGGAAAATACCAAGACACTAAATGGGTTACCGATGGAACCAATTGGTTTAGTTCTAGTGTACCTGAAAATTTATCAGCAAGATATACGGGTGCAACTGTAACGGCCACACTTTCGGCTGGGGGTACACTGGCCGGTACTGGATTATTTCAACTTCAATACACCACAAAAGATTTTGATGATAATTCGTCTTATAATGCGACTGGTGGAATTTATACTTGTCCTGTTACTGGAAAATATGAAGTAACCGCTTCCGTTGGAATAACTGCAGCAACGGCAAGTGCCGCTGCATTTGCATCTCTATACACTCAACTTGCTGGAGCAATCCATGCAGGGCAAACCGTTTGGTTTGCTACAGCTGCCACAAAGCCAGTAGTCCCAGTTGTCTCTGACATGGTTAATTGTACTTCGGGGCAAACAATTTCAACTGCAGTGAACATAAGTGCGGGGACAACGCCTTCCATCGCATCATCTCTTATCTCTAATTTTATTTGGATCAGAAAGTTGGGGAATTAATGACTTTTGAACTTGTAGAGTCAGAACAAATGATTAATGGGTCATTGATAAAACTTGTTAAAAAATCTTTATCTATAAAACCCTTAATAGATAGACTTGAACAGGAACCATCTCTTTGGAAAGAAAACACCTGGCGACAAGACTATGTAGTTAAGCTTGATAGACCCATATCTCCACAACAAGACACTGAGGCTATTATGTTTAGATGGGCACCAGAGAACACGATAGAATCCGTTCGAGACAGTCTAAATATAACAATTCATTCAAACCTAAGTAACATCAAAGAGGTTCAACCGCTTATCGTCGAATGTCTTATTGCTTGTGGCGCTGTTGAATGCGGCAGAGTATTTATCGCAAAACTTAAGCCCGGTGGAACCGTTATCCCACATTCTGATTATGGAATGTATGCCGATCATTTCGAGAGATTCCATTTAGTGTTAACATCAGAGGATGGGAATAGATTCTTTGTTCAAGATACCAATGGATGGTGTGAATCTTATTATATGAAGCCAGGAGAGTTTTTTTGGTTTAATCATAAAGAAAATCACTGGGCCATAAATCAGTCACAAAAGCCAAGAATGCATATGATTATAGATTGTGTTGCACCAACTTACAGGAGAGAACGTGTTATTTAATTTAGAAGCCTTAAATGATTGCAAAGATGAAATTCAACCCATTCTTAGGAATGAACATTGGGAAGAGGTTGGGCACTACAAAGACATTCCAATCGATATGGAATGGAGCAAATACGAAATGTTACAAGGGTTAGGAAAATTAAGATGTTTCACAATTCGTTCTTTTGAAAATGAAGAATTAAAGGAAACGTTTTTAATGGGCTATGCTTTTTTTATAGTCGACAGACATCTCCATTACAAAAACACAATAGTGGCCAATCAAGATATTTTATACGTGAGAAAACCGTATCGTGGTATCGGAAAAGAATTTCTAAAATGGTGCGACGAACAACTTAAAGCTGAGGACGTTGTAACTGTAACACATCATGCAAAACCATGGTTTGAATATGGAAATTTATTTGAAGATATGGGTTATGAAAAAGCTGAAACAATTTGGTCGAGGAGATTAAAATAATGGGCTTCGCAATAGCAGGGGCAGCTGTATTAGGTGGGGCTTTATCTAGTTCTTCAGCACAAAATGCGGCAAATGCTCAGAGCCAAGCGGCCGATAGAGCTAGTCAGGAACAAGCAAAAGCTTTAGCCTCCGCAAAGGTAAATAGTCAGGCCTATGTAGATCAAGGTACGACGGCAATCAATGCGCTTGGCGCCGGTACTAGTGGGCCAAATGCAGACTTAACCCGTCAGTTCACAATGAATGATTTCCACCAAGATCCCGGCTATCAATTTCAACTTGCCCAAGGCACGCAAGCCATGGATCGAAGTGCTGCTGCGAGAGGAATGTTAAATTCGGCAGGAACCATGGAAGGAATCAATGCCTATGGTCAAGGGATGGCAAACTCTGACTATCAACAAGCATTGACCAATTTCACAAATAACCAACAGCAAAGATACAATATGTATGCTGGAATTGCGGGCATGGGTAACACCGCAAATGGAAATATGGCACAAATTGGAATGAATGCCGCAAATCAAACTGGAAACAATATGATGGGCGCAGCAAATGCTTCTGGGGCTGCTGGAATTGCTTCTTCAAATGCGATGATGGGCGGAGCAAATAGCTTAGCAAACGGCTATATGAATTATAACATGATGAATAAGTTTGCTCCACAACAACAACAGGCACCTGGATATGGAAATACTGGAAGTTATACTGGTGCTGACATAAATGGATCATCGCAACTTAGCGGGTCTGAAATGGGATCTTCTTTTGCTCCAGCACAGCCATCAATGGTTGGCTCATTAACTGATTAAGGGGAGATTAAAATGGGCATAGACACGAGCATGTACTCAAATTTAGGCCAAGGGGTTACACCTCTTGAAAATCCAATGGACGCAATGTCTAAGGCTATGGCTTTTAGTAGCCTTGCAAATAGAAATCAATTGGAAGGCATTCAAGCCAAACAAGCCCAGCAGTCTTTTAACGATAGCCAGGCTATGAAAAATGCCATGAATAATAATACAAAAGTGGATCCAGATACGGGAAATGTTACAAGAGATAATGCTGGGATGTTTAAAGATTTAGCCGCAGGTGGAAATAGCCATTTAGTTCCACAAGTTCAAAGTCAAATAGCTTCAATGACCGATGCTATGCTTAAAGCGAATATGGAAAAAACAACTGCAGCGGCTCAAATGCTTCAGGGTGTTGAGGCTATTAAAGACCCAGTCAAACAACAGGCGGCCTATACAGCCATGAGAAATTCTCCCTTAGCCCAAATGGCAGGCTCTGCAAATTGGCCAGAGCAGCACGACCCAGAATTCGTTTCAGGGCTAGGTCAGCAAACCATGACTCATGCTCAACTATTAGAAAGCGAAGCAAAAGATCGTGACCTTAATATCAAGGCTAAAGAAGAAACAAATAAAGAAAAACAATTGGCCATGGATAGTTTTAAACTTTATGGTGCCGCGGGAGCTCCAGGTGAACAAAAAATTGACCCTTCAAGCGATCCAGCTCAGGCAGTATTGAAGAAAGCGCCTGTTGATTTAAGAGCTAAAGCTTTAGAGGAAATTAAAGACAATCAAAATATTGCCAAAATTGCCGGCCCTTCATTGGAAGCTTTTGATAAGGCAGCACAAGACACAAGGCCAATGACTGGTGGAATTGATGGAACTTCTGGCTCAGCATTCGTACCTCATATTCCTTTTGTTGGTGATTTTGAAACTCCTGGTCAAAAAGCATTTAGTGGTATGGCCAATACAACGGTAAAAGAAGTTGAAGGAACGGCAAGACAAGCGGCTTTTGATAGCATTAAAGATAACTTTAGGCCCCAATTTGGTGATTCAGATGCCAATATAGCAAGGAAAAGAGCCGGTTGGATTAACTACCTACAGAGCCATACAGCGTCACCTGTAAATGATTCTTTTGGCAATCATTTATCTCAATATTCCAGCACAACAATTGACCCAAAATATTTAACAGCTTCAAACCCAGACAACAAGGTGCCTGATATTCATCCACAACTTCAAGGAATGTCTCTAGATGAATTAAAACAACTTAAATCAAAAATGAGTCAATCAAATGCCAAATAATGCACCAACTCTAGACGATGTTAATCAGGCGATTGCAGCAAAGTCAGCTCCAACAATGGACGATATCAATGCAGCAATTGAGGCAAAGTCATCGCCATCATTAATGGATAGAGTTAAGAGCTTTGGAAATACGACAGTTGAGAGCTTGCCAACGATAGGCGGAGCAATTGGTGGATTAGCTGGCTTGCCAGAAGGTGGAGTCGGAGCGATACCAGGCGCTGCAATGGGTGGAGCTGCCGGAGCTGGCTTAAGAAATATAATCAGAGGTTTTCAAGATCAAGGCGCTGACTATGCAACGCAAAAGCCAACCGTTGCAGGTACTCTTGATGCTGTCAATGTTGCCGGTAAAGGTGCCGCTCAAGGTGTTGCTCAGGAGATGGGCGGACGGCTAATGGGAGCTGCCACAAAAAGTTTCGTTGGCTCTGGCATTCAAGACGTTTCAAGACAAGGTGTACTTGAGGCGGCAGAAAGGCTTGGAATAACCCCAACTGTTGGAATGATGTCAAAAGACTTCACAACGAGGGGTATGGAATCAAGCCTTGAACAAAGCCCGTCTATCGGCGGTGCAATGACAAGGGCTGAAACTGTCCCAGTTAGACAGGCCGTCTCTGATGCTACCGAGAACCTTTTAAGAGATGCATCGAACTCTTCAAACTACGAGACTGGCGTCAGTGCTGTTAAAGGAATTTCTGCCAAGCTTGGTGAGAAATTAAATAATGCGCAAATGGCTTATGAAAATTTCAATACAGAGCTTCCTAAAATGGTACCAGATTTTGAATCTCAAGCAAAACTTGCTGATGATATGGGCAATGCAACAAAAGGTAATTTAAGCGAAACATTGCATGATAACTATGGAGAAGGTGTTGCCAATAAAATTGTAAATTCCACAAATTTAAAGGACATCGAAGAAATTAGAAAACAGGTTGGAAATAGGCTTAGTTCTGCAATTAGAGCAGGAGATCAAAACGCAATAGACGTTCTTTCAGACATGCAAGATAAGTTGGAAAAATTCAGAGATGACCAGTTTGTAAGTCAAGCCCAGCAAGCTTATCCAGGACCAGGCGGTGCAGCAGCTGGAAAGCAAATGGTTCAAGAATACCAACAAGCCAAAAATGGATGGGCAAATCTTTATCAAGACACAAAAGAACTTGGTCCTATTTTTGGTATAAAAAATAAAGCACCAAGAGCATTTGTGGAGGCTGTGACAAACATAACACCAGAACAAATGAACGAGAAGCTTTTTACTCCAGACAATATCGATAAATTAAATATCGTGAAAGAGAACTTTCCGGAACAATTCGCTAAAATAAGAGCTCTTAAATTAAATGAAATAAAACAGGCGAGCCAGACCGTATTTAATGGCGACGATGTTATGGATCCTACAAAATTTCTAAGACAAGTTGATCAATACCCGCCAGAAGTGCAAAAAGCTTTGTTTGGCGATGGAGCACAAACAATAAATGATATAAGAACTATCACAAAGAGTTTTCCGGCAAAAATGGGTCCGTCTGGAACGCCTCAAGGTGTTTCGTTTATGAAGTCATTAGATCCAGGAGAAATTATCAGACAGCCAGTTTCATTAGCTCAACGTGCATTTCTAAATATGCGTGGAAGCCCTACGGTAAACGCAATTGCAAATAGTTCTATTCCTTCTACTATCGGTAAATTAGGAGCTTTGATGCTTAAAGGCTATAGCGATGGTGGAACGGTAACGCCGAATCCAACAACCATTAATCCACAGAAAGCACAAAGCGCCCAGGACAGTATGAGAAAAGCGTTTGGCTATGCTCAAGGTGGCATGATTCCAGGGGCTCCGCAAGTGCCTTTTAATTCACCTCAAAACGATGATACTTTAATAAAGGCGACGCCTGGTGAAGTTGTTCTACCTCTCTCGGTAACTCAAGGCCCAAACGCTCCTCAAAAAGCAAAGGAATTTATGGCACAACAACAACCTGGCCAAATTCCACCAGCACCAAAAACGGGGCCTGATAAATGGGCGGCCGATGGGTTTCAAAATCTTAAGAGCCACGTTAACGACAAAGATAAAGAATGGATTGACGCAAATAAGGGAAAACTTATGCTAGATCCTAAAGCTCAAAACTTACTAATCACCGCATCAAGGTTTGAACCGGGTTCAAAACCTCTAGACGATATTTTAAAGCATCTTAAAAATAGATTGGAGAAATAATGGCAACCGCTGAATTAGGGCCAGTATTAAAACAAAGATTTTTTGACGCAAATGGCGTTCCATTAGCCGGTGGACTTCTAAACACCTACGCAGCTGGCACCACGACACCACTTGCAACCTATACGGATCAAGGCGCTGGTACTCCAAATGCAAACCCAATTGTTTTAGATTCTGGCGGTTATTGCAACTTATGGTTAGGCGCAAGCAGCTATAAGTTCGTCTTAACCGACTCTCTTAGTAATGCTATTTTCACAGTGGATAATGTCCAGAGTATTGCCGGCAAAATAACAGCTGCCTTAAGCGCATTTCAAGCGAACGTATTGGGCGGATTATATACAAGAATTGTTGGATCGGCAGCACAAGTCACGGCCGGGACTGCGACCGATTCAACTATTGCAGGGGCCATTTCAAATTGCGTTTCTGGAAACAATATCTTAATTTTACCAGGGACTTATACAGAAAATCCAAATATCGCAATCAAACTTACTATTGAAGGATCGGGCGGGGGTTGTATTATTTCTGGGTCAATTACTTTTGCTTCTGGCTCTGATTATTCATATTTGCGTGGAATTAGAACAACACAAAGCATAACTTTAAATTCGGGCGTTAATGGCGTCATAGTAGAAGAAGTATTTTTAGCGAGTGGAAAGACTTTCATCGACAACAGCACCGGCAGTATGGTGTCTGGAATACAGGAGACATAAAATGGCAAAACCAATTGGTACACTAGGCGTTATAACAACCTTAACTGTTGGCGGGGTTGTTTTCACAGATCTCTCGTCTAATTTAATTGTCTTAGTGGGCGCTAACAATAACGCAACGCTTGGAAGCACACTAAGAAAGGCGAATGGTTCTGCCGGATATCCAATAACTGCCGCAAAAACATACACAGTACAAGCGTGTAAAGCGATATGTTCAGCAATTACTGCTGGGACCATAAACTTTGGTTATGCGGATAATGATATAGGTTTAGATGCCGCTTATTCAGGTCTTACTAATCCAAAATATTGCGGTGGAGACGCCAATTGGTCTGGCATAGCAATACCCTCCAATGCGGTTCTAGGAACAATTATGGAATATGCACCATTCTTTCCGATACCAGCTGGAAAATATCTTTTTATGAATTCAACTGCAGCATCAACTAATGGATTTATAACTTATGGTTATGAGGCATAATGAGTTCTATTGGACGAGTGCCAAAACTTGAAAGATGGGCACGCTTAAGAGACGTGCTCATCGGTCAAGCTTATGATCATCCTGAATTTGAAAATGGTCAAAGGGTGCAAACCAATCATGTAGCACTTCTTGATACAAAATTAGGATTTGCCAAATGCTCAGGCGATGAAATGTGGCAGCTTGGACAACCTGGGCATTTAGGCATGTATGAAGATCCAATAACGAAGAGATTCTATTGAAATATCTAGTCGTTATTTTACTTTTCATTGCGGCCTTTTTTAAAGTCCCGGATATAAATGGTTGGGCCTATAGGCAGGTCGCAGGCCTTTTTGTTCTTTCACTTGTGATATCGTGGCTTCTTTCTAAGAAATATCACATCTCGGTAGGGCTTTGTTTTTTAGTTACGGCAATCTTTGGGCTTATCCAAAGTGGATTGCCTCAATTTGGATCAGAAGTTGTTTCAAGCGTTATGACTCTTTTATTCTTTTCGTGCATTGCACTTTGTTTAGAGGGTAAGTATTTAGCTTTCATTTTCCCTATTTTAATGATTATAGCCATATTGGATTCCGTTATCATGATCTTTAGAGCCTTGCCTCACATTGGTGATCTTTGGGGGTTTTTGCAGGCCTGGTGGGTTATGACGAATGCTTCGCTTGATGCTTGTTTTATAGCCTTAATGTCTCCGGTGGTTGGGGTTGTAATAAAATATAAAACATTAGACTTATTAATCATGGCCTTTATTTTGATTGCTGTTTTGCTCACGAAATCAAACACTGCAATCTGTGTATTTGTTCTTATGCAATTAATTATTTTCTTAAAACAAAAAGATTACAAATCGTTTTTAATTATTTTTATAGGACTAGCTTCTTTGGCAGTTCCTTTTCATCATTTTTTTGGAATGAAATTTGCCGCGAACTTTGGTCGTTTTGGAAACTGGAAAACAATGATGGGATTTTGGAAAGACCATATCAATCACATTATTGGTGCTGGCCCAGGAACTTATTGGGTTTACTCACAAGCTATTCAAGCTCACAAGGTCGGTGATGGTGTGTTCACGTGGATGCATAATGATTATCTTCAAGTCCTTTTTGAACAGGGTTACATAGGTCTAGTTTCTATACTTTTCCTATACGGAGTGATGCTCTATAAATCATTTAAAGGGCCCGTTTTGTTTTCAATGGTCATTGGTTACGGATTAATTGCTTGTACAATGTACCCACTTCATTTGTTTTATTTCCAACTAATCGGTGTTGCTTTGATTTATCATTGTTTTGTGAAGACTGAGATCGCCTGTGTTAATTAATCTAACGACGCAACAAATGCAGTTTATTTCTCAAGTCATGATCGCCATTACAGCTTCGCTTGTAGTCGCATTTCTGGGATTAGTTTGGCAATTCGTTAAAGCTGTGAATGAAGTTCCAAGATTAAAAAAAGGTATGCGCATTTTATTTGAGAGAGTTGAAGAATTGGAAAAACAAATTAAACAAAAGGATAATCTATGAAAAGTGGTGGAGCTATTTGGGTTTGGATTTCTGCTCATGGTGGACCTGTTGCAGCTATTTTGCTTGTACTAGGTTCTTTCAATGCCGGTATGGTTGCGCTTCGTGCTCAACTTGCTTTATGGGATGGCGTGGATCTTACGCAACCTATACCTCCTCAATGGGTGGCTTTAACATGGTCCAATAAGCTTGCCTATTACAGCGGTAAATTAATCGATATCGTAACTGCTAACTGGCAGCATTCTTAATGTCTATCGACGGGATTGTGAAGGCCCTTGTTGCCGCGTGTCTCGTGGCGTGGGGGCTTTTCGTTGAGTTTCGTATGCATCAAGTACAGTCTGCAAATGAACTTTTGAAAAGAGAGTTAGATGACAAAAATATCGAAGCTTCTGTTAAGTCTCTTAGTGATTCTGACTTGCACAATGAGCTCAACAAAGACATTAGCTGATTTGTCAGAGGAACTAAAACCGTTAGCTGCGACTAGCGGAGCTCCTTTCTTTTCCACTGATAGGGCCGGCGCCGAAAAGATTGCTATTGCATTCAGAGAGAATAAATCTTGCCACGACCAAATCGGAAAAGAAGACGACAAGCTTGACTGGGTGCTGGTGGGGATTTCAATTCTTGTCGGCGGCGTGCTTGGATATACTCTTGGTAATTCCAGGTGAACTTTGTTCTTACTAGAAAAGATTATTTATCCACAGGCATCTTTGGCGAGATGGTTTCAGAAGATGGCTTAACTATGTTTTATAGCCTAGAACATGGGTATTCTTTTGTGCCAGTTGACTCTACTGAAATCTCTTGGCAACCAAAAGTAGCAGTCGGGACATACTCCTGTATTAGACATTCTCCTGTTAGGCTTAACTACACTACTTTCATGCTTCAAAACGTACCTGATTTCCAGGGTCAATCGGTCTCTGGGATATTGATCCATGTTTTGAATTTTGACGCTCAGTCAGAAGGTTGCATTGGCATAGGACTTAACCGAATTGGAAACGTAGAAATAACTCATTCGAAAGATGCCTTTGACAAGTTCATGGCCCTTCAAGTTGGAGTGGAAGAGTTTACGTTGGTGATTTGTTAATCCAAGGATGGGCCTAGGGCCCAGGGACGGGCCATTTTCAAGGTCTAAACGACTCAATGATGGCAATCATAACAATTGCCATTAAAGACCAAAATCCCCACTGACAAAACTCTGCCCAAGTTATCATGTTTCCCCTATGAATTTCTTGATTGCTTCTATCAGATTTTTAGCTTCACGTCCATAACCTACGGCCGACCTTTCATATTGGTACTGGACATAGTTAATACATTGTTTAAGAAGGCTTTCGGCTATTACCAATTTCTCTTCAGGTGATTTTTCTTCCATGATCTTTCGCTTTGTCTGAAATACTTATCTTATATGACTCTTCACTTTTAACAGGAATGCATTTCAATTCCTTGGCGAGTTCTTCGATGTCGCTCGTCCATTTTTCTAGTATTCTGGTTATCCTCTTAAGGATCTCCGCATCGCTCATGCCAAAATGAAAGCATGTTTACAGGAAACTTTCTAGTTTCTTGCCAAATTCTAGGGCCTTCTCTGCTGCATTCATGTTATTTGCCTCAGGATATTTCCTGGCGAATGTCTTAAGGGCTACCCTGTAGAGGGTAAGTATTTCGCGGTACTTCTGTATTTTGCGATGCAAATTCTCATTTTGTGCCAAAAGTTTATTAAGGTTCAACTCTTCCATATATCCCCACTGTTAAAAGATAGCTCGCCAAACACCCTAGGGCCGAGCTCAAAACGTATAGGCCCACTTGCTGAAAGAAACGTATATCTGCTTGCCTTCGGTCGTAAATCTCTGTGAGATACCGCTGGTTAAGCATGTTGATTTTATTCAAAAATACTCCTAAAAATATGTGTATACATTTATGTGTATACGTGTTATTCTTATAATATGAAGACGAATGATAAAACAATCAATATTAGAGTTCCGGCCGAATTGCATAAATCCCTTAAGGGCATCGGCAACGTGAGCGATCTTGTTAGAAAATTTCTTGCTTCGTTAGTGGCTAAAAAACTTAAGAAGTGACCTTGGAGGTACTTGTATGGGCCTTAAACAATATGACCCTTGGGAAGATTCAGACTGTATTGAAGCCTTCATTGAAAAGAATGAAGAGGACTTTGACCTATTTATCGCTAACAAGGGTGTAGATCCGCGTTTCGTAAAACGTTCAAATTACCATTTGAGTTACTGCGAAGAGAACGTTTCCGAATTTACCGACTTTGCCTACGAATTTCATCAGGACGATATCGCCGCTCAAGAAGAGTTTAAGAATGATTTAAGAGAGGACAGGTAGGTCATGGCCGTCGAGAACTTAGACCAATTGGTAGATTTGATTATAACCAGGACGCCAACGTCAGGTGAGGACATTCGAACGTTCGTTAAGGGCGAGATTAGAGACATGTTGGCCCATATGCCAGCTAAGTATTGTTCTGCTATAAGCCAAAAAGTGACCCTAGGTTATTCGATTAAGAATCCAGACTTATACGATCACTGTGTAGATTTTATCAATTTCATTATACGTGATTCCAGAACGGAATCACACAAAGGAGAGAAGAAATGAAGATGTTATTCGTTATCTCGACTATGGCGCTATTAATGGGATGTGCTTCAGACCCTTACAAGGTTTGCCATGACCCTGATGATAAATATGAAACTGAAACGTCTCGAAATGCTTGTGTTCAATCGGTTTGGAGAAATGAACAGCAAAAAGCCGCTTATTGGCGCCAAATGTACATGGCTAATCCACAGGCGTTCCAGGTGCAAACTCAACCTGTTCAAACCCCTATTTACCAAACCCCTCAACACACTCAAACGACATGCCTTGGTGGGTCCGGGTATATGAATTGCACAAGTAGATGAAATAGTTACTTGAAAGGAAGTTATGAAATCGATCTCAATTATACCCAAAGACGAGGCCCATTGGCTTGAGCTCAGAAAACAAGACTTAACCTCAACTGAGATTTCGGCTCTTTTCGGGATATCACCTTATTCAACAGAGTTCGAGGTTTGGCACCGCCATAAAGACGGCCTATCGGTAGGCTTTGAGGCCAACGAACGATCTACGTGGGGCCTCAGACTTCAGGATTCAATTGCCAAGGGTATTGCTGAAGATGAAAAATGGAAAGTCCGTAGGATGCCTGAATATATGCGAGATGAGAAACTACGGGTTGGCTCTAGTTTCGATTTTGCCATTGAAGAAAAAGGCCTCCTTGAAATCAAGAATGTCGACGCTCTGGTTTTCAAAGATGGCTGGCTTGTCGAGGACGGCGAATTAGAAGCCCCTCCCCACATAGAAATGCAACTACAACATCAGCTCATGGTTTCCGATCGGTCTTTTGCCTACATAGGGGCTCTAATCGGTGGGAATACCATTAAACTTTTGAAACGTGAACCAGACGATAAGGTTTTCAAAGCTATTCAAAAGAAAGCTGAACAATTTTGGAATACAATCGCTGACGGCAAAGCCCCTGATCCTGATTTCTCGCGAGACATAGACACAATCAAAGCCCTCTATTCGCAAGCCAAAGAAGGTACGGTTTTGGACGTTAGAAATGACCGTGAAATAACTTCACTCATGCATGAATACCAGGCCCTAAATGCAAATAAAAAAGTGATTGAAACAAGTCTTGAGGAAATCAAGGGCCAACTTATTTTGAAAGCAGGGGACGCTGAAAAACTTATAGGGGAAAACTTTTCAATCTCGATGGGTGTCGTAAAAGGCGGACACGTAGAGTATGATCGCAAAGATTATCGTGCGTTTAAACCATTTTTTAAGAAGGTAAAGTGATGTCAAAAGAAAAATCGAAAGCATTGGCTCCAATCGATGATTTAAGAAATTCTCTCACAAAGATGGGACCTGAATTTAAGAAGGCGTTGCCGTCTCATATTTCGGTAGATAAATTTACTCGTGTTTTAATGACCTCACTTCAAACAAATGCGGACTTAGTTTCAACAAATAGGAATTCGTTTTTCGCGGCTTGTGTGAAGTGTGCACAAGACGGTCTTTTGCCAGACGGTCGTGAAGCTGCGTTTGTAGTGTTTCGCTCGAAGGCCGGGCCTATGGCTGTTTACATGCCCATGGTCTCAGGCATTCTTAAAAAGGTTAGAAACTCTGGTGAATTGCTTTCACTCAATCCAGGTGTTGTTTATTCAAATGATGAGTTTAAGTTTTGGATTGATGAAGTGGGCCCACACATGAAACATGGCCCTGCAATGAGTGGTGAGCGCGGGGAATTAACTCACGTCTATTGTAGCGCTCAAATAAAGGGCGGTGGAATTTATCTTGAAGTTATGTCGAAGGCTGAAATTGAAAAAGTCCGCGCTGTCAGCAAGTCAAAAGATTCTGGCCCTTGGGTCCAATGGTTTGAAGAGATGGCAAAGAAAACCGTCATTCGTAGACTATCAAAACGCCTCCCAGTTTCAACAGACGTGCAGGCAACAATCGAGGCCGACGATCAATTTTCTAACATCAAAGAAGCTGAAGAAATTAAGGTTCCAAAACTTAAATCATCACGTCTTGCAAAACTTATCGAAGATGAAGGCGATGAACCAGAAGTAAAAACGGTTCATAAAAAAGGTGCTAAAGGGTTTGAAAGCAAAACTGTGGAGCCTGCTATACCCAAATCTGAAGATGATCAAGAAGAATTTCCAGAATTTAACGAAGATTTTGATAAAAACACAGACTTTTAAACTGAAAAATAAAAACCCTCAGTTTGGTATTGACTCCGCTGCTGAGGGCTTATATTTCTATTCCTGCGAGAGAATATTGATCAAGAAATAACCTTTCTACATCAATTTGTCAAGCACTGAGGTTTCCTAAGGCTTTCTCAGTTAAATAAAAACTAGGAACGGATTCGCTCTAAGCCGGGCTTTTAAATATGAGCAGAGAAATGAAATTAATAACCTATGGGCCGTAAACCCAGAGCATCGTTTCTTTGAAGTCGGTAAGTCCCGACAACGTAGAGACTAGAGAACACAATGGTGAGGGGTTAATTTTTATTTTTCGGTAGGACATTCTCTATTTAGATAGAGGCTATGATGTAAAGGGCATGTGAGTTCCTGGCCTGACCAACCATAAAGCCAGGTGTAACTCTGGATTGTACGATGCTCTAAATAGGTTCATACCAACGATGTACCGCGATGTTGTAGCTACCATGTAAGCGGGCCGGTTTGAGGTGAATATTTAGAGTGTCATAGAGGCCAGAGGCTCCCCGTGAGTTCATAGGAAGGCGACACTCGTACTACATGTGAGTAGTAGAGAATGGGTTTAGTTTGTCATTGAGGTTTTATGGCTAAGTTTGACCGTTGGAATTATTCAAAACAAGAACAAATATTCAACGATGATGAGAGAAAAGAAATCTGGCTTGTTTTGAGAAAAGCAGTCGACGGGAAACTTTCAGACAAAGAGTTGAAAGATTATATTGACGCACTTAATAAGGTAATTGAAGGTCATGGTAATGCTCAAAGAAGAAATTGACCTTTTGATTTTAGACTACGAAAGACGTTTTAAGTCAGAGGACATCTCTAAAAATACTTTGCGTGCTGCAAAGAACGCTCTTGGTAAGTTAAATCGATATTGGGGGCATCTTGAGTGCGAGAAACTCAACAAAGATATGTGGGCCAAGTTTCAAGAGAAGTACGACAACAGATTTGGCGAGAATCAATTCAACCTTTGTAAATTTGCAACGGTATTAGCGAAACAACTTTACGGCAAAGGACTTGTTAAAACTAAGCCTGAAATAAAAAATATGTTTGCAAGGAGAGAACGTGACTCTAGAAGAAAGAAAAAGAATTGGCTCTACACCGATGCAGAAATTAAAGCCCTTGATAGCGCCTGCGAAACTGAAAAGGAACGTGTCGCCCTTCGTCTCGGATACCTCCTTGCTTTCCGAATTTCGGACGCCGTACAACTCACATGGGAAAGAATTATTATTAATGGTTCGGTCGCCTACATCGAGTTCACAGGGCGAGACGACAAAGCGGGCACTCTGGCTCGTTGTCCACTCCCTCAGTCTCTTGTCGAAATGCTTCTCCGAATACCTAAACTAAGCAAATGGGTTTTTCCACAAACTAGGGACATTGAGAAACATTTGATAACTCAACAGTTTCCATTTAACAAAATAAAAGAGCGTGCAGGTGTTAAAAAAGGTGGATTCCATGACCTAAGAAGGTATAGGTTAAGCCTAGATTTTAAAAACCCCAAACTCACACCAGCATTGGTTTGCAAGACGAGAAGGATCTCTATGGCAGTGGCCATGGAAAATTATGTAAGAACAAATGACGATGATTTAGCAACCGTATTAAAGGAATCGAAATAACAAAAGGAGTTTTATGGATTTAGTATCATTGATAGTTTTGGTGTTGGTTTTCGCATTATTAATTCACTTGGTTAAAGTTTTCCCAGCTTCTCCAGAAGCTAAATGGGTTCCAACTTTTAAAATTGTAGCCGAGATAGCCCTGGTTATAATTTTGATAGTTTGTTTAGTTCAAGGCGTTAGCATTGGTCACGTAAGGTTTTTGCACTCATGATTGAGAAGCATTGCCCGACTTGTGGGCACAAAGTAAAACTTACTCCGGAAGAGATAAAACAAAACCATAGAGAAGGGATTGAAGCAGCGAAGGCTCGCGGAGTTTTTTACGGTAGACATAAAAAATATAACCATAAAGCAATAGCCGATGCTCACATGATTAATAAAAGCAAAAGCACTCGTAAAACGGCTAAACTGTTTGGTTGTTCTAGGAGCGTAGTAGAAGATGCGATGAAGAAATATTACCCGCATTATTTCCGAAGAAGAAACTTGGGAAAAGAAAATGAATGTATTAAGCCAGACCCTGAGGCTCTTAAGGCCTCTTTCCTTGAAACCAAAAGCTTTACTGGTACGGCGAAGCTTTTCTCCTGCTCACCATGGCTTGTAAAAAAAGCTGTTGGGAACATATGGATAATAGAAAAATGAAAAAGAAAATAAGACCAAGGCACAGTGAAAAATCAAATACCAATATTAGAATTTTAGCTAGGGAAACGGCCGAAAAGATAAAGGGAATTGATAATGTAATTCCGCCGATTCCTCTTATTGATCCAAGGACCAACACTTATAAACCGGAATATCAGCATGGACCTTTATCTGACGATGAGCCTTCAATTCTTAGAACACCTTTATTCTCAAATGGACTCTGGGACTGCGCTTGCGCTTTATCTTTTTGTTTCGGGTTTGTGTCTCTTGGTATTTTTATTGGAGTAAATTTAAAATGATCTTTTCGAACGATTGGTTCAACCAAAATGCAAAAATAATATGGGACAAACTGATCCCAACTTTAAAAATTAATAAGATTCTTGAGATAGGATCTTACGAAGGCAGGTCTCTTTGTTACTTGATTGAACTTCTTGGCAAAGATTCAGACCTCGAAGTTCACGCAATAGACACATGGGGCGGTGGCGAAGATCAGGTAAGCAAGAGACTGGCCAGCGAAGTGACAATGAGCGAAGTTGAGAAAAGGTTTATTTTAAACACTCAAATAGTTATAGAAAACTCGAAGCATAAAATTGATTTACACGTCCACAAGGGCTCCTCTGATTTGGAACTATCAAAACTTCTCTCTTCTGGCTATCGGGACTATTTTGATTTTATTTACGTTGATGGGTCACATGAAACAACTGACACGCTTTTAGACGCCACACTAGCTTTCAGGCTCCTTAAAAAAGGTGGCACCATGATAATAGATGACTATTTATGGCACGTAGACACCAGAGACAATTACAGGCCTAAGCTTGCCATTGATGCGTTTGTTAATTTGCATTTTCATCAACTTGATATTTATCAAACAAACAATGCACAAATGTATATTTTAAAGAGAACACAACCCATTGTGGCAATGAAGTGATTCCATATGGGACACAACTATGTAAAATTTCTATTACGGTATTTTTGCAGAATGGGCTTTAGAACGAAACTAACATGGGACTTCGAGTCCAAATAGGAAGTGAATGAATAATAGGGTTATTTCATGGTTTAGTTGTGGAGCTGCTTCGGCAGTAGCGACTAAACTTGCCTTTGAGAAATATCCCAACCTACTTCCCGTCTATTGTGACACTGGAAGTGAGCATTTAGATAATAAGCGTTTTATCAAGGATTGTGAGAAATGGTTTGATAAATCAATTCTCGTATTGAAGTCAGAAAAATACACGAATATATGGGAAGTCTTTGATAGCGGTTATCTTGTTGGCCCACGCGGAGCTAAATGCACTACCGAATTAAAAAAGAAAGTAAGAAATGATTTTGAAAGACCTGATGATTTGCAATTATTTGGATTTGATATTGATGAAACGCATCGGGCTTTGAGGTTTAAAGATAACAATCCAGAAGTAGATGTTGAGTTCCCTCTGATTGATTCTAAACTTACAAAAATGCAATGCTTTGAATGGCTTTCGGATGCTAAAATAGCAATCCCAGAAATGTATAAAATGGGATATAAAAACAATAATTGCATAGGTTGTGTAAAGGGCGGCGCTGGTTACTGGAACAAGATTAGGCGGGACTTTCCCGAGGTCTTTGAACGAATGGCTAAAATGGAGCGCAAGCTTGGTATAACTATTCTTAGAGACCGGACAGACGGGAAACAAAAGACAAGACTTTACCTAGATGAATTAAAATCGGGCGTTGGGCGCTATGAAGAAACAGAGATTTCTTGTGGCCTGTTTTGTGGAACAATTTAACCAAATAGGATTTATATGAAGAAGCTTGTTAAGAAAAAGACGACAAGAAAAGAACGAAGGCAGTTTTTATGGAAAATATTAGAGCGCAATTTATTGGAACAACAAAGGTCGGTAGCTCAATTAATTAGAGTTGTCGCTGAATTGAATTTAACCAAATTCGAAAATAAATAGGAGCTTATGACACAAAAACAACAATGGGCTGAAGATTGGGTTATCAAAAACAAAGAATTAAACAATTCAGGTGATGGGGTTTTCAGCATGACAGAAGTTTTTCTCGCTGGTTTTGAGTTTGCTAAAATGATGTGTACTCACACTGAGTGCGTTGAAACACTTAGCGATCAGCAAGATATCTTAAATGTTGGAAACGAGTCTTTAACCAAATAGGAAGTTATGAAATATCCCTGGTGGGCATGCCAATATTGTCACTTGCCATTTGGCCAATGCAGAGGACACGTAATAGGATGATTCCAGGGTGGAGTCGAGCAATATGACTGAAAGTGACAAATGGTTTGCAGCAAAGGTTATGCAGAGAAGAAAAGGCCGTGGCATGAGTTGTGAAGATTTAGCAGACCTTCTCGGCATGAGCAGAGTGAATATTTTCCACATTGAAAATGGAAAGCAAAAAATATTCTTATGGCAGGCAGTTCGTTTAGCCAAAATATTGAATATTAATTTAAACAAAATACCAATAGGCGAAGCTGAGGCAGAGGTTGAAGAATGATTCCGTGGCGGAAGGGAATATGAAGAAAATTCATAAATGGGGTCGATTGAAATTTGGAGATCGTATCGAGGTGCTTCCGATTTGTAAGGTTTATAACAAAACGCTGGCATATAAGGCCACAACCGACATTAAAAAAGTAACTTGTGAAAGATGTTTAACAAAATACAAGGAGAGTCACAATGAGCAAAGAATTTGAAGTCCACATGTTGAATGATCAAGGTAAATCATATGCAAGAGAAATGGCTGGTAAATTCGATGAGCTATTAGACTGGTGCAAAAAGATTGGTGAACCTGGCCGAGAACTTTCGTTAACGGCCACCAAGTTAGAAGAAGCCTGTTTCTTTGCTAAAAAGGCCATGGCAATTAAAAAAGAAAATCAAGAATGATTCCAGTTACAAATCGAGGGTTATGAGTCAAGTCTATTGCGCTACATGTGAAGGAGTCCAATGGTTTTTTGATAAAGACAGGGGATTTTTCTGTGCGAACTGTGAAAGAAAAAAAGCACTTTCGGCAGCCAAAGACATTTTTGGATCGATTTTAAATATATTTGGCGGAACACTCCCAATCAAATGGGAAAACGAATGTAAAGAATGGATAGATCATTATGGACAAAACATTTTAGAACGGGAAAGAAATGAATAGTTCCAGATGATTACTATGGGGACACTACGAGGCAAAGCGTTATGGAAGTGTTGATAATGGTTATTGGTGGAGTATTGATTGGCTTCTCGAACTTAAAAGGTGTTACCGGGTTTTTAATTATGGCGGCCAGCATTACCATAGGCGTAGTGATTAGAGAGATTACTGACTAAGATGAAGCCAAGAGAGTTTTGGATTTTAACATTAGATGGGTTCACACTTCCAGGTGTTGTTGATTCAAAAGAATTGGCCGACAATTTAGTTGAGATGACGAGAAGATCAAATAATCCTAATTACATTCACGTCCGCGAAGTCGTGCCGATTGATTGGGAAGGAATAGGCGAGAAATTATTTAGCGAGATAAAACATGGCGATGAGAAGCATCAGGCATGGCTAAATGATGCAATACAAGCTTTCTTCAGGAAACAGTTGGCAGGTGAAGAGTGACTCGCATCCGGAAGCTAAGGAATAATGCGTTATGAGAAGCTATGAAATAAGGAAAGTTAAAAATGGACCATAAAGAAGAACTTGAATCGATTATCGGTGAAAACATGCTCGGCGGTCTTAGGCGATACATTGATAGTTATATTCCGCCAGGAGGAATAAATGATTAACTGGAGACAAATATTCAAGAGACTAGATCGGTGGGAAGCGCAACAGGGCAAACACGATCATGATGAATATTTATACGAGCTACAACAAATAGTAGAAGAGGAACTAAAGGTTAAACTTGAGCCTGGGATTAAAGCTTTGGGGCTTTATGCCTCTGGATTTGTTGGCGAAGATGGTGATGAAGCTAGAGAAGCCCTGATCGTAATGGGATATAGAAAAAGAGATGATGTATAAAAAAGACCTTGCTTTATTATACAGATAACGAAATGGAAAGACTAAAAAGTGATTCCCAGTTGGAGGCCCGCATAATGCACATTTTCACCGAGAAATTACAAAAGGCCACCTCATACAAATGTGACGCTGGGTTTAGAGTCAGGTTTAAGCCAAGAAAACTTTTGTGGTGCTATGAATGTGGAAAACGGAAATGGGCAAAGAATTTGTTGGTTCAATCTTATTATGATGGAGATAGGTTTTTTTGTGCGCCTCCATCTCGGACTGGAAGGTTCAAATGAACTTCAAAGAAGCATGGACTTTATGCCGTGACGCTTGGAGCTCGCGGAATGAAAAGGATTGGCCAAAAAATAAAGTCTTAAAACTACCCTATATGGTCCCAGAGGATGAATGTAAAAGATTGCTGGCATGGATTGATAACTTAACAATAGAAGAAGTACAAATCTTAGAGAAAATGTGGTTAGAAAAGTAATTCGTCTCGCGAATCGAATATTGGAACGTAGCTCAGTTGGTAGAGCACAAAACTGTTAATTTTGTGGTCGTAGGTTCGACTCCTACCGTTCCAGCCAAAATAACCCCTTGCGTTTAATAGCCACTGTGTTTGACTTAATACATGGAAGCCATCGAGTTGGATCTTGATAAAGAAACGACAGTCCTGGCAAACGCCATCAAAGAGTTGCTCGGTGCCCATATGCTTAAATTCAGCGCACAATTGTACAAAGAAGTTCTAGTAAGTTGCCTCACAGCTCTTGCAACCAATACTGGAGACCTTCGGGCATTAGTTGTAGATACCCAAGAAACAGATTCGGAAAAGTTTGATGAGATCTTTTTGACCGCCGTGGTAAAACGTTTTGATGAACAAAGACGAAAATATGGTGGCGCCCACTAAAACACTTGACCTTCCTATTTGAGTCGACCAATACTTGATTTGTGAAGAAATTTCTCGCATTCCTAAGCCTGTTATTTATTGGATCTTTTGCTTCGGCAGGCATCACACTTGGCGAGAAGTTCCTTTTGCCAAACGTTGCCTATATTAACGCCGGTGCTACCGTCGCAACTCTAGCCCCTCTAAATCAAGGAAAGACAGTTGTTTCTCGCACAGAAAACGGCGTAACCAATTTTTACCTAAACTCACTTACTCTTGAAGGGTTTTTCCCGGTTATTTCTTCCACAGCAACTAGACTAGGGTATTGTTCTTTGCAAATACCCGTGGGTACCACCGTAGCCACTTATAATTTCAATAACCCAACCACCTCAAAAGTTGATAGAATCGTTATCGCACCTGCCACGCCTATTGTTATCTCAAATTCTTTTGCAGTTCAATGCGTGAACAATACGGCAACCACGACCTATTGGGGCGCGACCTATAACGGTTGGGAATACTAATGAAATCATTGATTTTAGCTATCCTGCTTGTTAGCTCTTTCGCTAATGCGGGAATCAGCTTAGGTGAAAAGTTTCTTCTACCAAATGCCACCTATATCAACGCGGGTGGAACGGTTGGAACGGCAGTGGTTGCTGCGCAAAACATTGTTTCCCGTACTGAAACTGGAGGAAAGAACTTTTACCTAAACTCCTTCAGCATGGAAGGTTTTTTTAATATAATATCAGCTTCGGCAACTAAAATTGGATCATGCTCTTTGCAGATTCCAACAGGCACAACAGTTGCGACCTTTAACCTAACAAATACAACCACCTCAGAAATTGACCGAGTGGTAGTAACTCCTGAAACGCCAATAGTGGTCTCTAGCTCATTTGCAATTTCATGCTCGAACCTTACCACGACCGGCACCAGCTATTTTATTGATTACAATGGTTGGGAATATTGAACTTTCATATGATTCCACGTCGGAATCAACCTTATGAAAAAACTGCCAATTAAGCATGGAACCATCTATGCGTATTCTACACGAAAATGTAGGTGCGACGAGTGTTGCCTTGTCAAAGCAAAAGCCGCCGCCATCTTCCATAAAAACAAGTTCCAAAGATTTAGGAAAAAACTAAACGCTCTTCCAGAACATCCTTTGAGAAAAACCAGACTTGTTCCAAAACCAAAAAAATCGCTAAAATAATATCACCAAGTCGATTCCTCAGCCCCCTGGTAATGATGCCGGGGGTTTTTATTTCTAGACTTCAGTCAAAAACTCTAATAAGTAATGAGTTCACTCAAAGCCTCAGTCTGAGTTGAAACTCTTGGGCCCTTTCGGGGGCTCAGGGGCCCTGCACTTGACCTTTCCACACAAATCACCGATATAATATAAGTAAAAGGGGGTACGGCTTGAAATCATTGATACTTTCTAATTCCATTCCTGAACCAAATACAGGTTGTTGGTTATGGACCGGACAAACTTTTCCTGGAAAAGAGTATGGCATTCTTAAAGTGGAAGGAATGAATGGTGAGAAGGCCGACATGGTTTTTACTGACCCGCACTACTGCGATGTTATCGTCGCACGTTGGGAGAAATACACGGGTAAAAAGGCTGAGCTGATCGATGGCTAAAATGGGCAGGCCAAAGATTGCGATTGACCTAGACCAACTTGAATCCATGATGAAACTTTCCCCTTCAATTCAAGAGACGGCAGACTTTTTTCGTTGCTCTCATGACGTTATTGAACGATTCGTTAAAGAAAAGTTCCAAGAAACATTTGCGTCATTCCGTGACAAAAGGGCCGTCCATACGCGAATGTCTATAAAACGTAAAATGATTGAGAAAGCACTATCCGGCGACAATACAATGCTGATATGGCTTTCGAAGAATATGCTTGGTATGTCGGATAAGGTTGAAAATCTAAACCTAAACCACAATACTTACGCAGACAAAAGCACAGACGAACTAAGGGCTAGGCTCAAAGAGCTAGAGAAAGGGGATAAGTGATCAAATTTGGAACATATGATTTTAGAGGTAATGAAACATGTGGAGTCATGGTTTATGACATTACTCGAGATTGTTTAGTGGCTAAAATTGAAACACCCGTTATGGGCTTTAGATCATCGGATGCTTGTAAAGAGGCCGTTAGAAGGGCAATCGATGCATTCGATATGGAAATCATGAAAATCAAACAAGCTTATTTTGAATCTCAAGAGATCGTAAAGTGAAGGTTTGTTTTGCAACGCCGATATTTGATGGTTCCTTCCCCGCCGCTTATCATCAAAGCATGATGCGTACACTTCCCTTTCTGCTAAGGGAAAAGATAGGCTTCGGCGAAATCCATGAGACGAAAAACTTCATCTCCCAGGCCCGAAATAGATGCGCGCACTACGCCATCAATAACGGATTTGATAAGCTCTTTTTCATAGATGCAGACATCTCTTGGGATGGTCCAGAAGTCATGGAGATCATACACTCTAAACATAAGATTGTAGGTGGAAGTTATCCCTACAAAGTATTCCCAATAAAACTTAACTTTCAACCATTAATGACAGACGTTCAAGAGTATGAACAGGACCCTTCAAAGTACCTCGAAACCCATATGGATGAAAACGGTGAGGTTGAGGTGCATAGAATCCCAACAGGTTTCCTTTGCATTGACGTTTCGGTGTTCAAGGACATCGAACCATTATGCAAGAAATATAACCCCGGGCGCGATCCACTCTTAGGTGACATGCAGGACGAAACGATGTTTTTCCCGATGGGCATAAATGAGCACGGTGGCCTTGATACTGAAGATTGGGGCTTTTGTGACTTGGTTCAAAAGGCAGGACATAAGATCTATTTTCAGACTAAAGCAATCGTAGATCATGTTGGAAGGCATCTTTATAGTGCAACCAAGCCAATTGATAAAGGTTACAGCAGAGTAAATATCCATGAGAAAAATGACACAAAAGAAATGGTCGCAAATCCGTTCGTTAAATGGCCAAGGAATCTTTCATGCTTTTGTGGGTCTGGACGAAAGTTTAAGAACTGCCATGATGACAAGCTTGGGGCTATGATAAGTCACGCGGAATATGAAGTCATAAAGCCTGACTTTGATAAACTATTGCCCGTCGTACAAGAAATGGCAGACAAAGGGGAAAGGTATCAAATTGAACAACCAGTTATCTAAACCACTTCATAAGGTCTTAGTTCAAACCAATCAAAATAAACTCCTTGAACTCATGGAACAATTGGCAAGGTATACGAACGCCTTGAGAGAGATTGAGGGTCCATGCGTTTACGGTACTCATTTTGGTGAATGTAAATGTGGGCCATGTATTGCCCATAAAGCATTGAATGAATAGTGATGAAGAACTTGCCGAGCGGATTAAGATTAGGGAAGAACTTGCTAGGCGCGAGAAGGGCGAGAAGCTTCACAGTTATTACACCGACGAAGGTCCTTTAAGGCGCGAACTCTATTCAAAACATACGCAGTTTTTCGCGGCCGGCGCCATTCATCAAGAGCGCGCCGCAATCGCGGGCAATCGCTGTGGGAAAACGACCATGAGTTGTTTTGAAACGTCACTTCACTTGATTGGTCATTACCCGCATTGGTGGGAAGGTAAACGGTTTGATCATCCAGTTGATTGGTGGGCTGCGAGTAATACCGGAGAGACAACTAGGAATATCCTGCAATTCGCTTTAATGGGGCCAATGGGCGACCTTGGAACGGGAATGGTACCAAAGGAAAACATTATTGATTGTTCATCTCGTAGGGGCCTAGCAGACGCAATAGACACGGTTAATATTAAGCATTCAAGTGGAGGCGTTAGCACTCTTGCCTTCAAATCTTATGATCAAGGACGTGAGAAGTTTCAAGGGACTGCGAAGCATGGCATTTCACTCGATGAAGAACCAAATAAGGACATCTATTTTGAGTGTCTAACAAGGCTTATGACAACTAACGGGCTTATGATTGCAACGTTCACACCTATGTCTGGTATGTCAGACGTTGTTCTATTATTTATGCCAGAATTGGCGATGAGCGAATGAGTAAATTCTGTCTTCAAATTGGTTGGGATGATATCCCGCATCTTTCTGAAGAACAGAAGAAATCAATGCTCGCGTCTCTTCCACCATTTCAAAGAGATGCTAGGTCTAAAGGTATTCCTCAATTGGGCTCAGGGGCCATCTATCCAGTAGTCGAAGCAGACGTTGTGGTACCTGACATGGAAATACCAGTCCATTGGCCAAGATGTTTTGGTCTTGATATTGGTTGGTCTAGAACGGCCGCAGTATGGGCAGCATGGAATAGAGAAAACGATATTGTATATTTATACGGCGAGCACTATAGAGGGCAGGCCGAACCAAGTATTCATGCGCAGGCAATAAAAGCCCGTGGGCCGTGGATTCCTGGTGTCATAGATCCAGCTTCCAGGGGGCGAGCGCAACACGATGGGCTTCAGATGCTAGAAACCTATAAGGGGTTAGGCCTAGATCTTGAGACCGCAGACAATGCTCGGGAAGCTGGTATCTATGCTGTTTGGGAAAGGCTTTCAAGTGGAAGGCTTAAAGTTTTTCAAAGCTTAAACAATTGGCGCACAGAATTTAGGCTTTATCGGCGTGATGAAAAGGGGCAAGTTGTAAAAGAGAACGATCACTTAATGGACGCGACACGTTATTTAATAATGTCAGGACTTGATCGTGCTAAGACAAAACCAACAGAGAAGAAAAATGTCATTCAATTAGTAAGTCCAGGGGGTAACGGAAGCTGGATGGGGTGAGTGTTCAAATCTTATTTAAAACACGAATAAGCATTTTAGTACATTCCTTAGCTAACCCCTCGTAAGTAATTTTTGGTGTCACATTTTGCGGTGGTTCTAAATAGGTAACTCTAGCACGTAAATCAGACTGAACGATGGCTACAAGCCTTTCTAGTCCAATTATTCTTGCTGTCATTCCTGACAAAAGACTATCATGCGATAGAAGTCGTGTTGAAATTTCATAGAATTTTTCATCAATTTCCATTTTTCTACTTACTCTTACAACTCTTCTGGTTTTCTTTTTCATTAGTGGCTTATACATCGCGTCTAGTAATAAGTCTACTCGACCTTTTTTAGTTGTAATTTTTACATACATTAACCGACACTCTGAAGTATGGCAGACGATTTAGAGACCGACGATAATAAACTATCAACAAAACTTACCCGAAATGAAGAACTAACCGACGAAGAATTTCTAAGCGTTGCGAGACATCGGTTTAACCTGGCAGCGGAGTATGAAGAACAAACGAGGCAAGACGAAGTAGAAGACGCCAAGTTTATGATAGGCGATCAATGGCCCGTTGATATCAAATCTCAAAGATTACTTGAACAAAGGCCATGTTTAACCATCAATCGCATACCACAGTTCGTTAGACAAATCACAAATGACCAGCGCCAAAACAGACCCTCAATCAAGGTCAATCCTGTAGATGAAGAAGCCGACTCAGACACTTCTAAAATCTTACAAGGAATAATCAGACACATTGAATATGCGTCTCACGCAGACGTTGCTTACGACACAGCCTTCGAAGCTGCGACAAGTAAGGGCATAGGATATTTCAGAATCATAACTGATTACGTTAACGCCATGTCCTTTCAACAAGAAATCAGAGTCAAACTCATTAAAGACAGGTTTTCAGTTTATACAGACCCTTTTTATCAAGAGCCTGATGGTTCAGACATGGAATGGGGTTTCGTATTTGAGGACATCTCAAAAGATGAGTTTAAGGCAAAATATCCTGATGCAAAACTATCCCAAATGTCTGACTGGGGAAGCATGGGCAGTCTTTCCTCAAGTTGGGTAAGAACTGACTCAGTTCGCATTGCCGAGTACTATTACAAAACCTATGAAGAATGCGACATATGCCTTTTGAGTGATGGCTCAGTGGAAGAAAAAGAAGACATCATGGGCCTACCAGACTTTAAAGACTGGAAAGACGGCATGATGGGTTTACCTGAAGGTGTAAGGGTAACGTCTGAGCGAACCACAATGGTCTCAAAAGTTAAATGGGCCAAGATCAATGGAATAGACATCTTAGAAGAGACTGAAATCTTAGGCGAATGGATTCCTATAATCCCTGTTATCGGTGAAGAGGAAATAGTCGACGGTAAAAGGGTTTTATCAGGCATTATCCGTCACGCAAAAGATCCTCAAAGAATGTACAATTACTGGGCCTCCGCTGAGACCGAAACAATTGCCCTTGCTCCTAAGTCACCTTACATCGGTGCCGAGGGGCAATTTGAAGGATACGAGCAACAATGGAAAACTGCCAACACTAAGAATCATGCATTCCTAGAATACAAGGTTAAGTCCCTTGGCGGTCAACCGTCACCTCCACCTCAAAGAAATGTCGTTGAACCTCCAATCATGGCCATCACTCAAGCAAGGTCTCAGTGCATTGATGATATGAAGGGTACGACTGGCATTTACGACGATACTTTAGGGAAGAGAAGTAACTCAGAATCAGGCGTTGCAATTCAACGCAGGAACTCACAAGCTCAGACTGGGAATTTCCATTACATAGACAATCTCTCAAGGTCTTTACGTCACGCTGGCCGCGTCATGCTTAATTGGATTCCCCAAGTTTATGATAGTGCTCAAGCCGTTAGAGTTATAGGCGATGACGGGACAGTTAAAATTGAAAAGATTAATCAGATATTCCAAGAAAAAGGCGTTTCAAAGTCTCACTTTCTAGATTCTGGGACTTATGATTGCACTGTTAGCACTGGACCTGGATATCAAACCAAGCGTCAAGAAGCTGTCGCCTCAATGCTTGATTTATCTCGTTCAATGCCTCAGTCAATGCAATTCGCTATGGATTTACTCGTTCGCAATATGGACTGGGAAGGTTCAACAGAGATTGCCGATCGTTTGAAGAAAATGTTACCGCCTCAACTAGCAGACGATGGAAAAGAACAAGCCCCAATACCTCCACAAATTCAAGCCCAAATGAAACATATGGGCGATATGATTGCTCAACTCACTCAACAAGCCAAAATTGACCAACAAACCATTAGCACCAAGATATTAGACATTCAATCCAAAGAGCGAATCGTCGCAATGGAACAAAAGACTGCACTTGCAATAGAGCTTATGAAGCATGACCAAAAAGATGCGGCGTTGATATTCCAGGCTGAGCAAGACCATATTGATAGGCAGCTCGCGCTCGATGCCCAAACAAATCAAATACAAAATGGTGGAGCTGGCCAACAGGCTGGACAACCACAACCCGATCAACCCAATGCTGGCGGAAACGCTGCGCAAGGAGCACCACAATGAGTATCGTAATCGTATCACCAACTGATTCACCTGAGGCTGTGGCCGCCGCAATGGGCGACCTGGCAACTAACAAACCAGTTGATGATAAAAAACCTTCAGAAGAGGTTCCAATTGAAAACGAAATCGAAGAAGAAGAAATCGAAGAGATTGAGAAAACTGAAGACGAAATTAAAGAAGATGAAGACGAAATTAAAGAAGACTTAGAAGCAAAAAACGAAGCTAAACCTAAGAAAAAAGGTGGATTCCAAAAGAAGATCGAAAGACTTAGGTCTGAAGTAACAGCTAAGGATATGGAGCTAAACTATTTGCGCCAAGAGGTGCAAAAGAAGTCTGTAGCCGCTGAAGCAAAGACCGAGGTTAAACAAGATTTGACGGGAATGCCAAAAGAAAACGATTTTGCCACTGTTCGTGAATACGATAAGGCCCTAATCCGCTGGGAGGTTCAACAAGAACTTCTGGCAGAGAAACAAAAGGCTTTGCAAGAATCAGCGAACAAAGAGATGCAAACTAAATTCTCTAAGCATGGTGAGCGCGTTGATGAGTACAAAAAGACCAATGAAGACTTTGAAGAAAATTGGAACGATGCCCTTAAAGAAGTTGGAGCACAAAATCTGTCTCTGACAGTTCGTGAGGTTATCGTCAACTCTGATATTGGTCCAGAACTCATGCAAGCGCTTATTGATGATCCAAAGGAATTTAAAACTATTTGCGGTATGACTCCGCTTAACGCTGCAAAGGCTCTTGGTAAAATCGAAGCTCGTATTGCAAAACCTTCTAAGACTTCTACTGAAACTAAACTAAAAAGCAAAGTTCCAGAGCCCGTTAAAACCGTCAGAGCTAAAGGCGGTGCGGTAACCAAAGGTTATCGTGATGATATGACTATGCGTGAATATGAAGCGTGGAGAAAAGAATCATCTAAACGGGCCTAGAGAAGTTTGCATAACTTTAAAGGAAACTGAAAATGGCCGGTAACTCACTTTTAAACATCTCGATGATCACCAAGGAGTCAGCGAGAATTCTTAAGAACAATCTTGGACTAGCAAAACATGTTAACCGTCAATACGACGAAAATTTTGCTATCTCTGGAGCTAAAATTGGTAGCGTTATCAATATCCGTAAACCAGTTCGTTACACAGTAACCAAAGGTCAAGCTTTGTCACTTCAAGACATTGCCGATCAAAGTGTTGCTCTAACCCTAAACACTCAAGCTCACGTTGACTTCCAATTCTCTTCAAAAGATATGGAATTAAGCGTTGATGAGTTTGGTGGACGTTATTTGCAACCTGCTGTAAATGCTCTTTGTAATCAAATTGATTATGATGGTCACACCATGATCAACACCAACGTTTCTAATTTCGTTGGAGTTCCACAAACAACTCCTGCAACTTTGCTCTTAGCTTTGCAAGCCCGTCAAAAGCTAATGGAGAATGCTTGCCCAGTTGATGACAATCTCACTTTATGCGTTAACCCCGCTGCTGAAGCTGCAATGGTCGATGGCTTAAAGGCTTTGTTTCAAGATTCTGGTGCATTGTCTGAGCAATATTCAAAAGGTTACATGGGAAAAGCCGCTGGCTTTAAATGGGTAATGGACCAGAACGTTCAATCCCACACCATTGGTGCTGTTGCTTCTAGCACTCCTACTGCAAACGCTGCAGCTGGACAAGTTGGAGCTAACATTATCACCAGCGCATGGGCTTCTGGTGTAACAAACGTTTTGTTGCCTGGTGACATCGTAACGTTTGCAAACGTTTATGCAGTAAACCCTGTTTCATTCCAAAGCACTGGAGCATTGAAGCAATTCTTGGTAACTGCCGCCGTAAGTTCAACTAGCACCAATGCAACGATTCCTATAAGCCCGTCAATTGTAACCAGTGGGCCTTATCAGAATGTTAATACCTCTGTTGCCGCTGGTTCTGCCGTTCTTACTTTCGGAGCTGCATCGACCTACACCAATTACGTTTCTCCAAACAACATTGCATTCCATAAAGATGCATTCGTTCTTGGAATGGCAGATTTGCCACTCCCTGGTGGAACTGACATGGCAGCTAGGGTTTCTGATAAAGAAGCTGGGATTTCAATTCGTGTGGTTCGTGCCTACGATATCGTGAACGATATCTGGCCTTGCAGAATGGATATTCTGTACGGATGGCAAGCGGTTTATCCTGAACTCGCTTGTCGCGTTCAAGGGTAATTGATTTTTGAACTGAGGCGCTCAATAGTGGGCGCCCCTTTTTAAACTAAACTTTTAAAGGAGATTTATGGGTATGCAAACTGAAACAAATACCAACTCGCTAGTAGGCGATGGTGCTTCAAGTGGCGGGATTGTTTACGGACAATCTGCCACTGATTTAATTGGATTCTATGGAACCGCACCTGTTGCGCAAATCACTACTTATACAGCATTGACTGATTCAAGTGGTGGAACTGCCGCAGCTGGTACCGGAATTCAAGCGTTAACAAGCACATATAACAGTGCCCTTGTTGTTAATGGGATTTCTACCTGCGCAGCAGCTATCAATGGAATTTTGGCTAACCTTCGCACGTTAGGAATTTTTAAATAGTATGAAAATATTTGTCGCCATCCCTGGGCGGGATAACAAACTCGATTTCAACGTTGTTAAATGTCTAATGGAAGAGCATGCGATCTCGCTCAAGGTTGGCGTCAATATTCAATTTGATCTTTATCCTTCGTCTGGTGGAATTGCAGACGGGAGAAACTTTCTTGTTGCAGACTTTCTAAAATCAGACTGTGACAAGATTGTTTTCCTTGATTCAGACGTTACCTTTAACCCTGGTGCAATCATTCAACTGGCGTTAAAGCCTGTTGACGTTGTAGGCGGGTGTTATAGGCATAAACAGGAAACAGAATCTTACCCTATTGATTTTAAAAAAGGTGACATGTGGGCTGATTCAAATGGGCTTTTGAAAGTTGAAAAGCTTCCATTTGGGTTTATTTGCCTATCGAGAGAAGTGTTCAAAAAGTTTGATGAGAAATATCCAGAAAGAATAATGAAAAACTTCGGTCTTAAATCGACCGTCTATTTCCAATTTCCAATAATTGACGGTGTACTTTGGGGCGAAGACTTCATGTTTTGTAAGGAATGGAACGCCATGGGAGGCACCGTTTACCTAGACCCAGAGATAGAGCTCACTCATTGGGGCTCTTTACCAACTCCGTACAAGGGTCACATTGGAAACTGGCTTAAATCACAACCGCAGAATATTGCAAAAAAACTAATGTTACAAAAAGAGAGAGGAATTGAAAATCATGAAATCCCACACGTACCCAGTATCGGTTTACCATAAGGACTTTGAAGCTGATAAGGCAACCGAGGCTTCACTAAAATTGCATTCAAAGATTGTTCATAGCGATGAAGAGTTTGAAGCTTTAGGAGATGATTGGGGTTTTCATCCCTCTCATAAACTTGAAAAAGTAGAACCAAAGATTGAGGAAGTTGTCGTTGATGGCCATAAGGAAGTAAAAAAACAACTTAAGAAAGTTAAATAATGACTGGCCTTGATCTAATTAATAGTTCGCTTCGTCTCATTGGGGTTTTAGCCTCTGGTGAAACCGTAAGTAATGACGAAGCAAATGATGCTTTAGCATCACTCAATCAAATGCTAGATACTTGGAGCACTCAAAACCTTTTAATACCAGCAAAGATATCTGAATCTCTGGCCTTGGTAGTAAATCAACAGACCTATCAAATGGGTACTGGGGCTCCTGACTTTAATACGGCAAGGCCACAAAAGATTGAGAATATTAATTGGCAACAAGTCTCAGGTAGCACGACTCTTGAGATTCCAATTGAAATATTGAATCAAGATCAATGGGCTGCGATTTCAATAAAAACCATAACCTCTAACTTACCGACAAGAATGTGGCCGCAATATCTATACCCTTATGTGAAATTGAATTTCTGGCCAATTCCAAGCGTAGCTGGAAATGTTATCGTTTGGTCGTGGAAACCTCTCTCAAGCATAGCCACTTTAACAACTTCACTTTCGGTACCACCAGGATATCTAAGGGCTTTGAGGTACAACCTTGGCATTGAATTAGCTCCAGAATATGGACGCCAACTTGATCCAGTTGTTATTGAAAACGCTGTTGAGAGTAAGGCCTCAATCAAGAGAATGAATAGCCCTATAACTTTACTAGGAATTGACCCGGGCGTGTTGCCTAAGAAGTCTACTTGGAACTGGTTTACGGGGGAATAGTTGATTGACACGCTGGAGATGTCTAAAGTTTATTGGCGTGCTCTTCGTGGTAGATCAATTGAAGATGTCGAGAACCTTTTAAAAAAAATCAGCAGTCACCACGGTAAAATATATTGGGGTGAAGTCCTAAATCATTTAGTTGTTAGAAAAAATGGAAAGAAGAAATGAGATTCCCAGGCTTCATAGGACCAAGTTATACTCTTTCGTCTGTCAATTATGAATGCCAAAGGTCCATAAATCTATATCCAGAAATGAATGAACTAGGACAAACTGGGAAAGAACACGAAGTTGCTACACTTATTGGAACTCCCGGGCTATCACTTCTTTGCACGCTTAGTACTGGCCCTGTAAGAGCTTTATGGTATACATCAACGGGCCTTTTATACGCAGTCGCCGGCAATCAACTTTTTAGCATTAGTTCTAGTTATGTGGCCACAAGTGTTGGGACCTTACAAACTGTTAGTGGTCCAGTTTCAATTGCCGACAATGGCATTCAACTAGTAGTCGTTGACGGTGCAAATGGTTATTACATTACAATTCCCACGACTACTGTTCCAGTTGGGGCATATGTTTTTACAATAACCTCTGGAAATACCGCTTCAGTAGGCACGACTTTTACAAATAATGGTCAGACTTTTACCGTAGTCAATCAACTTACATCGTCGGCCACAAGCTTAGTTGCAAGTGGTACGGGCGCACCACAAACTAGTGGTTCTTTAGCCTTGGGCGCAGGGCCTGGAACTGGGCCAATTTTCTATTCTAGTTTTTCATCGCCGCCAAACACAATATCACTAATAACCGACGCAAATTGGCTTGGATCAAATCAGGTGTCTTTTCAAGATGGTTATTTTATATTTGCAAAGCCAAATTCCACTGCTTTTTATTTATCAGACTTAAACGCTGTGACCTTCGGAGCTCCAGCACTCACTCAAAAAAACGGATTCACTGACAATATTGTTTCTCAACTTTGTTCAAATAGAAACTTATGGTTACTCGGTGATCAAACAAGTGAAGTCTGGTTTGATAGTGGTAATAACTTAAATCCATTTCAATACGTTCAAGGATCTCTTAGCCATATTGGATGTGCTGCATCTCTTAGCTCTGTAAAAATGGCAAACACTATATTTTGGCTAGGCAAAGATCAAACCGGATCTGGTGTTGTATACATGGCGAATGGTTATACTCCACAAAGAATTAGCACTCAAGCTGTGGAGCTTGCTATTCAAAGCTATTCCACAATGAGCGACGCTATTGCATATGCGTACCAAGAAAATGGACATCAATTTTATGTGCTAACTTTTCCTACAGGAAATGCAACCTGGGTTTATGACCTAGCCTCTAGTTTATGGCATGAAAGAGCTTATTCAAATCAAGGTATTTTTGGCAGGCATTTATCAAATTGTTATGCCTTTGCTTTTAATACTCATGTGGTTGGTGATTATTCAAACGGCAATATTTATAACATGAGTTCTAGTTTTTACTCTGACAACGGAAACCCACTTATCAGGCAAAGAATTACGCCACATCTTTCAAAAGACATGAATAGAGTTTTTGTAAGTTCCATTCAACTTGATTTTGAAACAAATATCGGTCTTTCTTCAGGCCAAGGCTCACAACCTCTTGCAATGTTATCATGGAGTAATGATGGCGGTCATTCTTGGTCAAATGAGCATACTGCACATCTTTGCGCTATAGGCAATAACTCTGATAGAGCAATTTGGCGTAGGCTTGGACAGTCTAGAAACAGAGTATTTAAGTTTTCAATTTCAGATCCGGTAAAAGTAGTTCTAATAGGCGCTGAAATAGATCTAATGGCAGGCGCTAGTTGAGTAATGTCATTCTTCCACCAATGTCATACCAAACACCAATGGTTGATAAGAACAATCTAATCACTCCGACTTGGGCTAAATGGTTTTTACAACTTTACTTGAGAGCGGGCGGTGCAGACGCTGCGACGGGTGGAGGCGGTGGCCTTACAAATCCAATGACTACCGGCGGGGATATGATCTACGGGGGAGCCGCTGGCCTACCTACAAGGCTTGGAAATGGTACCGCTGGCCAGGTACTTACTTCTAGTGGGACAACCGTTGCGCCAACGTGGGCCTCTAACTCTTCTGGTGCATATTTAGGGTCAGGCGTTATTAGTGAGACAACCTTCACAATCGCAAATAATCAATCATCTCCAGCGGACGTTACTGGCCTTTTGTTTAACCCGGTCACGATACGGTCTGCTGAAATTGACCTCCAATATTACAGAAACACCACTGGTGCAGGCGCTACTGAAATGTCGGCTAGAGCTAAGTTTATAGCAACTTACAAAACCGTTGCAGCGTCTTGGGACTTATCTCCGCTTGGAGTTGGTGGGGACTTTGATACTGGAACTGGTGAACCTGCTGGCATAACACTTTCAATTACTTCGGCCGGCCAAGTTCAATACACCTCAACTAACTTTTCTGGAACTGCTGCATCGTCAATTATGCACTTCAGAGCAAGTACGATGGGAGTGTGATGAAAAAGATCTTTGGACTTTTACTTCTAACTTCTGTTCTAGCTTTCGGCGCTAATCAATATAAGCAACCAAACGCCTCGATATTTTATCAGACCTTAACTTTACCAAAACTTACGCCTGCTGGAATTGTGGTTAACACAACTGGTGGAACTTTAGGAACTGAAACACTTTTACCCGTTGCCAATGGTGGGACAAATTCTAGCATCGCACTTAATAACAAAAGACTTATCGTTTCAAATGGTGGCACCATAGGCGAGCTTGGTACTGTTGGCCAGAGTGGATATCTTTTAACTTCAAATGGAACAGGAACTCTTCCAACTTGGCAAGCGGCAGCTGGTGGATTTGCAAACCCAATGACCACCACTGGGGATATGATCTATTCTTCAAGTGGATCAACTGCAACCAGATTAGGAATTGGGTCTGGAAACTCTGTTCTCACTGTTTCTGGAGGCATTCCAATTTGGTCTCCGACTGTCACAAATAGCAAAGCTCCAACAATTCAAGTTTTAACTTCTGGTTCTGGAACATACACGCTTCCAACAAATCCAAGTCCCCAATACATCGTTGTCACAATGATTGGTGGTGGTGGTGGTGGTGCTG
>PLYI01000043.1 GCA_003151735.1 Candidatus Bathyarchaeota archaeon | reverse complement strand
ATATGTTCTGATGATAAATTAAAACCTGTAAAGCCTTTCCTTCTATACCCCCAGAAAAATGAAGGCGTTCGTAGGCTTGCCTGGGATCTGAAGACTTCTTGGTTGCCGGCTTATGCGGTTTAGGGAAAAATCTAAATTTGTAAAACTTAAGCTCGTAGCGTGCTATAACACAAAGGGTCTTCGGCTATAGGAAGCATTTCTTTGAGTTCTCTGAACTGTTCGAGCACTTTCAAGCCGAGTTGCGTGATCGCGTAGACTTTTCGTTCTTTTCCAATGATTTTCTCTTCAACCAATCCCTGCTTAGTCAAGAAATCAAGGCACTCCTTTAGCAGGCTGCAGTTGACGTTGGCCTTGTTCATGACATGCGTAAGCTTCAACGGACCCACGTGATTTAAGATCTCCAGGATTTTCAGATGCATTTCCAGTTGAGACCGTCTCATCGTTTCACCTCGGCACGATTTAGCACGATGAGCCTGTTCTCAAATGCGGTAACCATGTCATCTAACAGTATTTCTTGCAGTTCCGTAGAAAGTACATTTATTTTTTTACCGAAAACCGCGGCCATGTTAGCTTCCAGTTCTTTCCTGCCTTTAACTGCCATTTGTTGGCTCATCTATTTTCCACTAATCCTGTTGCTTAGCATGTAAGATCAGGGGACTTAACTCACTTATGAAAGCCAACATAATATTCTAGATGTGAATTGTGAATACTTTTTCCAAAATGCGCGTTGCCTACGTTTAAGGTCGACGATTGCTCATGGAATTAACGACGGCAAAGGTCTGTAGGGAAAATGGATGGTATAAGACAAGTCAAATCAAAATTAATATTATTTATTTTACATGTTTCTGATCATAGGTAAAACTCGAAAAGCCTTCTCCTATCTAACCCCAACTTTTTTGGAAGGCCTTGGTTGGCGGGCTGGGGTAAATATGGCTAGGGCTACGAGTATGATAAAGCAAGCTTTTGAGTATGATAAAATATGGTTAGGCCATAAGAGAAGAGTTTTGAAACAAGATTAAAAAGTGGCTTTTCGCCTTCATTAAATTCAATATTATAGGTTTCATCGTTTTCCTCGTCGGAACTACCATCTTTGACTTGGCGTTTAGCACTTTTGGGGCTTGGACTTGGTTAGTCGCCAGTGCCACTGGTGGTATACTGCAGTTTTCCTTAATCAGCTACCTGAATACGACAAACAGAGGAAAAATATTCGACAGCTGCGAACAGCGACGCCAACAAGACAACTACTAAGACTAATGGTTGTTGCATGAAGACGGATTGCCGCTTTAACTAACATTTTCTGACGTAAAAAAGTTCCACTAATTGATTTTTTTGTCTAGAAAACGCGGAAGAAGAAGTTATATATTTCAAAATTATTTACAAATACATGATTTTTATGAATCCAAGCACAAAAGAAATCGTTTTATCCTTTTTGAAGGCGATAGAAGAGCAGGACTACAAAACCGCCAGGAGTTACGTGACGGATAATGTGTCTTTCTATGCCCCTGATGGATCACCCCTTGAGGGTGCTGAGGCTTACTTTAAAGGACTTGCGCCTCTTCGCTTAAAATATGATATCAAAAAGTTGTTTTCTGAAGGCGACGACGTTTGCGTTATCTACGATATAACCTTCAGTGCCCGACAGGTGGTTGTGTTCGCATGTGGATTGTATCAAGTGCAAAATAGCAAAATAAACTCAATCCGAGTGTTGTTCGACCCGCGACCGTTGTTTCAACCTCAAAAATAATGTTCGTTCAAACTGCCTCGCTAAAACAGGCGGAAAGCTCTTGGCCGATGCCGACGCGCAGAGACTGTTCAATAAGACCGAAAGCTCATCGAACACTTCTCAAAAAAGTCGGCGCAAATCCAGACAACCCTTGAAAAAATTCCGCAAGGCCGAAATTTTAAATCCGAACCAGGACTGGGCGCGAACGAATGGGCGTGTCCAAAAATTTCCCGGAAAAATTAGGGCAAAACTTTGCAATTAACACCTAAATTCTCTAAACCGTTATATACATAATCAACTGCTAAGAAGCTTGGTGGGCTAACTTACATTTTACATATTTTTTCGCTCGCCACTATCAGAACCTGCTCTGCCAAGAACTCCTCCAACGAACCTAACGCTAAACCATCATCCGCTTGCTTGTGTTCGGTTACCTGCTTTTTTATGGCACGGTTCATTGCTTTCAAATCGGGCACTACCAAAATTTCGCAGCCGCAAATACATCTGGCAGCAAGTATACTTTTCTTATGTACGGCAGATTTACCTTTGCGTTCTTGATCAGAAGATAAGTTAATTTCTTGGATACTTTTTCTTGTCATGCTGACAAACTCTAGACTTGCCCACTTTTTGATTTGTTCTGGAGCAAGTAACTCTATGTTATTCTGCAGCGCATCTAATAACTTGTGATAGGCTTGGCAAAACCACGGAAACAGCGCACGCTATTATGCGTTGTTGGCGTTGTCTTACACCAACATTTGTTTAATAGTCTGTGGAGGGCTTTATACAACAAGAGAAAAGTAAGTTGTTTAATTTGTCAATTTGGAACCGCCAACGAACGTCGATTGAACCGTTTGCTACTGACTCTAATTGACCACACTATAGCAACTCGAACCTCGCAGAAAATTGAATTTCTAAAAATATATTTGGAGAACTAAAAATGTTTGGTCAAAGGTATGAACCCGCTCAACCCACTAACATATTTATTGCCGCGCTCAACGAAGAAGAAGGAATAGGCGCCACAATCTCTGAGCTTTCAGAGAACATAAATGCGAAGCGCGTTCTAGTAATTGATGGACACAGCCATGACCGGACAGTTGAAGTCGCCAAGGAACAAGGGGCAGAAATCTTTTTCCAAAACGGCAAAGGCAAAGGCGATGCTTTAGCCAAAGCTGTGCAGTGCATGAATGCGGATGTTGAGTATGTGGTTATTACTGATGCTGACTTTACCTATCCAGCCGAATATGTGCCGGAAATGGTTCAGATTCTCGAAAATAATCCGCAGGTAGGCATGGTTTGTGGGAACAGGTTTAGTAAAAAAACCGATGGAAACGCTTTTCAAGGTCGGTTTACGTTTGGAAATAAACTATTGGCTTTTGCTCATAGTTTTCTTAATGGAATAGATTTGCAGGATCCGTTAACTGGATTGCGGGTTATCCGTGCAGATATACTTAGGAAATGGGTCATTAAGTCGAAGGGTTTTGACATAGAAGTTGAATTGAATCATCAGGTAGGCAAACAGGGATTTGAGACAATCGAAGTCCCAATTGAGTACCGGGAGCGGTTGGGCGAGAAAAAATTGAAAATGAAGCATGGTGCAACTATTCTAAAAAGAATTCTATTCGAAAGCTTCAATTAACATTATTGAATCGTGTTTCCTCACTTTAGCTGTTGTATAAGCAGTTATTTTTGGTTGGTACAAAGAGCAATCCTCTCTCAATATCTTAAGTACATTATATTCAGTCTATGGAAAATATCTGCTATAGATCCTCTATCACTCCTTTAATCCACGATTGTGCAATTAAAGCGTGCCCTGCGAGAGTTGGATGTGCTCCATCAAGCGACCAAAATGAAGAATCTCTCTTAGTACAGGCTTTCACAAAAATATCGTTTAACGGAATTAGCTTAGTCTCAAATTCACGTGCTAGTTTTCTGACTACTTCTATTTTCTTATTTAGCTCTTCAGTTAGTTCGAGAAAATTCCCGCTAGGATAAACAAGAAAGGGCTCTAACAAAACTATTTGACATTTTGACTGCTGGGTTAGTTCTAGGATGCTTCTGTAATCCGCCTGAAAGCTTTCTGTTGCAGTGGCTTTCCAATTGACGTCGTTGACACCTATCAATATTGAGACTAAATTGGGACTGAGGTCTAAGCAGTCTTTTTTCCATCGCTTTCTAAGATCCCTTATCCGATTTCCGCCAATCCCGCGATTATAGAATTTCATATGATATTCTGGATATAATGAAGATAGCCATGCCGCCGTCATCATAACATATCCATCTCCAAGTGATTCATTGTGATTACTCTTTCTCCCTGAATCTGTTACGCTGTCACCCTGAAACAAAATTGTCGGATTATTCGTTAAACTAAATTTCTTTGACAAATAAAGTGCTTCCTTTTACTGATTTACTTACAGACATTTGGATTGTGTGAAGTTATGTTTTATAGTTTATAGTTTTTGGTTTTTCATTTTTGTGAGAAGAGATAGGTGAGTTGATAAGGTTAGAAAGATAGTTATGTACAATGAGGAAAAAGATTAAAATTGAATCCTAGGACAGTCTGCACTATATTTTTAATTTAAGTTTTCTCAACTAATAATAGTTTGAGAAAATTATTTGCTCATTATAGTATTAATATGTGATTAGAATTTAGAATTTTAGAGAATCAAGTGATATTTCAAAAAATAGAGACTTGTAAAACTAGGAAATGTGTGTCTCCTTAAAAGACCAAACAGATAGCCAGAGAAGCAAGAAAAAGAAGAAGACTGACTACTATAAAAACACCCCGCTCATCAAATCTATTCTTAAGGAAACTCTTTAACCCTTAACCTTAAGCATGAATTAGTTGAGGTTCAATACATATGTAATGTTTTGTATTGCAATTTACTTTGGGGCATCCTTCGCAACTGCTAAAGTTAGTTTTCTGGCATGGTAAGGTATAGACTCGGTCCATTATTGACACTTCCTGTACATATTGTATATTATGTCTTAATAGACATGGATTGCATGCTTAAAAGTTTTGCTAAAGAAACACAAAACCGCGTTGGTTTTCCTTGAAGTGTCTCGACGAATCAACTAAATATTTCACAACAGACTGCCAATGGCGGGTTTCCACTTTGAAACCTTTATCTCGCCAAGATAAGTGAGGCTGATTGTATTCGGATTTTGTTGTCGGTTACCATATTTTTGCAGATGAGGTTAAGTGAGCTTTCTGTAAAGCTCAAAAGATTTTTCCCCTCGTTAGTAAGACTGTACACTTTTCGTGGCCTGTCGGAATCCATATTCCAGGCGCTATTTACGTAGCCTTTTTTCTCCAGTTGCCCCAGTAGGGGGTAGACGGTGCTGGGTCCGAAGTAGACGCCGAAGCCTTTGCGGATTTTAGTGATGACTTGGTATCCGTGCATTGGTTCTTGTTCTAAATATTGGAGGATAATCATGTCTAAGAGGCCTTTGGTGAGTTTTGTTTGGACTTCTTTTTGGTAGTTATTGTTCATTTTTCCGTTTTTCTCCTATTATTGTGTTGTACAAGTGCTCAATGCGTCATTTTAAGACACATTTCTTGTGTCTTCATAGTACATAAAACAGCCAAATAAACCCTCGCACATAATACAAGCATATCAAAACGCCTAAGACAGCCTAATTGTAGACCACAAATACATGTCAATACGTAAAATATGTCTTAAAAATCAGTATTTCAACAATGCACTTAGCTTAAAGGGAACTGTAGAACAGATAAACAGAAAAAATATAGAAGCTCAATCAATCTCGAAAAAAATAACGTGCTGCGAAGTTTTGGGATAGCCGTTTTTTTAGTAGAAGTAGAAAGGACAAAGAAAAAAATTAAATTTTAATCCAACCAACAAAACTCCAATAAACCAAGACGAAATCGAGTTAATTGTGATTCCTCAAGAAGAACAAATACTGGCAAACTAAACCCTTGTTTAATAGGTTGCTTCTAGTATCATCCGCTTCAAAATTTCTGCTCCATGCCTAGCGCCAAGTTTCTTCT
>PLYI01000012.1 GCA_003151735.1 Candidatus Bathyarchaeota archaeon | reverse complement strand
CAACACTGCATAAAGTTTAATAAAAAGTACAATACTCAAAGATTGCATAAATCCCTCGACTACATAACGCCAAAAGAGTTTGTGTTAGAATACTTTAAACAGAAAGGGGGAACTGTACAGTATCTATAGGTCCCGCACAGAAACTTGACTTTTATCACAAAAAGATGCGTATAATATATGTGATACATTTATGGTAGAAGTATCGGGTTTTGAAGTTGCTGCAAACGTCAAGACACCCGAGCCAACAAGCTCGAGAACAGAAATGCGACCTTCACCGAAAGATTGGGAAGTTTTCGCTGCTCTTCAAGAGCATGGTAAGCCACAACGAATTTCTCCAGATTGGGGAATTTACAATACAATTTCTATACCTGCACCTGAACTTTCAGGTACGATTCTCCTATCCCGAGCAGTTGATATAAGAAATATTAGACCAGGAGAACCCGATAAGAACTCTCTGCATGTATGCGTTATTGATCCGGGTGGTAATCGCCAAAGATTAAGAGATCTTGATCTTCCTGTCAATGACAAGATAATCAATTGGGAAGATCCCCGAGTTGGAACAAATAGAACTTTAGGCTTCACAGTTGTTCTTCGTGAAGGTAATACACACGTTCCGCATCCGGCACTGGTTAGGGTTGAAATCGAAGATGGTAATTTAAGAACTGTAGGAATCCCAAGGATTTTTGAAAACATAACAGGCAAAAATACAATTCCTCTTAGAGACGGAATGATTTATAGACCGGATGGGGTTTCTCATCAACTGCATTATCTTGACCCCCAAGGAAAGTTATTGAGGATTATTGATTTTTCAAATTTTAAACATATTGAGTGGCTTAGTAAAAAAATGGGGGCTGTAGCCAGGCCCATCGAGCTTGAAGATGGTCTTAAGCTACTACTTATCCACGGAGTTCGAGGAGGAAAGGGAATTGATGGCAGTATTAAAGACGATGTTTACGCTATAGGCATCGCAGTACTTGACGAAATGTGGCGGGTAAAGGCTGTCGACCAAAAACCGCTTTTAGAAAGAGAAGACTTTCTCGGCAACTTGCCATTGAGTGGGGATCTCCGCCGCGAAAAAGAAGTGGTTTACCTATGTGATTTTATAGAAACAGAAGATGGCCTTGTTTTACCAGTTAATGTTGGGGATAGAATAACAGTCTTTACGCCTATTCCTAATTCTCAGCTTAGAGCTCGCATCAACAATTTACCTTTAGCAGTATAAAACATATTTAGCCCTGTGTGTCAAGCCAAATAGAGATCTTGGTCAGCCTGGGGGTGTCCGTGGCTGCTGAGCATACCGGTCTAGACCCAGTTAGTCATTATAGCGGTGTCTCGCTTTTGGTAAAGCTAGGCAGTTTTTTAACTACTTAATATGCAAGGGAATCATTAATTTGATATAATATAGGACGCGATGACTATTGAATCCAACATTGAGTCCTTCGGAATACCAATACCTTTTACGAAAAGGGTTGAAAAACCTGGAAAGGTTATAGATTTGGAAAAAGAGGTGGACGGAACTGTAGTTAGGAGATTAACGATTTATACTCCTCATAAAGTCGCCTTTTCAAATTTTTGGCTTGATGATGAAACTCTTCATGATATTACTTTTCTTGAAACAGATAGAATAAATGACGAAAATATTTTTAGCTCAGGATTTTTTAGGAGACGCTATTCTTGGAAACCATAAATTTTTTGGCTGCCGGGGCCGGGATACATCCTGTAGCTTCATTATCCAGGATGCTCACTGCGAACTGGGTTTGTAATCAATAATTTTTGCTAAATCCGAATCAATTCCACCTTTTACATGGGGTGAGTATCTTGGCATAATCTTCATAAGAAGTTGCGCTTTCATTGCTGACAATCCTTGTCTTTGAAGAAGATAGTCTAAATCACCACGTAAATTCGGAAAATTACGAAGAGCTGCATCTACGGCCACGCTAATATCTGGAACTAGTCCCCTTCCAGATACTTCTCTTTTCTGCGCATCGGTTTCTTTTATTGCTTGAAGTAAACCTCCAACTTTTACATGAGCCTGTTCTTTTGTTAATTCTTCTCGTTCTTCCTGCCGTGGCTCACCAGTGCTAAAATCATAATCTATAACCCTAGCAAAATTTTGTACTAAATCCCCGCCCCCCAATGATTCGAAACAAGGCATAACTTCTTTTAATAAAGCAATTTTTGCATAAGAAGACCCTTGTTGAAGAGCTTCTGTTAAAGTTTTCTGGCGAAATGCAGACATGTCGACTTGGTCACCTAATGGTCTTCTGAATAATTTGCTGATTCGTGATTGCGCAAGCGGTTTTACTTCTTGGAAATAAAGCTTGTCTATAACTGGACCAATCAGAACATCTGATCCTCTGGCGGCATCAACTTGTTTGACAAACTGCAAAAAGGATCCAACTTTTATTCTTGCTTCTGCCTCTTCCATCCGAGGGTTTCCGCTTGGTTTATCTGGATTCGATGTTGCCTCAAGCATATAAGTATTATAGCAGAATAAGGATAATAATCAGGATTCCCCGTATTCTAGGAACGAATGCACC
>PLYI01000057.1 GCA_003151735.1 Candidatus Bathyarchaeota archaeon | reverse complement strand
GGGAACCCTGCTTAGGTGGCTTGGTATCTTTGGAGTTAGTACATTTTGTTTTAGTCACCCAAACCTGAAAGCATGAAGAGGAGCCGCAACCTGCAACTTCAACGCATAACGTAACGCATCAACTGCATGGTCACGTTCTTTAACATCAACCTTGTACTCCAAAAGTTCGCTAATTAGGTTAATGCAACGAGACGAAATAAAGAGCCGAGGCAACCCATCCCCCGCCTTAGGAAACCGAGCACCCAACTCACGAATCCCATCCTCACGCTTATGCGGATAAGCCATAGCAGGCAAACACGCCCGTTGCATCTTCACAATAGACTCCGGCTCAGACTTATCACAACAAATCTCCCCTCGCCCATANNCCATCACCATCATACGCCACAACAACAATCGCCGACTGATTAGTCCAGCCAAAATCCACACCATAACGAACATCACGAAACAGCCTTTTATCAGGTTGATCTCTCACATGTACCGAGGTATCAAAAGGAAAGCTTCCAGCGCCAACGTTTGCGAACCTGCCATAAACGAATCGTTCCGCAAGACCTCCAGTGTGGCTCTGAACTATCGCGTCAATAAATGATTTCGGCAAAAACGGGTTATCATAAATGCTCCAACGATAAATCTTACTCTCCGGATTCTTAGTCAACGGATTCTCAAGCTCATTAAACAAGACACTCAACAACTTGTCAGTAGTGGTTGTTATCCAAAGAGCTGTGTTAATGGGAACTCTGCAGCGTCCAGATCCCCTGAGCCGACGCTTAGCAGTCAACAAAGCAGTATCCAAATGCAGGATAAGACGTGCCTCGTCTAGGTGAATATAATCAATGTTAGCGCCCTCCATCGACTCAGGATTATCCCAACTACGAAACCACCACTGAGACCCATTCTTCCAATCCAAACGCATCTCCAAGCGACTAAAATTAGCAACGTAAGGATGCCGCGTAAAAGGAAACGGACACCCCAACAAATACTTGGATTCCAACGCAGGAAAAAGATTCAAACGCACCATCGGATAAGAAGGCTCAGTAATAACTCCTACAGATCCTGGATAATCAAGCGCCCACCTAATGTCCTCAGCTAAACCACAAATAGTCTTTCCGGCGCCACCCCCACATAAGGCTGCACGCTCATAATAGACTCCGCGGCCAGCATGAAACTGAAATTGCTTAGGCGTTGGGCAATATAGTAAACAATTCTTTCCTGGAAGAGGCTTCTCAAGGCTTGACATTTTGCTTCTCTTTCTCAAGCCGCTGCCGCTCAGTCTCAGCCAACAAAGCCTTCTTCAACTCAGGATCCCCCTCAAACGGCAGCTCAGCAAGAGTAACAGTTGACTCAATCTGCTGCGGCGCCACCTGAATAACACCAACCTTCATCAACAACAAACCAACCCTTGACTCCCCCATAATAATCGAACGCAAAGCAGCCACACGCACAGAAGCATTATTCTTCTCCCGAAGACCCTCAATCCAACAATGCTTCATAGCCTCATTCATCCCAGCAATCAACTCAGCCAAAAAAGAGGAATTCTGGAGACGCACAACATTCTCAATCCAACGCTCACGATTATTCCAATCTCGACGAATCACAGCTATCTGCTTTTCACGCTCAACTAAATCAGAAATATCTTTAGTCATTTCCTCCGCAACAACTTGAAGCTTAGAACCCTTAACCATATACCGAAGCAAAGTTTCACGACGACTCAAAAGCTCAGCATTCAAAGATATTCTCTCCAGTAGGAAAATTCTTTCCTATTTACACTCATCTGATACCTTCCTACACAATTTAGGCTTATACTCTAAAGTTATACTAATACGCTTGGCACTAACACTCGCTTTAATCTCACTATTTATCCTGGTGTCTTGCCTATCAGACCGCTTCACATGCCCATAACGCCTCACAACCCAACGATCCAAGTTACCGCGGACAATCTGAGGATTACTCGTGACAATGTAGAATGGCGCCTTAGTTTGGGAAGTGTAGAGCTCCGCGATAAAATTCAACAGTCTTTTCCCTAAGCCTATCCCCTGGTAATCAGGCAAAACCACCAACCGATGCACCCGATAATACCTGCTTTTCATGTGAATATGCATAACCGCAATGAACCCAACAGGCTTATCCTGATACATCGCAACATAACATCTTGAACCCTTAGCAATAGATCCGCTCAGATAGTGATACTGCCGAAACATTTCCCACATGGAAGAGCCGCACCGATAAACTTGGAGCTCAACGGGCGGCCTACTTCTTTTTTTCGGGTAAACTCCATAGTATCCGTACACAACACCCAATCGGGCTCCAACCAATCCACCACATCATGATGGCAAGTAACAGCTATGAAATGTTTCCCAGATCTACGAACCGATTTAGCAATAGCAAACGCGGAAACCTTCGCAATCTCCCGATCAACAACAGACGTGAATTCATCAAACACAATCAACTGCCTATCCAAACACAATGCTCTTGCGATGTCAACACGCATCTTCTCCCCCTGAGAAAGACAGTCGTAACTTTTGAGCCAATCAGGCGGACTATCGAAGCCAACACTTGAAAGCGCCTTAGTGATTTCTCCAGTCTGCAGGCCAGCGTGAAAATCATCCAGGATACTTTGCCTATTATACTCAAAAGCGCGAATGTAGGATTCAGGAAACAGCTCCTTTGCGATGCTACTCTTCCCCGATCCGCTACGCCCCACAATAACCCCCACTTGCCAAGATGCACCCTCAATCGGAAGCGAGCCCTTAATGCGCTTCTCCAACTTCACATCTAACAGCGTAAAGGAACCCACAACGCTTTGGGCTCGAAAACTCTCTGCTTGACTCCACGTTTTTACAATGTCAAAATCCGTAGCCTATAACCCTCCACTCTAAGTTTCTCAAAGAATTTCTGTTGTTCACTCTCATCTTTACACTCAATAATAAGCTCCCAAGTCTCAGGAATAGTCACCGAATCCCTCTTGCCTTCAAAATCATCAGGCAAACGCTCACCCACAGACGCTAACAATAACTTAAGATCCTCTTTCTCGCCCAACTCCGCGATCCGCTTAAACTCAGCCGCATCCAACTCCTTGTTATGCGAACCCTTGAGCTTATTGAGGATCTGGCGAAGTATCCTGCGGTCAACATCACTCACAGCCAACCGCAACACCGGAGCAAAAAATTCGCCATGCTCCCGAAGAACATCTGCACGCTGCTCCCCATCCGCAAACACCCCATCCCTATTACAAATGATAGGGTAAGTCCAACCGTATTTCTGAAGGCTTTTCCAAATCTGCTCACGCTGCTTAACCGTAGTCCGATTGGGATTTTGCTCATCACTCTTTAACAATCTAATGTCTTCTAGCAGAGGCACATAAGCCCCAGGAACACACAAAATCGTTTTCTTCTCAGTCACTTCAAATCACTACTATCCACCTTCCTGTTTTCTATGTTCAAAGGGAAATCCTTTATTGCATAATTTACAGCAAAAATTGCGCCCTCTTCCTGCCCACTCAAATAAATACTACAAAAAATTGACCGAGAAGCTTCGAAACACAAAAGGTCTAGAAGCGAGTGGTTAGAACTGCACTTTGAGACATGTTTTTTAGACTACCAGAGATAGATAACGAAATAAAAATAAAACCAATGTAAACTTCGTTACTATTTGTTTTATTTACTAATCATCAATTGTTTCAATCATGGGCTGTCCGCAGCATTCTGGAGGTTTCTCTCCTTTGCATATTGCAGAATGTGTGCAGCAAATCTCGTAGTCTTCTTTTGTTTTTCGACCACATTTCATGCATTGGAAGGTCGGCACAAATTTAGCCTCCAAATGAGATGTGAAAATGGAGAGTAAAACAAGTAGCTTAGCCTCACTTTGTGGCCTCAATCTTGATGCTCTCAAGGGCTAATCCGTGGTACTGTGTTTCGCTTATCGCCTTGTCCTCTGAAAGAATCCTCACTTTAAGTCCAGCTTGCTCTATCTTTTCCAAATAGTCCTGCTTTAACAGTGCACCCGCAACGCATCCTGAAAGCAAATCATCATCATTCTTTTGCTCATCTCTCAGCTCTTCAAGAAGAACGATATCTGAAACATACATCCTGCCGCCTTTTTTGAGTACGCGAAAAGCTTCTTTGAAGACCGCAGACTTATCCGGTGCAAGGTTAATCACACAATTGCTTATGATAACGTCAACAGTGCCGCTTTCAACTGGCAGGTCTTCAATATCTCCCAACCTAAACTCGACGTTAACGTAACCATTCTTTTTGGCAATTCCTTTAGCCTTGTTAACCATTTCCTCAGTCATGTCCACGCCAATAACTTTGCCCGTTTTACCAACTTTCTTTGACGCTAAGAAGCAGTCAAACCCAGCGCCGCTTCCCAAATCCAAAACAACATCGCCCTCCTTTATTTTTCCAAGCGCTGTTGGGTTGCCACACCCCAGTCCTAGATTAGCCTCCGGAACGGCATTCATTTCATCGTCAGAGTAACCGATTTCCTTTGATATCCTTTTGGCTGTCTGAGAGTCATTGCTTGTGCAGCCACAAGAGCAACAAGATTCACTACCAGTAGCTGTTTTTGAGTAGGCTTTCTTTACGGTCTTCTTTACATCTTTATTGTTCATACAAATTACCTCATTACTTACTTTATCTATCCATTAATCTTGACAAACGCCTTTGGCTTACTCAACAACAGTAAAGCAGAATTGATTACAACTGATATGCATCCGGCTTCTGCAAGAACAACGGCCAAGACAGGATTCAAGATGCCAAAGGCAGCTAAGCTCAAAGCGACTATGTTCCAGATGAACGCGTAAACGATGTTTCCTTTCATTCTGTTAAATGCCTTTCGACTTAGGCTAATGGCGTATTCAACTTTTGTCAAGTCATCTCCAAGCAGAGCTACGTCAGCAGTTTCAATAGCTACATCGCTTCCAGCTGCACCCATCGCAAACCCAACATCAGAATTAGCCAATGCAGGAGCATCATTCACACCATCACCAACCATGGCAACAACGTTTCCTTTTTTCAGTTCTCCAATGTAAGCAACTTTCTCTTCAGGTAAAAGCTCAGCATGGTACTCATCAACACCAACCTGGTCAGCGATAGATTTGGCAGTGCGCATATTGTCGCCAGTTAACATAGCAGTTTTAATGCCCAGACGCTTAAGCCTCTGTATAGCTTCCAAAGAATTCTCCCTGACTGTATCAGCCACAACGATTATGCCGATGACATTTTTGTCTAGTGCTACTGGAATGGCTGTTTTGCCTTCGCTTTCGACCTTGCTCATCAATTGATTAGCTTCAACTGAAATCATGGTTTCTGTCATCTTTCTTCCAATTAGTATATGCTTATTTCCAAAATGGGCATCGACGCCTTGTCCAGGAATAGTTTTGAAGTCTGTGGGATCAGGAATTTTCAAATTCATCTCAGTTGCTTTGGCGATGATGGCTTTGGATAAGGGGTGTTCTGAGAATTTCTCGGCAATTGCTGCATACTTGATTGTATCCGTTTCAGAGAAATTTTCGAAGGTTTTGACTTCAACAACCTTGGGTTCGCCCACAGTCAACGTGCCAGTCTTGTCAAATGCAACAAGTGTAACATCTTTGAGCTTTTCGATGTGTGTGCCTCCCTTGATTATTATGGCGTTCATGCTAGCGTTGCCAATCGTTGCGGCTACAGCGACTGGAACAGCTATTGAAAGTGCACAAGGGCAAGCGACTAAGAGAACAGTTACGGTTCTAGCGAGTGCAACGTCAAAACCAAGTGTGAAATAACTAGCTATAAAGACAGAAGAGGACACGATTGTCATGATTGGCAAGAAGTATGTGGTAAATCTATCAGCTATGTTCTGTATTGGTGCTTTTTTCTCTTGAGCCTCTTCAACTAACTGGATAAGGTGAGCAAGCGTTGTATCCTCGGCGATTTTTTCTACTTTGATTTCTAAGGCCCCGTTTTCGTTGAGTGTGCCAGCGAATGTGCGGTCTCCTACAGTCTTTTCTACAGGAATTGATTCTCCCGTTATCGTTGCTTGATTGGCAGTACTGTGTCCGGAAATTACGATTCCGTCAACTGGTATGTTATCGCCTGGTTTGACTAAGACGATTTCGCCTTTCTTGACCTCGTCTATGGGTACTTGAACCTCTTTTCCGTCGCGGCGTACGCGAGCTGTTTTGGGGCTCATCTTAATGAGCGCTTCGAGAGCACCTCTAGTTCTGTGAATAATGTAGTCTTCAAGTGTCATTCCAGCGAGTATGATGAATGCGACTATGGCTGACGCTGTTAGGTAACCAACTGCTTCTGCTGTTCCAGTGGCTGATGCTGAAGGTATTAGTAGACCAGCTATTACGGAAATAAATATGGCGATTGTTGCGAACAATTGGGCAGTAATGTTTTTATGGATTAAGGATCGGATGCCATGCCTATAAATTCGGTAGCCTAAGGCAACGGCGATTAAAGTTAGGATAACGCTGATTTCATGTGCATACGCTATTTTGGTTCCAGGTATCAGAGCGCCTGCTAAAGCGAAGAGCCCCAATAAAATTACTAAAACAACGCCCTTGAATTGTTCTCTCATCGGATTTCCTCTCTTGACACTATCTCGACTTGATAGCCGAGTTTTTCAAAACGTTCAGTGATTTTGGATAGAATGATTTTTTGTGTGTCGTATTCTATTATAGTCTTACCTGTTATCTCGTCAACTTTAATTTTTGTAACTCCGTTTAACCTAGCTATTGCGTGTGTGAGGTTGTCTGCTTTAAAATCAGCACATGTTGCGCATCCCGTGCAGTCTGTTTTTAAAGCAATTAAGATAACCTTCTCGATTTTATTCTGTTTTTCTTTTGTTTCCAAATTGTTCACCCTTCTATCTGCAGGTCATTTGATCCAGAATCTCTTTTGTCAGTGTGCTGACAAGTTCTGGCGTCAAATCATCAATAATTTTGTGTATTCTGGGATCAACAATTGAGTACATTCGTTTTGTTCCGTCCTTTCGGCATCTGACTATTCCGGTCTCTTTGAGGATCCTTAAGTGTCGCGAAACGAGTGGTTGAATGAGATTTAGATGCGGAACAATTTCGCATACACATTTTTCTCCGTGGCGCAAATACATTATTATTTCGAGCCGGATTGGATCGGAGAGAGCATAGAAGACTGTTGATTTGAAGCGATTCTGGTTTTCGATTCCTGCTGACATGGTTTGATTCAATGTTAATAACAATATTTAAAAGTTGCTATGTATATGAGTACAAAACAATGTGCAGTAAAGGTGAAAAGGAGATGTCTGAAGAAACTTGGCACGGAATTCCTCGTAGCCAGATACCATGGTACCCCACAATAGACTACGAAAAATGTGTCAGCTGCGAAAAATGCGTAGACTATTGCAAACTCGGAACCTTTGAATTTGAAGAAAAAGACAGGAAAAAGAGATCCGTCGTGAAGAACCCAAATAATTGTGTTGTACTATGCACGGGCTGCGATGAAATATGCCCCTCTGGCGCCATAAAACATCCATCAAAAAAAGAAACCCGCGAAACAATTAAAAACCTACGGAAGACTCATCTTTTGTCCCGTCAGTCCAAGAATTAAGATTAGGTGACAATCAAACTTGAAAAAAATCCTTTTTGTTTGTGTTGAGAATGCTGGCAGAAGCCAGATAGCCGAGGCTTTCGCGAACAGGTACGGAAAAGGCAAATTCATCGTCTCAAGTGCGGGTAACAAACCCGCCGATAAAATTAACCCCATAGTGGTTGAGGTCTTGAAGGAGAAGGGTATTGACATCTCGATGAATAAGCCCAAGTTGCTGACTTTCCAGATGGCACAAGACTCAGATTTAGTCGTTACCATGGGCTGCAACGATCAAGGAATATGCCCCGGACCATTCTTCAAACCAACAATCGATTGGAAACTTGAAGATCCAAAAGGAAAACCCATAGAAAAAGTCCGAGAAATCAGAGATGACATTGATAACAGGGTCCAAAGGTTAATTGAAAAAAATGAGTGATGGTCACGTTAGAATTAGAGATTGGGAAAAATTCAAGCGCTTAGTTAGCGAAAAGAAGCCAAAGTCGATTGTCTTTATACTTGAACAAAATGCTCTTTCACCGAACAAAGAACTTACCACTTTAAGAATAATATTGATGGACAGGGCGCGTTACTATATCTTCCTTGACTTTCCAAAAGGCAAATTCCTGAGAGAAACGGGCATCCCTTTGCGCAAAGGCAAAGACGACCTGTGGAACTTAGACGAAGATGAAGTCAAAGCCATCTTAAAAAGGCAATTTGAAAAGGACAACTTGGAAGTTTTTTCTTTTTGGACAACCTGACCAATATCTAGCCAAGCGTTCCTTTTACCGCATCTGCCCTTAGCCTAAGAAAATCCATTGCATCTTCAAAATCAAGACAAGCATTGCCATCCTTTTCTGGGTTAGTAAGAGAACAGTGCCCGTCCTTCCAATTTATGCAATTTTTCTTGTTACAAGAAATTTGGCTCAAAGATGTTCCCCAAAAAAAGGGTTAGGAAATATTTTGGGCTTTGTGAGCGCCCATACCATACCAGAAGAAAACTTTGACCACAACAGCGGTCAATACAGCGGCTAGCATTCGAGCCAAGACGGTCAGAGCAAATCCAGTTATTCCTGTGACCACGTTTGCACGGGACATTTGGAATACACTAAACATTACTATTCCTCCAATTGTAGCAGCGACAAGTGCAGAAATCAATATTCTTTTGAAGTTGTCTGACCGCTTATTTAGAGTTCCTGCCATGTAGCCGATTAACATTGGGCTCACGATATATGCCAGTAGGACTGTTCCTGAACCTGAAATTCCATTGAAACTATTTGCCCAGTATAGGGCATAGAAGGTGCCCATTAAGAAGCCTGAGGCTCCGCCTGCCCACTGATTCCATAGCAAACCAAGGGCTAAGGGAACACCGACTATTACGACAAGTTCAGCAATTTCCATCGTTAGTCCGGTAACGACTCCAAAACCTCCACCAAACAGCGAGGGAAGTTTTGAGATTAATACAATGACAAAAACTGCTAATACGGGAAGAATTATTCCAAAGATCATGTCGTTCTTTGTCCATTTTTTCCAATCCAGACTCATAATCAAGCACCTACTTGATAGCCTATTAAATATAAATATATTTAAATTTTGTTATGTTAAATAAATTTAAGCTACTATTTCAGAATCCTCGTTTCTTTGGACGCTTACAAAATCTCAAAGCTGCTTATTTCCCATTTCAAGAGAATTTTCCACGGCAGTCCTGACTAAATCGGTGTATATTCTATCAAAAACGCCTTCTTGTCTTGCTTTATCCAACTCTCCAGCCTTTGAAAGGTCATACTTGAAAAAATAGCACCATGCCGCTGTTCAATTTACTCCCATTTTCCGCTACTTTGCTTTAACTGCATCTGAACTACACGGCAATCCTCGCCACCAGATCCTGCGTATCTTCGAGATCGGGCTATCATGGGTGTCTTTGGTGCAGTGGCGGGTTTCTTTCTTGCAGACAGGGCACATTAACCATCCTGTAAAGTGGGCGTCATCTTGATTCATCTAACAAGTCTCCAAGTTTCTTCTGCCCCTCAGCCAACCGCAAAGGATCCTCCACATCGCTCATTTTGCCCCAAGCCTCAGTCAACTTATTCACGTTAAAAGCAATCTTCTCAACAGCCTCCTCAAGATTCCCAATCTTTCCCGCAGGCGACTTACTAAGAACATTATAGATAGCCTCCTGCAACCGCTCCACCTGCAGCAGCCGACTATTATTAAACTTCAAAGCCTCACCAACACGCTTAACCTCCTGCCGCAGCTCAAAACTAACCTGAGCACTCTCACCATCAACAAACCCTTTTGAAATAGCCTCCTCAAACTTAGTCACAGACATCGGACAAGTAACTTTGCGCTCTTTACGGACTATATTCTCTTCCTTCTGATATACCCGCTCAACCATGCCAAAAAGATCTGTTTTAGTCACACATTGCACCCCATCGATGCGCACCCCATGGTAATCCTTGTTGCACTCAAAAGTCAAAATCTCCAAATCATTAAGCTGCCAACCCAAATGATCCTGCACAACATCAAACCAACGATGAAGCGCAAGAAGGCACGCATCATGCGACATTCCACCCACGTCGCAAGCGATGTAACCGCTAATTTTACGACGTTCAGATCCAAAACAAACATGAATCTTGACCCCACCCACAAACTCGTCTTTTTCCCAACTCTTCACATCCTGACAAACAAAACTCCTCAGCGAAATGTTATGCACGCAAAGCGGAACAAACCGCACCCCGTAGGTGATTTTATTACAGTAAGTTCCAGGATAAGGTTGAAGAACCAAGCCTTTCTGTAACAACTTTGAGCAGACACCTCGAACCGTAGTATATTGTCCAGGCTTAGGCTTGCTTGGAGCATGAATCATCCGAGCAATCTCACAGGGTTTAAGCTCAACTTCAGAAGCATCTATAATGTGAAAAGCTCGCGCCTCAATACCGCGGCACCTATCCGCTAAACTGTTTAAACAGGTGTTGCTAGAGGTGTTTGTGGAGTTATCAGATGGGATAACCAAAAAAGATAAGCTCCTAAGTAGGGTCCTTAATTTTTTCTTCACTCTGTTTGTCTTCCGCTGCTGGAAACAGCAAAGCAGACCGCAACGTCTCAAACCATTCCTTCTGACGACTGCTCAACGCAACTTTGAGCCTTTGACCACAAGCACCACAATAAACCGTTCTATCTTGAGGCATTTTGCGCAAAACATTGTTAGCAGCCACAATCTGCCTAAAGTAAGCTTTTTCTTTTCGCTTTGATTCCTCGAGATTAGCCTTCAACTGCTCAAAATCTTCAATGCTCATTAGCGGCCGCCTCCTTGTTGCTCGGTCATTTGCGATTCCTCTTAAGCCGCTTCATTTCCATTTCAACAATCTGGC
>PLYI01000038.1 GCA_003151735.1 Candidatus Bathyarchaeota archaeon | reverse complement strand
GCGCCTAAGAATTTTATTTTCATGAATATTCAACTACATTGTTATTTCTCATTTCTTCCCTATGAGTTCTTCGTAAGCACGATTCATTATCAATGTCGGGATATATGCGATCCTGGTCAAATCCCAGCGGCCCCACTTTTGCTATTTTTACCAGTAAAAATTTTTACCTAATTTCAGAGTAATGGCAAATAAGCCAAAATTGCACCTATTTAGGCAAAATAGCTTCAATTACAGCTGTAAAAAATGGCGCCGGGAGGGGGATTTGAACCCCCGCGGCCCCGAGAGGCCACAAGCTAATTGGTGCCCCCTAAGGTGCATCTCCAGGCTTGCTCCCTGCCTGGCTAGGATACCCCGGCAACGAAATTTGTGATACGGTTGGTTTGCACCTTTTCTCTGACCTTTGCAGAATTTAAAGTTTTATAGTAAATCATCTCTCTAGGCATTGCGTTGTCGATTTAGGATTTACAATAAGGAGAAAGACGCGAGAAAACTACATTTAAGTCCTTTATTTCGTTATCAAGAAAACCTTAAAATAAAAAAATAGAAAAAAGGTAATGCAAGGAAACTTTTTTGCTAGTTTCACTGGTTCTTTACATCATTGGCGCTGGTACTTCAGGAGTTTTTTCGCTTTTGGAAGCTGCAGCGTATACCTTCATGGTTGCTTCATTGTTTTTCTGGTCCGTTATACCTTCAACCTATCCTTTAGTGTTGTTTAGCCAGCTGAGTCTCGGCGAGTTCGTCATGTAGGTTACTTCACCTTTGAAGCTTCCTTCCATCGCATTTTCCTGGCGCCCTGTGCCGCTGCCAGTAATCATCACTACGTCTCCTTCTTTGGTTGTTTCCATTGCTTTGACTTCCCACTGGTTTGTTCCATCCATCTTAAGTTTGACGTCGACAGTTTCCAAATGGTTGCCATGGATTGTACCGACACACAAACAACGTTTTCAAAGAGTTCTGCTGCAGGTTTTCTACAACCAGAATTTCGAGTTTTCGCGCTAAGTTAATGAGCATATAGTTGCATTATTTCATAGATATCCATAACGAACTAAAATAGAAATTTAACTTAAAACGAGAACGTAGAATGAACAAAAAGAAATTGATATTATTGGCCGTTGGATTAGCCATTCTGATTGTTTTGTCAGGAGTAGCGTCACTATTCGTGTTGAATTTCGGAAATAAAGACCTTTATGCAGGTAAAATTCGCGTTGCATGTATCGGCGACAGCATCACGAATGGAACCTATTACCCAGATGACCTTTGGATGCTGCTTGGCACAAACTATACAGTCGGCAACTTTGGTGTTGGCGGCACCACAGCCTCTCTTGACTCTGAGAGCCCCTACATGAACACCAGTGCATTTCAAGACGCAAAAGAATTCCAGCCTAACATAGTAATCATTATGCTGGGAACAAACGACGCTAACCGACGTATTCGACCCAACAATGCAAGCTTTGTAGCTGACTACGATCATTTAGTTGGGGAGTTCCAAGCGCTTCCAAGCAAACCCAGCATATACCTTGTGAAGCCGCCGCCAGTTTTCTGCAACGGAACAACTCCAAGCGCTGAATATTTCAGAGACACCGTTATCCCAACTATCGAACAAGCCGCAAACCAAACTAATCTGCCAATAATCGATGTATATTCGGCTTTAGCTAACAGTTCCTCCTATTTCCGTGACGGAGTCCACCCCAACGAGGAAGGCGCAGTTCTGATAGCTAATGTGATTTACGAAGCAATAACCTCGCAGAATAAGACTTAGTTCAGCGAATTTGCCTCGTCAGCGTTTTCTGCAAGTTGAAAGGCACCATTTTTTTTCTTTGTCGTAAGTTAAATTTTATTAGCTTAAAACACCCAGAGAAGGGTATTGACAGGTGGAAGAGCTGATTCAAGAGCGAATACGGGCCATCCCCGTTGACCTAATTCGTACGGTGGCAATCGTAGGAGTTATTCTGCTGCATGCCGCAAATGAGGTAATACTTGTTCCTCAAATGAATCAGGCAGAAATTTATCGTTGGTGGATGGTCAATATCTACCAGACTCTGGGACGAATGGGCGTTCCGTTGTTTGTAATGTTGACTGGTGCGCTTCTGCTTCAACCCTCAAAGATTGAACCTTTAAGAGTTTTCTTCAAGAAAAGGTGGGCACGCATTGGGTTGCCATTTTTGTTTTGGGGCGCCATCTACTTTGCATGGGACTACTTCGCCGACCATCTCTCGCTTACTTCAGGCTTCATCTTTCAAGGAATACTTTCAGGTCCTTATTTTCAATTTTGGTACCTCTATATGCTAGTAGGTCTTTACCTTTTGACTCCAATCCTGCGTGTAGTGGTTGCTCATGCTAGCCGCGAGACGTTGAAGTATTTCTTTGTAGTATGGTTTTTGGGAGCCCTAATTTTGCCCATTCCGCCTTTATTTGGTGCGTTCCATCTGGATAGCAACCTCCTAACGCTTCCCCTGTGGGCAGGATACTTCATGTTAGGAACCTTCCTGCTAACGGTAAAGGTTCGCCGTTGGATACTATTGAGCCTCATGACCACAGGATTAGTCTTATCAGCAGTTGGCACCTACGCGATAGCCGCCACCGTAGGCGGGCCAAATACATATTACTTCCATGACTACTTCAGCCCAACAATCATTTTAGCTTCAACCTCACTGTTTTTGCTCTTAACCTCACTTAAAGTTCCTGCAAACCAAACAGAGGCACCGCATCCAAAAACTAATTGGTTACTTAGACAACTCAGCCAAAGCACTTTAGCGATTTTCCTGTTTCACGTAATCGTACTTGAAAGTCTACAAAGAAGCTACTTGGGTTTTACAATCAGCGGAAACACATTGAATTCAATCATCGAAGTTCCCCTGATCACCGTTGTTACTCTGTTTATTTGCCTTGCAGTGATTCTTCCATTGAAAAAAGTTCCAATTATAAACAGACTAATTGGTTAATTCTATGGATCATATTTGGAGCCTAATAGGATATCATTACCAAATCCATAGAGGTAGGTCAAATGGCCCCTGATGACCATTGGGTTTTAGACGCCAGCCCAGAACAAGGTCTTCTTCCGCATAAATGTAATTAATTCTTTGAGGAGTTCTTGCTCTTCACTTGTCAAATCATCCATGTGCGCTGTCAACAATTTTTTCGCGTCTGCCTCAGGCACCTTCACGTACAAAATATCTTTCTCAAACACGTGCCTTCCTGCAATGGGTTTATCCATGGAAATGGCTACTTGCATGCCAGCTTTCGCTTCGCCTATAGCTTTTCCTTGATCTTGAATCTGATCCACCTCACCTAAATCTGAACTGTCCGCTGCACGCAAAAGCGAAACTTTAGGTTTTATTCTGCCCCCCAAGACTTCTACACCAAGAACCACTGGTTTGGCACGGCGGAAAATGCAGTTTGGCAGAACGGTGAGTTTTCCTGGTTTAACAAGTGCGTCAAACTCTTCTTCGCTTTTTGCTTCTCGCTTATTCTTTGCCCATTCCATGTAGTCGTCGATTAGGTTGTAGATGATTGGGTCTTTGAAGATTTTGACGCCGTTTGATTCAGCTTCTATCTCGGCATCAGGTAGCACTTTGACGCCAAAGGCTAAGATTGCGCCAAGTAAAGGTTGATGCGCCTTCACAACGGAAGCTTCGATAACATCCCGTTTACTGATGTCGCCAATATCCGCTATTCGGACTTGAATATTATTAGCTTTTAAAATTTCAGCCATAGCCTCAAGCGAGCCTAAAGTGTCAGCTTTTACTATTACTCCATCAATTTCCTTTGTAATTCTGATTCTGCCGATTTCTTCCGTTATAAGATTGCAGTACTTGGCTACGTCTTCGCCTTCTGGTACAGCAAACAATGGTGCGCCAGCCAATGCCCCCTCCATATCGGGCGCAACAATTTTCACACCAGCACTCGCATAAACGCAGTCAACGCTGGTAAATTTGTCGCGTGGGTCACGCATCTCATCGAGCGGCTTAGGAACTAAAATCGTTCGTACATGCGCTGAGATGGGTCCGTTTTTGCCGCCGACAACTATCAAGTCATCTTTATGCAAGGTGCCATCGTAAACAATCGCGTTAAGCGTCAACCCTAAACCTGGTTCCTCTTTAACTTCTAAAATGGAACCTTTAGCGGCGCTATCTGTAGTTTGCAGACGCTTCTTTAGAAACTGCTGAGTTAAACCAACTAGAACCATAACTAACTCGGATAACCCTTCGCCCGTTTTGGCACTGGTCGGGACCAATGCAATGTTAATGGAGAAGTCGCGAATATGGTCAAACCGGTCGGTTTTGAACCCTAAGCGACTAAAATCCCCCATAACCGCGTATAAACGGTTGTCTAGTGCTTCGCGGACAAAGCTTGATTGTTCCGCGTATGATTTCAAAAAAGGCGCTCCCTTTTGTGCTTTCCAGCCGGGAATGCGGTCAATCTTGTTAACTGCAGCGATGAAGGGAGTTTTACGTGCCTTGAGGATCTCAATGCATTCGAATGTTTGCGCTTCAAAGCCACGCAGCGCATCTACAACCAAAATTGCAATGTCCGCAACGCTACCACCCCTGCGACGAAGATTCGTGAATGCTTCATGTCCAGGCGTATCCACAATTAGCAACCCAGGAATTTCGATACCTGTTTTAAAATTAGTCATGTAGGGGCCGATGAGTTGTTTTAGGGTTTCCACAGGGAAAAAGCTCGCGCCGATATGCTGTGTCATTCCGCCTGCTTCACGAAGTTGAACATTGGTTTTGCGCAATTCGTCAAGTAGTGAGGTTTTGCCTGCATCTACGTGTCCTAGAACACAGACTATTGGTTGGCGCATGGGCATCTTGTTTTTTTCTCCTTCTACAATTAATGGTTGGCTGAATTGTTATGGGTGTTGATTAATAAATACTCATTTATCAAGATGTTCGTTTGATTTTTGGTTTGATTAGGCTCTCAATAGACAACCATAATTGGCACATAAATTCTTGAATGTAAGCTTACTAAAAAAGTTGTGGCAAGTGAAGCAAACCCAGTTACTTTGATCACCATTTCAGGGAAACGTTTCCTCCATTATAGGTATCACTTGCCATAGAATGCGGGTTGGCGTTGGAGCAGTTGAGAGGTTGTGGTTGCGATTATGCAGTCACAGAGTCTTAAAGGCACGTTTTTACAAAAATAAGAGTGGTGTTTTAATTGGAAAAAAGCATGATGAAATATCAAGTTTTAATCAAAACGATTTCAGGAAAAGGCGGCGAATTCTGGGAAGCATTCCAGAAGATGCCTACCGAGCCAATGAAAGGAGTAATGATCGAATCTTCATGGAGCCTATACGGATATTGGGACTTCGTCATTTTCTTCTACGCCGACAGCAACGACAATAGCCTTCACTTCGTTGGCGAGGTCTTACGAGCAATACCGGGCATCGCCGATACTAGCACGTCACCGATGACTGTTCTTAAAGAACACAAAAAATAATAGGAAGCTTTCTTCGCTGTTTTCCTTTCTCTTTTTCTTTTGAGTACATAAAGCCTTGAGCATAAAGTTTCTTGTCGGCAATGTTTTTATTTTCGCTGCGGTTTTCTGTTTTGGTGATTATTTGCCTTATTGTGTCAAATGTGGAGCTCCACTACAGGAAGGAGATAAATTCTGTACGGTTTGCGGTGCTGCGGTTCCCAAGTTTACACGTGAGGAATTCACGGTTTCTGAAAAAAACCTCGTTGACCGAGTTGGAGAGTTGCTGCATGAGGGAAAGGTGACTCGCGTAATTGTCAAGAATGAATAAGAAAAAACTTTGCTTGAAATACCTGCAACGGTGGGTATGATTGGTGTGGTTTTAGCTCCTTGGTTGGCGGCTTTAGGTGTAATTGCCGCTTTAGTTGCTAATTGCAAAATTGTTGTTGAAAGAAGAGAATAGAAGCCTTATTCAGGCGGCTTAACTATAAGCAGGAAAATGCCTAAGAGTACAAGGATAACGCTAAGAGCGCCAAAGAGCACGCTAAATGGTCCCAATGCACTGCTTGTAGCTGTATAATAGAGCATTACTGCACCGATAACGATTAGGAGTAATCCGAAGAGTCTTTCGGCTAATGATACCCAGAATGTGTCGCCTTCTTCGCTCATGTCTTGTTTTCTTCCTTGCGTCTTTTCTTTATGTGTTTCTTTCATATAAACAAGAGGAGTTATTTTAAATTATTCCATGATTTCTTCGGGTCAGTATTGATTGACGTTTTCTCACAGCTTAGGGCTCGAAGCCGTCGCCTTACATCATTCCCACTTTACTGTTGATTGTGCGGATTTATCTATTTTGATTTTATCGTTCAAGATTTTAAGAACAAAATTTTTTTGTAGAAGAATAAGTGCCTAAAACATGTTTCTCTTCGAGCCTTAGTGTGAATTTAACGTCAGTTGACGAATGTAAATGCTTAAACCTCGCCGAGAGTAGGGTAGCATATACGGCTTATTTGAGAGGTGAAAAAGGACATGATATTCGAAGAAGAAGATGAATGGGAAGAAGGCGAAGATGAAGAATGGGAAGAAGAAGAATGGTAGAATAAACCCTAACATACCACTTTTGTATATTTTTCTTTAATTATAGAGTTTTTCCGAGATGTCTTCGAGGTCGTTTTTTGGACCAATGAAAAAAGTAATTAGCCTTTTTTGTTTTCTTTTTTCCTTGAGGTTTACATTTATAACTATCTTGTTGGCATCATTAAACGACGCATCCCATGACTCGAATCGCCGTATTAGAAGAAGAAAAATGCAAAGTCAAAAAGTGCAATTCACTCTGCGTCAGCTTCTGCCCTATGGTGCGCAGCAGAGTGGAAGCCATACGCGTCGAAGGTAGCAAAGCCATCATAGCGGAAACACTTTGCAGCGGCTGCGGTATCTGCGTCAAAAAATGCCCTTTCAAAGCCATCAGCATCGTCAACCTGCCCGACGAGCTTGAGAAAGCTTGCAGCCACCGGTTCAGCGAAAACAGCTTCAAACTTTTCCGTTTACCGATGCCTTCGCCGGGAACGGTTTTGGGGTTACTGGGTCAAAACGGCATAGGCAAAAGTACCACGCTTAAGGTTTTTTCGGGAGAAATCAAACCTAACCTCGGCAGATTTGATGATCCGCCTGATTGGCCTGAAATTATCCAGTATTATCGGGGTTCAAGCCTGCAAGATTACTTTACCAAGTTAAGTGAGAAGAAACTTAAAGTCAGCAGCAAACCCCAATACGTCGACAAAATTCCCAAAGCAGTATCAGGAAAAGCTGGTGAGCTCTTGGAAAAAGTCGATGAACGAAAACAGCTTGACGCTATCGCTGAAGAGTTGGAGCTCAAGAAGATTTGGGATAGACCACTCGATGTGCTCAGTGGTGGGGAACTCCAACGAGTTGCGGTTGCTGCAGCACTTAGCCGCGAAGCTGACGTGTACCTGTTTGATGAGCCATCAAGCTACTTAGACGTGAAACAGAGGCTAGTGGTTGCAAGAGCCATCCGCAGCCTCAAAGAACAACAAAAGACAATCGTAGTTGCTGAACACGACTTAGCCATCATCGACTATTTATCTGACCAAATCTGCGTTTTCTACGGTGAACCAAGCGTCTACGGCGTTGTCTCTCACACTCACGGCGTCCGTACAGGCATTAACATTTACTTGCAAGGTTACATTCCAGATGAAAACATAATGTTCCGAAAAAAAGCCATAGTCTTCCATGAGAAACCTCCATCCGCGGGAGAAACGGTTGGCGCGCCCCTGCTTAAATGGGATAAGATGGAGAAAACATTCAACGGCTTCAAGCTTGCCATTGAACCAGGCGAGATACGCACAGGTGAAATCATCGGTATCCTTGGACCCAACGGCATTGGAAAAACCACCTTTGTTAAAATTCTTGCTGGCGTAGAGGAAGCCGACGATAAACGCCAACTTGGCAAGTTAACTGTCAGCTACAAACCCCAGTACATCGCGCCCGATTTTGAGGGCACCGTTCAGGAACTGCTGATGAATGTGGCTAAAGAAAACTTTACTTCAAGCTGGTACAAAACCGAAATTGCCCAGCCGTTCCGACTTCAGGTCTTAATGGATAAAAATGTGATGGAGCTCAGCGGGGGAGAACTGCAAAAAGTCGCCATCGCCGCATGCCTTAGCCGCAAGACAGACCTCTTTCTGCTCGACGAGCCGAGCGCATATCTAGACGTTGAAGAGCGCTTAAATGTGGCAAAAACGCTGCGGCGAGTTGTAGAAGCCCACGGAATCCCGGCTTTCGTGGTTGAACACGACGTGGTTACCCAAGACTTCATTGCTGATCGTTTGATGGTTTTCAACGGTGAACCGGGCGTATCTGGCTCAGCGCATCCGCCAACAAGCCTAAGACAAGGCATGAATACCTTCCTTAAAGAAATGGACATAACTTTCCGACGGGACTCAGTTACTTTCCGCCCCAGAGTGAACAAGGAAGATTCGCAGATGGATAAGTTCCAGAAGGGAATCGGCGAATACTACTACACTAAAACCGTCAAACCTGAAAAACTCGAAACCAAACCCGAGAAGAAAGAACCGGCCAAACCAACCAAAAAATGACTTACTCTTCTTTTGAGTTAGTCAAGAAAGTTTGACTAACGATTTTTAGTGATAGTCAAGAAACCTTGACGAAAAACCTTTTACGCAAACGTTCACTGACTTATTTTTGAATAAGGAGCGTGTGGATAGTAGGTGGTTTTGGGTTTAGGTGCGCAGAAACGGATTTTTAGATTATTGTGCGTTGTTATTGCTTGTTTGACTTTGTCCTCTCCACTATGGATATTTCAGGCAGATGGGGCTGTTTCGTATAGCATTCAAACCGTTTAATGCCTCAGGAATCCTCTGGTAGACCTCGGCTGAATTGTTTGCTGGTTTTAAGGCGTTTATCATTTCAGTTTGAGCATCAAAAATAAACCCTGGCGTGTCGCTACGGCGGATTTCTATTCCTCGAATCTTCACTTTGTCATTCTCCATCAAACCAAAATAACGGTTCAAGACGCTAAGCCTTGGATGAAGCCTTGACGGCAGAAAAACTATCCATTTGTAGCGTCCTTCAAAGTTTATGGGCACACCAATCTCCCTGGTAATTACTTTGCAGAGTTCCCCGTACTCGTCTAAGGTCGCGTCTTTCTTTTTGAGCCATAACGAATCAACAATTCCGTGGCTAACCTCGAAACCCGCATCTTCCGCAATATGTGCTGCTTTAAGGAAGGCTTCCCTTGCAAAGCGCAGACGCCGATACCGCCATCAAATCCAGCACAACATAATTGGACTTACCATTGCACCTTGAGGATTTAGAGAAAACGGTCGGCTGCCACTGACGGTTCGGGTCCAACATGGCCAGTTGAAGCAGCCGCACTGGCGCAGTACTTTGTAATCGATTGGTCTGCTGTTATTCCGCCTCCAACCGAAAAGAACTCATTAACGTTTAACAAAATATTCGCTAAACTCTACTATTTTTTGCCCTTTGCCGCTTCAAGTTTTGTAGGCAAATATTCATCCACGATGTAAGTTAAGCCGTATCTGCTGAAAGCTTCCTGCTCCGCCTTACGCCTGATTTTAAGAAACAGCTTGATTTCCCGTTGCCACAGTGGGTCGTTTTGATATCTTGGGTCTCTTGCCAACTCATTGAGTCTTTTAATGTCAACTTCATCAAGTGGGTCAGTGGGAAGTTTGTATTCGACAATGTCGCTTGCCCAAACGCCGCTCCAAACCGCATCAGGCGTGTTTAATTCGCGAAGGTGGGCAGCGTTGGCTGAGCCTGAGATGATGACTTGGGCAATGTGCATTCCCCATGGATCACCGTCAGTGAGGATGAAGACAGGCAGGTTGAGTTCGTCGTGGAGACGGCGGATGAAGCTGCGGGTTTGCCTTGGAGCTTGTCCACCGCACGAAATCAAAAGTGACTTGTGTTTGTTGTGAACGTTTTCTTCAATAAACCTTGTGAACAAAGCGCCTTTTTCGATGGCTATAACTTTGTCGGCTTTAGTACCTATGAATTCCGCTGATGTCAAGGCTGGACCGATTAAGACTCCGTCTGGGTGACTGGTCAAGTTGAGCGTTTTGCCTTCGTACCCTGGAACAGTGTAGCCTATATCTAAATCGCCGAAGATTGCACTGCGTTCTTCAGGGAAAATGTGGAAGTCTTCTCGGGCAAACCCAGTTAAGGTTTCAAGGTCCGTGATGATGTTGTTTGATTCCTGCTGATCAGTGAAGGTCATTTCGTAGGCTTGCGCTGAATAGTAGACATCTCTTAACGTGGAAGTTTTGCGTTGGGTGGTTAGTTCGTTGCTGAACATGGCTGCCCACGCAAGCTGCGTGAAGGGTTTGATGTGGCGGATATTGCGGGCGCTTCGGCTCACACTTTTTTCGCCCAAAATAAATTGGCGCAGGGTTGGGTCGTAGTTGATGTTTTCGGTGGAGCGGCTAGGCATGTTAATTGTTGGAAAGACACCTTGATCTAGTTGATTGTAGATTTGTGTGCCGAAGGTTTTGAGGCCCGCAATGACCTCGAGTTGTCTTTCTGCGATTTTAGCTTTCTTCTGCGCCATATTTCTGTACACTCTTGAGTAATTTATCTATGTCTGGAAGCTTCTCTTTCTGGGCAAGTGTTGTTGAGAACTGCGCGATTTTAGGCAGGTACTTGCTGAAGATTCCCAGACGCTTCTTTTCCATGTGCACGTGCTCCTGCCTTGCTAAGAAATGCTGGAGTTGACGGGCAACTTCGCGTAGAGCGTTGGCGACTTCCCTGCGTACTTCAGGTCGGTCGGAGATGAATTCTTTGCCAACCGTCTTATACGGGACTTTTGTGCTGCATATATGCACAACTATCGCAATAGGCATATCAGGTGCCACTTTGTAACGACGCCAATTCATAGCTGCAATTACCCTGTAGGAAACGTCGCTTGCTTCGTCGTAAAGCAGGGGGATTTTGTTGGCAAAGCGGTAAATTACAAAAGTGCCGCGTTTAGGTACATCGCCGCCATAAGCCATAGCCAACTCAACGATGAATGGGTGACCGGCATAAGTGGATGGTTTACGCTGGTGAACTACAAGGTACTCAGGCTTGAGCTCCTTCTCGATGCCAGCTTTAAGCAAATCTTCACCAAGAGGTGAGAGGCAACTAGCGTCTGGCGGTAGAAAGTCCTTGTATTTCTTGAGGTTCTGCATCAACCGCACGATCTCTTCATGCGACAGCTTTTTAGGGTTCTTGCTTGGAGGGATAGCTGCGAAGGCGAGGAATTTTTGGGCAGTGATCTCGCCAACCCGATGAAAATGAGCTTTCAAAAAATTGGACATATTTGTGGCTGTTGTAATTTGGATTAGCCTCTGAAGGAGCTCTACATCAACGCCGTATGGATGAGGCATGGTTTCTTTAGGTGACTCAGGCATGACTGTTGTTCCCCGTATAAACTTGTAGAGTCTGCCTTTAGGATCAACAAAAGTGATGTTTGCATACGGGTTAACCATGGCTGTTTGCTTGAAGTACTCTATGATTTTCGGCATAGCCCGAAGATAATCGCCTTCCAGTGTGAACTCGACGATGGTCCCGCGCCACTGGTCCTTGTTTATGAGGACTTTGCGGTCTAAAATAATGGGTTTGTTTCTCTGGATGTCGATCATTAATTTGAAACTGTAAATTTTCTCCTGCCCAGTGCTCGATGTTACGAAGACTGGTTGGTGGGTTGTGATTTGTCCGTAGAGCACCGCCATTTTGCCGCCTAAACCGAAGGTGCCTCTTGCCTGTTTGAGTTTGTATTTGCTTCCGTAGAGCACTTGGCCGAAGGCTGAGGGGATGAATCGGGGTGGAATTCCGCAGCCGTTGTCTTCGACACGCAGTTTGTAAATTTGGGTTTCTTTAGTGGCTTCTCCCTCATAAGATAAGCGCACATAGACGTCTGGAGGAATTTTTTGGCTCTCTGCAGCGTCCAATGCGTTTTCAACGATTTCTCTTATGGCTACGAAGATGGCGCGTGAAGGGTTCGTTAAGCCTGCGATGTCTCGGTTTCTGTAGAAAAAGTCTGACGCGCTTATTTCTTCGAAGGTTGCTTGAGCCACTTGTAGCTTCACCACTTTCCCCGTTTTTTAGTTTGCGAGTGCTAAGTATATTTGTTGCTTGTTCTTTAAGTTAACTGCACTCTACGGAGCAAACCCTCGATTCAAAAACAGGCTGGTGTTTGCTTTGATGGTTACTTTTGCTGTAAACGTGTAAATAAACACTCATTCGCTTAGCTAAGTAGCTTGTAGCAGTCCATGCCCAGTTTTTAAATCATTTAACTCAACTTGTTGCTTAGTTATTGGGTATCCACGATAAACCCTAGTCAAGGCGGCAATCAAAACACCGACAAGTGTGTATGCAAGCAAACGTATTATGGTGAATCATCAAAGCCCAAATGTTTCCTTGTCGTTTTATGTTTTTCGCTTTAACTTTCTCAAAAGACATTTGCTAATATCAAGGGCTTATTGTTACTAAATTAGTATGTTATGAATACGGAAAGTCTATAAGCTTTCCATAGTTTACGATTGTTATCAATTTCAGAAAGAAAGGCTGTTAATCTTGAAGAAGAAGGCGTTATTCACTACTCTTTTACTTATTCTCTTAACTGGCATGATGATTTCCATGTTTCTTGGAACATTTAATGTCGCAAAGGCAGATAATCAAAGCAGTGATTCAAACGGAGACCCCAATTCATGGCCAATGTTTCACAATAACTTAAGCCATACAGGTAATTCTTCATCTGCCGCTCCAATAACAAACCAAACACAATGGAGGTACTCAACAGGCAGCAACGTATTCTCATCTCCAGCTATTGCCAACGGCACAGTCTATGTAGGCTCATACGACCATAATCTGTATGCTCTGAACGCTACTACAGGCAGCAAAACATGGAATTACACAACCGGTGACATTGTATGGTCATCTCCAGCCATCGCTAGCGGAGTAGTCTATTTCGGATCAAATGACGGCCGCGTTTACGCTTTGAACTCCTCCACGGGCACTCAAATATGGAATTATACAACTGGTAACGCTGTACAATCTTCTCCCACTGTCACAGCTGGAGTAGTCTACATAGGTTCAAATGACTATAATGAGTATGCTCTAAACGCTACTACTGGCGGCAAAATATGGAGTTACACAACGGGTCAGTTTGTGAATTCCTCTTCGGCTGTTGTAAATGGCGTGGTTTACTTCGGTTCATGGGATGGTAACGTGTATGCTTTGAATGCTACAAGCGGTGCCAAACTCTGGAATTATCCAAATATTGGCTTTGTAACTTCCTCCTCTGCGGTAGATAGCGGCGTAGTTTTCATCGGCGGCGGCGACAATAATATTTATGCTTTGAACGCCTCTGACGGCACCCAACTGTGGAGAACAACAACTAATAGCGCCGTAGAATCTTCTCCCGCCGTTGCTTACGGATGTGTTTACATAGGCTTAGATGGCATTGATGGCAAGGTGTATGCTTTGAACGCTACAACAGGCGGACAAATATGGGTTTACTCAACAGGATATTATATCCAATCTTCTCCAGCCGTTGCCGGTGGTGTAGTCTACATTGGATCAAATAACGGCAATGTGATTGCCTTAAACGGTACTACTGGCAGCAAGATATGGAGTTACACAACAGGTGCAACAGATTCCGCTGTGCGATCTTCTCCTGCCGTAGCAAACGGCGTAGTCTACGTGGGTTCAGATAACGATAATGTGTATGCTTTTGGTTCATCTATTGTTGCTCCGACAATTTCTGTTTCTATGAAAACCGTTGATCGAGGACAGACCTCAAATTTGACATCATCTGATGTAACATTCGGCACTTCGCCCTATACATATCAGTGGTTCGTGATGCCGCCTGGGGGAAACTACATTGCGGGAGGCACGAATTCTCCTCGTTTAAACTTTTCCACTTCTGATGTCACGACTCTGGGCAGCTGGAGTTTCATGCTTCAGGTGACAGACAGCAATGGAGCAACGTTGAACTCTACCTCTGTGTCAGTACTTGTTAACCCTGCTTTGTTAGCTCCTTCTTTGTCTGTTTCTCCTAGCACGATTGATCAGGGTCAAACTAGTAGTTTGACTTCTTCCGCAATTACATCGGGATCTTCACCTTACACTTATCAGTGGTTTGAGATGGCTCCAGGCGGAAGTTATGTTAAAGTGGGTACGAATTCACAGGATTTTAGTTTTGTAACTTTTGGTTCTGATTTGGCTCCTCCAGTGACTGCTACTGGGACTTGGAATTTCATTCTCCAAGTAACTGATAGTACCAATGCAGCTGTGAATTCTACTACTGCTTCTGTTACTGTGAATGTTGTTCCCACTGTTTACATCACGCCTAGCTCTTGTACTTTGGATGTTGGCCAATCTAAACTGTTTAAGGCTAATCCTGCTGGTGGTTCAGAGACTTACTCGTCTTATCAATGGTATGTGGGCGGTGTCGCTCAGATCGGCCAGAGTGCTTCAACCTTTACATATGCTGCTAACTCCGCAGGTTCTCCCACAATTACTGCAACTGTCACGGACAGTATAGGTGCAACATCCGCTCAGTCAACTGCGCCTTCCGTTACAGTGAATTCTCTATTAAGCGTAAACATAGGTGCTGGTCAAACTTTAGATGTTGGGCAATATAAGACATTTACAGCCTCTGTCTCCGGCGGCACCCCCACCTTCTCTTATCAGTGGTATCTCAATAACGCAGCTGTTAGTAGCCAAACAAGTTCCACTTACGTATTCACTCCATCAGCAACAGGCTCAAACTCTATCTTTTGTAATGTGACTGACAGCGCGTCTACTCCGTTTGTTGTCTCCTCTTTCAAGGTTGCTGTTATGGTGAACTCTGCTCTTATTGCTCCATCAGTATCTCCTTCACTTAGCACAGTTACTCAAGGTCAAACTAGCAGTTTGTCTTCTTCCACTGTGGAATCGGGAACTTCGCCGTACACATATCAGTGGTTTAGTGAAACTCCTGGCAGCTCCTCTTACTCATCTATTGCCGGTGCTACTTCATCAAGCTACAGTTTTGTAGCCTCAACTAACACGGCTGCGGGCAACTGGAATTTTATACTTCAAGTAACTGACAACGCTGGAGCGGCTGTGAACTCTATTGCTGCATCGGTAACTGTCAATGCTCTCGCACCAACTCCAACTGCTTCACCCACATCACAGAAGTCGCCAGCATTTATTGAACATGTTAGCTTAGAGAACAATTCCCAAAACATTGTTTTCAGCGGTTTGCTTATTGATGGATTGAATCAAAAACTCATAGCTAACGCAACTATTAACATAGTTGACAGCAGAAATTTAACTGTCTACGGTCAAGCGACCACGAACGAATCTGGCAGGTTTGCCTTTAATTTTCCGTTAAACACCGCGAACTTATCAATAAAGGCGGTATTTTTAGGAGACTCGCAACATCAAGAATACGTAAGCGACATAGTAAACATCATAATTTCTTCGACGCCCACTCCAACTCCTACCGTTCCAGAAATTAATATTTTAACACTTCTAATAATCGTTTTAACCTCAACAATCTTGCTAAAAAGTCGTTTTTGGGGGTCAACCTCTAAAACCCCTTCAGAGATAAGCGCCTGCGGCGTTTTTGTGGGTAGCTTCTGTTTTTGAATTGGGCTTTTTGTTATTCCAATAAAAAATCTGCGATCAACGCAGATTATTTTTTTGTATCCCCTTTTATAAGGGGGTATAGAAAAAAATCATAGATAGTTTTAGCAATTTGAGTTTTGAAAGTCCTGCAGATTGAAGCAACATGCACAACCAAATGCAATCCAAATCAGGCTTAAACTCTAAAAAACAATGGATTATGCGCTCTGTTGGTTGTTGTTGTGCTAAGGGAGAACTTTCCCCATAACTGCTATACAAAATAGCAGCTACAAGGTGTAATAACGCTTAATTTTGCATGATGGAGAAATCGTAACGGTTTTCTAATAAGATAAGTTTTTATGCGCGTTTGAAACTTAAAGTCCACCGTTAAGACAAAGGATGATTCAAGATGGCCCTACAAAAAGGAGATTTCATATTAATCGATTATGTAGCCAAAGTTAAAGAAACAAACGAAGTTTTCGACACAACAAAAGAAGATGTAGCCAAAAAAGAGCATCTTCACAAAGAAGGACAAATACATGAGCCTGAACTCGTAGTTGTAGGCGAAGGCTGGGTTCTAAAAGCATTAGACGACGCATTAACAACAATGGAAATTTGCAAGCCTTGCACCGTCGAAATTTCACCCGAAAAAGGTTTCGGACCAAGAGACCCCGAAAAAATCAAACGCGTCTCAATCAAGCAGCTCTACGCAAAAGAAATCAACCCAGTCGTTGGCGCACGCATAGAATTCCAAGGAAAATCAGCCACCATCCGCTCAGTCGGCGCAGGTAGAGTGCTACTGGACTTCAACGCTCCGTTAGCTGGAAGAACCCTCATTTACGATGTAACAATAACAGCTAAACTGGACAAAACAGCAGAGAAAATCGGCGCAATAGTCCACCGCAGAGTCCCAGTTGTCGAAGAAGACAAATTCAAACTAACCATAAAAGAAGGCAACTTAACCATAGATATGCCTGAAGAAACCTTCTACGTTGAAGGCATACAAATCGCTAAACGCGGTATCGCCATGGACATCCAGAAATTCGTCCCTGACTTAGATGAGACAAAATTCGTTGAAACCTTCAAAGCTGAGCCTAAACCAGCAGCAGCCGTTCCAACTCCAGCACCCTCAACCGCAAAAAGTGAGCCAGAACCAGAAACCAAACCTAAGCCAGAAACAAAACCCAAAACAGAAGCAAAACCTGCTGCAAAAGCGCCAAAAACCGCGAAAAGCGCAAAAGCTGCCAAAGCCTAAATCAAACAACCAACTTTCTTCTTCTAACTTTGGTTTTTTAAATTTTTACTCGGACCTGATTAGGTCCTATGTTTTTCGAGATGAAAAATAAAAGATAAATCTCCCAATTGCCCCATAGTAATTGCAGCGTTTCTCTCATATTAAATCTCAAAGTTAAATCTGCAACTTGGGAGGTGGAAAAACAAAGATGGACCACACCATAGTGCATTTTGAAATTCCAGCAGACAACGTGGAGAAACTGAAGCGTTTCTATGAAGAAGTCTTCGGTTGGAAAATTACTCAAGCCTCAGGGCCAATCGAGTACTGGGTAATCCAAACCGTCCCTACAGACCCAAATGGCATGCCTGTTAGGTCAGGAGTGAACGGTGGAATGTATAAAAAACAGGTGCCTGAAAGCAAACCTGTAAACTACATCACTGTCGAATCCATCACTGATTTTCTCGCGAAGATTGAAAAGTTAGGTGGAAAAGTTACTCAGCCCAAACAGGCGGTTCCAGAAATCGGCTGGATTGCCGCCGCAGAGGACCCTGAGGGAAACAGTTTTGCGCTTATAGAGTCGATACGTGTTTAATTGATTATTCCTGTTGCCTTCGCTGTTTTCTCGCAGGCTTCAGCATTGAGGTTTAGTTTGTGGAGAATTGTGTAGCGTTCAGGCCTTATTTTCGCCGCTAACTCCAAAGCCTTAACAACATCTGAGTCTTTAACTCCTAATTCAGCAGCTGTTGTAGGTGCACCCAGTTGTTTGAGGGTTTTTTTGATGCCCTGCCAATTTGATTTATGAAGATACGCTGTTAGTATGGAGCCGACGCCGCATTGTTCTCCATGCATGGCGTGATTTGATACAACCACGTCGAGAGCGTGGCTGAAGAGGTGTTCGGAGCCGCTGCAGGGGCGACTGCTTCCCGCAATGCTCATGGCAACGCCACAGCTAATCAAAGCCTCCAGAAGAATACGCAACCCTTCATCCTGCCTATAAACAATTAACTCAGCGTTCTCAGTCACCAATTTTGCACTCATCAACGCCAAACTGGCTGCGTACCCGCCATAATACTCGTTGTTTTCTGTATGCGCGAGTTTCCAGTCTTTGACGGCTGTGAACTTGGAGATTACGTCTCCGCAGCCGCTTACCATAAACCGCCAGGGTGCCTTAGAAATAACTTCAGTGTCCGCGATTATTGCTAGTGGCGCTTGTGCCAGAATGGAGTAGGGTTTGTCTGAGCCTTTGATTGAGGCAAGGGGGCTGGCGATGCCGTCGTGGGAGACGGTGGTGGGGACGCTGATGAAGGGGATGTTTTGGCTGCCTGAACTTATTTTGGCGGCGTCAATTATTGTTCCGCCTCCAACGCCGAAGAGTACCTGAGGCTTTAACTGTTTTATCTGGTTTTCAACGGCTAATATATCTTGTATAGTCATTGTCTTAACAAGAAGAAAATCAACTGTCAAACCTGATTCTTCAAGAAGCTTAGAAACCGTTTTTCCAGCAAGCTCATAGCATTGTTGATCCGACAGAACCAGGGCTTTTCCTCTAAGGCCCAATCTTTGGACGACTTCGGGAACGCGGCTAAGGGTGCCTTTTCCAACGATGACTTCGCGTGGAAGTTGCATGTAATGGTAATTCAAACTCAAATAGACCACTGTTGATACTTGCAGAGACATAGTTGGGGATGGATGCTTTAAAACTTTGGGAAATTAAGCACCATTTAACCACAAAGATACCTTAATCAAAAAATTGGCTATCTTAAAGGATGGTTAGTCCAGAAATCTGAACTAGAAAATGGATTTTAGTCCAGAAACCTTGACAGGAACCCTTTTATCATGAGCCAATTCAGAAGTAAAGTTGGATGTGTATGAGTAGAAAAGCTGCAGCAGCAACTCTTGTCTTAACTCTTTTGTTGTCGATTACTGTTTTATCGTTAGTTACAAACGGTGCTTTTGCCCAGATGGGACCCATAATGAATCCTGGTCCAGACTTTACCCCAATTTCAATCTCTGTCTCATCTCCTCTTAATAACCGCTTATACAGCCCAGACTTTGAATTAAGCTTCACATTAACCAAACCATCCTCATGGTTTACTTCAGGAGCAATCCTCTACAACTATGATTGCCAAGGCAAAGTAAATTCTGTTCAATACAGTATTGACGGGTTGCCAAGTGTCAAAATTCCTGCAAACGATCCCTATTTTGGATTATCCGAAAACCCAATTCTATCATCCCTACACTACATGTTGCCATTGCCTGACCTTTCTATAGGATTACATACCATATCCGTTAGCGCAGAAGGCGAATATGACTATTGGACAGGAAGCCCTGATACGACTATACCCACAATTCAGTTTTAGGCAATTCGACAAAGATACAATTCTATGTAAATAATGACCAGTACGCTTGGGGTGGTACTGTGGCTCTACCAGAAGGGGCTGTACCGCCTAAAACTACGATATACTCTCCAAACAGCACAGTTCTTTTTTCTAATAATGTTTCTTTGTCTTTCAAAGCCACCACTTCAAAAGATGCATCCATGCTTCTTGACGTTTGGTACCAAATAGCCTGGGAAAAAAACAATACGGTTGAGTATCACTTGAACAATATAAGTTCACCTGCTTCTTTCACCGATACGTTAACTGGGATGCCTGATGGAAATCACACGATAACGGTCTTCGCGAATGGAGCAGGAAGCTTTGTAACTGAAAACACCTTTTACATCTATGATATTGACGGTTCTTCATCGGTTAATTTCACGGTAGACAGCATCCAGCCAACGATTTCTTTTATGTCCGTTCAGAACAAAACATTTGACACCGCTAATGTAGCCCTGAATTTTTCTCTAAATAAACTTGTTTCAAAAGTTTTTTACTCTTTAGATAATCATGAAAATGTGACTGCCAACGAAAATGCACCACTTGCATTGCATAACTTGTCGAATGCGTTAAGAATCTACTCGGACACAAGGACAGCCGACGAGAACACAATGTCACTATTTACTCTCAGGATGAATATTTAATTATCAGTGCCCCAAGCACCGTTTATTTTAACGTAAAAGTTTTTCCAACCACGCTTGTTGTTGCTGTTTCCGCTGCTTTAGCAACAGTAGTTGTGGTTACTGGTTTGTTGGTTTACTTCAAGAAATACGGGAGAAAACCTGAAGGGTAAACATATTTTGCCTATGCTGAAGTCGCGGCTTTTTAAGTTTGCAGTTTCAAACAGAAGTTTAAGGTCCCCATGAAAATGGACAATTTATCTGTGTTATTCCGACGCCAGCATCGGTGTTCCAGAGCATAATGAAGTGATGTGTTCCAGACGCTCCCTCTGAGTCTTCCCATGTTACGCTTACTGCAAAAAACTGTTTGTTTGGAAGAATGAGGGCATAATTTCCTGATTGAACCGGTGCCGTAAAGGTTTGAACGGTTGCGCCCGAATTCGAAAGCGGGTCAAAAATTATCTGCGTTGGAACAACCCCTGTGCCTACGCTGACTATACCTGATACTGTAACCTTGGAATTTAGGACCGATAATTTGTACTGTGAAGAGTAGGTTTTGCCGGTGTCTGTAGCAGACTTAATTGTGACGTTGTAGGTGCTTGTTGGTATGTCTTCTGAAACATGGATTACAAGGGTACTGGTGAAGGTGCTGTCGTTGCTTGGAAATCCGTGTGGCTGGCTGAAGGCGTAGTCTGCGCCATCTGGAATTCCAGCCGCGCTCAACATTATGTTTTCAGGTGACCCGTTACATACGCGAGGGTCACATTAATCTGCACACTGTTTCCTTGCATGGTTGTGCCGTTTGTTGGGGAAACATCCAAACGGTAATTGAAGGGTATGGGATTTGGGGTTGGCTCCGTGGTCGGCATCTGGGTTGGCGAATTTCCACTGAGGAAGAGAATCCCAACTAAAGTTACGATTAGTAGTGTTGCTGTTGCAGCAGCAATTTCTATGAGTTTGTACCGACGGAAGCGGTTGGGAAGCATTGTTTGGTTTATCTCCGTTTACTTCAGGTATAAGATGGATTTAGTTCTAACCTTGGAACAAAATGTTCCAACAATGGAACACCCTTAAGCTATTTTTGACAATCCATTATTTCAAACTGACTTTTCCTCTTTTTCATTTAGGACCACTCATCTTAAAAAAAGATAATTGTGCCATACATCATTGTCGTGTTTCTTTCAAAAGCTGCCATTGAAACAACAACAGTGCCTCCTGTTGTTGTTCACTTTTCTTCCTGTTTTCGTTTCAAACAATGGCTGTATGTCACAAAAGCGAATACGGGGCTGATTCTTTTAATTTAGTTTTAAACCTAAACCTCAGAGAAAACTGGTTAATCCACAAACCCCGTCCATTTCCACAACCAATCTTGCCAACATGCATCACACCCACACTGAACAACATAGAATCCATGATGACTGTGTGGACCAACCCCTCTTCCCACACTCAAAACACCAGAGAAAACCAACCCAAACCAAAAAAGCAAACAATTCCAAAGCCCCAAGTGTAGTGTGGATTTATCATCCCACCACACCCACACAAAAGAAAAAACCATAAAGCATTTGAAAGATGCAATTTACATAAGTGTTCTAACCATCAAAAAAATAGCCAAATCTTAATTGAATGATGTTATGCTTAAATATGGATTGTTGGTTTATTGGTTTTTAAGGAGATACAGAAAACATGCCCGCTATTGAAGTCGGCAGATTATGCGTAAAACAGCTCGGTAGAGAACACGGCAAAAAATGCGTCATCATAGACGTCATGGATAAGAGTTTCGTGTTAGTTACGGGACCCAAAAAAGTTACAGGCGTTAAGCGCAGGCGAGTCAACATAAACCATGTCATGCCCCTGCAAGATAAAATTGAGGTTAAAAGAGGCGCCTCAGACGAGGAAGTTAACACAGCCCTAGAATCTGCAGGCAAACTCAAAGACATGACCCCAGCAAAAGCCGCGTAATTTTAAACTTTAATTACCTCAAATTCTTTTTCTTACCACCAACTAGGAGAAAAACCCCGAGAATGCCCAGAACAACCCCTCCGTGGGAAATTAAACGTGAACTGCTAACCAAAGCACAGGACACTACCAACCCAAAATACGGTTGCAAACCTTCTGAGCGACCAGCAAAAGAATACATCAAGTACGGCACGATTAATTTGGATAAGCCTGCTGGACCCACAAGTCACGAGGTTGCAGCCTGGGTAAAAAGAATCATGCATCTTGAAGCAATTGGTCATGGAGGAACTCTTGACCCAAAAGTTACGGGTATCTTGCCCATAACGTTGGAGGACGCAACAAAGATGGTTCAAGCGTTGCTCTACAGCGGCAAAGAGTACGTCTGCGTCATGAAACTGCACGGCGACGTACGTGAAGACCAAGTTAAACGGGTTCTCTCAGAGTTTGAAGAGGAAATTTTTCAGCGTCCCCCGCTGCGCTCCTCAGTCAAACGCCAATTGCGAACAAGACGCATTTACTATAACGATTACATGGAGATGGACGGCCGCAATGTGCTCTTCAAAGTTGGTTGCGAAGGCGGAACATACATTCGCAAACTCTGCTTTGACATAGGCGAAATCCTCGGCGTTGGTGCCCACATGCAAGAGCTTCGTCGCTTACGCGCAGGACCATTCATTGAAACCAGCGCCAAAAAAGTCACGTTACACGATGTAGCTTACTGGTTTGGCGAATACGAAGAGAAGAAAGACCAGTCATTCCTGTGCAAATTCATCGAGCCAATGGAAGTTGCCTTAATGCAGCTGCCAAAAATTGTGGTTCGCGACTCAGCTGTCGATGCATTATGCCACGGAGCCAACTTAACTGCGCCAGGTGTACTGCAGGTTGACACAGGCATCGTGAAAGGCTCGGGTGTTGCGGTTTTTACTTTGAAGGGCGAAGCAATCGCATTGGCGAAGGCACTTGTTTCAACCGAGGAAATTATGCAGTTAAGCCACGGTGCTGTTGCGGCTTCTTCACGTGTGTTGATGCCACGGGGCACTTACCCGAAGGTTTGGAAGACAGGTGGCACGCATGAGCAAAGACCCAAATAAAGTTGAGCACTATTTTTCTTCTGCGCCTAAATCCAAAGAGCGCTTCGGGCTTGTTCGAACCAGCCTCTATGGCAAGCCTTTCGAGTTTTTGACTGCTTCAAGTGTTTTTTCGAAGCGAAAAGTTGACTGCGGCACCCGGCTACTCATCGAATCCATGGCTCTCCCCCAAGCAGGCTGTGTTCTTGACATAGGCTGCGGATACGGCGTCGTTGGTATAGCTGTCGCCAAATTAAACCCCAATTTGCATGTGGTAATGACGGATGTTAACGCGCGTGCTGTGCGTTTAGCCAAAAAGAACGTAGCTTTAAACCGAGTAACTAATGCTGAGGTGCGTTACGGCTTCTTCTACGAGCCTGTTGAGGATTTAAAGTTCAACTGTGTTTTGTCAAATCCTCCTGTTAGTGCAGGCATGGAAACAGTGAAGGCAATTGTGGCGGGCGCTCCAAAAGTGATGGCGGCTGAGGCAAGTTTTCAAATGGTTATTCGCTCTAAAATCGGCGCCAAAATATTGCCCGCACTCTTCGCCGAAACCTTTGGCAATTGCATTGTGCTTGCCAGGGAAAGCGGTTTTCGAGTGCTCATAGGCAAACTGTAGCGTACGTAACTGATCAGCTTTCTATTATTTGCTTGCTGGCAGTTATTGGGTTTGGCAGACAAAAAGCCAACGTTTATCTGGCAAGGCCTTATATGGTGTCGTTCTTGAAGTTTCCATATGGTGACATAAAAGTGTCCGATGGAAACAAACGTGAACGCATAACAATTCGGCTAACAAAAAGGTGCCTTGACCTCTTAAACCTGCTAATCGAACGCGGCGTCTACAACAGCCGCAACGAAGCCGTTCGCGATGACCTGTGAATCATGTATGAATACCATGGTTTGAAGGTTTCACCTGAAAAGAAACCTGCACTCGGCAAGTCGGATGAGGACTCCAAAGCCTAAGAGTCAAGACGATATTTCAGATTTCGATATATGCAGCACCTAGCAATTCGGCTTATATTACTAAACCCGACAATTTTTTTCATTGAGAGGGTTTAGAAAATGGAAAAACAACAAATAGATGATTGCTGCGAAATAGGCGTTAAAGGTCCATGTGTAACCTGCGATTTTAGCAGTTTCTGCAACGGCAAATGGAACCATACTTCAAGCTAAATGCAATTGCTTAAGTCGAGATGTTTGCCTGTCGAGAGGGATTCCGCATAGTCATCACGAAAGAATCCAACTGTAGCACATTAAATCCCCGCTGTAATATGTTTTTTTTACCGCAAACTTGAAAAAGCCACCTGCCAATACACAAAGAAAACAATGTTAGGCAGTTGACTGAAATGAAACTGAATAAAGTTGACGAGAAAGTCTACCAAACCCTCAAAGCAGAAGGAAAAGAGTTAACTCTTCAGGAACTAACCGAAAAAACCGGGGAACCCTGCAAAAAAGTCTTCAAATCACTCAAAAAACTTTTCGAACACGAAATCATCGAAACCCAAGCCCGCAAATACAAGCTCACAGGCAAAGACCCCAAAGCCGCCAAAGAAGAAGACCCCGAACCAGAAGAATAAGAATTTTGTTTTGTGGAGCCTCGAGCGGGCCTTGCTCCCGCGGCCTGCTGCTTACAAGGCAGCCGCTCTACTGGGCTGAGCTATCGAGGCACCCAACAAGTTGCCCAGATTACACCAACACATAAAACATTAAACAAATAAAAGTTACTGCTAATCTTTAGAAGAAATTTTGTCATAAAGTTCCTTCTAGATTTTTCCTGAAATTCTTCTTAAAAATTGTTCGCTTAAACATTCACTTTTTTCTCTTCAAGGCGGTGCCAATGTGGATCGCTCCGCATATTTGGATCCTATTACAAACTCTATGCAGAAATCTATAGGGGTAGCCACTTCACTAAGGGGGGTAGGTCGTAGTGGCTTTTTTCAGGTCATTAGCATGTTGAATTTTGGTGCTTTTTATAAGGGGAGGGCTATAGAAAAAAAGCAAGATGTTCACTGGTAGTCTAAAAAGGGCTAATTTACAATAAAATAGGCTTGAGTTCCATTTCCAGTAGGTTCTAAACAGAACAAAAAGTGCTATTGATGTTCCATATGGTGCGACAATCTTATATTGCGGATATGAGCTAGTATGGTTCCCCACATATGCAACTCGGCATCAAAACAAAATGCGCGAGTGAAGAGCAAAAGAAGCCAAGACACGCACGGAAACATCGCCCTCAAACCATGTTGCTGTTCAACGATACACTTATATTAACGAATTCTGCTTCTTATGCAATTCAGCAATATGGGTTATACCATAAAAACTGAGATGCAACTCCCCACTTAATCGTGTGGAGTGAAGGGTGAGTTGAGTTCCTGATCACTGGGAATTCACAATGACACCATGCATAGGCCAAACAACAACGACGCAACACACTATACAATGAAATATGTGTTTCACCAAACGCCAAACAGACACTACCATTGGCCCGAAACATGCCACGCTGTCTGGAGGATGGCTCGGCTTGAGAGCCGAAGAAGGGCGCGGCAAGCCGCGATACCGCCTCGGGTAAGCGCATGCAGCCTTAGAACCGAGGATACCCGAATGAGACTTCTCACCAGTCGTAAGATTGGTACTCCTTCACGGAGTGGGTACCCCCCGAACGGAAGCATCTTAGTAGGGGGAGGAAAAGAAACCAAACACGGGATTCCCTTAGTAGCAGCGAGCGAACTGGGAACAGTCCAAACCGAATCCCCTACAGAAATGTAGGGGAGATGTAGGGTTAAGGGCCCGGCTGCCTCTTCATTGGTTAAGCTGAAGTGGCCTGAAATGGCCCGCCACAGAGGGTGATAGCCCCGTAAACATACACCAGAAAGAGTTGAGCTGGAGTCCCAGACTACCGTACCATGGTTTTGGTGCGGAAAGTTGGGAGTCACCAACTTCCAAGACTAAATACATCTCAAGACCGATAGCGCACTAGTACGGTGACGGAAAACTGAAAAGTACCCCGGAATGGGGGTGAAAAGTGCCTGAAACCAGACAGTTACAGACGTGTGCGGCCCAGAAGAGTAGAACCCATCCATAGGAACCCGCTGTGAAGCGGCAGTACGAGGAAGGGGGATCAGGGTCGCACGTTCCGTCTAGAAACACGGGCCGGGGAGTTTATTGCTATGGCAAGCCTAAAAGCAGTAAACTTGTAAGCAAAGGGAAACCAACAAGCGCGCAACTCGCAAGAGCCAGGCGCAAGGTCTGAAAGGGCCTGAAGTCATAGCGATACATACTAGAAACCAGACGATCTAGCCCTGGGCAGGGCGAAGCTAGGCGAAAGCCTAGTGGAGGCTCGAAAGGGTTCTGACGTGCAATTCGTTCCCCAGACCTGGGGCTAGGGGCTAAAGACCAATCTAGTCTGGTGATAGCTAGTTCCTTCCGAAGTGGGCCTGAGCCCAGTCCCGAACGAGGCGGCTGGTGGGGTAGAGCACTGACTGGAAAACAAGGACCCGAAAGGATCCACTTTCCTCTCAAACTACGAATCCACCCGCACCTAAGACTTTGGGAAACGGGTTAGTGGGGGTAAGCTCCACGACCGAGAGGGGGACAACCCAGACTGAGGTTAAGGTCCCCAAATGCTGGCTAAATGTCAAACCAAAGGGCGTCGTCAGCCTCAGACAGCGGGGAGGTAGGCTTAGAAGCAGCCATCCTTTAAAGAAAGCGTAACAGCTCACCCGCCGAGGCTGACGGCCCCGAAAATTGACGGGGCTAAGCCAGCTACCGATACCTCAGAACGCAGTGCACACTGCGCTGGTAGGAAGGCGTCCTAGTTGGGCAGAAGCTGGGCTGTGAGGTCCAGTGGACCGATTAGGATTGCGAATCCCGGTGGTAGTAACAGCAAAGAAAAGTGAGAATCTTTTCCGCCGAAGGGGCCAGGGTTCCCCGGCAACGATCGTCAGCCGGGGGTAAGTCGATCCTAAGGCATAACTTAACCGATTATGCCGAAAAAGGGAATCCGGCTAAAATTCCGGAACCATAGAGGTACATGCGGCAACGCAAGCTTAGTGTTGACGTTTCGGGGTAAGCTGAGCAAGGTCTTCGCCTTGTTTAACTATATAAACCCAGGGAGTGCCGTAATGGCGAGAACTGGGCGAAAGTGGGAATAGCCACCCGTTTTAGGGAGGTTCAGCTGATCTCTGGAGCCACTGAAAAACGCACTAAGAAGGATCCTTTATGACCGTACCTAGAACCGACACAGGTGTCCCAAGGCGAGAAACCTAAGGCGTGTCGGGTATACACTAATGCGAGGGAACTCGGCAAATTAGCCCCGTACCTTTGGTATAAGGGGTGCCTGTTCTTTCAGCTTCGTGCTGAGAGAGCAGGTCGCAGTGACAAAGGGGTCTCGACTGTTTAATAAAAACACAGGAAGCCGCAAGAGCGAAAGCTTGTGAACGGCTTCTGAATCCTGGCCAGTACAGGTACCTGAAACCTGGGTCCAACTGGGCTAAGGGCCTGCAAACGCCGGGAGTAACTCTGACTCTCTCAAGGTAGCCAAATGCCTTGTCGGGTAAGTTCCGACGTGCATGAATGGATCAACGAGGGCCCCACTGTCCCCGCGTAGTACCCGGTGAAACCACATAACGTGGACGAACAGTCCACGATCTCCCAGCGGGAAAAGAAGTCCCTGTGGAGTTTTACTGCAGCCTGCCGCTGGAATACGGTTGTGGATGCAGAGCGTAGTCGGGAGCCGTCGATCCTGGGTTCTCTGGGACCTGGGGGAGGCAACAATGGAACACCGACTTTCTGCAACCGTGTTTCTCACCAGCCCCTTGCGGGCTGGAACAACGGTAGGTGGGCAGTTCGGCTGGGGCGGCACGCCCTTGAAAAGATATCAAGGGCGCCCTAAGGTTGGCTCAGGAGGGACAGAAACCCTCCGTAGAGTGCAAGGGCAAAAGCCAGCCTGACTGAATCCCAAACAGTAAGGGATGCAGAGGAGAAATCCGGGCTTAGCGATCATCCATGTTCCCCCTTGGTGGGGGCTGGATGTGTCAGAAAAATTACCCTAGGGATAACAGGCTCGTCGCGGGCGAGAGTCCCCATCGACCCCGCGGCTTGGTACCTCGATGTCGGCTCTTCCTATCCTGGCCCTGCATAAGGGGCCAAGGGTGAGGCTGCTCGCCTATTAAAAGGGAACGTGAGCTGGGTTTAGACCGTCGTGAGACAGGTCGGACTTTATCTGCTGGGAGTGTTGGCTGCTTGAGGGGAAAGGGTCCCTAGTACGAGAGGAACGGGACGCTGTGGCCTCTAGTTAACCGGTTGTCTGATAAGGCAGTCGCCGGGCAGCCACGCCGTTGTGGATAAGAGCTGAAAGCATCTAAGCTCGAAGCCTCTCCCGAAAAGAGGCAGCCATTCCAGTTTCACTGGACGAAGGCTCCCATAAAAGATGGGTTTGATGGAGCCGGGGTGTAAGCTAGAAGACTTCGGTCGACTAGCTCAGCCTGCGGCCACCAATCGCCTGAGATGTCGAGTCAATGTAGTGTCTGAGCGATATTTGGTTGAAACGCATCTTTCGGTGTAGTGTGAAGTGAAGTGTTTGGCCTTATGCATGGTAACTCATATATTGCTGGAAAATATTTTTTGTTTTATATTTCATTTTTTGTTTGGTGTACGCTTTGTTTGAGTCTTTTTGTAATAAGAAAAAACGTTTTTTCTGACCTCCCCTCTATAGGTTTTCTGCAATGATTGGATATTAGGATCCAATATGCTGGGAAGCTCCTGTTTTTGAAAGAAACTGAAGTCAAAACGCCAAAGTGAACCCAAAGGTCACGCGATTTTTTTTAGCCAGAATCCTGGATTCATAAAACCTATCTATATCGTAAATGAACATGTTTCTGATTTAAAATGAAGAGTAAACAAAAGTTTGAAACCTGCACTTTAGAGTTCCCGATTACTGTTGACTTTTTAGATTTAGGCACTGTCGAACAAGTTGTTGAGGAAGCGTTCATTAAGGAACCGAAGAAACGAAGAAAAAAAGCCTAACCCCGATTGCGGCTGGGAAGAACACATAAACCTAAAGCCACCAACGGACGGCTGACTATGCGGGAAGTTGAATTGATACGGGAAGGTACGGAAAATAAATTAAAAAATAAGGAAAAGCGCCTAAAAAGTAGGTGAAATTTGGCGAGTGCTCTTATTCGCCCCAGTCTTCGCCTTCAATAGTTAACTCTTGAAGATCTACACATCCACCTCCATCGCTGATTTTTTTAACTTCCAGTTCAAGTCCGCAGCCTGGACAGCTTAGGATTTCTCCTTTTTCTATGTCGCAGGGAACGTCTAGTTCAAAATCGCAGTCTGGACATTTAGCGGAATTATTCTTTTTTTGAAGATTTGAGTTAGTAGTGGGATTAATCATTATTTTTTTCTCTCTTTAGGGATTGATTCTTTTAGGTTGCGGAGACCTATTAAATATTGTGACTTTTCTGGCACAAATTATAATATTAGTGTTCCATTTGGGACAATAATTGTTAATGCAACTAGAACCAACAAGATTCCATGAGTTAAACATGAGGATTATTTTCCATTTAGACATGGATCACTTCTACACGGCGGTCGAGGAGCGCGAACGCACAGAAATCAAAGGCGCAGCTGTCATCGTTGGCGCCGACCCAAAAGAGGGAAAAGGCAGAGGCGTCGTCAGCACAAGCAATTATGAAGCCAGAAAATCAGGCGTTCGCTCCGGTATGCCGATTTCTATGGCTTGGCGACTTTGCCCAAGAGCGGTTTATCTGCCGCCGAATTTTCCGTTGTACATTCGGGTTTCAGGCGAAATCATGGTGTTGGCCCGTAAGTATGCTGGGAAGTTTGAGCAGTGGGGGATTGATGAGGCTTTTTTGGATGTAACGGACAAGGTTGGCGGTTGGGCTGAAGCGGAGGTGTTGGCGCGTCAGATTAAGGCGGAGATTAAAGAGAAAGAGGGACTTACGGCGTCCATAGGTGTAGGACCCAACAAACTTGTCGCAAAAGTAGCCAGCGACTTCCAGAAACCCGACGGCTTAACCATCGTCAAGGAAGAGGAAGTGGAAAAGTTCCTTGATCCACTGCCAGTTCGTAAGTTGCTATGGGTAGGACGCAAAACCGAAGCCAAACTTAAAGAATTAGGCGTAAACACCATTGGTGACTTAGCCCGCTACGACCCAACTTCGTTAACGTCTATGTTCGGCGTTATGGGTTTGCAGATGCACCTGATGGCAAAGGGCATTGACAAAAGCGGAGTCGAAGAGCGCATGGGCGTTAAAAGTGTCAGCCACGAAACCACCTTTGAAGAAGACACTGCAGACTCCACAGTTATCTTTCAAGCGTTGGATGCTCTCTGCGAAGATGTTTTGAAGGAAACAGTTGACCATCACCTACTGTTTAAAACGGTAATTGTTAAGATTCGTTATCAGGGCTTTGAAACTCATACCAGAAGCAAAACCTTGCCTTTCTTAACTAACCGTCTTCGGGACCTGCAGAAAACCGCTAATGAGTTGTTGTTTGCTAATCTGTGCAAAGATCGCAAAGTCAGGCTGATTGGTATGCGGGTTTCAAGTTTGGTTTCTGGGGAGAAGCAGAGGACGCTGGTTTAGAGTTCGCTGATTTTTTCTGGGATTAAGCGTTTTCAGTATTCTTCTTCGCTGGCGACTTCGCTGAGACTTTTTCCTGTGCGGACAATTTTTAGGAGTTTGCTTGATAGATCCAATTTTTGTCCACCGTAGCCAACTGCCAACATAACGAGGACTTCAAAGTTTTCAGGAACCTTAAGGAGTGCTTTGACATCTTTTTCGTCGAAGCTTCCCACAAAGCAAGTTCCTAAGCCTTCACCTACAGCAGTTAAAGCCATATTCTCCACGGCCAAAGCGACGTCGATGGCGTACCAGTCGGGCGAGGTTTTTTTGTCTCCACAAGCAACAATCACAAGTGGAGCTTGCGTTAGGAACTTTGCCCACCTTCCCTTAGACAACTTTTTACGTTTCTCGGCGTTGGTTACTGCTATGAAATGCCACGGCTCCTTATTGTTGGCTGAGGGAGCAAGTCGTCCTGCCTCCAAAATCTTCTCCAGCAGTTCTCTTGGCACTGGCGTATCTTGATAGCTGCGGATTGACCGCCGCTGTTGTATGGCTTCAAAAACATCCATGTTCGGTCACTTCTTAAACTTAGAAAATACCCCTTATCCTAATATTGGTTTGTACCGTTCTGGTTTAGTCACTGGTTTTCAACATATTAATGGCTTGAAAAACCGTCATTACGGACCTACCCCTCTTATGGTTTTTATGCCTATTTTTTTACACAGCTACGCCTGCAAAACTGAGAATTATTAGAATAACACCAATTATTATTAGAATCAAACCGACACTTCTTTTCACTATTGCATTTTGATAAATCATTTCTTCCGTTTGGCTTGTTTTGCTTTTGGATCTTTTTCTCAAGAGTGCCTGAATCTCGCATGAAAAACAAATTGGTAAACCCACTATAACCAATAATATGCCTAACGCAAAAAGAAGTATTTCCATGTTTGCTTAATGACTAACTCACAAATAAAAAAATTGCCTAATTGTCTCCAGAACTAAAATCACAGGCGTTCTAGTAAATCTTCAACCAAGTTACCAGCCTTTTTTTCGTAGCTACTTTGAAAGATGCAACTGTTAATGTGCAGAATTCAGTTGCAGCAGCAACAGCAGCAGCATCTTCTTTGGTTTTGTTTGCTGATTAGTCTTCGTATTTCGTTGGGTCTGCAACGCCTGCTTCTTGGAAGGCTTTTTTTCGGTTTACGCAGGATTCGCATTTGCCGCAATGTTTGGCTCCGTCAAGGTAGCAGGACCATGTGAGTTCGAAGGGCACGTCCAGTTTGGAGCCTTCTTTGATTAAGTCGGATTTTTTGCCGCCGCTAAACGGTGCTTGGATGGTGATTTCTTCGCAGGTTCCCAACCGTGCGGCTTTTTCGAAGGCTTGGTAGAATTCTCGTCTGCAGTCGGGGTAGAAGGGTTCGTCAGAGCCTTGGGCGCCGTAGAAAATTTTGGTTGCGCCAGCGGTGACGGCGTATGCGACAGCGGCAGATAGGAAGATGGCGTTGCGGAACGGCACGATTATGGGGGCGCTGAATTCGGCTGTTAAGGGGATGTCGCGGCTGACAAGTGAGGTTGCGCCGCTGAAGATTTCCTTGAGCGCCGAGAGGTCGATGATTTTGGTTGTGGTGCCGAGTTTTTCAGCGATTTTTTTTGCGGATTCGGTTTCTTTGACGGCGATTTGTCCGTAGTTGAAGGTTATAGGATAGATTTCGTAGCCTTGCGCCTTTGCCCAATACGCGACAGTGGCAGAGTCTGGTCCACCGCTAAGAACAACTATGCATTTTTTTGTGGGGTTCATTTTATTCTGCCTCTTTTCTAATTTCGGGTTTTTCATAGTTTCCGAACCATCTTTGGAATACGCCAGTTTTCTTAAGTACCTTAAAGATTGGCCATCCAATGAGCACGCTTGCAATGATGTTTCCTATGGCGACGTAAGCTATGGTAAGAAGCAGCGGCAACCCGTACAGGTAAGACAGCATCCATCCAACCGTTGTTCCTATGACAACGGAGTAAGCTATGCAGCTTCCAATTACTGTATAGTCGTTTTGGGTGCGTTTGTAAACGTAGTAGACTACAAAAGACATGCCAAAGGACGGTATCGTGTTAAGTAAGTCTAATGGTCCAGCGGTTGAGAAAATGTTAGAGACAAATACTCCAAGAGTGTGACCCAAAACTCCTGCTAAACCAAGCAGGGGAACAACACCAAGCATTGAATCGGCAATTCGAACCTGAACAGGTCCATAAGAAAAGGCTCCAAGAACAACAACTAGCGCTGCATAGAGTGCAGCATAAATTGCAATTACAGCTAAATCTTTTGTTCGTATTTTCAAGTGCATTTTTCTCCCTACTCCCGGGTTTTATTTTGGTTGGCGGAACGGGTAGGAGAATCCACTCACCCGCCAATTGCCCCATAAAGTTCCATTGTTACCTAAAAACTTTGTCATGCAACTACGTTTAACACGTTTGAGTGATGGTGATTTGGTTAGTCAAGAAAGTTTGACTAAGTTTAGTCAAGAAATCTTTACGAAAACAGATTTTATGGATGACTGAATAATCAAGCAAATGGAGATGTGAGGGAAACGGCGTTAAACCACTATGTAATAAACCATAGAATTCTTATACAAATGCAGAAGAGAGGCTGTGTATTCTGCGCCATATGTCATCAACCCATCGTTGAGGGACAGCGGGTTGCCTCAAGAAAAGCCACATCTGTCAGACACGAAGAATGCTACCGGCGCTCGTTCATTTCGTAACATCGATCATCGGTCACTACTGATCTGAGTCCATACTGTAATAGTGGATAAACGAGCGGGCTTAGCGGTGTCTTCGGCGAAATATTAATTAGGCTCTCGGAAAGATTACATGGTGCTACTTCCTAGTGGATGGTTTCCGCGAAACGGAGTTTTAGGGAGCACAAAACTATGTCACAAAATAATACAGCTAGCCAACTAGTCCTTAAAGGAACAACTACTATTGGTGTCGTTTGTAAAGATGGCGTAATCTTAGCTTCAGATACCCGTGTAACCATGGGCTACTACGTTGCTCACAAATTCGGCAAAAAAGTCTATAAAATCGACGATCACATGGGCATGACCATCGCTGGAACCGTCGCCGACGCCCAACGCGTAGTTGACATCTTAACCGCGAACGCGCGGCTCTACAAGATTAACTTGAACCGCCCCATGCCCATTAGTTCAGCGGCAAGGTTGGTAGCAAATCTACTATTCTCAGCAAGATACGTGCCCCTGTCCACACAGGTTTTGGTCGGAGGCATAGATGAAACAGGCCCCCACGTCTACAATTTAGATCCCTATGGCAGCTTAACAGAAGAAAAATTTGTTTCAACGGGTTCCGGTTCACCAGTTGCCTATGGCATACTTGAAGACAAGTACCGTGAAGGCATGGACATCGCCGAAGTTTTACCAATAATCGCTAAAGCAGTTAACGCAGCTATGAAGCGTGACGTTGCAAGCGGCAACAACTACAACATCATAGTAATTGACCAGTATGGTTACAAGGAATTATTAGACGAGGAGAAAAGCAAACTTCTCAAAGCAGGAAGTTAAACTTGTGGCTCGAACCCAAGAAAAAAGAACACAAGATAAAGATAAGATTGAAATCAGCAAGTATATTTTGGAGAAAGTTCCGCGTGAGGCAGAGGTCACCAGAATCGAATATGAAGGCCCCATGCTGGCAGTTTACACTAAAAAACCAGAAATTTTAGTTGACCAAAGCAGCATCGTAGCAGAAATTGTTGGTGTCATCCGAAAAAGAATAGTTATTCGCCCCGACCCGTCCGTGCGCATTCCCGAAGTGGAAGCAGAAAAAATCGCACGCGAACTAATTCCTGCGGAAGCGGAAATAACGGATATTAATTTTGATCCAAGCCTTGGCGAAATCATTATCGAAACCAAAAAGCCCGGCTTAGTAATCGGCAGAAACGGTGCGGTGCTTCAGGAAATTATAAAGAAAACTAAGTGGCGCCCCCACGTTCTTCGGAGTCCGCCGATTAAATCTAAGATTGTCACTCACATGCGTCATTACCTGCACTCTGAAAGCAAAGAGCGAGAACGCATCTTACGCACTGTAGGTGAACGCATCTTTAGACCTAAAACCTACGATGTTGGCGACATACGCATGACTGTTCTAGGCGGCGCACAAGAAGTCGGACGCTCAGCATTCCTGATTAAAACACGCGAAAGCAGCGTCCTGCTAGATTGCGGTATTAATCCTGGTTCTAACAGGCCTTTTGAGTCGTTTCCACGCTTTGACTGCCCAGAGTTCCAGCTAGATTCACTCGATGCAGTCGTCATCAGCCACGCGCACCTTGATCACTGCGGTTTAGCCCCTTTCCTCTACAAGTACGGTTACGATGGACCAATTTACTGCACACCTCCCACATCAAATCTAATGACTATGCTACAGCTTGACTATCTGGATGTTGCCAGCAAGCAAGGCGTTACGCCGTTTTATGACCAGAAAGATGTGCGTGAATGTGTTTTGCATACGATTCCACTCAGGTACGGTGTAGTCACAGACATTGCCCCCGATATCCGCTTAACACTGCATAATTCAGGACACATCTTAGGCGGCGCAATGATTCACCTGCACATTGGAGAAGGATTACATAACATCGTTTACACCAGCGACTACAAGTTCGCGCGAACCATGCTTTTGGAAGCTGCCGCCACCGAGTTTCCACGCATCGAAACCGTGATTACAGAGAGCACTTACGGCGGCACTGAAGACTTTATGCCGTCTCGTGTTGAAGCTGAAGAAGCTATGGCAAAAGTTATCAACCAAACTTTAACGCGGGGGGGTAAAGTTCTCATTCCAGTTCCAGCAGTCGGCAGAGCACAAGAAATCATGCTTATCATCGACGGCTACATGAAACGTGGCTTAATGAAGGAAGCACCCGTCTTCATCGAAGGCATGATAAGCGAAGCCACAGCAATCCATACCGCCTACCCAGAATACCTTGGCAGAGAAGTCCGCCACAGCATTCTCCATGAAGAAGTAAACCCTTTCCAAAGCGATTACTTCACAATCGTCGAGCACCCAAGTGTCAGATCAAGCATAATCGAAGGCGAACCCTGCATTGTCCTGGCAACTTCAGGCATGCTTGAAGGTGGACCAGTAATTGAGTATTTCAAGAGCTGGGCAAACAATGACAAAAACACGATAATCTTCGTTAGCTATCAGATTGAAGGCACCATGGGTAAACGTGTCCAGAAAGGTGTGGGCGAAGTAACCATGATGGATAACGAGGGCAAAATGGCAGCTCTGTCAGTTAAAATGCAGGTAGAATCGATTGAGGGCTTTTCAGGTCACTCTGATAGGCGCCAACTAGTTAATTACTTGACACATCTGAATCCTAAGCCTGAACGGATCTTTGTGGTCCACGGGGAAAAACAGAAGACAATTAACTTCGCTAACTTCATGGATAACAAAGCAGGTATACACACGGTTGTCCCAGCAATACTTGAAACCTACAGGCTATTGTAAGATAAGAAAAATAAAATCTAAGGTGCTTATGCAGCTGCAGGCAAAGGTTCCCTAGAGCTTGAGACTGGAGCTGGCGATTTTTCTCGCCAAATCCTCACCGTTTTTGGAGTTATGACGACTCGTTCCTCGCCAAGACGTGCAATGTCGCCGCCAATCGAATCAGCAAACTGAAAGAGCTCGTTAACTGCGGTTTTAACGTCTTCTATGGATTTGCCAGCAAGCGGCGTAACACGTAAAATTATGATATTGCCGTTTTTGACCTCTGTTTTGATGTTTTCAAGGTCCGATAATTCGCGCAGAGGCATGGCTTTGAGGTAGGTTTTGCTTGCGGCTTCTTGTTTTTGCTCGGGTGGCGCTGCAACTGTTTCTGGTAATGGTTCTTGAACGGCTACAGTAGTTTCTTGTGGAGACTCCTGAGTTACGACGGCTGGTTCTTGTACTGGCTCATGAACAGGAACTGGTTCTTGGGGCGTTTCTTGGCCTTGCGCAGGTGCTTCTTGTTGGGGTTCTTGAAGAGGCACGGCTGGCTTTTCCTGTTCTGGCTGTTTCTTTTTGCGGAATAGGTTGAACGGCATTTTTTTCTCCTCTAAACGCATTAATATCTATGCTTCAACAGTTAAGCGTTTCTTTATTTTCAACTCTCGAAGCAGCTGTATTTTAGATTGTTTGGCACCTAAATATTTGATTTGCGTATTACTGCTCAAGAACTTATTCTAAAGCAAGAACCTAACGGAAATCGCCTGAATCCGGGGCTTTTCTAAACTGAGAGGATTATGAGGTTGTTTATGACAGTGATTATTAGGAAAATCATTAAGCCTGCATACGCTCCATTCATCATCCAGTTTGAGTACTTGAAGGTTTTAGTATTCTTATCTATCGTTTTGTTCAGGGTTCTTTTAGCTAAAATGTAAGTGAAACCTATCAAAAAAGTGGCTGAAAGTTTAATCGCCAAAAACGCAGGGATGTTTGTACTGACTATGCCTATCATGAAGGGGTTTAACTCTACTGCGCCAGAGTACAAGACGCCTATGACTGTAGTTAGGGCGTCAATGGAGCCCAATAAAATTATAAAGAAACTCGGAAACACATCTGACTTTAACATATACATGAAGCCTTCTCCTCCTCCCTGCTTCTCCTTCTTCCTCAAAACATAGTTTGCGCTTAGGGCTTAAGAACCAAATTGCTAAAATCGATATATTCCAAACTAAAAACAGCAAAAAGCTCTTTTAACGAGCCCTAACTAACTGCTGAATATTAATAATGCAGACACCCAATTAAACGTTTTCACCCTTTTGTATAGGGGGCTGCAGTCTTCTTTCATCTTGAGTTCAAGAGAATTTAGAGGCATTGAAGGTTAAATCGACCTGTTTTATGCGCATAAGCCTTATATTTTAATGCATTAACCTCTTTGCTGAAGGATTTACGATGCACAAAAAACTCTTGATTCCCGGTCCAACCGAAGTAAGTAAAGAGATGCTAAACGAACAAACTCGTTACCTAATCGGTCATAGAGAAAAAGAGTTCTCCGAGTTTTACGGCGGAATAACTGATAAAATCGCCAAATTCTTCCAATTAACGCCCGATTACAAACCCACGGTTACAACTTCATCGGGCACATTGTGGTTTGACATAATTGGCCGAAGCATTGTAAAACAAAAAGCCCTTGCATGCGTCAACGGTGCCTTCAGCCAGCGAGCTGCACAAACCATAGTGTCATGCGGCAAAGAAACAGATGTTATAGAAGTGGAAATGGGTAAGGCAATTAAACCCGATATGATTGCGGAGAAACTTGCAAGCGGCAAATACGACACCTTAATGGTTTGCCACAACGAAACCTCCACAGGCGTACGAAACCCCATAGCGGAAATCGGCAAAATAGTCAAAAAAGAGCACCCAGACATAATCTTCGCTGTTGATGCTGTTTCTTCGATGGCAGGCGACAAAACTTTGCCCTCAGAATTTAACTGTGACATCGTCTTTGGCTCTACACAGAAATGTTTTGCTTTGCCACCGGGTTTAGCGGTTGCATTAGTCAACGACCGAGCGATTGAACGTGCCAAACAAGTCCCAAACAGAGGCGCATACACCGACTTAGTGGATATCTTTGAGTTTGAAAAGAAACACCAAACTCCTTTTACTCCCAACATCTCTCTTCTCTACGCACTCAACAAACGCATGGATCTCTTGCTTGAGGAAACCTACGACAAAGTCTACTTACGCCACAAAGACATGGCAACCTACACTCAACAGTGGGCAAAGAAGCATTTTGCCATGTTCCCCGAACCAGGATACGAATCCATAACAGTCAGCTGCATAAGCAACACCCAAAATAAAAACTTCAAAGAACTCAACCAGAAACTCGCTGAAAAAGGCTACATGATTTCTGGCGGCTACGGCAAAATGGCTGAAAAAACCTTCCGCATCGGCCACATGGGCGAATGGAACCTAAGCGGGATCAAAGAAGTCTTGAATGCAATTGACCAGATTTGGGGATTAAAGTGACCATTAAAATCCTCGTAAGCGACAGAATCTTTGATGAAGGCATAAAGCTTCTCGAGGAAAAAGGCTACCAGGTTACTCGGGCATGGGCTATGCCGAAGTCTGAGTTGCCCAAAATCATCGGTGACTACGATGTTTTGATTGTTAGGTCAGCAACTAAAGTTAAGGGCGAACTGCTTGACAACGCCAAAAAACTCCGCGTGATTGGTCGTGCAGGTGAGGGTTTAGACAATGTGGATTACGAAAGAGCCCAAAAAATGGGCATTGCACTTGTTAATACGCCTCATGTCTCCTTCATTAGCGTTGCAGAACTAACTATAGGTCACATGTTGGCTCTGGCAAGAAATATTGTTCAGGGAACCACCAGCCTACGTGACGGCAAATGGGAAAAAGAAGAATTAATGGGTCATGAAGTCAACGGCAAAACCCTGGGCGTTATCGGCTGCGGGTACATCGGCAAAACCGTTGAAAGCTTAGCCTTAGCCCTTGGCATGAAGGTGTTGCCTGTAGAAGAATGCGTTTACGACCGTTTTGTGCCACTCGCCAAAATGCTACCTCAAGCAGACTTTATCACCCTCCACGTTCCCCTAACACAACACACACACCACATGATTTCCACAAAAGAATTCAACCTGATGAAAAAAGGCGTAATGCTGATCGACTGTTCCCGAGGCGGAGTGGTGGATCAAGAAGCACTCTATCAAGCGCTCTTGTCAGGTAAAGTTGCTGGCGCCGCACTGGACGTTTTTGAGGAGGAACCGCCCAAAAACAACAAACTCTTCAAGCTAAACAACGTAATTGCCACGCCTCATATGGGTGCACAGACGCATGAAGCGCAATGGAAGGCAAGCATACAAATAGCTAAAGCCGTTATTGAAGCGCTGGAAAAGCTGTGAGCTGAAAATTTTGGTTGACATTAGACCCTTCAAAGCTATACGCTACACCCAGAAAGCCGGCAACCCCGAAAATTTGATAACGCAACCATACGACAAAATAGACCCAGAAATGCAGAAAGAATACTATGCGAAGTCACCCTACAACTATTGCCGCTTGATTCTGCCCATGGAACAAAACAAGTACGAAGCAGCAAACCAGCGCATCATGCAGTGGCTAAAGGAAGGCATAATGGCAAAAGAAACCAAGCCTGCAATTTTTGTTTCACGCCAAGAATTCTCTCTTGACGGAAAGAAATGTGAGCGCACAGGGTTAATTGCCGCTCTGCGGCTTTACGATTACTGCGAAAACATGGTGTTTCCCCATGAAGGCACCTACAAAGCGCCAAAAGCCGACCGCTTAAACATGTTACGTAACGTCCAAAAAGACTTTGAACCAGTCTTCTTAATCTACCAAGACCAAGAAAGAAAAACCATCGCTTTCCTAGAAGAAACTGCGAAAACCAAACCAATAATCCAAGTTACTGATTCTCTGCAGGTTAGGCATACGGTTTGGAAGGTAACTGACCCAGAGAAAATCAGGCAGTTGCAGGTGTCCTTGGGTGCGAAAACGATGGTTATAACTGATGGGCACCATCGTTACGAGAGCGCCTTAGCTTACCGAGATGAAATGCGCAGCAAAGGCAGCTGGACAGAGGATTCAGCGTTCAACTTCCACATGAGCTACATGGTGCCTGTCCAAGAAGAAGGACTCGTGGTTTTGCCCACGCATCGGCTGCTTAAAGAATACAAGTTGACGCCCACGGTTTTGGAGGGCTTCAAGTTTTTCTTTGAAGTTACAGAGATAAAACCAACCGTTGAAGCCATCGAAAACTTCTTGACTGAACACCTAAATGAGCATGCCTTCTGCGTTTTCAGTGGCACCAACGCTTACGGTTTAACGCTCAAACATGACAAAGCCGTCTACGACTTCGTGAACGCCAACGTGTCGAAGGAAACAAAAATCTTCGACGTTGTAATTCTCCGCGACATCGTTTTCAAACACATTCTAAGAACTGGGCAGTTAAGCATGGATGAGAATATCTTGTATGCCCGCTGGACCAGGGAGGCGGTGGAGAAGGTTAACCGTGGAGAAGCCAGCATCGCTTTCCTAGTTAACCCGATAAACGCTAAAACAGTTGCAGAAATAGCGCAACAACATGAACTTTTGCCTGAGAAAAGTACTGATTTTTATCCAAAGATGGTATCAGGACTCATGATGACGGATATTTCTGCTAGTGAAAAACTCTAATCACTGTTTCTGTTTTAGCGCTTTCTTGATGAAAACCATTATAAGTGATTTGATTGAAACCTGAGAGCTAATTAAAAAAAACTAGAGGAAAGAAGAATGACTGAAGTAGAAAAAACAGTTATGATACCGACTCCAACTACAACTCCAATTTCACCTATAAAAAAATACGTTGCTGAACTGATTGGAACAATGGTGCTGGTGCTGATGGGCTGCGGCAGCGCTGTTATTGCAGGCTTTTACATTGGAAACGTGGGAATAGCGTTTGCTTTTGGTCTTGCAGTGTTAGCGATGGTTTACGCGATAGGCAGCATTTCCGGTTGCCACATTAACCCTGCAATCTCAATATCTATGTTGGTTGCTGGAAAACTAAGCGCTAAGGACACAGCGTTCTATGTTGTTTTTCAATGTGTTGGCGCAATAATCGGTGCAGGCATACTCTATGCGATAGCGGTTGGAAGTCCAACGTATAGCTTGGCTGTTAATGGTTTGGGTGCAAACGGTTATGGCGCTGCGTCTATAGCAGGTTATAATTTGGCGTCTGCGTTAATTGCTGAAATAGTCCTAACCTTCATATTCGTGCTTGTCGTCCACGGTTCAACCAGTGAGCGGGCACCTAAAGGATTCGCTGGGCTATCAATCGGCTTAACCTTAGTGCTTATCCACCTTGTAGCAATACCTATCGATGGCACATCCGTGAACCCGGCAAGAAGTTTAGGACCTGCAATCTTTGTCGGCGGCACAGCGTTAAGTCAACTTTGGCTGTTCATAGTCGCACCAGTAATCGGCGGAATCTTGGCTGCTATAGTCTGGAAAATATTCAAGCAAAAATAAAAAACAATAATTCCTTTCTTTTTATTTTAAGAACTTATTTGACAAATTTTGTTGCGTGCCGCTTGAAACGTTTCTTACATACGAGACTGCAGAAATAGTATGTTTCGCCATCATAAGAAATCTTGAATTTAGCCGTATTCTCGTCTAGAACCGTTCCGCAAACAGGATCTCTAAGTGACATTACTTGTAGGTAACCCTCAACCACAAGATTCTCTTTTCTGCCTATTATGGTTAGTGGTAGCTCAAACAGAAAGCAACGAGGTTAATGTGCCCAAAAAACTATAACCACCCTATTAAAAGCAGAATTCAGTTTCATTCTGAAAAATAGAGTTCTGCAATTTAAGAAAACTTAAAAGGGTGAAAAGATTATAGGTTCTTGAATGCTTTTTAGTCGTCTTCGCTGTCTTCTTTAGCTAACTCAACTGAAACTGAGTCGTCGTGGCTGACGGCGTTTTTGGCTGTCTTTTTCTTGCTTGGCGGCTCGTCCTCTCTTCCTTTCATGAAGCCTTCTTCAGCCGCGGTTATTTCGTCGTCGTCGAGCATTTCTTCTCTTTCTTTTGAGTTGTATATGTCGTCAGTTTCTTCTTCAGTGTCAGGTTTAGGGTCTCCGGTGTACAGGTAGGGTTGAGGCTTTTTTTTGGGGACTTTACTCATTTTTTGTCTCTCCATTTTAAGCGTTCAAGCTCATGCTTTAACTGATTCAACTTGTGCTTTCAATCACTTTTATGACTATGTGATTGAGCCTTTACAGTCACAATAAACCGCTAAAAAACAAAGTAGATAGCAATACTGACTAAGCCGATAGTTTTTATGTTTTTAATTCTGTTCGGTTGCAAAAATAATCTAATTAAATGAAAATTCTGGGTTTTTTGGTAGAAAACTATTTGTTTTTTTGCAAAATAATCTTTTTCAACATGTCCTTTACCCAAAATTATGGTAAAGCTTTTTATACGCCGAACTGAACTTTTGAGTTGTCACATTAATCATGCTATCACCAAAGCTCCAAAGCTTTTAGAGACATCATGAAAAACCCTGTGGCAGAAGATAAAAAAGTATGCAAATTCAATCATTTAAGGACTTGCCATTATCAGGAGAAGTCCTAAAAAGTATAGAAGAACTCGGGTTTGATAGTCTTTTTCCAATTCAAGCTCAAGCAATAATTCCCTTACTCGAAGGCAAGGATGTCATCGGGCAAGCACAAACCGGAACAGGAAAAACAGCCGCTTTCGGCGTACCAATGGTTCAACGTTTAAACCGCGAAATCCGTGGCGTTCAAGGACTAATTTTAGTTCCAACCCGCGAATTAGCGGTGCAAGTAGCTGAACAAATGGCGCTTTTTGCGAAATATGCTAAACTAAGAGTTTTAGCTGTTTACGGTGGAGAATCCATCAACAAACAAATCCATGCATTAGCCAGCGGAGTCCACATCGTCGTCGGCACCCCTGGAAGATTAATCGACCTTATGGAAAGGCGCGTTCTTAATCTTTCAACGGTGAAGATAGTGGTTCTTGACGAAGCTGACCGAATGCTTGACATGGGATTCACCGAAGACGTTGAGTACATTCTCTCAAAAACCCCAAGAGACAGGCAAACTAGCCTTTTCAGCGCAACCATCGAACAATCAGTCATGAAAGTCTGCAACAAATACATGAAGAACCCAGAGAAAATCCTTGTCAGCAAAGACGAAATCGCATTAACCCAGATGAAACAGTTCTACACAGTTGTTAACCAAAATGGCAAGTTCGGAGCACTCTGCGACATCTTACACGATGACCGCGTAGACAAAGCCATAATTTTCTGCCGAACACGCAGAGAAACCAGCCGACTCTCCGACCAACTCTACCGCAAAGGCTGCCGAGTACAAGCACTCCACGCAGGATTCACACAAGCGCAAAGAGACCGTGCAATCAGCGACTTCAAAGCAGGCCGACTAAACCTACTGGTGGCAACTGACGTTGCTGCAAGAGGCTTAGACATCGAAGGCATAACACACATAATCAACTACGATGTACCCAATGACGCACCAGTCTACTTCCACCGCATAGGCAGAACCGCACGCAAAGGCGAAGATGGCACCGCAATCACGCTGGTAAGCTACGGCGAAATGTCAAACTTTAACCAAATCAAATCTTTGACGAAGACCAAAATCGAAGAAATCAAGCCAGTAGGATCCAGCATCGAACACAGCAACGATTCGCCAATCCAAAGCTTCTACTAAGAAGCTATCTACTTTCTTTTTCTTGTTTTTCGTTTTTAGTTCATTAAAACTTAAAAGAAGACAGGGTATATTGTAGAGCTATGAGCAAGCTCTTAAGAAACTTCGCTTCGGGCTTTATCGGTTTCACAAACAGGAGTTTGATAAAAAACCTCATCGTTATTACGCTTTGTGTGTTGTTTCTCTTTACCCAAATTTTCTTTCCATATCAATATTACGCGTCAGCTGACAGGAACGGAACCTCTAGCTTCCAGGTTGGAATCCACTACGTTTATGAACAAGACAACGAATCCCAGATTTACGGTGAAGTCACGCGCATTTACGATTTAGGCTTCAAAGCCATCCGTATCACTCTTGAATGCGACCCAACTGACTACAACAACACCCAAAACCGAAAAACAGACATCTTCTTTTCAGCAACCGACAATTACGGTTTAGTTGTGGCGCTGGTCATTAAAAACCTTGAATCAACCGATAAAGTTGATTATTACCTTAACCGCTGGGGAAGCCACATCAAGTACATTCAAGTCATGAATGAACCTGAAGCGTCTTCTCCTTGGGCAGTAGGTGCATTATTCTCCGACGACGAAATTTTAACTAACTTTGATACAATGTACTCCACCGTGGTATCTCATCATCTTTCAGCTCAGCTCTACACGAACTTTGGAGTCGGCTACGTCCTAAGAACCAACGTACCGATTGAACTTAGCAAAAAACTCGATTTTGTAGGCTATGATGTCTTTATGGATTCATTTCTTGTGTTATCACCGCACTTTATCCAAAACCTACATCAGATAACCAACAAGGATGTGGTGATAACGGAGTTTGGTATGTCAACAAGCAATAGCCAAGCTCAAAGCGACTTCATAATTAAGGGACTTAACCTCTTCAAAAGCATGGGACTTAAGGGCTGTTGGCTGGTTTACTGGAACAGCGCTTTTGATAACTATGGAATCCGTGGTAGACCCGCGGAACAAGCGGTAGGTGACTGGATTGCTCAAAATGCTAACTGAAAACCGAGTTTTTAATCATTTGCGGAATTTGCGGTTAATCGAGAACCTCCTAATTCAAGGCTTGATTTTAGCCATCGTCTTAATTCTGGTTCAAATGCAGCTGGATGGTGCGCGGCAATCTTTCATGTCTTACATGCCGCCCATAGGCATTTCACTTTTAGTTTTCACAACATACTTTGTTCAGCCGATACTGGTTGGTGTCTTAAACATCTTCATCATAAACACACTATACAAAACCAAGGGCTGGCAAGTGGGCTTTTGGCTAAACGGCATATTCCTGCTGCTCACATTCTCAACTGTTAACCTTGTCCTACAAACCACACTAAACTTATCTTTTACATCCGTGGCAGTCATCGACATTGTCTTGCTTGCGGTTCCCTTCGGCTGCATAGCACATTTCAGCAACGGCGGATGGAAAAAACCCATAAACTAACCCACGGTAATAGCTCTCTTATCTGCGCCCGATGGGTACAGTAATGCTTAAAACTGCTTGTTTCGACAGTATTTCTTAGGTGTTTACTTTGCGGCTTGCCTGAGGATTTAATCCGGTTTTGCCAGTCCAAGACATTGTTAAAATAGCTGTTAAAGCAGAAGCGGCTGGTTACGAATCCATCTGGATGCATGAGAGCCTATTCCAAAGAGACATAGTTTCCTACTTATCACTAATCTTAAATTCAACAAACAAAATCAAAGCCGCTTCAGGAATCATAAACACGTACACAAGACACCCAGTAGTAGCCGCAACCACGTTTGGCACGTTAAGCGAGCTCTCAAATGGCAGGGCAATCATGGGTTTAGGGTTAGGTAGTTTTCCCACTATTCCAAAAATTGGGCAACGGATCTTTCCAGTGAAGGAAACGCGGCCTGTAAAACGGGTCAACGAATACGTAGAGTTAGTTAGGGCTTTTTGGAGCGGCAACAACATAAACTTCAAAGGAAAATTCTTCCAAGCAGAAAACCTCCAGGTCGGCTTCAAAATTCAAAGTTCCATTCCAGTTTACATAGCAGGATTATCCACTGAGCTGCTGGAGTTAGCGGGAAAAGTTGGAGACGGCGCCCTGCTTTCCCCTGCTTTAGCCACTGTGGAGACAACAAGGAAAATGAGTTCAGCCGTAAAGGTAGGTGAAGCCTCAGTGAATCGAAAAGTCGACAAAGCGTCATACATGATGGCTTCCTTAGATTCTGACGTAAACAAAGCGCGAGAAGCTATGAAAGGCTTCTACTTTTTCCTTTTCCAACTCGCTGAAGTCATCAAACCCCAAACCTTAGAACCCTATGGCATAACAGAAGACCAGCTGGCGCCTATGAAGGCAGCTTGGAAAAAAGCAGACATCGCTGGAGCGAAAGCTAATGCTCCCAATGAAGCTGTTGAAGCTTTAACTCTCACGGGAACCAAGGAAACGGTTCAGCATCGGTTGGAAGAGTACTTGTCAGCAGGTGTAGATTTACCCATAATAATGCCAATAGGCAACGTTGATTATGCAATCTCAACTTTAGCACCAGCAAACTCTGCTTAGCATTGAAGCCAGCGTTTTCTCGATTAAATATACTGCAGACAGAACTTTCAATTTAAAATGATAGTTTCCATAAAATTTAGCAAAACCCTTAATTTTAACTGTACATCATCAAAAGGGTATGGGCAAAGTAAAGGTCTGGCTTAGCGAGCTTCGGGCTCCTTTTCTAACTGGAACCATCATTCCGATTGTTTTAGGCACAGTTATTGCTTGGGTAAGAAACAGCGCGTTTAATCCGCTCTTTTTCGTTCTTGCTCTTATGGGCGGCATATTTGTCCATTTAGGTGCCAACGTGGTTAACGATTACTTCGATTACAAAAGCGGCAACGACACAATAAACAAAGAGTTTGTACGCCCATTCACAGGCGGCAGCCGAGCTATCCCCTCAGGGCTTCTCACTCCAAAAGAAGTCTTCTCAGGCTCCATTGTATTATTTGCGCTCTCAGCCGCAGTAGGTTTGTACTTCACTTTAGTAGTGGGACCCTTCATGATTGTTCTGGCGGCTGTAGGATTGTTTTCAGCTTATTTCTATACTGGCAAACCATTCAACCTTTCAGCAAGAGGCGTGGGGGAACCAATCGTTGGATTAAACTTTGGGTTGCTTATGACTCTTGGAGCTTTCTATGTTCAAACTGGAGCTTTATCAGTTGAGCCTTTAGTCGCCGCGGTTCCAGTCGCTCTCTTAATCACCGCCATTCTGTACATAAACGCGTTTCAGGATTACAGTTCCGATAAAGCTGTAGGAAAAAACACGTGGGTAGTACGGCTTGGCAGAGAAAAAGCATCTATCGCTTATGCAGGCATGATGTATGCTACATACGCCGCCATCTTAGTGGCTGTCCTTTTCCGAATTATCCCAGTTTATACCCTGATTGCCCTGGCAACGTTACCTTTGACGGTGAAATCGGTTTCGAACGCAAGGCAGTTCCATTCAACTTCTCTACAGCTCGCTCCATCCAACGCCCTCACAATAGTTGTGCATATGTTTACAGGAATCTTGCTGTTGTTAGGGTACCTGTTGAGCGCTTTTGCTCCCTTAACCCTTGGGTTCCTCGCGATTCTATCTTCGGCATTTATCTGCATAGCATTGACTTTCTTACTATTCAAGAAAATCGCTTACGGAAAAAGACCACCTGCTTAATCCCGGCTACAAATCTTTCAGAGTGACCAAAATCCGATGACTGCAACCGAGAAACCATCCCCGGGACCTGAAAACCATGCAACCTCCTTTTTCGAGAAATTAAGAAAAAACTACGAGCTCTTGACTCTTCCCTTACCTTTTATCCTGTGGTACATCACTTTTATTTTGACCTCCTTCGGTTTCTGGCCAACACTAGCCCTCTCAACCAGCATACTCTTAGTCGTCTCAGTTCCTAGAATCCGTAAAATCAAGTTCCAACCGTCAATACGAGGTTTCATCATTGGAGCCGTTTTAGGCCTTGCCCTTTTTGCACTCTTCTATTTCGGCGCCCGAGTCGCTAACTCGATCCCTGGGTTTCCATCGCAAGTATCAGCGGTTTATTCCTTCCGCGGGAATTTTCCTCTTGCGGCAATTGCGGTTCTTTTGCTTTTTCCCATAGGTCCTGGTGAAGCGACGTATTGGCAGGGCTTTGTACTCCAACATCTTGGTAAGCGTCTTAAGCCGTGGGCAGCAGCTATTCTAACAAGTTTTCTGTATATGATGATACATTTGCCAACGTTCAACCCGTCTCTGATGTTAGTCGCATTTATTGTAGGCTTAGCTTGGAGCTTCACGTTTAACAAACTGAAGAATAACCTTTTTCCAATCATGGTCTCGCACATTATCTTTGACGAGTTCGCTTTCGTGCTCTTCATGATTGGCTAAATCTTTTTAGTCCCTCAACCTCTAAACATGCCCAAATGGCTTCTTTGATTCTTTTCATAACCTCATCAAGGGTTTTAGCTTGAGTGTGACATCCCGGTAACTCTGGAACTGAAGCGACGTAGTATCCATCTTCATCTTTTTCAACAACAACACCGAATTTCATGAAATCACGAGATATTACGTCGATGGGTAAACTATTACTAAGGCTTATCGCCTAACACCGAGCGAAGAGTACTGTGGCAGGCGGGGAGGGATTTGAACCCTCACTGCAGTGGAGATGTCTCCCGCATTTCCCTTTTTTTATTGATTAGATTTTCAAACCAATCGATTAACTTTCAGTTTGAATTCTATCACTTTCGTGTAAATGGTCTCTTGCCGAATTCTAATAAAAAATATCAAATTAATGGTTACTCTCCGCTCTGCTAGGGGTTCGAATCCCCCGGTTCCAAATGATGAAATTGTCCCGGGACCGTCTCCCAAAAAAGCTTGAGCTTATTTTTCTGCGTTCAAAGTGCATTGTTCTTTAGATTATTTGCTTGAACCTGGCGGACAAAACACATATGCCGTCGACTAAAAAACTTATTAGATGAGTCAAATCTCGTAGAACAGAATGAGTGCGTATAAGAAAACGCTGAATTTGAATTTGCAAAAGCTTTTATTGCATTCAAAGTTAACTAGATCGTCTTTTAAGCGTGAAGAGTTGAACGAGCATGATATATTTTTGTCAGAATTTTAGTTTGAATTCTTCGAATTTGGGGATGTTTTAATGAAATCACTATTTGCAGTTTTTGTGGTAATTTTGCTGGTAATTATGCCGATTGGGAGTGTCTACTCAGCAACTGCAATCCCCACTAGTCCCGGCGACAACTCAATTATGCCTCTTCCTGGTTATGCTCTGCACGGTCAAGCACCAGGAGATCTTCCGGTTCTGGTTAACCTGGCAATCCCCCTGAAAAACGTGGATGTCTTGGGTTCATTATTGGAGCATGTGTCCGATCAATCTTCAGCTCTATACAGACATTTCTTAACGCCTATACAGATCCAGCAGCAATTCTTGCCAACAACCGAGTACAACTCAATGCTATCATACCTTCATAATATTGGGCTACACGTTCTGCTAAGTTCCATGGATTCAATTATAGTAATTCAAGCGTCTGCAGCGCAGGTTAAAGAATATTTTAATGCCAACGTAAACATGTACACAAACGGTACTGACTCGTACTACCTAACTAGCGGCAACTCGCTGTTTAATGGAGCTCATTTCATTGCCTCGAACGCAACTGATTTAATGCTGAAACCACACTACACAAATCTCGCCCCAACCAAACAGAACACAAATATAACCTACACCGAGGGCGCTTTCTCGCCGAAAGAATTACAGAACGTATACAACGCCACGTCATTGTACGCTCAAGGATTTCAGGGTGACGGCCAAGCAATCGGTATCCTTGACTTCTTCGGTTCACCTACGGTGACTCAAGACCTAAGCCTTTTCGATAAGACATTCGGTTTCCAAGATCCAAACTTCTCAATAGTCCCCATAGTGCCCTACAACCCTAACCTTGGGGTCTCGACCGGATGGAGCACAGAAGTCGCACTTGACGTCGAAATGGCTCACGCGATGGCTCCAAGAGCCGCAGTTACCATGTACGTGACAACGGGCGCACTGTCGTTTGCAGCTGACATTGCTCCCATAGTAAACGATGACAGTGTCACAACACTCTCAATGAGCTTCTCAATAGGACCTGAATGGCTGTTCAGTCTTGTGGGTGGACAACTTTTCTATTTCAACATGTTTCTTCCAGACCTTTACTTCATGCTAGGTTCCCTTGAAGGAATAACTTTTCTATGTTCTTCAGGGGATGCTGGAGGAAGTGGATACAGTTCCGGTCCTGCAGGCAATTTGGGATACCCCGATGACTCCCCATACGTCACAAGCACTGGCGGGACCCAAACATATCTCTACACTCAACCCAACGGCACCAAAACGTTCCTTCAAACAGCGTGGTCCAGTCCAGGATATGTACCAAACGGCGTCAACGTGGGTGGAAGCGGGGGAGGAGTTAGTTTCCTAGAGCCAAAACCATGGTATCAACAGAGTCAACAGACACCTCCATCATATCCCAATGGGAGGTTGGAGCCAGACCTTTCGTTGCAGGCAGGCGTTGACCCAGGAGTTATAATAGTGAATTCGGGTTCACTTATGGTTGTGGGCGGCACATCGGAGTCGGTTCAGGTTTTTTCAGGGCTTCTCACACTGATTGCGCAGTCGTCAGGAGGCCCACTTGGATTAATCAATCCTTTTCTATACAGCTTGGGAAATAATCCGAATATTTATAGTAAAGCATATACTCCAATAACATTTGGCTACAACATTCCATGGACCGCATCCTTTGGCTACAACCTCGTGACAGGCTGGGGCGCCCCAAATATAGGTGAAATAAATCTCCTATATAATGCTCAACTCACGCAACCAAACCTTTCAATATTCGTGGATTTTGCCAATGCCTCGGGACAGCCACAACTAGAATTCACTCCGAACCAAGTGATTAACGTATCCGCTTACATATTCAATGGCAATTCTGTAGTTAACAGCGGGAACTTTTCAACCAAACTCGTCACACTCGCAGGAACATCTATGGTTACACCATTAACGTTCGATAACTCAAAAGGAACATGGAACGCTTCCTTAGTCATGGGTCAACAATCTGGGGTTGCCTACATTGACGTCAACGGTACTTCAGCAGGTCTTTCTGGCGAAGGCTTTGCTCAAATATTCGCAGGTTACCTCGCAACTTTTCTAAGTCCAATACCTACAGACCCTTGGACAACGGCAAACGGAGGGTTACAAGTGACAGTGACATCTACAGACCTTGACGGCAACCCGTCACCTTCAGGCAACTCAACGATGCAAGTGAACTCATACTCAATTCTGAGCAATTCATACAACTCTGTTGACATCGTAAACCTTGTCCCTGATAACACGACGGTCAATGGAAACGTAAACGAGGCAAACCTAACATTGGCTTATCCCGCGGGTCCCATCGCGTTGATATTACAGGGAAGCACGTACGGGTTTTTGCCATTCACAAACGGCATTTACTTACAAACAAGCGTGATCCAAACTGAAGTGGCGGTTGAACCGGCCTCAATTGGACCCGGCCAATCCCTTACGATCATTACTTCGCCCGTCGCACCCGTAAACGTCGGAAACATGTTTTCATTCGAAAGCGGAAGCACAATAGGTTCAGACGTTGCAACAGGCTCCAGCGTGACTGCATTTCTAGTCAACACTTCAGGATTTGTTGTGGCAAGTTCAGCCCTATTTTTCCAATCTTCCGGAATCAGCGGTTCCCTTCAAGTACCTATCAACTCGACGTCAGGATTGTACACTATTTTATTACAGGCAAGCTACGGCTCATTGACGCTCGGATACACTTTAGGAGGCTCCTTCTACAGCCAGATTTGGGTTTCAAACGGCACTATAACCCCATCTATAACGCTTTCACCCTCCACGCTATTCATGGGACAAACAGCACAAATTATTGTAGACATCCGATATCCAAATGCCCAAGAAGTAACGCAAGGCGAATACACAACTTTGATTTACCCGCAAGAACTGCAAAACACGTTCATGAGCATCATGCATACAGAATATCAAAATTTTGAACTAATTCCTCTATCGTTTAACTATACACTGAACAGGTGGATAGGCAACATCCTTTTGCCTTCTCCCTACAATGCAGGTGCAATCTCGCCAGTGAACGACAATTCTTTCATCTACTCTGGTCCTTACGAGATCTATGTCACAGGAATTTCATATGATGGCGTGCCCACGACGACCGCGCTCTCCGCCCAGAAAAGCTTCATAATACAACCGTACGTCTACGTTTCAAACCAGCTTATCACTTCGTTCCAGCAAAACTGGGGATTAGCATTAAACGAAGTAAACATAACGGGTTCAGCCAGCCTAACTCAAGACCTCTTCTTGGAATCAAACACTTTGCAGTCAGGAAACACCACGATATCTGACTCAATAATAAATGGAACACTTATCGTAAACAGTTCAAATCTAACGCTTCAAGGAGTGCATGGCGGCAACATCGTGGCCACAAACAGCAGCATAAACTTAGTTAACACTGACCTATTTTCGATCACTCTTGTAAACTCACACCTTTCAATAATCTCGTCTAGCTACCAAACAATCAATCCAACTCCACCATCAATTCAGATTCTCTCGCCCCAAAGCGGAACCAGCTACAATGGAGATGTAAACGTAACAATATCCGTCTCGGGAAGCAACATCAACGCGGTCACGACGTACCTCAACGACAAAACTATTCAAACCTTTACAAACAACGGCACACTCAGCTTCATCATCCCAACAGCCAACTTTCCAGATGGCGCCTACACTCTTCAAGCAGTTGCAACTCAAACTGACGGCATAAACTCAACTGCAAACACAACAATTTTTCTCCAAAACCAATTAAATTCGACTCAATCAACAGTGAATTCTTTGAATTCAACAATATCAAACATTCAGAACCAACTCAATGGTCAAGGAAGCAACATTAACTCTCTGACTTCTGGACAATCGTCTCTTCAAAATCAACTTGGAGATCTTGGAAACAGCATAGACTCTTTAAATTCTGCACAATCGTCCTTGCAAAATCAGACCAACAATCTAAACACAAGTCTAAACGGTATAAACTCTTTACAATTATCGCTTCAGAATCAACTTGGAGGTCTTGGAAACGACTTAAACTCATCGTTGGACAAGATGCAAAACGAAATTGGCAACCTAAACAAAAGCTTGAACATCGCAGAAATAGTTGCCATCGCTGGAATAGGCATAGGACTTGTGGGAATTGCTTTAGCGGTTGGAGTCGCCTTAAGAAAGCGACCCAAAAATCAATCATCTCAAGCAGCATACCCATCTGCATCTTTATAATTTGTTACCGAACATAGTTGTCACTTGACTCCTGACGTAGTCGGGTGTAGTGGGATACGCTTAAAATATTAAGCGAATCCTCAAACATTTAAAGATGGATGGACAATGGATTGCACTTAAAAGTTGCAAAAGACAAACTTCACATGTACCTAAGACCAGTAGTTAAGGCATAGTTGATCGGAAAAATCCATTTTTCTTTTTTTGTTAAATTTTATTCTAAACCAAAATGTATGTGTGAGTGAAAGTTCTTAAGTTCGGGCATTTTTGGACGCGTTTGCCCAAGCCTGAGATCAATGAACAATGATTAAGTGCGTATGAAGGTTTAGCCCGCTCAACTTAACAAATTAGTGCATTTTGGTTCTCAAAAATGCTCAAAAGCTACCTGACCCGCTTAACTGTTTTGATGACCAGTATGGAGTCCAATGATATTCACGGCCGGCTTGAAGCCTCAGTTAACATTTTTGTCGATCCATCTCAGAAAGCGCAAGTCATAGATGCCCTCGAAAAGGTCGAAAACATAGAGGAGATTTATGACGTTAAAGGCGAATTTGACATTGTTTCGATAGTTTCAGCTTCGAGCGTAGAAGAGTTCCGTAATGTTTTGCATAAGAGAATTATGAAGATCAAAGGGGTCAAAAGCACCATAGTTTCTGTCGTTCTCAAGTCTCATAAATCCTTGAGCAATATTCAGATCGCTAAACAGTTACCAAGGCCTTCCAAAAATTTACCCCCATAGAGGGAAAGGCTTGCCAGATTTTATCTTATCATCAGAACATATAAAAAATATAAAATATTATACGATTTGATTTATCCTATGGCGTCCAATTCGTAAAAGGCCTTGCCCCGAAACTTCGAGGCACTCTATATTTTTCGCGAGTTTAGAAGAAGATATTTTGAGGAACGTGGTTCGTGCGGATGTATACTTTAAAGGTTAGTAATGCAGGAATCCTCGCTTTGCTTGACTTCGGGCTTCTTATGGGGCAATTAGCACTTGAGTGATTTCTCGGAAAACCTTCAGCAAATTTATGCCGCGTTGCGAAATTGCGAAAACGGTGCTTCCCTTTCTAATAGTTCGTTCTTCGACCAATCCTTTCTCGATTAGATAGTCCAAATACTCTGTGAGAACACCGCCGTTAACATTAGCTTTGTTCATGATGTGTGTCAACTTCAACGGACCCGTGTGCGCCAAAACTTTGAGGATGTCAACGTACATTTCCAGTTTTGATCGTCTCATCTGCAGTGCCTCAAGATTATCCAGTTTCACAGGTGGTCTTTCCATTGCACAAGGGAGCGCTTTTTTTATAAACTTTTGCTATTTCCCGGTGCCTGATTCAATCAAATCCTGTATTTTATATCAAAAAAATGAATTTAAACTATAGAAATGAAAAAAAGTCGGGGTGCACTGTTTCCGCGATCCCGTTTTTGTGATAGTATATGTTCGGGCTTTTTGGATGCGTTTGTCCATGCTTGAGGTCAATATACATGGCAACCGTGAAGAAGTCAAATGCCTACCAAGGCCTTTCAAAATCTTACCCGCTTAGAGAGAAAGGTTTTTCGACAAATAGCTAATCATCAGAACATATAAAATACAAT
>PLYI01000005.1 GCA_003151735.1 Candidatus Bathyarchaeota archaeon | reverse complement strand
TTTGTGTTTCTGTTTTGGTTTTGCTGCGGTTTCTAAGTGTTAATATGGCTGCGGCGACTGCTGCGATTGCTATTACAACTACGGCACCGTCAATCCAGTTTGGTAGCGATTGACCTGCTGGGTTAGAGCCTGTAGATGTAGCTCCTGGAGAGTTGCTGTCACTTGGAGCGGTAGAAGCTCCCTGGGTAGGCGCCACGGTTGGAGCAATCGTAGGTGCAGTTCCATTCAGAATCGGCCCCTCAACCTGAACTAGCAGCGAGTAACTGGTGATTTTTTTGTCTGATGGTATGGCTGTTTGGTTTAAGTCGTATGCCCCGAACTTAAATGACGATGAATTAGAAGGCGCTAAAGAAGCAGATACCACTTCATTTATGTATCCGCCTACCGCAACCACCGTGCCTGAAGAATTATAGAATGTTCCAATCAACCGAACGTTTGTAGCTATTTGGCTGCCTGTATTTTGGATTTGACCCGTGACCCAGTAGACGCCGTAGTCGGCGCTTGGATCAGTTGGGGTGGATCCTCTGTTGGTGCCAATTGAGTAGTGGTCATTTGTGACTTTTAGGTCAGAGTACTCGTAGCTGGCTGTGGTGTCTGCCTTTAAAATGTGGATGTCAACGCCGGTTACGTCTGGATGCGTCCAGCCGCTGTTTTGGTTGGATTGATCGTAGAATTCCCAGTAAAACGGTGCTTTCTGATTCGGAATCAAATCAGTCACGTACACTTGCGTGTTAGAGGTCACTTGGGCGCCGTCTGAAGAAGAGGCTGTTCCCGTTAAAATAACCGAACTAACTGTGCCTGACCCAACATTCTGAACTTCACCAACAACCACCAAAAGCCCAAGCGAATCAATGTACCAACTGTAACTTACCACTTTGACGTTTGTCGGTTCAATTTGACTGTGCGCCATAGGAACCAAAGTTAAAGTCAACGAACAGACTGTAAGTAAAACTATGAAGTAAACTACTGGTTTTTTCATGTGAAACTGCCCCTCAATCACTCAATAGCCCACAAAACAGCATTGAAGTATAAAACAGTTTTTCAAAATTGCCCCCTAAATCTCCGGCCACGGCAGGGTGGAGATTGAGCTGAGCGTAATTCTTAAATGTAAAAGGGACGGATATTCTGTTAGATGGGAAATCAGTGGTTGAAAAGTTACATCCTTATGTAGTATTTCTTCCAACCGAAAAGAAAGACAAGATTCTGTCCGCCATATTCGGCAGCAAAGCAGGCGTCGACGTCCTCCGCTTCAGCCTCAAGCAAGGCATCGAAAAAAACATTTACCAAAAAGACCTCGTCAAAACCCTCAACTACTCAAACAAAACCATCATAGAGAACCTCAAAACCCTCACGGCGCTTGGCGTCCTTAACGAATCCATGGAAAAAAACGAAAGAGAAGGCCGCATCACCTGGATAAAAGCCTACCAACTCACCAACCTCGGCAAATGGTTCGCCCTACTCATGGCAGAAGAAAAAGAACTCTCCGAGGCAGAAAAAGCCCAAATCCTCCAAACCCTATTCCGCACCTACGTTAAGCAGGTTAAACGTTTGGCAGAGGAAATTGGGATAAACAAGAAGATGCTTGAGGAAACGTTTAGGGAAGAAATGAAAAGCGGCCAGTAACCGTCCCGAACCAAAATTCTTCTCCGTAAAGGGGGTTTTTAGGAAGTCTTAAATGCGGGTTTATCCCACTGTGTAGCGGTGGGAAATATGGAGCAGGTTAACCTAAAAATAGACTCAAAAGGCAGAATGTGCATCCCTGCAGAAATAAGAGAAGAAATCGGCGACACCGCCACAATAAAAAGAACCCCACAAGGCTTCCTATTAATCCCAGGCAAACGCGAGGATTTTCTGGAAGAATTCAAAAAGCTAATTACTTCTGAGCCCAAGCGGAAAGGCAAACCTAACCTTGCAACTCCAGAAGAAATGAAGTCTGTTTGGAGAACAGCTAAGTGACAATTGGCTTAGACACAAACATCCTCTGTTATGCCCTTGATAGCCACTATCCAGAACACGAAAAAGTCAAAGACTTATTGATTACACTCTCACAGGAAAACCAAGTTGCCCTAAACCCTACCGTTCTACACGAAACCTACCACACAATAGTTTTTTACTCAGAGTGGACTCCTGAAGAAGCTGCAAGAAGACTAACCGCACTGTTGCGGCATCCATATATTGAGTTCTTTAACCAAACACAAAAAACCTCACTAATCGCCCTAAACCTCTCATTAAAATACAACCTAGACGGAAGAGACGCACTCATAACAGCCAATTACATAGCAAACAAAATCTCCATCATTTACACCCATGACAAAGCACTCTTAAAACTACAAAAAATAACCTGGAAAAACACCAACCTAACCTACAAAGACCCCACTACCCAAAAAGCTACTTCCGCACCTACGTAAAACAAGTCAAGCGGTTAGCAGAGGAAATTGGCATAAATAAAAAACTGAGTGAGGAAACCCTCAAAGAAGAAATGAAATAGCGCATCCCCTACTTTTTAGCGGTGAAACGGATGAGGCAGTGGACTGCAACTGGTTCGTTTACAATCACAACATTAAAATAAGAAGCAAAAAATAAAATATGTAGGGATTTTGAAACAAAATTACTCCGCTGGCACAAGAGAACATGCCATCGAAGCTGCAACACCGCTTGTTTTGGAGCCGAAAAATTAAATGTCAGTAAAAATGTCACTAAGAGAAATAATCGCCGCAATCCTAAATGAAATAAAAGCGGCACTCAAAGAATACGCCAACCAGGCAGAAGCCGCCTTCAAAAAACGAATAAAAAAACTCCTCATAACAAGCATAGTCGGCACAGTTTTGATGTCGCTGGGAATCTCGCTGGCTGGCTCAGCATCCCTATTCATCCTCATCGGTTCGCTGCGATACCTAGAAACCACTATGCCCGCATGGAAAGCATGGCTCATCATCGGCGCCACCTCAGCCATCGCCGCTGCAGCACTCTTCATAGCACTCGCACTCATAATCAGAAAACAACTCACAACCCCCAAAATGCCATCCAACAAAGGAAAATCTACTGAGAACAAGCCAAAGGACTAACAGAAGATACCTTGCAGGTTGGAAGTGCTGTTGACTGAGTATCTTGTTGGCACTGGCGGTTGGGCTTACTTTCAAGTTCCAGGCAAGCCGTCGTTGAAGGCTTATTCTGAAGTTTTCAACTTTGTAGAAGTAAACAGCACCTTCTACGAGTACCAAAGCCAAAGGATAATTGAGGGTTGGAGAAAGAACAGTGCCTGCCGAGTTTGTTTTCTCTGTTCGTTGCAATCAGGACCTCACCCACCGAATCGGACTCAAGCCTACGGATGAAGCGTTTGAAGTCTTCTACAAAATGAAAGCTTACTGCAGGGTTTTGGAGTCGCCTTTTTTGGTGCTTGATACTTCTGTAAGCCAGTCTTTGGACGGCCAGAGCATTCGGGCTGCAAGGGACTTCTTTTCTTCCGTTTCCATGGATGGGGTTAGACTTGTTTGGGAGTATCGAGCGCCCTTCACCCCGCAGATCAACAGCCTGACGCAGGATTTTGGCATAGTGCAAAGCGTTGATTTGTCACAAGCGAAGCCAAGTTTTAGCTCTAATTTGGTTTACTCGAGGCTTTTTGGAAAAGGAAAACATATCATTTACCAATTCACCGATGATGAGCTGGCCGAGATTGAGCGTAGAGCTGATAAAACAGAAGCGAAAACGGTGGTTTTAGCTTTCCATGGGCTGAGAATGAATACGGATGCAATTCGGTTTAGGGGGCACCGAATCACAGGGAAGTATCTTCCAGTTACTAGCTATGTTGGCGTTGACTCAGCCAAGGCAGTTTTGGCTGAAGATGCCGCTTTCCCATCGAGCAAGCAGGAGCTCATCGTGGAGCAGGGTTGGAAAGTCATCGATTTAACCGCGAATAAAAGGGTGCATTTGGCTGCTGATTTTGCTTATTTTCGTTGGCATGGTCGGGGAGAGAAAATCTGGTTTGACTACCCATATAGCAAAGAAGAGCTGGAGCTTTGGGTTCCAAAAGTCCAAGATGCCGCCAGCAAAGTCAAGAAGGTCTATGGGTACTTCAACAATCACTATCACGGCTACGCTCCGGAGAATTGCTTACAGCTCTTGGAGCGGCTGGGTTTGCTTTCCCAGGAACAGAAGAAGGCGAAGGATAAGGGTAAGGTAAAGCAGTCTCAGCTCGGCGCTTTCTTGACTTAACCAAGCTTTTGCCTGCAATTTTCCTAGTAAATTAGGGAATCTCTAGATTTCGTTAGGGTTCTTATGGGGGGTGGTGTTTTGTTGGTTTACCTTTCTAGGGAGATGTAAGCGTGTTTGGAGTGAGATAGTTTGTGCCTGGCGAAATCAGGCGATTCTTGCAAGCCCATTCATCGGCAGGTACGCTTTTTTGGGTAGCTTACCAACCTATTAGGATCAAGACAGCAGCTGTATGCAGAAACCTATAGGG
>PLYI01000113.1 GCA_003151735.1 Candidatus Bathyarchaeota archaeon | reverse complement strand
TTTGCTTAATCGAATGCCATAGAGAGGACAGGGTATCTGAACTGTTACAGAAATCTTACAGTTATTCCTGTTTTTCTTTCTATCTCCGGACCTTTGTGCCTTTGTGTTGAATTACTCGCAACTGTTCATAAAGTTGAGGTAACCCAATAGTCACCCAACTAGTTGCTGATGGCTAAGTTGTAATACATCTTCATTAAGATTGGATAAAGGTGATGGGAAAAATATAGGAGGAGATGTGGCAACAGCCAGTGCCCGTTCGCGAATTATAATCGCTAATCGAGGAATCGCATATTGTCCACGCACTCTGTCTTGCAAAAAAGACATAAAATTGATCCCGAGCTTAAGACATGTCTGCTTCAGGCTTAGGAAGGTATCTCTAACTTTTTGGCCCACCTCACTACGGGTACCCCCAGAAATTTTAAGCTTTATTTTTGCGGCCCGGGCACATGTTTCAGAGCTATTGTTATGTAAAGGGGTTTCAGGTCTCTGAAGAACCCTTAGCAACTCTTGTTTCTTCCCATAAGTTTTCTCAAGTTGACGATTCAATGTAGGGCTGGATGTCTTCTGTTGGAAGATAGTGTCAAATTCTTTTTCTATACCTTCTGCAGCCTCCTTGTTTGGGGACTCCTTGTATGTTTTAAGAGCCTGATAGATGGCCCATATCTGATCTTTTACGCGCTCCATATCAACTCGAGTCTCATCAGTTGTCATGATCAATTTTCTGTAGTGCCTTTCCTCATGAATCCAACATAGTGAGTGAAAAAAGACGTCGAACTGTCCGGCGTCATCGCTATGCACGCCCAATTTACGTGGAATTCCATTTGCTATCACCGAAGCATATAAAGCTGCCTCAGTTAAGAAGCGAATTTGAACGTCCTGCGTAATATTATGCTCCAACAAAAACCGCTCCCATTCTGCTCGTTTTGTAAATTTGCTGCCCATGCATAGAGAAACATAACCCGGAAAGTAGCGAGGGACGTTAACATGCGTCAGGTAGTCCAAAGTATCTTCATTGATCACATACTCTTCCTTACCATCCTGAAGCAGTTTGAGAAAATTCACCCTACTTTTACTATCTGTTGTTGAAAAAAGACTGAACCAGCGATTGCCTATAATTGTTGTATACTGATTTTGGCCATTATGCCGTCCACCTGTATCGTCCACTTGCACTTGCTCTTCAATCCTCGCAGCTACAGGCAGTAACTCTGCGACTTCTTCAATGAAGGCATCCTTGTTCTCGATTAAAATGTTATTTAATTGACCTGCAGAAATCAGTATGCCGACAGCGTGTAGTTGATCTAATAAAAGATGCTCTGTAACGCGACAAGCATGGTATTGGTGAAGGATATAGGAAATCAATTGATGTCCATAATGCCCATGAATATCTTTTGGTAGTTCACCTGTGATACAGCTGCCATCGGATAACTGCCAACGAGCTAACTGATATTGAATGTTGTGTGGTTTAAAAACGATCTCCTGCACCGTATAGCGGTTGAATCCTTTGAATTTTGCCCCTTCTGGTATATTGATCGGCTGGATCACGGGTTTCTCATGAATTTGCAACAGTGTTTTTTTCTTCCTACGAGGCTTTCCTTTGGGTTGACCTGGCTTACTAATCCCCCTGACTTTTCTGATTACCTGTCTAGCCAATCGAGAGATTTCTAGTGAGCGTGTTCGTAACGAAGGTGCTGACGTGGCGATTGCCAAAAAGCTGTTATGTATAGACGGAACATCAAAATTCGTTGAGTCTTTCACCCACAAAGAAAACAAGACAGTTTTCCTTTGATTATCGCGTAGGCCTATTCGTTTGCGCCAATCAAGTTTACTGCTGGGGCCTTCTAGCTTGCTAGGAGGAATTTTAGGTTTTGGCTTTTGTCCTTTGAGATTGGCAATTTCATCTCTGAGTTGCTGAATCAATTCTTTTTGAGTCGCCAACGTATTGGCCGTCTCATCAATCGTGTTGGCCATCTTATCAATCACTTGGCGAAGCTGAAAGTTTTCATCAGAAAGCTGTCGGATGAAGTCTTGGGCATTTACTTCAGTAATTGGAAGCTGAATGAATTTTGAGAAATCTGTGTCCATCTACATCACACTGTTAGCATAAGCGGACAAAATAGCAAACACCTAGAAATAGGTACACAAAAAAATTTAATATAACATCATTTTTTTGAGATAATCGCAAAATGGAATTTCTTTAGAAATGGGGTTACCTCAATTTTATGAGCAGTTGCATTAAAGTCAATTTTTAATTTCACATTTAAAAAAAAACTGAAATGTGACAAAGAAAAAATTGATAGATGGTTTGAATTTTCGATACTGCGGCCTTGTTCGGTTGTACAAGGAAAAAGTTCGCACACAAAATAGGGAATAAGCCCCCTTTACGGCGGTCTATAGAATCTTAAAAGAAGAATGAAAATGAGTCTTGGCAAATACTTATATAGAAAAAAATAGAGTTAAGAGCGTAAAGTCTTTTGTTTACCACAACTTAGGACCAAGCAATTAACTCTATGGAACAAGCATCCTCTATTTTGCCTGAAAAAGCAACTCCAAAATGTCATAAAATTCAAAGGACCTGTTTAGATATCTCTAAAAAAATTGTAGCCTTCGATGTACTTAAGAATCTACAGCACACCAAGAGATCTGCTAGAGAAATTTCGTCTATCATCGAGGTTCCCAATTCGACCATGCGTTCATGGAAAGCTGAGAAAAATTCACCGGAATTTTGTCCGGAGTTGAATGAGTTTTTTTCAACTCCGTGCGGAACTGAATTCATCCAACAAATAGTGATGGCCGCAGTATTGGTGATAGAATATGGTCCAACCGGTATCCGCGGTCTTCAAGAGTTTTTACATCTTTCCGGTCTCGATCAATTTGTGGCTTCATCGAATGGAGCTTTACATGCCTACTCTAAGAGGGTGGAACAACATATCGTGGCCTTTGGAGACAATGAAGAAAAACGATTAGCTGAAAAGATGAGATCAAGAAAGATTACGCTAGGATTGGATGAAATGTTTAGAGGACGGCGTCCCTGTTTAGTCGCAATTGAGGTTGTGTCAAACTTTATTCTGTTAGAAAAGTTCACTGAGGACAGAAAGGCAGAAACTTGGAAGAAAGAGATTAACACCAGGCTTGAGGGACTTAAGATTGATGTCGGACAAGTAGTTAGTGATTTGTGTGGAGCGCTTACGTGCTATACAAAGGATATTGGTGCCCAACACTCACCGGATCTTTTTCATGGTCAATACGAGTTAAGTAAAGCCACAGCGGCACCGTTATCGTCACAGGAGAGATCTCTTGAAAAAGCATTAGCTAAAGTAGATACAGAAGTGAAAAAGGCAATGAAAAAACATGGGGAAGGTTCCCCGGAAGTTAGAGTGGCCGTTGGCAAGCGCAGCCTTCGAGCGTTTGGTCTAGAAGAAAGCACGAAAAGAAAGGATTCTGTCAAAAAAGCCAAGAAGGCATTAGGGGAGATCTATCATCCTATTGATATGCAAACCGGACAAATTCAAACAGCGGATGCTGTAAAAAAGAAGGTCAATGAACAACTCAGGATAATTGAAGAGTCAGCAAAAGGAGCAGGACTTTCTCAAAGTAGCATGAACCGAATCGCTAAAGCAGGTCGAGCCTTTGATGCGATGATCGTCTTTCTGACAACATTCCTTATTATGTTTGGCTTATATGTAGACAGATCCCAATTGAATGAGGAGCAAAAAAAGTTTTTTTTGGAGACCATTTTTCCTCTAACCTACTTAAGGATGATCTTAAAGAGGCAAAGTAAAGAAGGTAGAGACAAACTCAAACTACTTATAGAAAGTCTTGAGACTAAAGTTAGAGAAGGACCATGGTCGAACGAGATGAAAGAGAATTGGATGAAGATGGCACAAGATCGAGCGGAGTTATTTCAGCGATCGAGCTCCTGTGTGGAAGGTCGAAATGGTATGTTGTCTCTGTTGCATCATCGTTGCCACCGCTTGAGCACAAGTAGATTAAAAGCTCTCACAGTGGTGCATAATTATCACATCCGACGGATTGATGGTAGTACTGCGGCTGAACGGTTTTTTGAACAGAAACATAATAATCTGTTTTTATCCTTGGTGAAAAATGTCCGGATTCCAGGCAGGCCTCGAAGGAAGAGAGTGAAATTGGCGGAAAAAGAATTAGTGGCTTAGGCAGATCTTGCGCGAAGAACCGAACAAGGCC
>PLYI01000045.1 GCA_003151735.1 Candidatus Bathyarchaeota archaeon | reverse complement strand
GTTCACCAAGAAAAATGGTGAAGCTAACTGCGCCCGAACAATGTACGTTGATCAGGGCATGCGCAAGGTCTTCCAAAAACTGACCCCCATAGATAGAAAGGCTTGTCAGATTTTATCTTATCATCGGAACCTACAAAATAGATAAAATAATTTCTAACTTGTTTGAATCTATGCCCACCAATTCGTGAAAGGCCTTTGGCACTCGCTAATTTGGGATTTTTTTATTCGATAAAACGAAAACATGTAGGTTCATTATGGCAAAACCGATTATCCACAGGACTATCGCATAAAACATAAAATGGAAATATGCAGGTACGCAACCTAAACTCAGAAATATAAGAGCAAGAAAACCTAAGGTTTTTTCATTGGTGCGCAAATTGCATCAATAATCTTTCTATCATTCAACGGAAATAAGGCTTATGAACTGAGAATATGGATAATAAATAGAATGGCTGCCTAAAGAGAACTTGAGGCCTTTGCCCCTTTGCAATGTACACTGTTAGAGCCAGGTCCAGCAAGCGGGAATGACAAATTTTATAAGCGTTTAAAAATAAATTTTGAATAGCTGACTCGAGAATGCAAAGAAAAATAGTTAAGCGCGTTGGTTTCTCTTCAATGGTTGCTATGCTTTTGGGGATTTCTGCTTATGCTTTCCCCGTGGAGGCAATAAGTGTCGACCAAAATCAGGATTCTTTTGTGCTCAGTGACGAGGCGCCTGGCTACGCAATTTCTGAATTGGTAAACGCTGGCAAAAGCAAATCCGCCAAATATCAAAAAGGCGACACCGTGTTTGATTTGGGAAGCAGTGCAGGCTTTGAGGTGAACATTCTTTCTGAAGACAAGGAAATCAGCGAGACACAATACAACGGATTACCTCCCGAGAGTGTCAAAATTGAAGCACTGAAAAGATGACGAGTACAAGTAGCAAACAAAAGCTTCAGGAGATAGAAGCCACACCCCCTGGCATTTCTGGATTAGAGTTGTCTCGAACCCTCCCCTCAGTGGAGACTTTACCCGCATTCCCCTTTTTTTTCTTAAAAGATGTGTAACCTTTTTTTCAAATAAGCGCAAGGTCAATTTTGTTTTTGAAGTGGACACATTTACTTTGAATTGGTAGCTGCCTCAGCCTCTTTTGAGTAAACAACGTTTAAAACAATTGAGCCGTTTAGTTTTGCTTTCAGTATTCCGATTTCAAATGTTAGGTCCTCAAAACTAAGTTTCAAATCCGATTCTTTGCCAGCGAGCTGCTCTATAACTGACAAAACAAGGCTCGCCATTGTCTCAGTGGCTTTTTCCATACCGTGACCAGCTTTTTCTGCCAAATTAGAAGTTTTTTGCATAAAAAATTCCTACAATAATTGTGTTTTTTCACCCATATAAGCTTTAAGGGGATCTGTAACAGTTCTGTGAAGTATCCGTTTGTTTTGGGGTTCATGTGAAAAACTGTATATTGGGTGACTTAACTTAACAGTATTGAATCTGAGTAGATTTTTATAGACCGAATAGCCCAATTTAATACAAACAGAGGTGGAAGACTTGTTGTTTAAGCACAAGAGCCTTGTAAAAGTTGACATGGCGGATTTGGAGGTCGAGAAAGAGAACCTCGCAAATTTCTTGCTTAGCCAATTCAAATTAAATTCATCGATAACTCCTAAAGGCTTGGAACTAAATATGGAAGATGTTCCGACTTACTCATTGGCAAGAATGGTGAAAAAGTTTGTTTATCACAAGAATCTAAACAACACGCATTGGGTTAACGTGGAAAATAACGTGGTCAAAATCAATAGGTTCAAGGGCACCACCAAGAAAAAAGAACAACACAAGAAAAGCATGCCCCATCAAAACATTACACAAAGCTGGGGACTATAAAACACATATCTTCACTATTACGCTGTCTTGGGTGTAAATTAACCCTTCAACAGTGGAGATGTCACCCGCATATCCCTTTTTGTTTTTTATTTTCTTTACCTCAGATTCTCCATCATGTTGGGCTCCATGCCTGGTGGTGGATCTTCATAGCTGCAGTACCTTTGCTGCTATCATTTCTGGGATAATCCGTTGTGGTTTCTCTTTTCATGGAACACCAAATAACTCGGGGAGGCAAGAAATCTGATGCTTTCGCGTCAATTACGGTGAAGCTCAAGGGAGCGGTTGAGAATTCTGTCGTTTATCATTTCCCAAAGTTCAATTTCCTCTATTGGCCTAAATCCGGAACAGAAGCGTTCCTTGGCAACCTCATAAATAGCCTGATTAATGGGCATCGGGACTCCTGATCTATCGGCCAGGCCTAGCATATAACCATTTAGCGACTCTAGTTCCGTGTTTGTCTTCCCACAAAAGACGTCCTGAGTCATGCTAGTCGGTCCAACTCTGTTAATAATAAAGTCATGAAGTGGATTTGCCGGTGATTCTGGGTCGTTAACAGCAGTTCGTATTTCGGTCCAAGAAGGCAGGACACCAAGATAATGCTCCTTAAAGCCTGCTGCTTGGAGGACGTTAACCCCCTCTTCCAGTAACCTAGTTGTGATGTGCACCAGAATCTTTTCAGATTCAATGGAGCGTTTTCGAAATCCTACTAGCGCCATTTCTGCGTTTATAAGATTGATTGCTAGTTTGCAGTGAACTGCATCTTGCAGACGATCCGTCACGAAGCAGGTTAATCCGGGATTTAGGACGTTTGCAACACTTTGAAGTTCAGGTTGCAGCTCCCTCTTCAGGGCCCCAATAACTACGTGACCACGTTTTACGTAAGAGACTTTTGAGGCGCCCTCGCGCCATGCATTATAGCATATCACACCAAATGTGGGTTTAGAAAAATACTTTGGCAGTATCCGCTGGTTTTCGACTCCATTTTGGAGGCTCGCAATAATAGGCTGCCGGTTCCCAAGCTGGCGCCTGAGTGTCTGTGCTGTTTGGTCCAAGTCATAGTTTTTAACGGTGATTATTATAATGTCTGGAGACGGTATTTCCTCCAAGGATTCAATTACGTTTACCCGTATTGAAGAGACAGTATCTTGGTCTGTTTGGTGAAGCTGTATGCCGTGACTTCTAATTTCTGGAACACTTTTGCCTCTAGCGAGCAAGAACAAGTCTCTATTTTTTTGAAGGGAAATCCAGCCTGTTAAGCTTAAACCTATTGCACCTGCCCCAACGACAGCAATGATAGGTTTATTTTCCAAAGGGTCCCGCTCCTCGTTATTCTCAAGCTCTTGGCAACGTTAATCTTTAGATGAACGCACCACATATAACTTGCTGACTATTCGAGAATAAGTGGACCAGGGGGATTTGAACCCCCGACAGGCTCGTGATTTCACTCGCACCAACCCATTTTTCTACTTACCTGAGTAATCAAAAAGTGGAGACTCAGCAAATCATTCCGCGATGCGTTTTGGTCAACATACTGCTGTTCAAAGGCTTCTCTAAGTTTCTCAATTATGCTTTGGTTACTCTATTCTTGCGCCAGAGCATGTTCTCCGAAATTTTGAGTTGAGCTTTCATAGTATCCTTAAAATTTCCAAGATAATTATTTATTAAGAGACCCAAGAAACCTCGGCAGTATTTATGAGTCCTTACGAGAAAACGTCTATTTCTGGAGACATAATCAACTTATCAAGAATTCGAGAAAAACCTGGGCGTTCTAGAAAAAAGCTCAAGCGCTTATTTAATTTATTTTTATTAGAGAAATCTTAAATATTAGTTGGTAACAAAGGAGGCTTTTGAACGAGAGCACTTGAGCTTTTCGTTCAATAATTAATGGAGAAATAGGAAAATGAAAAGTATACAAAGTAAAACTATGACTATTTGGATTGCTTTGTTTCTGCTCATTTCAATGAGTGCTTTTAATAGGTGTCTTTCTGAATAGAAGAAATAATGGAAAATCGAAAATTGTTTCGCCAGTATATGATAAGTGCTATGATTGTAGCAAGCATTTGTCTCCTGGTGTTGAGCAGGTTGAAGTAACAAAAAGCATCTCCGGTTATCAAAAACAAGTTCAACTTTGCAAAGATTGTTTGTTGAAGGAATTTGATAAGCAAGACGGAGTGTGCCCTCAGTGCAAAGAGCCTTTAAAATGGAATGGTAATCTTAGAGAGTTCTTAGGTGAATGGTATCATCCGAAGTGCGTATTTGAGCTTCAACAAGGAAAAAACACTAAAGAAGTTAGAGAAGTAACTCGACAAGTGGTTGTTAAATATCGTTGTCCATACTGCAAGTACACCTATGATAAGAATTTAGATAAGCGCCCACAGTGTGGAGCTAAACATTCCTAAGCTTTGGGCGATTGAAAAGCCTTTTTAAGCCCAAATTGACACCACATCCACCACTGAGGTTTGAAAAATGACTGAAATTGAAAATAATTTTTGTAGCATTGACGAGAGTTCGAATCTCTCCCGGGCTACTTTTTACATTATTCATGGGAAAGTCATCAGTATTTACTTGATTGCTATTGAAAACTGCATTATTAAGTGTTTTAATTTATTTTCAAATGTTTTACTTAAGCTAAAGCCTAATTCCTTCGACTTTTCAACCAATTCCTTGTCTAAAAATAGTTCGTGATAGCCTTTGTTTGCCAATTGCATTTGCATCCAAGGGGACGCAATTTTTGAGGTGCAATGTTAATTCCTGTTTTTTCTTATGTGATTTAGCAGAGAACAACTTTTAGATGAAATCAATTATGCAATCTTATCGAGTTAATTGAAACGAATTTTAAAATGAATGATAATTCTATACAACATAGAGACTTTGCGTCTTTACTTCTTAACTGTCGCTTTTTCTTCATTGAGTTCCTTATGGAGTCTAATGAAGCGGGTCAATACCTGGGATTTGAGGCTTGCGTGGTCCTTTTCTTTTGCATTTAGAACAACCTTGACGATATAATATTCCTTGTCGCTCTGCTCGTTGACAAAAACATTCAGGACTGGGAAGTCCTTGGTTTCCTCACGTACTCGTGTAAGGACAAGCTCTGGGTCGAACTTATTTGGGAACTCGTATCTAACGTTGAATATGTAGTCTTTGTGGGTGTAGGTGATAACGGCGGCGTCTGTGGCAATTATGGTGTTTGGAATTTTCATCGTCTGGCCTTCTTCTGTTAGGACAGTCGTAAAAAACAAGCCGACTTCTAGAACTTCAGCCATATATCCAGGATAGATTTGGTCAGGTGAAAAATATTTATACCCTGGGTTGAAAGCCCACTGAAATGGAATGTGCCAAGTCAAGATTCTCACTTGATTTCCAGGTAGAATTGTACCTGAGAATAGAATCAGTATTCCTGCGAAGAAGCTGCCTAGAGTTGGCTGTAGGGCGAGACCGAGTACAAGTCCACTGATTGTTGCTCCAGCCAATAAGGCTGTGGGTGAAAAGGAGACGTATGACGCTGCGACTATTGCGGATATTATATATCCGCCAACTGTGATTACGTTGCTGAGTAACAAAGCATTTTTTTTCTGGGTCGATTTAAGCTCTTTAACTACAAGACTAGCAAGCTCCCTGGAGATGAACACGCCGCCAGCCATAATCATTGCGGCGTAAATATACCTGAAGATGTAGCCGTAAGCTGGAAATTGAAAGCTCAAGTATATCACTGCAATTACTATGGCGAAAACCAGAATCAATATGCCAATGAGATGGTTAAGTTGGCGTGACATATAGCATACCAGAAGCATTAGCGGTTCATAAGTTATTCGCATGCAAGCGAAATTGAAAATAGATGTCGTTCAAACGTTAAGTTCTTGTTTTCTCAAGCGTTCAACTTCTTCAGCTATAGTTTTGTTCAAGCAGACGACTAGCACTCTATCAGAGACCCTGTGAAAAAGCGCTTTTTCTCAACTGTTATTGTCGTCGTTGCTCCAGAAGTATTGCTGGCTTTCGTTTGTGTAGGAAATCGAGTTTCTGCGTTCACCAAGTAGTTTTAGTGCTGATTATTCATACTTTTTAAAACATAAGATAAAGAGCAAAATTAAAGCCTTGCATGAAGAATTGGAGCTACTTCAGCGGGCGGGTCTTATTGAATTCAGTAAGATTACGGCAATCAGTAAGATTGAACCAACCTCAAATAAAGCTTCTTTTCGCAAAATACAGTGGACCGGGGGGATTTGAACCCCTGCCAAAGTGGAGATGTCACCCGCAAATCCCCCTCTTTTTTCATTCGTCAGGCGTAAAGTCTTATAAAGAAAAATTGACAATGAACATTCATGTATCTTGGTTGGCTGGTATCTGTCTTGGTTTTGGTGCCGAACCTCATTTTCTTCAAGTTTTTACCAGCTAAATCATCACCAAAGCCCCAGAGGGGTTCCAAAAGTTCGGTCATGAAACTTATGGAATATCTTGAGCGAATTGGACAAGTGGGAGTATTTGCAATTCCTTTCTTCTACCAAACAAGTGTTCAGACTGTGCTGCAGAAAATCAGTTTGTCAGTTATGATTGTATTCTTATTGATTTACTACAGTGGATGGTTGAGATTCTTCTTGAAAGGTAGACAGTACGTGTTTCTATATTCGCCTTTGATGGGTTTGCCTCTGCCCATGGCTGTTAGTCCGATTGCATATTTTCTGGCAGCTTCGTTTTTTCTCAACTCATGGTTTCTGGGTGCATTTGCCGTTGTTCTTGCCATTGGACACATATACATCAGTCAGGTAGAATCGGAACGGTTGGCTTACCAACATCAAGACTAAATGGCTCTCCACTTTGTTTTCTGTGAAACTCAAAAATAGGTCGTGCGTAGGGTGGCGGGCCCGCTGGGACTCGCTTAATTATTTAAGCGAATCCTTTGTTTTAACTATAAACGATTGGACCGCTGGGGTTTGAACTCCACGGAGCGAATATGTACTTTCCTACCTTTTTGGGGCAACTTCCGTTGTGCATATCTTAAATAGCAGTTGGACAAGAATGCAATTGAGGTCAGTCTAATTGCCGAGAGTCCAACATCAACACCGTACAATTGGGGAGGCATCTGGGCTAACAACGTAATATGGTATTTCATTGTTGGTGCTGTGAAGTTTCAACTAAACTTTGCATCTACGAGAAGAAGTGAAGAATGGGTTTAGGGGAAGCCTGTTATTAGGTCGTACAAGTAGGCATCCCATTCAACTGATTCCTTCTTTAGGATTCCAAGTAAATCTGTTAATACTCTGTGATGTTTCTTCTCATCTTCCAATATATTTAGAATAAGTTGTTTGATCTTCTTGTCTTTTACCACTTCACTGATGTCTTTTGCTTGCTTCAACATTTTGGCTTCTTCTTTAATATGGCTTGCGAGTTCCATTTCTCCGACTTCTTGGCTTTCCTTTCCGATAATCGCAGTTGAATTCAAGTCTATGAGCATCTGATAAGTGTCTGAGTGCCTCATCGTGTCCAAGATAATGTTGTGAATAAACAGCTTAATGACGGGGTTTTGTGCTGATTCATACAACGGGGTCAGCTTCTTAACAGTTTGATCTTCAAAGTCTTTCTGTTTCTTGATTTTATTAAGTGCATCCTCATCTAAAATTTCCCAAGACAAAACAAACGACCTCACTATTTCTTCAGAACAATTCCTATTTAACTCTTTAATTAACTTGATCAAGTTTAATTTGCGATACGGATTTTAAACATACCTTAGTTCCGATTTAAAATTCCTTTAAGAAATATTATCTAAAAAGGATTCACAGGTGAGATCTAGCACACATATGGAACTTAGTCTGCCATGGTGGGATGAACTGTTTTAATTCGGAAGAAGATCCTGAACGTTGAAAATTATGAATACAAAAACCAGAAGTGATTTTAGTTCTTGCCAACCTCGACTTTGGTGACTTCAACTATCGAATCAGCAGGGAAGTTTATTTTCTGAAGCGCCGCTTCCAGAACCTCTTTGGAGGGGGCTTCAAACTCGATGAGAGCTTTTTCCACGGCAGCGTTCGACTCAGGAGAACAACAATAACAGGTTTTCAAATAGACATCTTTAATACCTGTTCTCTCAAAGACGTTGGTTGTACCTATAATGCAGGTAAGCCTGTTAAGCTGGATTTGAGATACCATCGAGTTGACTATGAAGCGTTTCATGGTTCGTGTCTCACGAACTAAAATAAAACCAAAAGTATCATATAAGTTATTTGCAAATGCGATATTGTTAAGTTTGTCAAGCTTTTCGTTTTTGATTAGTTCAGTTTGTGTGGTATTCAAGTTGTTTTAGTTGACCCAGCCGTCCATTAACCCAACCTTTTCAGTCAGGGCAGCACCAATCGTATGGACACACATTTTTTGTCTTTTTCTTTTAAGAGAAGAAAAAAAATCTGTTTTTTCACAGCAACACAATTTTTTTCTTTCAACCTCCACAGCTAGCAACGCACTCAAAAGAAGAAAAACAACATGGAAAACTGCAAAAACCGTTGCTGTACCTATGATTCATAAAGAATACAAGCTTTTGTTCCGAGACATCGCTGCTTCTAGACGCTCAGGAATGCCCATAGACGTTACTGAACCGCAGAATGCAGCGGTCCAGGTCGCGGAGGAAGAAGACAAACTCTTAATCACAGGCGAATATACTGGTTGGAGAGCATTGGGAATTGAAGGCTTAGCCACAGCTACTGGGCGCAATACTGAAGGGTCAGATGGAGCATGGAGTACCACAACAAACATCATCTGACGCATAGCTGAGCTTGAAGCAGACGGCCACACTGGACCCTACGACATGGTAGTAAGAAGCGCATTATCGGCAGATCTAAGACTGTTAATTGCTAACACTGGGATAACTGCTCGGGAAAAGTTGCTTGGTCCAGGATTCATACGTGAAATCTTTGTATCTGATAATCTCTATGCAAGCAACGGAGCAGTCACAAGCGCACTTGTTGTTGAGCCAGGTCCAATGAACTTTGTAGTTGGCATCGAACAAGAAGTTAGTGTCAACAACTTTATCGACGAAGATATGAACACTAAAGGCAAAGTCTGGGAAATCCTCACACCAAAAATACGAAGACCCACCTCAATTTGTGAAATCA
>PLYI01000068.1 GCA_003151735.1 Candidatus Bathyarchaeota archaeon | reverse complement strand
AACAACTAATATACTTTACTTAAAGAGGTTCTGTGAAGTTGACAGCACCTGAAAAAACTGCATGGAGAAAATTGTTCTCCCGAAATTTTTGTGAAAATTCGTCACCTGAGAGGGCATTCGGGCATTTAGCATCGAACAAAAAGAGTACGTATGGCATTTCCTTGATTTTCAAGGGGGGTGTTCGGGCATTTCAGTTTTGCAAGCATTTTTTCTGTTTATCTGTTGTACAGTTCCCTTTAAACGAAACATATTTTTGAAATATTGATTTTTAAGATATATTTTACGTATTGACATGTTTTTGTGTTCTACAATTAGGCTCTCTTGGACGTTTTGATATGCTTGTATTATGTACGAGGGTTTATTTGGCTGTTTGCGTACTATGAAGACACAAGAAATGTGTCTTAAAACGACGCATTGTACAAATGTACAACACATCAACAGGAGAAAAACAGAAAATGAACAATAACTACCAAAAAGAAGTCCAAACAAAACTCACCAAAGGCCTCTTAGACATGATTATCCTTCAATATTTAGAGCAAGAATCAATGCACGGATACCAAGTCATCACCAAAATCCGCAAAGGCTTCGGCGTCTACTTCGGACCCAGCACCGTCTACCCCCTACTAGGGCTACTTGAGAAAAAAGGCTACGTAAAGAGCGCCTGGAATATGGATACAGACAGGCCGCGAAAAGTATACAAGCTTACTAACGAGGGGAAAAATGTTTTGAGTTTTACCGAAAGCTCACTTAACTTCATCTGCAAAAATATGGTAACCGAGAATAAAGTCCGAATACAAGAAGCCTCACTAATCCCGACCACGTTAAACGCTTACTAGGTCACGTTCGCTGAAAAGCACTGAAATATACATCAACATGGAGCAAGCAATCTTTAGCGAATCCGACCAAAAATATCATAGTGCGATAGCGTCAACAATCCAAGAAGCGCAGCAACTAGTAGAACAAGGCTTTGATTACGTTACAACCTTTGACGGAAAACAGTTTTTTAGGAAGCGTCAATGATGCAAAAAACCACAAGTGTTTGCCGTAAACCCCACTTTCTTAATAATACTTGTGGTTTTCTGCTTCAGGAGTTCAATTACTACTTTTTCAAGATACCAAATAGGCTTCTATTTCTCTTCCCTAAATTAGGGCTCAGCTGGTTGTTGTATCGTTATGCAGTCACATACTCATTTAAGCCTAAACAACTATCCATAGTTTAATCCCTCAAAAGATTGCCTACTAAAAGATTGGCGGGTTAATGTTAAAAAGAAGCGCGAACATTTTCTTCCAAAAGGAAGATCTATTTTTCCACTCGCGGCTTTACTGAAGCTGACTGATCCGTCAATCCTCATTTTAGGCGCTTTTCCAAAAAATGTTAAATCTGCAAAGCCATTTTAGCTGATTTTTCTATTTCTAATTTCAATTGAGTAGGCTTAGTCGGAATTAAAGAAATAAATGACCTTCAAAATAGTGTTTCTGTTTAATTCCAGGAAAAGTAGAGTTTGACGGATCAACGTTGTCAACCTTGTGCGGTACTAAAAAGGTTTGGGGAAGAGAGGAGAGATCCAACCACATTTTGGTTATTGCTGATCCGTCAAACGATGCTACGCGGGTTTCATACGCATACAACATCAAATCCAATGTTGAAATAAAAGAATATGTGACTGCATGGTGAAGCCAACATTGAACGGCTGAGCACTAAATAAAATAACCCTTAAAAGCGCTTGGAACCCTCCACTTTAAATAATAATGCCGACAAAGAAGAAGGCGGTATCCATGAGCCTGCGCTTAAACCCCGAATACGACAAACTGCTGCCGAAAATGTCAGAAGAAGAATTCACTGAACTTAAGAACTCAATCAAGACCGAGGGGCAACATTACCCCATAATTGTAAATGAAGATTTGGAAGTTTTAGATGGGCACCACAGGTTTCGTGCATGCACAGAACTGGGCGTTGAACCAGATTTTGAAGTCCGCCGCTTCGAAGACAAGTTGCTGGAGAAAAAATTCGTTATAGAAGCAAACCTGAGGCGTCGGCACCTAAACAACTTCCAGCTAGTTGAATTGGCTGTGCCATTGCTGGAAGTTGAGAAAGCTCTCGCTAAAAAACGGCAATTGAAAGGCGCCAAAAACACTGATGATCTGCAGTTGGGGTTAGCGTCAGATGGCGCGGACCCCGAGGTTAAGGCGAAAGCAACCGAGATTGTTGCTAAAAAAGCAGGTGTTTCCACACGAACCTTTGAACGCGGTAAAAGAATTATTGAAAATGCAAGCGAAGAAGACAAGCAGCGTCTACGCGATGGAACTGCAAGCATAGCTAAAGTCTACAATGAAATTGTGCCGCCTAAAAAGCGGCCTCAGCCTATTCCAAAACAAGAGAGCCCTCGTGACCTGCAGAACAAAGCTGACTTACTTGCCTTGCTTGAGCGGCTTCATAAGCAAGAATTGTTCTGCCCCGCATGCGGTAATCCTATGCTTCAATGCAGCAAATGTCACAAGACGTTGGAGTCGCTGCTGGAGCTGAAGGGTCCAAACGCTGCTGAACTTGCATCTGAAGATCAAGAAATCAGGGATAGCTCATTTTCTGAAGAGTAAGGCGTCAAAACAGCTATTTGCCTTTAGGTCGGTTTTTTGCTTGAAGCAATGTGCTCTGTGAGGTCAGATTCAAACTTATCAATGAGCAATTCGAGGCCGCTTGTAATTTCTTTTACCTTTTGCCTGGCATGTTCTTTGATTTTTTCTGGGTCAACGATGCTGTAGACGTGGTAGTATCCGCCGTTTTTTAGTCCACGGGATTGTTTGTGGATTAGGCCTGCGCTTACAAGTTTTGCTAGGCATCGGTGGGTTGAGCTTCTGTCTCTTTGGACTGATTCTGCGATTTTGTCAAGTGTTGTCCACTGGTTTTTTGTGAGTTCAAGGAAGACTTGGAGGTCTGTTGGTTTTAGGTTGTATAGGCAGCTGAGTAGGTCTTGGCATGTGGCTTCTTTTCGTGTGAGGAATTGGATGTTGTCCATTGTTGATGTTAGTGTGGCTGCTTAGATATAAGTATTGTGAGGTATTGACAATACAGCAACATATTTATAATTTCATACACATACCTCCATCAAGAAGGAGAAAACTAAATGCAAATACACCTTGAATGCCCATACGGAATCCCCGAAGAACAATGCTGCGGCAACCCAACCTGCAAAGCTCGACAAGCCTGGTTAAATGCACAACAAGAAACCTCAAACAAGTAAAGCACGTGAAAACTTGACTGTTCCTAACAACGAAAAAATTGAAGCGTCTAAATCCCTGTTTTTTTCCGGAACCTCTACACTCGCAATTTGGATTGTTTTGGGCACTCTTGCTACTTTGCTAATTAATACATTGTTCGGGTGGCTTTTTCTGGGTTTTTCAGCTTTCGTGGTTTTAGTTGTAATTCGAAGACTCTTATGTAATTCATGTTATTATTGTAAATCCTGCACCAAAGGCTTCGCCAAACTATCAAAGTTGTCTCTGAGCGGCAACCGTATTCCTGGAGTAGGCAAGAGTTCAACTTTGGGAATGGCAGCCACCATGTACATAGTCCTATCAGTTATCCCGGGAGCGTTGCTTGCTAACTCAATGTTTGGCGGATTCAGTCTGCAGAAACTATCTGTGCTGATTTCTCTTCTGTTGCTAACAGCTTACACTGTGATAGTTCGAGTAAAAAATGGGTACAAATGAGACCCCGAAAACTATGGGCAAGTAAACGGATATGACTAAAGCCTTCATTGACCCCGACAAGTGCATTCGATGCGACAAATGTTACGCTGCAAGGGTGTGCCCAGTGATGGCTATTTTTTATATCAGCGATGAAGATCCAAAGGTTGTCGAACCAAATATTTGCTATGGATGCGGTGACTGCACAGCGAAGTGCCAGTCGAAGCCGTTATCATAAGGAATGGTTAAGGCGAAACAAGACAGAAAATCTGCTTAAACAGGTCGGTGAAACAAGCAGGCGCCCAAGTAAACTTTTTATAATCCACTGACCCTTTGCCTAAAAAAAGCAGTCTGATGTTTAGTTATGGTACAGTATAAATGGGTAGCACTCTCCAACACAACTCTTGGCGTGCTTATGGCTTCTATCGACATGACCATCGTGTTAATTGCGATGCCGGCGATTTTTAGAGGCATAAACATTGACCCATTCACTTCATTCCAGTATTTGCTTTGGATAATGTTCGGATACAGCATCGTAACTGCCACCCTACTAGTTACTTTTGGCAGATTATCTGACATTTATGGCAGAGTAAAACTCTACAACTTGGGATTTGCAATATTTACCGTTGGCTCAATTCTGCTTTTTTTAACCCCGAATACAGGCGCGGCAGGAGCCATGGAACTAATAATCTTTAGAATCATCCAAGGAGTTGGCGCCGCGTTCCTCTTCTCCAACAGCGGAGCCATCATAACTGACGCTTTCCCAGAGAATGAACGTGGCAAAGCTTTAGGAATCAACCAGCTAGCATTCATTGCAGGCTCGCTGGTAGGGTTAGTTTTAGGCGGAGTCTTAGCAGTTTACGATTGGCGATTGGTCTTCTTAGTCAGCGTTCCAGTCGGAATCATAGGAACAGCATGGTCATATTGGAAACTTAAAGAACAACACATCTCAAAACGAAAACAAAAGATGGATTACTGGGGAAACATATCTTTCGGCGCAGGTTTAACGCTGGTTCTGCTGGGCATTACTTATGGTTTAACACCTTACGGTTCATCTCCAATGGGCTGGGGCAACCCATGGGTGGTAGCGTCACTTCTTTCAGGAGCAGTATTACTGTTTGCGTTTCCATTCATCGAAAAACGCGTCGTTGACCCCCTGTTTAACTTGGATCTTTTAAAAAACCGAGAGTTCGCAACTGCAAACATCGCCACTTTTCTAAGTTCTATTTCAAGAGGCGGAGTAATGGTGATGCTTGTGGTGCTTTTGCAAGGCATATGGCTTCCCCTTCACGGCTACAGCTACGACTCAACACCGTTCTGGGCAGGAATTTTCATGCTTCCAATATCAATAGGCATCGCCCTTACTGGACCGTTGAGCGGATGGTTATCAGATAAACATGGCGCAAGAATTCTCGCGACCGTCGGCATGATAATCACGGGCATAGCATTTCTTGTTTTCACTTTGTTGCCTGTGAACTTTGAGTACTTGCCCTTCGCGTTAATACTTCTCGTCTTGGGATTAGGTAACGGCATTTTTATGTCGCCCAACATGGCGTCAGTAATGAATTCTTGCCCAGCTGAACATAGAGGGGCCGCATCTGGAATGCGTTCAACCCTACAGAATTGCGGACAAACAATAAGCCAAGCAATCTTCTTTGCCATAATAATAATTTCATTAAACGCCACCTTGCCCGTAGCTCTTGCTACTTCAGTAGCCAACACGGGCGTTCCAACACAGATTTCGTCAGCATTCAGTCACACGCCAGCTTCAGGCGCTCTCTTCGCCGCTTTCTTAGGCTACAACCCCATAGGAACAATGCTGCATGGCATGGGTCCAATAGCTGCAGGATTGCCTCAAAGCACATTAAACACTCTGACAAGCCAAACCTTCTTCCCAAACGCCATCGCCACACCATTCATGACCGCGCTCACAACAGCTTTCATATTTGCTGCAATCCTGTGTTTCTTGGCAGCTGTGTTTTCAGCTTTGAGAGGCAAAAAAACAACTTCCACTGATGGACAAGTTGAAACAAAAGCAGCTGTTGCGCCCGTTCTGGAAGTGTAAATGAGCAATCTTTTTTTCCCCATTTTAGATTTTTCGTTATTTTCGTCTTCTTGTTAATGTAACAGCTAAAATGGTTATTACCAAAATAACTAATATCGCCGCTATCATGGGAATTTCAGGAACTGAGGGGGTAGGTGAAGTGGTTGGTGAAGGCGAAGCAGTTGGAGTAGGGGCAGAGGTTGGCGTAGGAGTTGGGGTCGACGAGGGAGTGGCTGTTGGGCTTGTCGTTGAAAATGGGGTAACTGTAGGCTGCGGCGTTTGAAGAGTAATCGTGTAACTGGATGTTGAAGCTAAACCTGCATTATTCATGAACTGGACGAAAACAGTTTTTTGGCCGTCGCCGCTTGGTAGGATCCAAGTTTTCGATGTGGAGGAAGGTTCCCAGTCTGACCATGTGGCGTTATCGTTTGAGAAACGCATCTGCGCAATTCCTGAGGTGGTGTCTGTAGCGGAAACAGCCAGCGTAATTGTGGGCGTTTGGGTGGTTGTTGCGCCTGTAGTTATGGAGCCTACTGGAGCGATTTTAGCTAATTTAATTCCTGTTAATGTGACGTGCGGAAGCTCCATTGTGGATATTCCGTAAACGTTCCACGTACTCCAGTATTCAAGAGTATTGCCGCTGCCTTCAGTTGTCATTATGGGTTGACCATTGGCGGTAACATTGTAAACCGGTCCACTGTTTAGGCTGTAGAAAGTTTCGTTCACTGCATAGTCAGGTGTCAAATTAACTGCGAAATTAGATGTGTGCCATTCATCAACGTAATCATTGGCTACCGCTGGCAGGCGGGTTAAATTTACGCAGAAATTGCTGCTTCCATCGTTTATTGTTAGCCTATGCTGCCCCGCACTCGTAGTTGGCACCTGCACAGTTGCATTGAAAAAGCCAGTTCCATCGACCTGTGCTGTGCCCAAACTCAAGGAGTCATCCCACAGCATAGAAGCAGTTCCAGGGTTAAACCAGTTCCCTGAAACCGCTATTGATTGGCCGTTTTGGACAAAAACCGTTGAAGCAAGATTTGTACTGTTTCCAAATAACCCAGTTGCTGACGTGTTGGTTATCTGGGTTAAGCCTCTTCGCATTTCCGAGTATGGAACAGTTGAGTTGCATGATTGGTTGTTGCTGTTGTCTTGGGCTCGGAAGACAATGTTGTCAAAAGCTTCTTGGTAGTCGCCAGCCGTGTTGTTTTGACCTAAATCAGGCGCCGTAGGGCTGTAGGTAAAGCTTCCATTTACAGCGTCGATTGGGAAATTATTGATTATTGAAGTCCATGTGCTGGTTGTTTGGTTTAAGTAAGAAATGTTGACGGACCCTCCAGGCGTGAAACCCAAGCCATTAAGGGTAATTAAACTTCCAGCTGGACCTGAAGTCGGTGAAACATCAAGCGACGTGCCAAATTTGAAGGTCAATGGACTGCCTAATCCAGTAACCAAATCATAACCATCCGTTGCATTGTAGGCTCCATTTGAGCCTGAAGTGATGTCTCGGAAGTAAGACGAGTAAGATGATTTTGCCCTCTGATACAAGTTGACATTCGTTGCTGACAATCCGAGAGCATAAATTGCGGCCCATTGAGGCGCCCCAGCGCTTGTTCCGCCTACTTTACCACCTATCCACGATGAATTGCAGTACACCGCGACTCCCGTTGCTGGGTTCGCGTTGTAAGAAACATCAGGGACTGCGCGGTTAGGTGGTGTGAGACCGTAATTGGATTGGTAGGTGGGTATGGGTTCAAAGTTGCTTATTCCACCGCCGCTGCCATTCCAAGCAGTCTCAGAAATCAGTGTCCCATCTGAGTTAAGCTTAAGCGTGGTTCCTCCGACCGCAATCACGTATGGTGAGCTTGCAGGCCAATAGGGTCCTATTCCTGAACCATCGTCTCCATAAGATGCAAAGAAAGCTATTCCAGGTTTTTTGAAACGATAATCAGAGTTAAGCTCACTTGAAGACTCGTTTGAACCCCAACTCATGGAAACAGCAACTACGCCAGGGTAGCTTGTGGAGTAATTAACAGCTGAAAGAAGGCTACTGCTATACTTGTTTACTGCTTCAACTAGCAGAATTTTTGCATCTGGGGCTATAGCATGAGCCCACTCGACATCTAGGCAAGTTTCCTGTGCCCAACCGCTATCTGTTGCAATAGTACCTGGCATTTTATGGACTTCAAAATTGCTGGGATTGGGCGCTGGCAACCCAAATTGGCTTGAAAAGTTTCCTAAATCATCCCATATTGACGGCGTATCATATGCGTCAACAATTGCAATGGTTGTTCCTGCCCCGCCTGAAGACGGTAGACCATAAGCCGTTCTTATTTGGATTGGCGTGTAACCGATTGGTATGGAAGAACTACCGCTTAGAGGAGAAATATGCATTGGATAAACTACCCAATCATCCTCTTCCTGCTTTTGTGCAGCCAAAAAATGTTTCAGCTGGCACAGAGAAAGCAATGATAAACATTATGCATGTAGCGAATACCAAAATTTGGGCGGCTTGTATTCGATTCAATCTATCCATTTTCCCTTTTTGTTCACAGAGTATAGTAAATTATTGATAACTGGCTATGTGAGTGCCTCGTTCTATTATGTTTTGTTAAACAAAAATTCATACATAAACCGATTGCACCCCAAGCAACTGCCATCACCCTATATAGACATCTCGAATATGGAAGCATATTAGGAGCCTAATATCCAATCATTGCAGAAGCCTATAGGGGATAGGTCCTATTGACTTTTTTTCAAGCCAAAACATGTACATGGAAACAAAAAAGCAGCTTTTTCCTCAATCAAAAGCGTAACTAATATAGCCAAACACACAGCAACATTACAGCAAGGAATACACTCATGCAAAGGTCTTACTCGCGTTTACTTGGAGTAGTTGGGAAACCAAACACTGGAAAATCCACTTTCTTTAGCGCTGCAACGTTAGTGGCGGCGGAAATAGCCAACTACCCATTCACAACCATCAAGCCAAACCGAGGAGTCGGCTACGTGCGAACCCCATGTGTCCACCCAGAATTCAAAGTTCAAGACAACCCCAGAAACTCTCTTTGCCTAGACGGCACAAGGCTTGTTCCAGTAGAATTAATAGACATCGCAGGCATCGTTCCAGGCGCTTGGGAAGGACGCGGCTTAGGCAACCAGTTCCTAGATGAAATACGTCGAGCAGACGCCCTAATCCATGTGGTTGATGCTTCAGGTGGAACTGACTGCGAAGGAAAGTCCTGCAAACCCGGGGAACATGACCCCTTGGAAGATGTAAAGTTTCTTGAACGTGAAATAACCATGTGGATGGTGACGATACTTAAGAAAGATTGGTCAAAAATCGCAAGGACGGCGGAAGCAGATAAAAAAGGCATAGCGCACCATCTTGAGGATCGTTTAAATGGGTTAAGCATAAAGCGCCAATACATTGGTGAGGCTGTTAGAAAGGCAAACTTGAACTTGGATAAGCCGGCGTCTTGGACGGATGAGGATTTTTATCGTTTCGTGGACAATTTGAGGCGCATTTCTAAGCCGCTCTTGATTGTTGCCAACAAGATTGATTTGCCAACCGCCCAAGCAAACGTTGAAAGAATGAAAAAACTCGATTATGTCGTTATCCCCTGTTCATCAGAGGCAGAGTTGGTTCTGAGACGTGCAGCGGAGAAACAGTTGATCGAGTATAAACCTGGCGATAAAGACTTCAAAATAACCCAGCCTGAAAAGCTATCAGCCGGCCAAATCCGGGCGCTTGAGCAAGTGAAAGAGAAAATCCTCAAAACCAACGGTTCCACAGGCGTGCAAGAAGCCATAAACACCGCTTACTTCAAACTCCTCGACATGATAACTGTCTACCCCGTTGAAGACTTAGAACACCTATCCGACCACAATGGACGCGTTCTACCAGACACATACCTTGTTCCGAAAGGCACCACCGCCCACCTATTCGCTTACATAATTCACAGTGAACTTGGTGAAAGCTTCCTCTATGCGATAGATGCCAGGGATAAAAGAAGAATCGGGGAAGACGCAATTCTCAAAGACCGCGACATCATATCAATAGTCAGCGCTAAAAAACGCGGCTAAAGCAATTTTTTTATGTTCCAAAACGACGTTTACGGTGCTGAAACACCCTGATCGCCCTTAAGAGGTCGATGAAGCGGAAATCAGGCCAGTAAACATCCAAGAAAAGCAGTTCGCTATATGCTGCTTGCCAAAGTAGGAATCCGCTTAGCCGTTCCTCTCCAGAAGTCCGAATAATCATGTCCGGGTCCTGTTTGGTCATGTGGGATGTGTAGAGGTACTTTTCAAAGGTGCCTTCCGATATATCCTCGATCTCAAGTTCATTGTCCTTTACTTTCTTGGCGATAATTTTGGCTGCATCCACGATTTCCGCTCGGCCACCATACGCGAAGGCAAAGTTCCAGAAGTAACAATCATAGTTTTCTGTTGCCGCTTCAAGCTCCCCAATCGTGTTCCTTAAACTTTCAGGCAACATATTAGTTCTGCCAATAACCTTAACATGAACTTTATCCCGATGTATACGTTCATCCATTATGAGTTTGCGGAACCTCTCTTCTGCAATTTGCATAATCTGTGCAACCTCATCGGAGTGTCTGGTGAAATTCTCCGTGGAGAACGTGTAGAGGGTTATGTTTTTTACGCCGATCATATGGCTCCAATCTAGAAGTTGCTCAACTGTGTCGGCGCCTCCTCCGTGCCCCCACTTATCCCTTATCAATAGTGGGTGTGTTTCATTCTCGTTTGCCCATCGCCTGTTTCCGTCAAGAATGATGGCTATATGTTCGGGTTTTATGCCGTTTTTAACTTGGAGCCATAGCCATTTCTCATAAATCGTGTAGGCGCCGATAACGGAAAGAAGTCTCTCAAGCACTAGTTGAACCTCTCATCTCTAAACGATTGTGCAACTGCATTTTTAGGGTGCACATAGCTAAAACCTTGCTGGGTTCAATTAAAGCTTACCCTAAATAAAATAAAAAGAAACCAGAAAAACTTTGTTAATTGGCGTGTTAAAGTTCTTCTTCTTTTTCTTCTCGTTTCTTAAAGAAGCCTTTAGCTGACCTGTTAACTATGTAAATCAGCATTACCGACGCAACGCCGATTAAGATGCCTACGATTATGGTGAATAGGAAATTTGAGAATATTGGATCATTTATTCCTATTACCGTGGATGTTTTTTTGGAATAATAAAGTATTACATTTGCTGTTCCAACCAGAATCCAACGTGACCAAGCAACTGAAACGATTAAAACGATGTTACGCAGCAACCTTGAATTTCTCTCAACGTACAAACGTACACTTCTGCCCAGAAGAACGATAATTATACCTGCCACTAAAAGATCAATAATTCCTGTTATGAAATAGTATGCTATTCTTGGCGTTATACTGACCCAGCCGGCGAAATCGCTGGCAGGTGCCACATTGATGTTAACGCTTGCAACTCCAAGGTAAACGCTCACCGCGATGCATAAAATGCCTGCAATAATCGTGTAATTTGAAATCTGCATAGGAAGCGACGGCGGCGAATAATCTTTTGCCCACTTATAGAAGTCTTTAGTTGCTCTGTCAACGCCGAAGCCTTTAATCAATAAGAAACCGCCAAGAACTATTACGAAGGCAATGCCATAATAGTAAATGGCGCCTGGATAAACAAAATTGTTTATTCCCCAAAGAATACCGAAGATCAATACAAGAATGCCCGGTAAACCCAGCGCCATACGCGCATAACGTGGATTATCCACCAGTAATCGAGCGTATTTTGTGAAGACTGCAGCGGTCTCCTCGATTGACTCGCTGTGTTTGATTACTATGCGTCTAACGGATGAAACAGGCACCCTTGACTCCACCAGCGGCAAAACAGCTTCATCCGAGTAACCATCTGTGACCAGAATAACTTCGTTGGCACTAAAAGAATCCAGCAGACTGTTTAGTTCCGCAACAAGTTTTCTATCTGCGCTTACACTGCCCAGTTCGTTACCTGAAATAGTGGCGACTTCAAAGATTTCTTCGGGTTGCTTCTCATCCCGTAGCCGATCATAGAGTCTGACGGCTTCGAACATGGCGTTTGCGTCGGGTTCTTCAGGATCCTTAAGGGCTAGGGCAACGGCTCCATCTAGGTTAGCGGTTCTTCCCAAAAGCGGCGTTTTTATGCCTGCTTTAACTTCCAGATCGCCATCTCTATCTACACATAAAATTAGGATACGCTTTTGCGTCTGGGGTTGCGTTTCCTTTTTAGCCATCTCGAATCTCTATCTCTTCAATAAATGCCACTTAACTTTAATCTTGTGCTTTTGAATCATCCTCTTCGTCGTCGCCAATCATGAGTTGGAATTCATCCCAGTTTACTTTTTCGCCCCGCTGCAGCTTATCCCGGGCTTCAGAGCCGATTTTCTCTTTAATCTCCTTTTCTTTAACTGCTCGCTGCGCCTGTTCTTCTTTTCTCTTCGCTTGTTCCTCGGCTCTTTTAGCCTCTTCCTCTGCTCTTCTGGCTTGCGACTGCTCCTTATAGTTGGCTCTAAGGTTTGTTGATTGACCAATCAACTCACTGATTTGTGCATACCAGAGATTATTTTGTTCCTTTGCATTAACAAACGCATGATGTAGACCATCGGCTTCAGCTCTGTCTTTTTTCAAGGAATCTAGTTTTTCCATCATTTTAGCATGTAATTCTTGGCTTTTCTTAGCTAAATCAGTTAATTCCTTATGGAAAACGTCAGCTTGATCATCAAGCACTTTCCGTTGGTCAAGTAACTCTTTGATTTTTTTATGTTGCTTATCGATTTTTTTGAAACCCTTAAGCTGCAACTCAAGCTGCTTCACTTCGCCGACAAGGTTTTTCTCTTCCTGCAGGTCGAGTGAAGTCGTTGAAATTTTCCATTCAACCGCGTCCAGTTCTTCTTGTAATTCACGTTGGTTCACGCGCGGCACGTTCTTTTTGAGTTCAGCGATTTTTGCATCTACCGCATTTACTTGCTCCATGATTGGTGTTGCTTTAGCTCTGATTATGGTTCTTTGTTCCTTTAGCAACTTTACTTTTTCATTCAAGGCATCCCGTTCAGTTTTTATCAGGCTAATTTCATCGCGGGATTTCCGTACTTTCTCGTGTAATTGGTTTCTTTTTTCAACGTACTTTTTGATTTGAGCGTTTGCTTCAGCAATTTGCTTCTTTATTTTGTCAATTTGAAGGTTGATGTTTCCTTCTTGGATTGGTTTTTGGTTCTCTGTCACGCGTTAGCCTCTGTTATGTTATGTCGAGAGTTGCTACTTAGCTTTGTTTTCGGAATTTATATTGATTTACTTTAGTTTATATTGATTTACTGTAGAAATGCTAAGCTACGCCATTGCAACGCCGTTTTTACACGTTATAATTTTAAATATGTGCTGTCACAATCATTGGTTGAGATGGAAACATGACCTTCAACTATGACGACCTGCTAAAACGAGCCTGCGCCCAAATGCCACAAGTCTCCGAAAAACGTGAACGCTTAGAATTACCCAGACTATACATCAACACTGTTGGAATGCGCACAATAATATCTAACTTCAAAGACGTAGCCGACGCCTTGGACCGCGACCCCCAACACGTCTTAAAGTTTTTGACCAGAGAAATGGCGACAGCAGCCACATACCACGATACACGCGCTATTTTCCAAGGCAAATTTCGAGGAGACAGCTTCGAACGTCTACTGCAAAGATACTTAGAAGGCTATGTTATTTGTCCAGTATGTAAACGTCCAGATACACGCATCGTCAAAGAAAAGCGTCTATCCTTCCTAGTATGCAACGCCTGCGGCGCAAAATCATCTATAAAGCAGTTGTAGGGAAACATATTGGAAGTTTACCTTAACATCAAAAAGATGGGGCAAAATGTGCTCTTAGCGGTTTGTGACTGCGATTTACTTGGGCGAACGCTTCGGGAAGGAAAAATTGTCTTTAAAATAAAAGATGAGTTCTACAATGGAAGAAAAGCAACAGTTGACGAGGCTGTGGGCTTGATTAATAATTCAACTATTGTGAACCTTGTAGGCAAATGCTGTGTGGAAACAGCCATCGCCCAAGGATACGTTCATCCAGACGCAGTGATAAAAATTGAAGGCGTGCCGCACGCGCAAATCATGAAGTTTTAACCATGCTTTTGGACAAATAGTATAAATTTTGCTTGCTTTTCTTCATCGTCTTTTCCTAAATATTTTTGCTTCTCCGATGTCACAGACGTATTCGAACCCGGCTTCTATTAGTTGCAGTGCTTCTGTTTCGTTTCGTGCTGTTTTTGCGTGGTATTCATCGCCGCCTTTTGAGTAGCCAAAGATTACGCAGTCACAGCTCTTAAGATTCTTAACCTTCAGCCAACTGCCAGTTCTAAGCCCCTGCTCATAGCCGCTGTCCTTGCGCTTGGCAACCATCCCTTCCAGGTCTTGCTGCAAAACTGCCTTGTAGAATTGTTCACCCTTCTCCTCAACATAATCATTGATGATTATATGGGAGCCTTCCTTAACCGAATCCTTTAGAATCGCCTTTCTTTCCATCAAAGGCAAGTCAACAAGGGGCTGCCCTTCTTTTTCTAAAATATCAAAAATAACAAAAGTCGCCGGCGACTTAATGCGCAAACGCTCGATATCCCTGGTAGAAGTGAGGTGACCTCTTTCCTGAAGCGAGTGAAAGTCAACCTTTCCTTGTTTCATTGTCACGATTTCGCCATCAACCACCACATTCTTTGCCAACTGCCTAAGTTCTTCTAATTCAGGAAAGAAGTGTTTCAGTTCCTTGGCGTTGCGGCTCTGGATCGTGAAGAAGTCGTCCACGTAAGCTATCGCTCTAAAACCATCCCACTTAATCTCAAAAACCCAATCCTTACCGCTAAAAGGCTTAGAGACCGATTTGGCCAGCATCGGCTTATAAAAACGCATAAACTCCAATACTCTAAAGCGAGGAGACCTTTTTTAGAATTGTTATCTGTTCGGTTAGGCTCAATAATGACCCTTTTAGCAGTACTCATCATGTAAGCTTTGGTCGTTTCCTAACAAATTTGAGTGCGAGCAAAGCAAGTATTGTTGGTACAGCAATAATTGCTACTACAACGCCTACATACATGAGCGGGAATCCAGTTTCATTTATGGTGGTTTGTGTTTGGGTTGGTATAGGCGTAACGATCGGATTTGAAGTAGGCGTTGAGGTTGTTGAAGTCTGAGAAGGAGTTGGGGTAGAAGTTGGAGTTGATGTCTGAGTTGGCATTGGTGTTGGGGTCATCGTTTGTGTTGTGCTGGACGTCGCCGTAGGTTCAGGCGTTGGGAAAGGAGTCGACGTTAGAATTGCTGTTGGAGATGGAGTCGGTTTAGGAGTCGAAGTTGGCGTCGAAGTTGGCG
>PLYI01000042.1 GCA_003151735.1 Candidatus Bathyarchaeota archaeon | reverse complement strand
GATTCAACTCTTCTAGTTCCCTTTTCTCAAAAAATGGTAGGTAATTAGAATGAGTTGTGCCGTCATCGTTCTCCTGGGCATGGGGATGGCGTGCACTTAAAGTTGATTATAATTAGTTTTGCGCTTTTTCTTATTGTACAATAGAAGAACTAAACAAATATACACCTGCTAATCAGGTAAAGAGAGAAAGATGACGACTAAAGCGGCAGAAATGGCTAAGGTTTCAGCGAAAGGTAGCTTTCACCTACTTTGGGGTCTAGTGATCTCCACAGTTATTTCTTCAGTGGCTACGATTTTTGTTGCGAGACTCCTCGGATCAAATTTATATGGCCTTTATGGAATCGTGCTAATCACACCTACCCTCATTGGAGTGTTCCGAGATTGGGGCATAAACTCGGCAATGGTAAGGTGTACCGCCCAATATCTGTCAGAAGGTCGGGCCTCAGAGGTCAGAAGTATTCTTGTATCTGGGATAATCTTTGAAGTTGTTCTTGGAATGGCGTTATCCGCAGTGTCTTTTGCTCTCTCCGGATATCTTGCCACAAGCGTATTCCATCGCCCAGAAATAGCTTCCTTAATCCAATTAGCTTCAATCTCCATCTTAGCAGGCGGAATCATCAACGCCGCAACAGCAGCGTTTACAGGCATCGAAAAGATGGAACTCAACAGCCTCATGCTCATCCTGCAATCCATAATAAAAACTGCCATCATGATCGCGCTAGTTATCTTAGGATTTGGAACCTCTGGAGCAATCATAGGTTACACTTTAGCCATGATGCTTGCCGGGTTAATAGGTGTGGCACTTGTATGGACTCAATATAGAAACCTGCCAAAACTGGACGGTTTCAACCTCGAAATTAAAGCATACATAAAATCTATGCTGTCATATGGCGCGCCATTGTCGGCTTCAGCAATCTTAGCCGGCTTTCAAGCTCAATACTATGCGTTTTTGCTTCCAATTTTCTACGTCACCGACAACATTGCCATTGGCAATTATGGAATAGCGTCAACTTTTGTAGTTCTGATTGCTTTTTTTGCAACGCCAATTACCACGATGCTTTTTCCAGCCTTCAGCAAACTTAACCCGCAAAAAGACAAAGGCACTTTGCAAAATGTTTTCCAATATTCAGTCAAATACGCCGCCTTCCTAGTCGTGCCAATAGCTGCTCTGGTTATGTCTTTAGCTGAACCAGCGGTTTCAACCTTGTTTGGACAAACATATGCTTTGGCGCCGCTGTTTTTGGCGTTGCTTGCCCTCACGTACTTCTTGCCAGCGTTTGGAAGCCTAAGCACAAGTAACTTCATTAGTAGCCAAGGAAAAACCACATTCATCCTGTACCTTACCCTACTCTCTGCAGCCATCGGCTTACCCTTGGGCTACATCCTGATTATGCAGTTTGGGGTTTTAGGGCTCATAATAACCACTTTAGTTACTGGGATTGTTACAACTATCATTCCTCTTTATTGGGTGAGAAAAAACTATGGGTTGACGGTAGATTGGAGCTCGTCAGCAAAAATTTTACTCTCCTCCTCCGTAGTTGCCATATTAACATACGTTTTTGTCTTAGAGTTGGGCTTCTCCAGCTTGATACGATTACTCGTAGGCGTAGTATTTTTCGCATTCGTATTCGTCGCTGCAACTCTATTAATTAAAACCATAAACAAATCCGATTTAGAAAACATGCGCAGCATGGCAAGCGGCTTGGGCATAATCGGCAAAATATTTGGCCGAGTACTAAATCTCTATGAAAAACTCATGGAAGCCCTCAGATTCTAACTATTTTCTATGAAGTTTTTTAAGACGCGGTAATAATTAGGCGACATTGTGCCGTCAGCATTCTCCATATTTGGGGTTGGCGAGTACCTAAAGTTGACTGCGAATAATTATTTCGCCAAAACCCTTAAGAAATCGCAGTCAAGTTTTTCTGAAAATTTTGTCTTAATATATTGGAGCGGCATATTTTGGGTTGATTCAGCAGATGACTTCAAAAAAAGATGAGCCTGGTTTTATCCCATCGGCTCTTTACGATCAAATAATGCAGCTTATGCCTATTGCCTCGGTGGAAGCTGTAATAGTGATAGATGGTTCTTTGCTTTTCTTGAAAAGAAAAAACAATCCTGCTAAGGGGCAATGGTGGTTTCCAGGAGGCAGAATACACAGGGGCGAATCTTTTGAGGAAACGTTGCACAGGGAAATTAGAGAAGAAACTGGACTTAAAATTGAGTCTTACCGATTCATAAAAGCGTACTCAAGGGTTTTTCCCGAGCGACATGACATAACTATAGCGTATCTATGCAAGTGCAAAGAACGCGAAATAAATCTCGATAGCGAACACTCAGAGTATAAACTCTTCAACAAAGTGCCCCAGGGTTTGCACCCCTATCTTCATGAGACTATAAGAGATTCTCAATGGAAAAAACAAATATGATCTAATCATACTCTTTTTCAAAAAGAGATTCTCAACGCCTCTAATATTTTGAATTAGTTGTGCCGTCATAGTTCTTCTTGGCATGGGTTTGGCGAGCACCTAAACTTGACTACGCTTATCTTATTTAGCAGTAACTAGACATCATTGCCTTCGGCAGACGGAACGTGACGTTTGCAGACGCATCCAAAAAGCCCAGCAAAGCCTATGCGAACAAAGCAACCCAAAACAAACCTTCACTGCACACACAAAAACATGCGTCCTTCTTCTATCAGACAAAAGAATAATTAAGAATTAGAAAGTGGTTGTGCAGTCATCGTTTTCTAAGATTTTGGGTATGGCGAGCACCTAAAGTGGAATAGGCATATTTATTGCCCTGAATAACAAAAATCTCTCCTGTTTTTTTCAGATTTTGTTTTGATATATTGCGTATTTTGGAATACCTGTTATATTCGTTTTTTGATCAGTTGCTTGTTTAAGGGGCAGATCGGATTGGGTTTGGGGGCAGAATCGCTTAGGGAACGTGGACGAGAAGGGGGTTTTCTTGTGGCTTATTTTGTAGTGCTGCTCTTTAATTTGGCTGGGTTAATTCTTCAAAGCGGTGTCTTTGTATTCATTTGTTCAGTTTGCTTGTTTTGTTTGGTTTGCGGTTGGTTGGCATCTGGGAGAATGATTAGTCATGCCCTTTAAGCGCTTGCATTTCTGGCTATTTTTGTCTTCTAAAAAAACCCGTTACATTTTTCTTAGGCTTCTAAAAGTTTTTTTGTTGTTTAGCACGGGTGTTTATTTGTGGACGTTGCCTTTTTACTATTTTATTGTGGCTGCTCCGTTAGGGATAGCAGATTTCTTGATGCCCCTTGAAGTAGTTTTTTGTTTAAGTTTGAGTTTAATAATGTTTATGTGGTTTGCCAAAACTGTTTGGGAAATTTTGAAAGCATAAAAAACAAAACTATTCGTAACGCTTAGTTGTGCCGTCATCGTTCTCCTTGGCAGGGGTTGGCGAGCACCTAAACATGGCTGCGCACCATAATAGAAAACGTGCGTTCCTGCCAGATATCAAAAGTGGGAAAACTTAAATTAGTGGAACCATAATTTATTGTGGGAAATTCAATGAGCGAAACAACCGCGAAAATAGATGAGAAAGGCAGAGTTATGATTCCCAAAAACATCAGAAAGGCAGCCAAAATTAAGGCAGGAACATACGTTAACATCAAGGCAACAGACACAACCATAATCATAGAACCTGCAGAATCTATAGCCGAAAAATATGGCGGCCTCTTCCAGATAACCAAATGGCCTGAAGACTTGGATGAATTCATGGTGGAGGCAACCAGAAAATGGTGGACAAATCACGCTACTACGTAGACGTAAATGTATTTGTTTACTGGCTTGGAAATCACCCAAAATACGGGCAAGTAGCGTTGGACTGGATAAAGAAAATGGAAACCTCCAAGCGAGGAGAATATGTTACGTCAGCTTTAACACTTTATGAAACACTATTGATCATAGGTGGCTTGACAGGCAAGAACCTGAAAGACAAAGACTTTGTACAACAAGTCATCAATCCTATAACACGCATCAAAGGATTAGTTATCGAATCCCTTAGATCAGAGGACTTTAAGAAAGCTGCAGACTTGATGAATGAATTCAAACTCGACTACGAAGACTCACTTCATCTCGCCGTGGCAATAAGAACTGGTGCACAAGAAATAATCTCAAACGATAAAGACTTTGATCATACACAAATCAAAAGAGCTATGTAGACATGCAAATGCGCTGTTCAAAAGGTTGCAATCTTGCTTTCCAAAACAATAAACCCTCTTATTTCGAATAATAAGCTCTCCTACACTTTTCGCAGAAATTCCTTTGCCTCAGGAATTGTGTCTTGATATTTTTTTGCCTCGTTGATCCACCATTGTCGCCATTCAGGATCGAGATGCGTGTCCCATTGATTGTAAGCTAACCCAAAGCTTCGGGCTTTTTCATCGAGTTTTTGCTTATTTTTTTGCTGTTCAGCTGTTAATTTTTGCGGTTGCTCTTCCGGCACAAGCTTGCGAGAATACCGGTAAACAAACTTTTCATAGACTTCTTTGGAGATCAATTTTTCCTGATAAAGCGCTTTCGTCAATAGTAGCAATCCTGCATAAGTTTTGCCGATTTCTTTTTGCACTTGATATTTAGTCATTGCCAGATAGAGTTCTGGCGCTAAACAAATTTTCATTATATGCTCTTGACTATATTCTTTCGCCATATTTTTCTCTCTTCCTTTTTGATTGTCCCGCTTTTTCAGTAAGGAAAAGCGTTTGGACACTGTTAGCGTAGTAAAAATTAGGAAAATTGTAGACTTAACTAGCTAGCTACCTGCAAACCAAAAAAAAACTACCTAACCTCCCTCACTATTTTTAAGAGGCTGGTTGGTTTCTGTTGTTTCTTCAGTTTCCTTTGAATTCATTTCGCTTTCTTGGTTTTGATCATTTTTTCATCCAATTCTTTAGAATCATTCAATGCGCTAATTTTTCACGTTTATTCTTGGAACCTTCAGAAACAGAATCATTATTGATCCATTCTTTTTGAGTCGGAAAAAATTCTCTTCAGGTTGGAAACTTGACAAAAAAGCCACATTTTGAAATGTAATACTTAATGTTAATTTTGCTGTTTCGGGTCTCGGACTTCAACACCTGATATTCCTATTTGCAGCATCCAGAAACAATTATATTCTGGATTATCCAGATAACTTAGGTGATCTATTATGGCAACAATTCTAGTAAAAAATCTCCCCGAAGAACTACTAATAGAACTAAAAAGGCTAAAGGTAGAACTCGGCTGTAAAACCTGGGCTAACCTCCTATCCGAACTGGTTGCTAGCGAAGAGATTATGCTAAAGGAAGAAAAAAATAACGAGACTGACACTGGCGTTAAGAACTTTCTAAACCTGAAGACCGCAGTCTCAACCAAATGGAATAGCGACTCCACAGTACTGGAAGAAATACGTAGGTCTAGACGGCATGAAACAATCAAGTAGACTTCTTACTCTAGATGCCAATGTCCTTATTGCTGCATTAAAAGCAGATGAACCTTACAGTGACAAATGTGTCGAAATACTTTCTAAAGTCCCAAATAACTTTCAGCTAGCGGAACCAAGTATCATCTACCAAGAAGTATGCGGAACGCTTGCAAGAAAAACAAGCCTGGAGATAGCCAACGAAGCAAGAAAACAAATGGATTTTATGATTAACCCAAAACTATTGACCAACTGCGACAAAAACCTTTGCACGTCAGCATTTTGCTTGTGCTTAGAGTACAATATATACACAATCGATGCACTCTACCTGCAGGTTGCTCTAAAGAACAAAGCAATCCTTGTTTCATTAGACAAAGAAGACTTCATAGATAAACTAAAAAAGAAAAAACCGCCCATCGAAGTCTACAATGTCCCCGAATTTCCATACTAAATAGTAGAACGACATAACTAGATCGTTACCTGAAGGAAAAAATAAAAAAAGCTATCCGCCCTCATTCTTCCTTTCTGGCTGTTGTTGGTGTACGTTATGTTGCCGGGTTTCTTTTAATTCGTTTCTACTCCTTGGTTTTGATCATTCTTTTCATCCGATTCTTTAGAATCAATCAGATCGAGAAGTTCTCTACAATAATTCTTGTCGAATCCTCTTGGGATTCGAAATAATTGTGTTCCAATCTTTTTTAGGTCCAGCAGAAATTCTTCTTTGTCTTTATCTGTCCAAGTGCGTATGTTTTCCAAACATTCTGCTAGGTCAGTTTCAAAATTGTAGAAATGTAACTTAAAGAAGAAATCAACAAGTTCCCGGTTTTAGAAGTATCCTAATACCGTTGGTAGAACATGGCAGTAAAGCTCTGTTGTGCGTTTTACGGTGATTTCAGAGGGTTTGAGCATTAAATCTGCATTCTTAAGTAAAATATCTTCGTTTCCTGTTTGTTGAAACTCGTTTTCTATCTTGTTCACTTTTTCGGAAAAGGGTTTTTTCAGCTTCGGAAAAGGAATTGAAATCAAAGTGTATTATGGCTACGTTACCATTATCGTTAATTTTCTCTGTCAAACTATTAATTCTCTTAGCTAACTTCAAATTATCCATTTATTCACCTCCAAATTACTTTATAGATACAGAAATCTTGTATAATATCCATTTGACATTACTTTTAATTCAAAACTAAAATTCAAGGTACAAAGACTCCTCTTGCTGCCTTCTTTTCTAAAGCTCTTAATCTGCTCATCAGATCTGGCAAAACCAATGTTTCATACATCATAGAATTCACTTTAAGCATAGTATTCAAGGCACCTAACTGTACTAGCGGGTTGGTGGATGAGAGCATTCTTAGGCTTGCTTGGCGGTAGATCTGTTCGTACCGATTGGTTACTTTGAATAGTAAATCGTCAGGTTTAGTTATGCTTTGCAGGAATGGTTGCCAATTTGCTCGGGTTTCAAAATCATTGTAGAGCGTACGCTCTGCACAGCCGGTTTTCTCCGTTAACTGTTTAACTATTTCTGCTTGGATAAACCTAGACCTTCAAGTTTTAGTAGCTCTAAGCGTCTTTTGACTGCTTCCATGTGTTTCACACACGCGAAATTTAGACTGTCTTCTTTGGGTTTGATTTATGGTTCATGAATTATGCTTAATCCCGCACTCCGCAACTTTTGGGTGAAGGGGCGAAGACTGGCAGGAGCATTAGCTCGTTTAGCTTGCAAATATTTTTGCGCAGAAGATATAGTATCATCCATAAAAGACTATCGGTTATCTTGAATGTCTCGATAACAACCTGCAAAATAAACTATCCATTTTTCCCGCTCAACATTGCAAAATAAAATGGCAAAACAAGCCCAATTCTTCAAGATTTACCAAAATCAAGCAAGAACAACCAACTTTCAACTTAATCAACCCCCCTAAATTGCAACTTTTTTGCAAAACTCACAGGACTAACAAAAGGTTAAAAAAAGTCGCACCGTCATCGTTATCCATTAATCTGGGGTTAGCGAGCACCTAAATCTATCTAGGCTTAAATAAAAATGAAATAGCTACTTTGCATGGAGCCAAACACAGCCACTTTTTTAGCCCGTTGAATGGTTACCGTAGTTGTTGGTCTCAGTTTATTGGTCTATGACTTCGATAGCGTTAACTCCATTTCACTCCTGCTCAAAGCAGACTTGAGAACCTTGATGAGTTGTCCTATCCATCCTTTGATCTCTTGGAGCCAACTGTGGAAGATTATATAAAACTGTATGGAGTTAGAAACTTTCCGATAATCACAACTAGAGGTTGCCGCCTAACGCTTCGGTCATGCCAATTCTTAACTAATTCATTAGGAATTACATGAAACAGGATTCTATCTAGTTTTTCGAAATATTTGGTTAAAGTTCGTGCAATTTTTCTTTTCAAATCCAGCCTCTATGTTTGAAAATCAATGCAAGGCTCGAAGCCACTGTAACCATTATTGCAATCATGATGTAGAAGCCGTAGGGACTAGTTGCTTCCGGGATAAATCCCGGTTTAAAGTTCGTTCCGTAAATTCCAGCAATCAAAGTCAGCGGTAGAAAAATCGCTGAAATTATTGTAAGAACCCTAATAATATTATTAGTATTTACAGTTTGAACGTTCACCAAGATGTCTCGAATGTTACTCATTTCTTCCCGGTTAGAATCAACAACTTCCACCAGCTGCATAGTTCTGTCATAGAGGTCTCCGAAGCGGGGAAGGTTCACTCCCTGCACCAGAGCAAATTCACCCCTTGTTATTCTTCCCATGATCTCGCGAAGCGGACTCAGACTTTGCCTAAGAGCCACTAGCTTTTCTCTTATCTTGAGGATCTGTATCCCAAAACTTCTATCTACCTGTCTTGATCTTTCTCTGAAAAGCCCCAAAGCTTCTTGACTTAACACTTCAATACGCTCAAACACCGAGTCTGAAACCGGGTAATATTCACTGGTTACTAAATCCAAAAGAATAAACAACATGATATCGGTAGAAGGCACAAGGGAGAGCGAGAAATAGCCGTGAGTGCCTATTTTTTTGTAAACGGAGCAAGTCAACTCCGAGTAGCCCTTATGCACCGTAATTATCCATCGCGAACAAACAAGCATCGCCAACCGTTCCATCTTCCCATCAAAAATAAAACCTTCTCTATGAGGAAAATTAAGAAGACAGAACACTCGATCTTCATGCTCATCAATTCTTGAACGCCCTCCCTCTTCAGTAAGCTCTTGAAGGTTATGTTCATCTAAACTAAAATAATCCTTAAGCTCTTTCATTTCAGGTTCTGTCGGATCTTGGGCATCAACCCATAGAACATGATTTTTATTAATTTCTTCAGGTAAAACCTCTAAATTCTCTGATTGCCATCTGCCTTCTTCGTGTTCCTTAAGCAAAGTAATTGTTAGCAGATACTATCTCCGAGTAACTAAATTCGAATTCTCCTTTGTAAACCTAACCATTATTTTTCGAGAGATACTTATGGCTTTAATTTATTCGTTCTTGTAGTTCCTCAGACTTTAAGATGAACTAAAACTATTATGTTCTTAAAAAGCAACATAAGCTGCAAATAGATGGATGAGAAAGAACAATTTTTCACTTGAAACCGATATAGGCGATATTGAAACCCATGTTACAAGTGCAAAGAGCGTCGCACAGATAGGAGATCCTGATGCGGGAGTCATAATTCAGGGAAATCTCAAGTCATGGTATGGCAAACACCCAGAGGCAAATATAGGGACTAAGTTGCGCTTTGATTGTCTCGATCCATACAAGAGGTACAGCTATCAATTGTCTAATGCAAAATCATGATCAGCAACCTCCTTGATAGCGGGTTCAAGGTCAATCAAGGCCTTCCAAAACTTGGACCACTTATAGGGAAAAAGGTCTTACAGGTTTTATCTTATCATCAGAACATAAAAAAATCAAATAAATAAAATCAAACTCATACATTCTATACCCCTCAGTTTCTGGCAGACCTTTGCCTGGACAGCGACTTGAATTTTGGACTAGAAAAAAGAAACTAGCGCTTCTTAATGTCACGAAGAAAAAAATAAGAGGTTGGAAACTATTGAGACGAGCGCTATGCGTGAGGCGCCGTAAGCATTTTTGTGGCTTCTGCCTCTGTCCATGCCTTCATCGTTATCGTGCGGATGTTTCCCAAGCTGCCTGTGCACAAAAGAATTGCCGCCATGTCTTCATCCTTGGGTATTTCAACTAAAAGCACAAAATCATATTTTCCCATGGTTGTGAAGAACTGCATTTTTCCACCAGCTTTTTCGATCATTTTTCTGGCTGCTTTGACTCTTTCCGGCGATTCTGCGACATTTTTTATGCCCTGTTCGGTCCAGTTTCCTAAAACAATAAAATTCGACAAAATTATCACTAATATGACTCTGAGAAGTTGATTATAAAAGGGTTATGACAGAGGAAAAATAGTGGTTGCCTGTTGCACACGCATTGTACGTTGTTTCACGGCATGCCCAAGGCCTTCCAAAATCTGGAGGGTATAGTAGGAAAGGCTTTCTGGGATTTATCTTATCATCAGAACGTATAAAAAAT
>PLYI01000103.1 GCA_003151735.1 Candidatus Bathyarchaeota archaeon | reverse complement strand
CATAGAAACCCTTATCGCTCAAAACCTCAAAAGCTGTCCACACCCAAAGTTTTCTTCGTCGACAAAGCATCATTAAATAGTTGATGATGATCAGTCGAGATATTTATCACGTCATAATCAACGATAAGATGCTGCTTTGCATCAACTGAGGTTTGAACGTTGTAGCCAACTTCAAGTCTTTGGCTGTCAACTCGCATCAAACGGCTATCCGGATCCACAAGAGAAACCTCCTTCTGGCCTGTTGCCTTCATTTGGTTCTGAATTTGGGACAAATCAAAACAGTACCCTCTAAACTTTGTCTGCATTCTTCTTCAAACAACAGGGTCGTTGGGAAAGCCCTCAAACATTTTCGGAAAGGTTTTTGGTGCAAGCAGCTTAGAAATTGCTATAAAACTCTTGCATAGAGCCTTGAAAAAAGAAAAAGATATCGACATCAGAAAAGAGCTCACTAAACGATTGAGGGCACCTAAAACTTACTCTGACTCGCAAATTATTGTTGCTAATTAAAAAATTCTATCTCTTCTTGGTAAAAAAGAAACTAAAAGCAAAAAAAAATTAAGCATCTGGAATTTTTTTTCTTCTTCTTCTAACTTTTGATATATTTCCAATCTTGAAACATCCCTTTTAAGCCTTGCAGAACAGCTTTTGATTGAGGAGAAAGGAGAGCTTCTCATACAGGGTGAGGGGAACATTCCCCTTCTCAACCTGTCCATTTACTAACAGTCTTAATGTATAAAAAACAAAAACTTGCTTTTATAAAAAAAGCCCGCCATAGATAGCGGTTTAATTGTTGTTTTTGGTTATTGGCTATCTACTAGGTGGGCTGTGCCGTCTGGGCAGAAGACTTTTTCGCCCAGGGTGACTTTTGCAAAGCGTTGTTGGCATTCGTGTAGTTGTTTTGGGCATCCGTCACAATCGCGGGATAACATTTCTTCAATTCACCTTAATATGACGCATGTCATAAGTTGCTTATACGCGTTTCGAAAAAAAACAAGCCACAGGAATGTTAATAACCCGATGCGATTGTGCAGCGAAATCCTGAATTGAATGACAAATAATCAGCTTGTTTGCTTGTGATTTTCTTTTGCTTCTTTTAGATCTAAACGGAACCACGCAGTAATTCTTTGTCTGAGAGAAGAAAAACACTTTCCCGTGGAATTCAGCCATTTTTCTTCTTCTAATAAGAGACTCTCAGTCCTGTACCCCGGTTAACTTTTCCACAAAAGGGGATTGAACTTTCAATTGGAATGTAGCTGTCTCCGAGATATCAAAGAGACACTGAAGTCCATTCTGAGACGCTCTCCCCATCCTTGGACAAATTAGGCAGAAGGAACGGATACTCCTTTAGAAAACGTTTGGCTACTTTTCAAAACACTTGCATCTCTATCTTCTTGATTAGGATCAAAGACTTCAGATTTACCTGTCTCATCTACATAGCCAGCTCTAATTCTTGCAACACATAGGATAAATACGCTACTAAACGGCGAATTTTGGCTTAATTCTTGCAAAGTTTCAACCTGAAATAAGCCTAATCCCTCAAGCTTTAACAATTCCAACCTTATAACAACCTTATCCAAGTAGATTCACCCCCCTAAAATTGCAATAAAATTGCAAAATTAGCGAATACAAGAAAACAGCTAAAAAAGAAAAAAAAGGACGATAAGTGCAGTATAAATGTTCTTTGTGGGAAGCGGGTCCGATGGGATTTGAACCCATGACTTTCAGCTGTCTTCACACCCCAAAGGGTGATAGAAGGCTGACACGCTATCCGTACTGCGTCACGGACCCACACAGGGCACTCTAAATAAAATACTTCCAGATATAATTTTACCTATCGCTTTCCGCAAAGCTATCCCCTAAAGCTCGAAATCAAACCTTAATTCTCACCGCGTAGAGGCCTTCATCTTTATCTTTGGGCAGCGCTGTTAAGCGGCATATTTGGATCCTATTAGAAACTCGTTTCAAAAACCTACAGGGGGTAGTTATTTCACTAAGGGGGAAGGTTGTATTGGAGGTTTTGGGGCTCATTAGCATGTTGGATTTCGGTGTTTGCCCTAGGGGAAGGGTATAGAAGAAAAATAGCAGTTGCGTTACCTAGTCTAAAAAGGGCTAATAAACTGCAAAAAAGACCTACGTTCCATTTTCAATAGTGCGTTGATTCTATGTTTTCCAGCCTGGTCCAGCTTTTTTGCCTAAAGCAAACACTTGGATATGCCCAACAATAATTATTATCATCCAAATTGAGGAGTAGAAGAAGTAGTAAACAAACAGTTCATGCAGCTTAATGTGGAAACCCAGTTTTCTTGCGAACCCATAGAAGACGGCGGCGGTAAATGCGAAACCCGACATTGAAATAAGCAGAATCTTCAGCATGTCCGCGGTACCCAGTGACAAGAGTAAAAGTGGCAATGCAATGTTGAATTTCACTGACAAAAACAGGGAGAAAACCAGAAGCGAATTGTACACCCATAAACCAGGGATAACAGCACTCAAAAGAAAAACAACGACGGATGGGTAAAGGAAAAATAGGCCAGGTAAGAAAACTTGCGGTTTCTTGATGAACCGTCTAGCTAACAGCTTATACCACTCCTTCAACCACAACGCCTGCCCAATTGCCCATCGCCTGCGCTGAGTAAACCACTTGTGCCAGTCCGAGTGAACTTCGTTTTTTACTTCAACATCATGTGTGTAAGCGAAGCTGCTGTCGGCCAAGAATGCACGTGTGGCAAGATCGATATCTTCAGCCACTGCGGTTCGGAAGCCGTGGATTTTCTCGAACATTTCACGTTTAATCGCGAACGCAGCACCGTTTACTGCAGGGCACTTGTGCATGTACCTTGATGATATCCAAGCGCTGACGTTGAAGGTGAAGTACTCGTAGTAAGCCATTTTTGATAGGAAAGATTTGCCTTTGGTAACTTGTTTTTTTATGTCCAAAATATCGGTCTGTTGCATTTCCATGATGATTTTTCTGAGGTAGTCTGGGTCGTTTGGGATTCCAACGTCTGAATCTAGGAAAAGCAGCACTTTGCCTGATGAGAGTTTGAAGGTGCTGTTTAGTACGTTTGCTTTGCCAATGCGTTCTTTGTTAACGATGAATTGGACGCTCTCGTTATCGAGTTGCTTTATTTCTTCGGAGAATTCTTCGGTTGGCTGGTCAACTGTGACAAAAATTTCCTTCGAAACATTCTGGGAACTCAGTTCCTTTAGCATTCCAGCTAGTTGATTGGATTCTTTGTAAACGGGAATGAAGATGCTGATGTCCACAGCTAATCCTTCGGTGAAGTACAATAAACTCACTGGGTTTATTCTCATCTGGGTTTTTAAATTATTCTACAGTCAAGTGAACAAGCATAGGCTTGGCATGGTCAGAAACTAGAGTTTTGCGGTAACCAACACCACACCCAACACGGTTAGTACAATGCTTACAACCAGTTTGGGGGAGACGCGCTCAATCTTACGCAGGTATAGGTAAGCAAACAAGGCGACAAACACGGGTTCAATCGACAGCAACGGCGTTATAACGGAGACGTCGTCGTAGCTTAAAGCGTAAAAACTCAGCATCCACGTGATTGCTTGACCAACCCCCGCAACCCAGAACAACCGCATATCACGCTTCAAAGACAACTCCCGTCGGGTTGGAGCCGAAAACACCAGCATTACAAGGAAGGGCAGAAGAGAAGCTGTGTAAGCGACGGCGACGCCTAAAACTGGAGCATCAAACAGGTTTAAGGCGTACTTACGGAAGATGCTGCCAACGCCTAAGGCTATCCCGCCAAGCACGGGGTAAATAAGGTCTATTCTGGAATGTTTGTTTTGGTTGGTGGCTTCTCTTGAACTCCACTCGACAAGAATTCCACCCAAGAACACCATCAGAATCCCTGCCCAGTTTCCAATCGCCAAAATTTCGCTTAGAAATAGAACAGCTAACAGAGAAGTGTAGAGTGGATAAATAGAGAAGAGCGATGAGTTGACTGGAGCGCCAAGTTTCTTCATTCCTTGGTAATACAGCAACCTCACAAATCCCGGGGTTAAGATGCCGCTTAAAGCAAAGAGAAGTATGCTGGCAATGTTGACTAACGAGAAATCCGTCAGGGCCAATGCAAGGGGCCAGAGAATCAGCATACCGACCCAGCTGATTGCTAAACTGATGTTGAAAGCGCTTGAGTGACTGGAGTATTTCCTAACTAGAACAACTGATACGGCTGAAGTTGCAGCAGAAATTATCGCCAGAGCAGCGCCAATCATGCCTTTCCATGTTAACGAAGCGGTAATTAAGATTATTTCTCGCACCGAATTGGTCAGGGTTTTTGTTTTGTTGTTTATAGGTAAATTATTATTTGTGAGATCAGAATGCTATTTGCGATATGACAAACGTTAAGGCTTTAGGGTTGCTTTCAGGCGGTTTAGACAGCATCCTTGCTACAGAAATGATTCTAAAACAAGGCATCGAAGTCGTAGCCTTCAACGTTAAAAGTCCGTTCTGCCTCTGCAAAAAAGGCGGCTGCGCAGCAGTGGATGCATCAAAACAACTAAACGTACCCCTAAAAGTAGTGGCGGCAAAAGAGGATTATTTGCGGATGCTTCGCAACCCCAAACACGGCTACGGCAGAAATATGAACCCCTGCATAGACTGCAGAATCTTCCTGATGAAAAAAGCCAAAAAATACGCAAAAGAAATCGGCGCAGCATTCATCTTTACAGGTGAGGTTTTGGATGAACGACCTATGTCTCAGCATTATCCTGCTATGAAACTTATTGAAAAAGAAGCGGGGCTTGAAGGCAAAATTTTGAGGCCGCTATCGGCGCGTTTGCTTCCTGAAACAGAGGTGGAAAAGAGTGGGCTTGTAGATCGAGCTAAGCTTTTGGATATTCAGGGAAGGTCGCGTAAACCTCAGTTTAAGCTCGCGGAAGAATTCAACATTAAAGATTACCCTTGCCCCGCAGGCGGATGCCTATTAACCTACGAAGAATACGCTAAGAAAATCCAAGACCTATTCACACACAAAAAACGCGTCTCAATGGCGGACATTGCATTGCTACGGATTGGCAGGCATTTTAGGTTTGGCAAAAACAAGATAATCGTTGGAAGAAATGAAGAGGAAAATAAGCTCTTAACCGCACGGAAAACAAAAAGTGAATTTTACTTTGAACTTCCCGATGTGGTGGGTCCAGTAACCATTTTGCAGGGACCAAAAACCAAAGCAGCTATTGAAACAGCCGCCAAATTGACGGCTTCATATTCGGATGCTAAATCGGAAGAAGTCACAGTAAAGTTCGGCAGGGACACCCTGAACAAAACCATAACGGTAGCGTTGCCCCAGAAAGCCGACGTGGAAAAACTAAGAGTTGGCAACCTAAAGAAACAAGCAAAACGTAATCCCTAAGAGGGGTAGGTCAGCATTGTCGTTTTCCGCTAGGATTGATATGTTGATAATTTGTTGTTTGAACTAATCCTTCTTCATCGCTTCTGCCTTAAGCTCTTTAGGCATCAACTCAATAGCGTAACGCAACGCGGTTCTCGGCATGACTTTGCGGTTTTTAAACACATAATCATAAACCTCTTTCTGGTGTTTTCTGCTTTCCTCTTTAAGCAGCCAACCATAGCCCTTCTACACCATATCATCCCCATCCAACAACAACACATCGCAGATTTCGAGGGCATCCTGCAGAAAAAGCCCTTTTTTTGCGGGAACAATTAACGACACAGCAGAAGCCCGCTTGAGCCAGCGGTTTTCGCTTTTAGTCCAGCGCTTCACTTGCGGCAAGGTTTCTGGATGCTTCTGGATTAAGTCACCGATGGTGTGGTTGCAGAACCCGTCGCATTTAGCCCAATTGTCAATGTAACGTTCAATCCAAACCTTGAACGTTGCTAAATCGCTGGGCTCAAGGTGGTTGATATAGTTTGGTAGCCAGAAGGAAACTATGAATGCTTCCTCGGTGTAGTCTGAACGGAAAAGTTCCTCGCATAAAGCAAAAATTGCCTGCTTATCTAAAGTCTTAACTTGGGACCTGTATTTCTTGGCGATTTTCCCAACAGTCTCAGTCTTGACGCCGTAGTATTTCACTTGTTCTTTGAAGAAGCGTTGAAAACTATTCTGTATTTTCAGGTCTGTGGCAGCTTTTAGGTCGGCTCTGATTTGAGATAGTAGATTGTTCATGCAAAAAGAATCGGTTTCTTAAGAATAATAGCTTTTTCCAAAAGACACTAAAAATTTAAATCAAAAAATGGGGAAGAAAGTTTAGATTTCTTCCATCTGGTAGAGGCCGAAATCGATGTTTAACGGTTTTTCGGGTCCACAGCTGTCTTCAAGGTCGTAGAGGTGACTTGTTGCTTTATCTAAACGGGTTTTTTTAATTGTCACTTTAGCTTTAACCATCCTATTTTTCATTTTGCCTTTGGCCTTGGGCATTATGCTGGGTGCGCTAAGCACCATGGTGTTATCGATGATTTTTGGGGTAACTTCAATTTTGGCGCACTCAAGCGAGAGAGGAATCTTCAAGGCGTCTTCGTGTAAGTGTTTAGTCAACGCCTTTGCGCCTCCAAACTTCAGCACTGATTAAGTCTCGGATTGCGACTCGGATGGCTTCGGCACGGTTTGGATAGAACCGTTCGCCGACCAACTGGTCCAAAGCTTTTATATACGTTTCAGGCAGATACAGAGTTATTAGTTTCATAGGGATTTTTCTCCCTTGCGGGTGAATAGATAACTAAAGCATGTATTCTTGGTTATACTTCTATATATCATGTGGCACATATGCCTATAACATGTTCGTCCAACTCCTTTTAAAGGTTAGAACATAGATAGTGCAGGTATCTGTCAATTCAGTCACATCAAGGACTACGTTTTTATTCCTTGTTGAAGCAACTAACCTGCGAATAAACCATGGTCAAGCGGGTTTTCGTCAAAAACTTTGGCTGCTCCTCCAACACAGCAGACGGCGAAGTCTTAGCCGGTTGCTTAGCACAAGCAGGATTCCAAATAGCCAACTCAGAACCAGAAGCAGACTTGATAATCTACAATACTTGTGCAGTTAAAGGACCAACAGAAAATCGCATAATAGATGCCATAAAACACGCTCCAAAAGACAAAAAAATCGTGGTCGCAGGCTGTTTGACCAAGATAAGTTTTGAACGTTTATGCCGCGAAGCACACTTTGACGGCGCGGTTGGTCCAGCTGTAGGTAAAGAAATTGTCGAAGTAGTTACGCGGGTTTTAGCTGGCGAGAAAGTCATTGATTTAGCCGCAGCCAAAAACAAGCCGTTGCTGAATCTTCCAAGGCACATTTCCAACCCCAACGTAAGCGTGGTACCGATAAACTATGGTTGTTTAGGTTCCTGTTCTTATTGCTGTGTCGTTTTTGCACGCGGACATCTGCGAAGCTACAGTATCAAAGAGGTTGTTGATCGTGTGCAAAGTGATTATGCTGCTGGCGCCAAAGAGTTCTGGATTACTTCGCAGGACACAGCCTCTTTCGGAAGGGATTTAGGCATTGACCTTGCGGAGTTGTTGACAGCGCTATGTGGTTTAGAGGGGGATTTCCGCGTCAGAGTTGGCATGATGACGCCTAACTTGGTAACCGAAATGCAAAGCCGACTGATTACCGCTTTTAATAGCCCAAAAATCTTCAAGTTCCTGCACCTGCCCGTGCAAAGCGGCGATGACACGGTGCTCCAATATATGCGAAGGATCTACACAGCATCTGAGTTCAAAGGCATCGTGAATACATTCAGAAATGACTTTCCCCAGTTAACGCTGGCAACAGACGTTATAGTTGGTTTTCCAGGTGAAACGGAGGAAGCTTTCGAGAATACTCTTAAGCTGTTAGACGAAGTTAAGCCTGATGTAGTTAACGTTTCTAAGTTTTTTGCGCGTCCCAAAACCGTAGCTGCCAAAATGAAGGTGGGCTTGGTGAATAAGGAAGAAACCAAACGCAGAAGCACAGTCACTGCCGAGTTGGTGAAGCGACTTTCGGCTAAACGGAACCTGCGGTGGGTCGGCTGGACCGGAGAAATGCTTGTTGACGAGAAAGGCAAGGTTGAGGGTTCCTGGGTTGGACGCAACTTCGCTTACAGGCCAATAGCCTTCAAAAGCGAGGATAATTTACTTGGTAAAACCTTGCGAGTTAAGGTCGTTGAGGCTTCAACAACCTACCTAAAAGGCGAAGTAATCGAAAAATAGTATCGAAAAACCCTCGATCAAAAGAAAAAGCCTCTATTGAAGGTGCTTAATTTGTTAGTCAACGGATACACTTTATAGCAACCTCCACATTACACAAGCGTGCAAAGCAATTTGCAAAAGTAAAAAAAGGAAGTGAAAAATAGAAATGTCATACGGTAACAAAGAGATGCATAAGGCAACCTGCGCAGACTGCGGAAAAGAATGCGATGTTCCATTCAAACCAGACGGAAGCAGGCCAGTATATTGCCGAGAATGCTACGCAAAACGAAGACCTCCACGAAGATATTAAGCTTTTAAGCTAACATCTTTACCAATTTAACAATCTTTTTCTTTATTTTTTATTAGCTCAGGTTTTACATTTTTTGTCATCAGACGCCTGCTTTTGGATAAATTCTTTTTTGGAACGCCAGGTCATTGGCAGCTAACACAAAAATTTTTTGTGCAACAACCGACATGAATGCTTAAATAATTTCGGCTCTTGCATTTTGTTCGGGCAGAAAATTGATCCTGCAAGCAAGTACGGGGAATTTCAATTTATCAGAATTTTTATATGCACCTCTTCTCTTTAGCATGTTGGCGAATTTGATGCGTGACTTCGATGTAGTGCTTCTTGAGGACGAAACGGGCGGCTACGTAGCAATAGTACCTGCCCTGCCGGGATGTCATACCCAAGGCGATACTTTATCGGAGGTTTTGGAAAACGTGAAAGAAGCAATAGATCTTTATTGGGAAACTTTAACGCCGCAGGAAAGAAAAGACTTGCTGAAAGAAAAAGTCGTGGGCATACAAAAAGTGAAGGCACTTGCCTAAAATTCCGCCGATAAACTCCAATTGGTTAATTAAAATTCTTGAAAAGGAAGGCTTCCAAGTTATCCGCAAAAAAGGCTCGCACATCATTCTGATTAATAAAGAAAAAAATAGAATAGTAATACCCATGCATCCAGGAAAAGACATTAAACCGGGATTACTCAGAGCGATACTAAGAGAAGCTGGGATAAATCGAGAAAAATTCCTCAAACTATTAAAGGAGAAATAACTACGACTCAATCAAGTATTTGCTTTTTTAATACCTTAACACGCAGAAAAGAAGCGTTCAAACCGTTGGAAGCAGGCAAAGTAAAAATGTACACATGTGGTCCCACGGTTTATGATTTTGCGCATATTGGGAATTTTAGGGCGTTTCTGTTTGAGGACTTGCTTAAACGTTGGCTGATTCAGCGTGGCTTCAAGGTCACTCATGTTATGAACTTGACCGATATTGACGACAAGACCATTAACGGCAGCCAAAAACAGGGTGTTCCGCTTCGAGAGTTTACAGATTTCTATGTCAAAGCTTTTTTTGAAGACATTAAAGCCCTAAACATAGAGTCCGCAGACGTTTACCCCAAAGCCACTGACCACATCCCGGAAATGGTTACTTTAATCAAGACTTTGATGGCTAAAGACATTGCTTACCGAGGCGAAGACGGCTCAATTTATTATGGCGTCTGCAAGTTTGCAGATTACGGCAAACTATCAAAAATAAAAGTTGACGAACTCAAGGCAGGCGCAAGGGTAAGCCAAGACGAATACGCAAAGGAGGAAGCTCATGACTTTGCCCTTTGGAAAGCGTGGATGCCTGAGGACGGCGACGTGTTTTGGGAGACGGAATTGGGTAAGGGTAGACCAGGCTGGCATATTGAATGCTCTGCGATGAGCATGAAGTATCTGGGCGAAAGCTTCGACATCCACTGCGGCGGAGTCGACAACATGTTCCCTCATCATGAAAACGAAATTGCGCAGAGCGAAGCAGCAACGGGCAAGAAATTCGTGAATTACTGGCTACACAATGAGCATTTGCAGGTTGAAGGAAAAAAAATGTCCAAAAGCCTCGGTAACTTTTACACGCTTCGCGACCTGCTGGCTAAGAGATATGATCCGATTGTCATCAGGTACCTGTTAATGTCGACGCATTATCGGCAGCAGTTCAACTTCACCTTTGAGGGTTTAGAAGCTGCCAAAGGCGCAGTTGATAGGCTGAGGAATTTTGTTCGGCGCTTACATGATACCGACGGTAAAGAAAGCGGTGGCAAAGTCGCGACTTTCACTGCGAAGGCTGAGGCATGTTTTGCTGGTTCGATGGATGATGACTTAAACATTGGAATCGCGTTGGCGTCGCTTTTTGACTTTGTGCGTGAAATAAACAATTTGCTGGATGCTAATATCGTGAGTAGGGCGGAGGCGGCTGAAATTGGCGGTTTGATGATGAAGTTTGATGCCGTTTTAGGCGTGGTTGGTATGGTGGAAGTTGAAGAAGCCTTGCCTGCAGATATTGACGGGCTGGTGCAGAAGCGTGAGGAAGCCCGCAAAGCCAAGAACTGGAAAGAAGCCGATGCCATAAGAGCACAGCTTAAGGCCATGGGCATTGTGCTTGAGGACACGGCGCAGGGTGTGCGGTGGCATAAAGAGAGGGCTTAAACGGTTTTTCCGCTGAAATTCCATTCTTTTGTTGAATATTTTTCTTTACAGAGCTTTTCTGCCACTTCAATTTCTTTAGATGTTAATTGACTGGGTTCAAGCTGAATTTTCAAAATTGCCTTGAATCCCTGTGCAAGTGCATTGGCAACTGTGTCAGGGGATACTCTGTGGGCCAGTTCGTTTTGGATGCTTGTGATTTTGCGTTTCCCAATGTCGGCGGCTAAGGTGCAAGTAAGATCTTTGAATTTGATAAGTTGGAACATCCTTGGCAAATCAACATTTACCAGTATCGTACCATGTTGGAGGACGACGCTGTGTGTGATGGTTTGGCTGCTGCCCGAGATTTTTTTGCCTTTAACAGTTAGGTTTGGGCAGTTTTTTGCGTCTCCGCCGCTGAAATCGGATGTTATCCCTAATAGGCGAAGCGCGTCGGTTATTGCCTCGTAAATCTTCAAGTAAACGGTGGCTATGTCCGCGGTGCCCATATCTGATGCTTTGGCAACCACACTGTAGGTAACTTCGCCCTCATAGTCATGGTAGACTGTGCCGCCGCCGCTGATGCGCCTAACAACATCAACGCCCAGCTGTTTGCAGGCGTCAAGGTAAATCTCAGCCTCTGGGTTCTGGTTTTTGCCGATGCTCACGGCGGAGGGCTGCCAACGATAAAACCGCAGAGTATTCGGAACCTCACCAGTGATTCGCGCATTTAAAATTGCTTCGTCGATTGCCATGTTCATGAAAGCATTGTTGGTTTCTAACGGAAATAAACGCCAAGTATCCATTGCAGTTCAATCCTTTGCAAAGAAAAAATAGGTTACACTTAAAACTGTTACGCATTCGTAAAGGAATAAGATAAAGATAAGCCTTAAAACTTAAACCAGCATTTCTAAAGCAAAGAGGAAACAAATAATGAAGGTTATCTCTGGTCCAGCGTCCAAAGCACTAGCTGAAAAAATCTCAGTCCTAACAGGTTACCCAAATGTTCCAGTAGCATCGAAGATTTTTCCTGACGGAGAATCCTATGTTCGTTTGGAAGGCAGCGTGCAAGGTGAAACTGTAGCTGTTGTGCAGACAACGTGTCCTCCGATGCAGGATGGCAGGCTTTTTCAGTTGGCTTTCATGGCTGACGCAGCTAAACGTGCGGGCGCAAGCAAAGTCACCGCTGTTGTGCCTTATTTGGCGTATGCTCGGCAAGACAAAATGTTCCTGTCAGGCGAAGGCATAAGCGTTGAAACCATAGCGCGCATGCTCAAAGCTGCAGGAATCGACGAGTTAATAACTGTTAATGTTCACTCGGAACCAACACTCAAACAGTTCCCCTTCCCAGCCAAAACGTTGAGCGCCATTCCCTTGTTGGCAGAGTATTTTGTGCAGAAAGGCCACAAAGGCGCATTCGCGCTCTCACCCGACAAAGGCGCCATGTACATTGCTGAGCAGGCACAGGAGGTTTTAGACGGCGGCGCGGGGCATTTGGATAAGGTGCGTGACCGTTACACTGGACAAACTAGGCAAACCGCTGAAGGCTTGAACGTGAAGGATCAAACCGTCATAATCCTCGACGACATCATCAGCACAGGCGGCACCATAGTGGGCGCAGCAAAAATTCTACGCGAACAGGGCGCTAAACATGTTTTCTGCGCGTGCGTCCACGGGTTGCTGATTGGCGATGCGGAGAAGCACATTTTGGATGCTGGCGTGGAGGAAATCGTTGGCACCGACAGCGTCCCCGGAAGCGTCAGCAAGGTTTCGTTGGCGCCGCTGATTAGTAAAGAGCTTAAGGCGCAGAAATAGTGCCTAAACTCTTCTTTTTGCTGTCAGGCGAGAACAAGTCGCTGCCAGCCGCCGAGGTTAAAGCAATTCTGGAAGCCGAAGGCTATAGTTATGATAGCGCGCAAGAGTTTGATCAGGTGCTGCGGTTGACAGCGGAACTCGGCAGCGTCCAAACGGTTCAGGTTCGCTCGGCGTACACGCGGGTTTGTGCCTTGGAGCTTTTCGTGTCAAACGCAAACCACGATGACATCGCAAATGCAGCAGCAGAAACAGATTTCAAAGCTGTGCTTAAGCCTGGCCAAAGCTTTGTTGTACGGATAAACCGCATAAAAAACTTCGCTGACCAAGCCCTAAACACCATGGTGCTTGAAGGACAACTGGGCGCGCAAATCCTAAATGGCACTGAAGGCACTAAAGTAAGCCTAAAAAACCCAGATAAAACCTTTATAGGCATAATAACAGACGAAAAACTCATTTTAGGCTTAAAACTCACCGACATAACCAGCAAAACCTTCTCTGAACGCAGACCACGCAAGAAACCCTTCTTCCATCCCTCGGCTATGCCCTCGAAGATGGCGCGTTGCATGGTAAATTTAGCGCATGCCAAAGCTGAATCGTTGGTGCTGGACCCTTTCTGCGGCACAGGCACCTCACTTATCGAAGCCGCCTACATCGGCTGTCGCGCAGTCGGGGTGGATGCTCAGAGACGAATGATTTTGGGAACACGAAAAAACCTGCGTTTCTTCAATATAACCGCGGAGGGGCTTGTGTTGGCGGATTCAAGAAAACCTCCGTTTTTCAAAGTTGACTGCGTAGTCACTGACCCACCATACGGCCGCTCATCAAGCACACTCAAATCCACCACCAAACAGCTAGTCCAAGACGTCTTAACCTCATCGCTGGAGTTACTGGGTGCATGGCAACGGATTTGTATAGCTTCACCTAAAACATTAAACATATCGCGCCTTGGCACCGAGTTGGGCTATCGGCATGTAGAATCACACTTTGCCTACGTTCATAGGAGCTTGACGCGGGAGATTGCGGTGTTCGAAAAGGTGACAGCATGAGTATTCGTGTGGTGTTTTTGGGAACAAGCGGCAGTGTACCAACGTTGAAACGGAGTTTGCCGTCGGTTGTGGTTCAGTGTCCGCGGGACCAATGGATGTTTGACTGCGGCGAAAACGTGCAGCGACAAATGATGCAGGCGAAAGTTAGTTTTCACAGAAAAATGAAGGTTTTCATAACTCACTTGCATGGCGACCATGTGTTGGGTTTGCCCGGACTTCTGCAGACGATGGCTCTAATGGATAGAAAAGAACCGGTTCAGGTTTACGGTCCAGTTGGATTGAAGGATTTTCTTGTCTGCACCAAAGAAACACTTAACTTCGGCTTAACATTCCCCGTAGAAATCAGCGAAATCCTATCTGAAGGCGTAGTTTGCGAGGAAGAAGAATACACCATCATTACCAAAAAATCTAACCATGCCGTAGAAAGTTACGCTTTCGCGTTTGTGGAGAAGCCGCGTCCAGGCAAGTTTTACCCCAAAAAGGCGTTGGCGCTGGGGGTTGCGGCGGGTGAGTTGTGGTCTAAGCTGCAGGGCGGCGAAGAAGTCACTTTGGCGGATGGCAAGGTAGTTAAACCTGGTGACGTGATGGGTCCGATGCGGCCTGGACGCAAAATCGTTTACACGGGCGACACTAAACCGTTTGAATCGTTCGCCAAATTCGCGGAGGGTGCAGATTTGGTTATTCATGACTGCACATTTGACGATTCACTCACTAAGAAGGCGGCTTTAGATGGGCATTCAACACCAACTCAAGCAGCCCAACAAGCAAAAGCAGCTGGAGCAAAACAGTTGGCGTTGTCACACATCAGCGCACGTTACCCAAACGCGGGTCTACTTTTGGAACAAGCCAAAAAAACCTTCGCCAACAGCGTACTAGCAGAAGACTTTATGGAATTGGAACTGCCGCTAAGCGAGTAGCTGCTTTAGTTTATGGATACTCTCGGAAACGTGGGTCATAGATTCGACTATAACACTTTTGTCGTAGCCGTTTTTCTTTAGGGTTTGCGCAAACCAGTTCCAGTCGATGTTGCCTTCGCCTATGCCGAAGTGCTGGTCGTCTGCGCCGTCGTTGTCGCTGGCGTGGACATGGACGATTTTGTCGGCGAGCAGGTTGAAGAAAGGCTGAATTTGCTGCTCTAAGTTGGCGTGGCCAAGATCCATGGTGATGCCGACTGGGAGGTTGGTTTCCTTGTACATCCGCATGAACTCTTCAGGAGTATTCATTAAAAACCAGTATTTCGCGGGTAGATTCTCTAACGCAATGTTTACGCCGTATTCCTCTGCGTCCTTGTAGAGTTCCTGGATGCTTTGGCACATCTGCCTGAAGTCAGCTCCAGGATAGAATTGCCCGATACCTGTTCGTTGCCCCGGATGGAAAACCCAGAGTTTAGCGTCCATTGCGCTGGCGTTTTGAAGGGATTGTTTGAGGCGCTTCATTGAGGCGGCTAAGAGGGATTTGATGGGCGAGGCAATGTTGATGTCAGCAAACGGCGCATGCAAAGAGTACTCTAAACTGTAGGATTTGGCGGCTTCCTTCAGAACCGCGATGCGTGGTTTGTTTAGGTCGTAGGTGCCGTCATCCAAAATCTCAATGTACTTAGTATCCATAGTGCCTAAGCGCTTAACCATCCTGTTGAATGGTTCACCCAAGCAATAGAGCATTGAAACGCCAACCTTAGCTTTAGACATACAAGTTCCTCTGTAAATTGGAATGTTTCTGGTTAAAAGCCAAACCTACCTAAATAAGTTAACCCCAAAATGAGACCTGAACTATTGGAAATGGAATTTAGAGCTTTGTTACCGTTTTTTAGGAATTTTTGAAGGTTTACCAAATAAAGAGAAAAAAAATCTTTCAGGTTAGGGAGGATTAATTTTAAGGAAATAGTTGTCTTCCCCATTGGTTCTGCCCATTTTCGACTCTTGTGGTTTTGTACTGTACCTGTCTGATGCCCAAGGCGAGTTCGGTGAATTCTTTTATGGGTGTGTAGCGGAAATCCCATGTTGGCGTTCCATACCGCAGGCCGCTGCACATGGTGTCCGCGTAGATGTATAGTCGGTTTCTCATGTAATCGTATGCGGCCTGGTTGGGTACGCCGTATTTGGGTTCTGAGAGGATTTTGAAGGGCCAGATTTTGCATGCTTCAGGCTTCATACCCTGCAAGCCGCAATAGTAATTATTTGTTTTGTTGCAGAGGAACCCGCAGGAGCCGTCGATTGTGCGTTTGATGTAGAAGCGGTCTAAACCCGTCACTGTGGTTTCTTGGCCGAAGGATCTGGCGATGTTCAGCCACTCATTGAAGCCTAAAACTACGCTATAGAGTTTACAGCAATACCCGCACGCTTTGCAATGCCAATCTGCAACGTTCTGCCAGGGAACAAACTGCATTTTTTAGGGTACACTCTTGGCGAAACAAAAACAAGAGAGGATTAAAACCTTTTCCAACCAAGAAGGAAAAAAACTAAGGTTTTTTGTAGAGGTAAATTGTGTGTGATGGATAACCGACTTTGGGGTTTTCGCAGAAATTCTCCACTTTCGCGGGTCGCCAACCGATAATCTCGTAGTCGTGTGAGACCACGCGTGCGCCTTTTTTGAGGTCGCTTTCAAGTTTTGGCTTGATTTTCTCGTTGGCACTTGTTGTGAGATACAGGTAAACTACGTCGGCGGAGGTTAAGTTTACGTTGAACATGTCATCGTTCATGATAGTTACTCGGTCGTCAAGTCCATTCTCGTGGATGTTGCTCATTGCTTTCTTCGCCAAATCCTCACGCAGCTCGATACCGACGCCTCGGGCGCCAAAAGTCTTCGCTGCCATAATCACGGTTCTGCCATCTCCAGAACCCATATCGAAGAGGACTTCGCCAGCCTTCAAATCAGCCAGCTTAAGCATGTATTCTACTACGGTTTGTGGGCTTGGAACAAAAGGAGCAATAAACATCAGTTTTCCCTTCCTTTCAAAAGATAAACAGTCATGCTGTTATGCCACGTAAGCATCTTTTTTCGGCTGCGGTCTTTTTGCTTCACCGCATTTTACGCAGCTTTGCGCGCATAAGTCAAGGTATTTTTCTTCATCTGCTGTTCCGACTGCTATTGCTGCTTTGATGCACATTTCGCTGGGTTCCTTGCAGCCTTCTTCTTTGCATAGGCTTGAGATGTACTGGCAAACTTCCTGCACGTCTTTGGGTTCCAGAACTGCTCTGTTGGTGCGTACAAGCAAACATAGCTCCCGCGCCATGACGCAGGTTTTAACGTATTTGATGCGTTCGAGAACTTCATTGCGCAGATTCTTTCGGCTTATTTCCAAACTCTATTCTCCTATGAGTATAACAAGCAGATAAGCAAAATAAGCGGCTTTAAGCTTAAAAAGCTGCTGTTATATCTGGGAACCTGATGAGTTCACGAAAAGCTAATAACATGTTCCAATACTTCAGATAAAAGATGAAAAACCTCCCTTCGCCCAAATGGAGACTAAAAGGCGAACTGTACAAAGCCACCCAACCGGAAAAAACTCGGCAGTAACCATATCTAAACTGTATTGAGATGCAGAAGAAGTGCAATCTAAAAGCAAGAAAATCCTCATCTTAGTAATCGCGATAGCAGTAATGCTAAATGCTTTTACTTTCCTTTCTGCCTATCCAGAAACATTTAAGCCCATGTCACCAATTTATGCAAGAGATTTTTCAGCTTACTACATTGGGGAATGGCGATTCTTACACAACCCGGCCACAATATACATAGGCGGCAATCAGCCAAACGATTACCATATTACTCCAAACGTTCAAACCTTCAAGTACACTCCTTCTTTTCTGATTTTTTTTGCACCTTTCATAAATTTAAGTTACCAGAACGCGCTTAACGTTTTTGATACACTGCAATTTGTGTCTATCTTTGCATTGGCGTTCTTTGTTTACAAAATTGTTAGAGACAAAAAACTTTTATGGAGTGCCGTGGCAGCCGTCATAGTTTTAGTTGCTTTCCAACCTGGTTACTATTGGGGCTATGCTCAAGCAAATGCTCACATCATTCAAACGTGTCTCATCGTTGGCGCCTTATACTTTGGGGTCTCCAAAAAACCATGGCTTTCCGCATTGCTATTTGCTATAGCAGCATTTGATCCCCGCATTGCTCTTTTTGCGCTTCCACTGCTTCTATGGTACAACAGACAGAAACTGCTGAAGTTTGGGGTGGGCGCAGTTGCTTTTCTTGCGGCGCTAAACTTGCCTTTTTTCTTTTACTATAACATTGGATTAAATTTTTTGCAGACAGAAGTTAATGGCGACATTGCTTCGCAGATTTATTCTTACGATTTGATTCCTATGTTCGCTGTTGCCACACTGACCATACTCGAAGTAATAACTATAATTGACAGGAGAACGAATTTTAGTTTTCTAATAGAGACTAAACTCTTTAAGCCAAAAACAGACGCCAACGCAGCCCTCAATCGAAAGATCTAACTAGACAAAAACAATAATTATTGAAAACCCAGCTTACCTAAAGCGTTTACTAAGCACTTTGCGTTCAGCTTCCAAAACCAACTCGTAAAACTTATCTGAAAGTTTCGGCTCCTTCTCCAAAACAGCTCGGACATCCGCGGCGGAAACCCGCCGTGCACTCAACGCCACAGCAGCTGCTTTACCGTGCTTTTCAATTAACTCTGCGGTTTGCCGTGCCTGCACCTGCATTTTCTCCTCGTACTTCCCCAACTTTTCACCGCGTTTTTCAACCAGCGGCAAAGCCTTTTCCTCCTCCACCTTTAGCATTCCAATCGCATAAGACCCACACCGAGGACACTTAGGCTTATCTGGCAGGTCTTTGATGCGTATCGATTCCATGTAATCCCAACAGCTGGTGCAAACAAAGTTGCCTGTTTCATTGAGTAACCGTGCTTTTGCAGATTCCACTAGGACAGCACGCATCTGCTCTGGCGGAATAAGGTCAGTTTTCATGCTAACCCGTTCAATGCCGACGCGAGCTACAGGTGTCGCATTGCCGCCTGTTTCAACAACCTGCAAACGAACCAAGCCGTCACGCAAACGCCCCAACACCAAAACTAATCCATCGCCGTCAATGTCTTTGGAGAAAACCTCTTTGAGCCCTTCTTCGTAAATGGGGGTTCCTTCAAAACTTGTCATCAACTTTTGGATGCTGATGTTGCTAAAGTCAGCCCACTTCTTTAGTGCGCCAAAACGCCGAGCTACCTGAATAACGCGGCGCTTGAATAAACCAGTCTTAACTGTTGATATCGTTAGTGTGTTTCTGATGGCTTGTTCGCTCATACCCTGAATTTCTTTTAACACTTCAACAAGCCGCTCAGCAGTCATCGCTCCCATAGTTTGAACAAAAATGCGGTACGGGTCATGCTGAACCACTATGCCGCGGCCAAGCTTATCAGACAGTACCTGACCTAAAAGCTGAGCTAAAGCCCGATTAGTAAGTGAACCAAAATTTGAGTGAACAATAACAAATTCACCCCAGTCCTCAACCACAATCCGACTTGGAGTCGGAAGAGGAAAGCCACTGTGCACTTGCTCGAGCGTTTCTTCTAAAGCATGTAGAATTGTCTCTTTGTCGGCGGGATAACGCTCGGAAAGTAGCGCGCTGATTTGCTCGCCTGAGGCGCCGCTTTGAGCCTTCTCCTCCACAAAGCCGCGGATTTCCGCCAGTTCCTGCGCTACCTCGTAGGGAACAGGGATTTCTTCTCCTATCCAGCTGGGTATCGAGCCTGTGGGGTCGTCAACTGGGCGAACGTAGACCTTGTCTTCGGTGGTGTGTATTATTTGCCATGGGCTGCCGCGAATGATGAATTTTGTTCCTGGCTTGCCGTATTCAGCCATGAAGGCTTCGTCTAAAACGCCGATGGAAGAATCCATTGATTCGTCGATGACGAGGAACTGTTTTTCTTCGGGAATCATGGACAAATTATCAAAATAGTACTCAAACAACGCTTTGGTTCGTTGGGGTCTTAGCACCACCTGGTCCTCGAAAGATGCCCAGGCTAATCGGGGAAACCGGTTGTGCATATACTTGAGAATTTTCTCTACATCGGCTAAGGTCAGGTTCTGGAAGGGTGCCGCGTTGCGTGCGAATTCTAAGATTTCGTTGAAGGCTAAGCGGCGGTTCTTAAGCAGCAACCCAGCAATCTGATGCGCCAAAACATCATATGGTTTGTCGGGAATCTGCATCGGCTCCAACTCTTCCGTCAAAGCCCGCCTCGCAATAACTAATGCTTCGAGTGTGTCGTCGGAATCCATCCCGATAATTATACCCTCAGACAAATCCCCATACGTGTGCCCTGCCCTGCCAACACGCTGAATCAAACGCGAAACCTGCCGCGGGCTCATATATTGAATAACAAGGTCTATAACTCCAACATCAATACCGAGTTCGAGGCTGCTAGTAGCGATTAACCCTTTGAGAGCGCCTTTTTTAAGTCCTGTTTCAGCAGCGATACGTGAAGGCTTAGTTAAAGAGCCATGGTGAATAGAAATGGGAAAATCAGCGTCCCAAACTTTGAAGCGTGAAGCCAAAACCTCAGAAACTGAACGAGTGTTGGTGAACAAGAGTACGGATTTGCGTTTGGTCATGTAATCGCGGATTATGCGCAGCCTAGCCGCAACTTCGGGGTGTGTGTAGATTTTGGAGGCGAATTGGGCGTCTTCTTCGCTTGGCTTAGGATAAATCACCTGCAACTTCACCATTTTGGCAACTGGCACGCGGATGATTTCGACGGGTCGTTTAACGCCGACGAGGAACTGTGCGACTTTGTCGGGGCTGCCAACGGTTGCGGATAGTCCGACCATCTGGAAGTCTTTGCCTATTAAATCTCGAATACGCTCAAGCGCCAATGAGAGTTGGCTTCCTCGTTTGCTGTCAGCTAACTCATGAACTTCATCGATTACTATCCACTTTAGGCTTTGAAGACTTTGGCGCAGTAGCCACCCTGTAAGGATTGCTTGGAGGGTTTCAGGCGTTGTTATTAAGATGTCGGGTGGGCATTGAGACTGGCGCGTTCGCTCTTTTGTCTCGGTGTCTCCGTGTCTAACTGCCAATTTAATATCAAGATTGTTGCACCACCACTGGAGCCGCTCAAGCAAATCCCGGTTCAAAGCCCGAAGAGGCGTAATATAGAGCACTTTTATGCCAGGGGTTTTGGGCATCTGCATAAGCATGCTTAAGATTGGCAAGAAGGCGGCTTCGGTTTTACCTGTAGCTGTGGGTGAGATTAAGAGGATGTTTTTGCCGTCGAGGATTTTGGGGATGGTTTTTTCTTGTGGGTCGGTTGGTTTTAAGAATCCTTTCTGTTCAATGAGCCTTCGTACTGGCTTTACAAGCATTTCAAAAGCGTTTTCAGAAGTGGCTTGCAAAATGGATCCTCGATTGTTAAAATATAAGCTTGGATTGTGGTATAAAAAAGGTTGGGGCAGAAAATCTACATAAACGGGCAAAAATGCGATTTATTGGCATTTTTCCATGTGAATTTCCAAGCCGTCAACATGTGGTTTCGACACTTCTTTTATCATGCTTCGATGCAATTGACATAAAAATATATAATCGTAATGATAAAAAGAAAAATATCTATGGGAACGCTACGGAAAGTTTTTTATCCTATCAGCCTAAAGCATGGAAGCAACAACACGGAGAGAAAATTAAATGGCTAAATGTCCAAAATGTGGAAAAGAAGCAGCAAAGCCAAAAAAGACATGGAAAATGGCTGGTCGTCCAGACAAAGCTGGAAAACGAATGCAACTAGAAATCGGACTATACGAATGCCCCAGCGGCCACGTATTCCGCGAAGTACTAAGTAAACAAAAAATCTAAACCTCGCAACCCAATCAAAAATAGTTGCATCATATTGCACTCTCTATTTTTTCTTTTTTTGAAAGCGGTAGTTTTAAAACTTAGCATTTGTTAATGACTGGAACATTCAGGTTCGGCAAATGGCAAAAAAAGTCGCTGACTTAAAGAATCTGTGGAAAAACGACTACTTCAAAACTGCAATCGCCATCGTCCTGGTTATTGCCATCGTTTTAGTGTTTTTCTTCGGCATGCAGCTGGTACTTGGAGCTGCTGTTCCAATCAGAGTTGTAGAAAGCGGCAGCATGTGCGTTGTTCAACCGTTGGGGAAATGTGACGGATGGACACATCCTTTCGGTCAAACTCTGCATATTGGAGACATAATAATCATCCAGAAAGTAAACCCAGAAGATTTAAACGCCAACTATCCAAACAGCGACATCATTGTCTACAAGAACCCTAACGGCGTTACACCCATCGTCCACCGCATTGTATCAGAGCAAAACATCAATGGCACACTATACTTTAAAACTAAGGGAGATGGCAACGGACCAATATTTTGGCCTCAAACTCCCAACAGCTATGATAATATTCCTGATTCACGCGGAGTTCCACAAAACCTCGTTGAAGGGAAGGTTATTTTGCGTATTCCATGGTTTGGATGGATAACTCTTTTCATGAGGGGCAATTCATGGGCTCTACCAGTCGTTATCGGAATCATACTGCTGCTTATTGTAGTCGAGTTTATTCTGCCAGTGGCTAAGGCAAAGAGAAAAAAACTTGCACAACAGAAAGAAATACCTAGCCAGACATAGATGTCTTTATAAAGAAAGCGTATGATAAATGAACATTCAAGCAAGGCGATAAAGCCGAGGGAAAAACTGTTTGCCAAAAATAAAAGCAACAATCAGCATTGAGAACGTAGTCGCTTCTGCAACACTTAACCAAAAAGTCGATTTAAACGCAGTCGTAAAAGGATACCCAGGAGTAGAATATCGCCCCGAACAGTTCCCAGGATTAGTTTTCCGTTTAAAACGCCCCAAAACCGCCACTTTGATTTTCAGTTCTGGAAAAATGGTTTGCACAGGCGCAAAATCTGAGAAGGAAGCAAAAAGAGCCGTCATGAAAGTGGTTAAGGAACTCAAAAAAGGCGGCATCATAATCATCAGCAAACCCGAAATGAAAATCCAAAACATAGTTGCTTCAGGCGGTTTAGGCGGCATGATTGACCTTGAAAAAGCAGCTTACACATTGGGGCACGCGATGTATGAGCCTGAACAGTTTCCAGGCTTAATTTACCGCATGGCAGAACCCAAAGTTGTGATTCTACTTTTTGCAAGCGGCAAACTGGTTTGCACCGGCGCCAAAAAAGAGCAGGACGTTTATGACGCAGTGGATAAATTGCATCTGCTGCTTGAAGAAACCAGCCTAATCTTCTACGAGTAACCACTGTTTCTTAATGTTTTTTTACTTGTTTTAGAATAGTCTTTAGGTTTTCTTCGTCGATTGCGCCTATTTCATAGAGGGTATTTGCCATTTCACTAATCTTCAGTAGCGAATGAAGTTTTATCCCACTCTTCTCAAGCACCTGACGTCCGCCTTCTTCACGGTCAAGGAAAACAACAGCTTCAGTCACAACACCACCTTCAGCTCTTACGGCGTCAGAAGCTTTTTTAAGCGTTAACCCTGTGGTGAGCAAATCGTCGATAAGCAGAACCTTGTCTCCTGAAACCAAGACTCCTTCAACCCTGCGTTCACGTCCCTGCAGTTGAATGTCTTTGCGCACGTAAAGGAAGGGTTTTTTGAGGTTGTAGGCGATTTGTGAAGCGAAGGGTATTCCTGCAAGGGGTATGGCTGCTATTCGACCGAATTTTTTGACACCGATTTCGCTGGTTATGTATTGGGCGTAGGATTCGCAGATTTCGTGAAAAGCATCCGGGAAACTGGGAATTACTCTTAGGTCTATGTAGTATGGGCTTGCTTTTCCACTTGAAAGTTTGAAGACACCGAATTTTACAGCGTCGATTTTAAACAGTATGTTTGCCATTCTCTCTTTCTGAGTTAAACTTGCGGTTTTTGCCACCATGTTTTTTCACTTCCTTTTTGACACTTGATAGATTTTGTTTTGTTCAGGAATCAAACATGCCGTTCTCGGCAACTCCTTCTTTAGCAGCTCCGCAAACTCCTTCTGGCTTGCAGTTGTCGCCGTGTGGTAGGGTACTGCAACTTGCGGTTTGGTTAACCATGCAATCTCAAAGCCTGTTTGCGGTGTGGCACTTGGAGCAATGCCGACTGTGCAGAAAACAACGTCGAATTTTTCTTTTTGTCCAAGCTTTGCTAGTTCTGGGAATGGTAAACTATCTGCTGTGTGGTAGACTTTGACTTGGTCTTCGCTGGTTATGATGTAGGTAACTGGTGCTTGAGCTGGGTGGTTGCTTTTTTCTGCTTTCACTGTGACTTCGCCGATTTTGATTTCTGAGCCCGGCTTGACTTCTTGGAGTTTGTCGTTGGGGATGGCGTGTTGGAGTTTTTTTGTTGAGGCGGCGTCGGCGATTATTGTGCAGTTGGTTTCTTTCTGTATTTCCACTATTAACCGTGGGTCAAGGTGGTCGTAGTGTTCATGGGTTATTAGTATGGCGTCTACGTTTTGGAGGGCTTTTGGTTTTACGTCAACAGGGTCTATGGCAAGCGTTTTAGACGGCGTTTTTAAGAGTATTCCCGCGTAGTTGTTGAGCCACACAAAAAGTATGCTGTTTTTTTCCGGCGTCTTCTGAATGGACATAACTTGATTCCTCACAAATAACTATGCTAGAAGCGTTTTAAAGAAGTTATGCATCCAAACGCGAGTACACTAGTGCTTGGTAAAAGCTATAGCCTCCTTTTGTGAGTCTCAAAAACTGCGGATTCTAGAAAAGGCGGATTAAATGCTAATTTTTATATCAGAGAGTTATTACTCAAAATTTCAGAGAACAAAAACAATTATTTTTTTGTAGAATTCAGTGAGTTGTTCTTTTAGTTAGATTCTATCGATAAAATCTCAGACGTTATGGGTAAGAATATTTTCTGTAAAAGGTGAACTTTACAATTTAGGTTTAATTCTGGTTGTTGCAACCCGTCTGCAGAATGCAGTTGCAACAACAACAACCTAACGTCTGTCGTTGATATCGCTCCTTTTCAACTTTGAAGTAGAAGGTTGGGCGTTGAGTCTTTGATAGATGCAACAGTTGGTTTGCAAAATTCTATTGTTGCTGAAGCATCAGCTGCATCTTCTCCTAGCTCCTGTTATTAATATTGACTGTTAAGACTGAGGTCTAGAAGCCTGTGAAAGAAGAAGAACACTTTTCTGTAGGAACAGCCGTTTTTCTTCTTTTAACAAGTAGCCAAAAACCAAATTAGCCTTGATCAGGCTTTTTTTAGAGGCAATTAGGCACTGGCTAAAGGTTTTTTGTTGTAGCGTTTGGTGAGGAGCTTTTGTTTTCTTTAGTTTGTTTGCTTGGGTGTGTCTTGCAAATATTTTAAATAGTTGTAAATCTGATAGTATTTACAGAGGGTTATGGCACCCCAGACCCTGACTACGCATTTGAAACGTCTCCGCTAGCCATTTCGGTTCTATCGCCGCTAAACCAAACTTACTATAGTTCAAATGTTTCGTTGATTTTCACTTCTAACAAAGCGCTTGAAAAAGCATCATACACCTTGGATGGAAACCAAACTGTAATAGTGACTGACAATAGCACAATAGAAAACGTGACTGAAGGTTTCCACAATATTATGGTGCAGGCTTACGACAATTTTGGTAACTTAGGTACATCTCAAACAATCAACTTTTCAATAACTTCGCTAAATGCACAGAAATCGGAGAATCTCTCAACTTTTACTGCATCTGTTATTTTTACGATAAGTGTATGTGGAGTATCAATTGCTGTAACCACGGCTTGTCTACTTTATACCGTAAAAGACACAAGCCTGAGCATCAAACTAATTAGGCTATTGAAGCTCCTGATGTACGCAAGACAATTTATCAAAAAGAAGCTATCTGAAAAACATGTGTAAAGGCTTAATAGTTTCTTGCACCGTGTAGATTTTATCATTGCGTGAATCGCCATGGTTGATGTTTGGTTACCCTACGGAAAAACCGACGTGTGCGTTCGAGTTCCAGCCCGAAATCTTTTGGGCACAATCGAGCCTAAAGAGCAGCAAGGCGTAGCCGACCCGAAAGCTGAGGTCGAACGAGCGCTGAAGGAACCCATCGGCAGCAAACGCCTGTCTGAGATTGTTAAGCCAGAAAGCACAGTGGCAATTGTAGTGGATGATGCCACGCGGAAAGCACCGAGTGAAGCCTTGCTTTTGCCAGTTCTCTCCGAACTCAACGCGGCAGGAGTCAAAGACGAGAACGTCACGGTTATTTTTGGTTGTGGAACGCATCGGGCGGTTAAGCCTGAAGAAGCCGCATCGTTGCTGGGTACCGAAGCACTGAAAAGAGTTAAAACAATCAGCCACTGCGGTAGTGCACCAGATTTAGTTTACGTTGGAACAACCAAGACCCATGGCAACAAAGTTCATGTTAACCGCGTGTTCGCTGAAGCAGATGTGAAGGTGCTTTTGGGCGATGTCGGCTTCCACTACTACGCAGGTTACGGTGGCGGCAGAAAAAGCGTTTTGCCAGCAGTGTGCGGCGACGAAACCATCAAGCAAAACCATGCCTTGTTATTGAACGCGAATGCCAGGTCAGGAAATCTACAGGATAATCCTGTGCATGTAGACATGAGTGAGGCGGCGCGGTTGGCGAAAGTTGACTTTATCGTTAATGTTGTTGAGAACAAGAAAGGCGAAATCGTAAAAGCCTTCGCAGGCGATTTGGAAGCGGCGTTTTTGGAAGCGGTGAAGCTTGTTGACGAAATGTACCGTGTAACCATTGACCGCCGAGCAGACGTAATCGTTGTAAGTGCAGGTGGGCATCCAGCGGACATGAACCTTTACCAAGCCTACAAGGGCTTGGACAACGCCCTGGATGCGGTTAAGCGGGGTGGAGTAATCATCCTCGTCGCCGAATGCCCGGAAGGCCACGGTAACCAAGTGTTCTACGATTGGATGACGCGGCTTGGCGACCTCAAGAATGTTGAGCGGGAAATTAAACGCAACTTTGTTTTCGGCGGACACAAAGCCTACTACCTCCTAAAAGCTTTGCAGAATCACCAGATAATCTTGGTTTCATCCATGCCAGACTACTATGCCACGAGCATCTTTAAACTCAAAACTGCGCGGGCAGTCAACGATGCCTTGGATGAAGCGTGGAAGATTGCGGGTTCAGCTTCCAGAGTTTGGGCGATGCCGCTTGGCAGCTACACATTGCCGGTGTTTAAGGCGCCTGAAGAAACAAAAACCTAAAAACTTCTGCCCAAATCCCCTGATAAGCGAGCGGTTGACGCTTAAAGCGTAACCTTTAAGTTTCAACGTGGAAATTTGGTTTAGGCAAGGCGAAATGATGCAACAAACCTTCATGCTGCGAAAATTTGTTCCCGACGACTTGCAGAGCGTAATGCAAATCAACCGCGTCTGCCTCCCAGAAAACTACACTGACTTCTTCTTTGTGGATTTGCATCAGAGGTTCCCAGAAACCTTCATTGTAGCGGAAGAAGAAGGCAAAGTGGTTGGTTATATTATGTGCCGCATTGAAGTTGGATTGTCAAATTTTGGTTTCGGCGGCTTAATCCGCAAGGGACATGTGGTTTCTATTGCCGTGATGCCTCAGAGCCGAAGAAAAGGCATTGCTCAAGCGTTAATTAAAAGGGCGCTGGAAGGTATGGAATACTATAAAGCGAAACAATGCTTCCTTGAAGTGCGTGTGACCAATGAACTGGGTGTATCGCTTTACAAGAAACTTGGCTTTGAGATAACGCGAACCATCAACGGCTACTATTCTGATGGCGAAGATGCATATGTTATGACTAAAAGACTCAACTAAAGCAGATAGGAACAATAGTTGAGTTGAGCAGGTCTAGCCATACGCAGACAGTAGATAAGGAGAAAAATGCAAAAACCTCATCACCGCCTGCAGCCAGACCTGCCCAACTTTTATGGGAGTCTTCTTCTCATCAAATAACCTTCGATTTTATGAATATAAAAATATGTGATTACAAGCTGAAGCAACAAAGGTAATACCGCTGAGCTGTTAGAATATTTTTAGCCCTTGGTTTTTGTGACCGAAGGCAAGTGCCCCTAAGGTTTTTTCAGGTTTAAACTGGATTTTGGCGTGCGACCAGTCGTTTCAGGGTCAATGGAACAGCCAAGTTTGCCATAACAACCAACGCTAATAAGCTGTAGCGTACGCCACTTGCAAGAAAGGCAGTGTCAACAAAAACTTGGAAGTTTTGGGCTCCCGCAACTAAATTCATAATTCTCATACCCAGCGTTATCAAAGTCAACGGCAAAGCAGCGTAAAGGGAAACCTTCTCTTTCATTTTAAACAGCAAAACATAGGAAAACACCAAAGTTGGACCGAAAAAGGCAAAAGCGCCCAAGATGCCCCATGGCCAACCAAGCGGATTTAGCTCGATGGCTAATCCGGTTACGTTTATGGCGTAGATAGTTGTGATGATGTCAAACATCCAGAATCCCAAAGCTACGCCTTGGAAAGAGAAAAGTAGGTTTCGCCATTTACGCGAGTCATCGTGCGGCGTGTGGCTGGATTTTTTCAGTTTTAGGATTGTTATACTGGATACTGGGATAAGCAGGATTAACAGGTACATCAAGCCCAGCCATGCATCGCCACCATGGATGATTGAGGCTATGTTAAATATCCAGATTAAGCCTGTTGCACCAGAAAGCCTTGGGGCTAAACTCTTAAGCGACCCCATAAACGTCTTCTCCCCATTTTGTTCATCGCAAGTTTACCTACATAACCTTTATTCCCAAAACCCCACCTCAACGGTTCTGTTCTACATCGGAACAATTATAGCCATCCAAACTGAAACTTCTAAAAGGGAAATATCAAGATGACAAAGTCAACATTGTTAAGGCGTAAAAAGAAAATCGCCCTCATCGCCCACGACAACAAAAAAGAAGACATGATGGAATGGGCAAAATACAACATGGGCACCCTAAGTCAACATGAACTCTATGCAACAGGAACCACCGGCAGGCTAATCGAGAAGGAGCTTGGGTTAGAAATCACCGTTTTGGAGTCGGGACCTTTGGGCGGCGACCTTCAAATCGGCGCGTGCATAGCCCGGGGTGAAATAGATTTTTTGATTTTCTTCTGGGATCCACTTGCTCAGCTGCCCCATGACCCAGATGTTAAAGCGCTACTCCGAGTTGCCGCAGTATGGAACATCCCCATCGCATGTAACCGTGCTTCTGCTGACTTTATAATTTCTTCACCGTTAATGTGCCAGGAATACCAGCGTATCCTGCCAGACTACGATAGTTACAGAGAACGGTTCAACCGATAAATAACTACAAATTATTTTTAAATTTCGTAAGTCTTCGAAGTGAAGAACCCCCAAGAACTTACGTTAGAAAAATCAAAATTCTTTTTTAAAAATTAATAAAAAGAAAATTGTGGTTTAAGCCGCTTTGGGCTTAACTTTGTCTGCGGCGCCGCTTAAGCTGGTCATTTCTGAGTTGGCTTTGCGGATTATATCGGCGATGGTGTCTTTTGTGGGTATTGTTGCGCTTACGGATAGTGCGACTGCTTTTTGGTGTGCTCGCTGTAGCAGGGGTTTAATTGTGTCTTTGCTTGCGTAGCCTATTTCAAGTGCTAATGCGAAGGCTTCGCCGTTGCTTGCTTGAACGCTCTTGCGTGTTGCGTCAACATCAACTTTGAGTTGGTCACCAGTGATAATTAGTCCGTTATCAAAAACTGCACGCATGGATATGCCGAGTTCAACTGCTTTTACACCTAGTTTTGAGAGTGTACCTGCGAGTCTTTCGTTTATAATTTCGCCTTTGCGGACGACTAAGGTGTCTTTGCTGATCCAGACGCTGCCTGACTCAATTCTTGTCGGTAACCCAACTGCGTTTAGTTGGCTGATAACTGGACCTGGAGGTTGACCTGTATTTCCCGCCGGAATAACCACATCCATCGCAGCTATGTCGCCTGACTTCGCAGTCGTTTTAACTTTGCCGCGTTCCAGCAACAACGCCAGTTTGAAAGGGTTAAGATCTGTGAACAAGAAAACGTTTGATCCTTCCAAGTAATCCTCAAGTTTCTTGAGTTCTGCCTGGTTCATTTCGTCTAACGCGATTTTGATAAGTGTGTTCTTTAGGACGCGAAGGTAAACTTTGCCAGCCATGCTTTTCTTTAGTTCTTGAAGTTGGGATGCGCGAACCTTCTTGAGGCTGGCGATGCCGATGGATTTGTACTCTTTGAGTATGTCTTTTATTGCCTCTACTTCGGTTGATTTTGCTTCTAATACTTGTTGGGACGGCATAGTTTTTCTTCTCTCTTAAGCTTTAATTTTAATTGGTTCGCCCATTGATGTCTTGATGAAAGCGTACTTTACGTTTTTCAATCCACGCTTTAATTTTCCATCTAAAACACGAAGAACAGTCATTGTGTTATCGACAAGTTCTTCATCCTTCATCTGTTCGGAGCCAACAGAAACTTGGATGATGGGCTGGGCGCGCATGCGTACAACCACGGTTTTGCGGTGCTTTTTTATTAGAGCCGCGATGTCAGCGTTTGGTGGAACTGGAATAGGCATTTTTCCCCTTGGACCTAAAACTGGACCGAGCGTTCTGCCTACAAGCGGCATTAAGGGAGCTTCGCAGATGAATACATCATATTCTTGAGCGAGTTTGCGTAACTCCTTCTTTTTACCGGCTAACATGTCTAAGTCTGCGCGTTCCAGAACTTTGTCAGCTTCAGAATTCTTCGCTTTCATAATGAAGTCTCCGCTGGAAGCAACGACACAGATTTTGTTGGGTTTGCCCGTTATATGGGGAAGCTCTACAACCTCTTGAATTTTGCCTTCTGGCGCCTTCATATCGATCTCGACAATGTCGAGGATTAAATCTACAGTCTGGTTGAATTTTTTCTGTCCAGACTTTGCCTTTGCCTGTTTAATTGCTTCTGTTATAGTCTTGTTGTCTAGGGGCATTTTTAAGCCTCGTGCCAATGAGAGATTTGGAACCCATTATAAAAATATTCGCTTATCATTGTTCAGTACCAAACAGTTGATCGTAGTTGCCAGCGTCGACTTCTTTTTGGACTTCTCGGGGGTCTTTGCCGCCTTCCACTGTTACACCTAAGCTCACGCATGTGCCGAGCAACTCTTTAGTTGCTTTCTTGAGGGTTGGAGATAAAAGTTGAGGACCTTTAATTTTTGCTATCTTCACCATCTGCTCCATGGTTAAGTCGCCGATTTTGACGGTATTAGGTGTACCTGAGCCCTTCTCAACTTTAAGTTCAGCCACTATAAGCGCGGAGGATGTGGGGGTGCCGACGGTTACTTCGAAGGTTTTTTCTTCTGTGTCAACGCTGATTTTTACTGGAACCTTCATTCCAGCGTATTCTTTTGTGATTTCGTTGATTTTGTTGACAATAGCCACTATGTTTACGCCTAGTGGACCAAGAGCTGGACCTAATGGTGGACCTGCATTGGCTTGTCCGCCGCTGACGATTACCTCTACAATTTTTTTATCTGCCATTTTGTTTCACCGTTTATTTTGCTTTTTCAACTAGTTTTACATAGTCTGAATGTACTGTGATTGGCAAAGTGAATGTTGCCTCCAATAGTTCGAGGGTAACTTCGCCTTTTGATTTGTCGAGTCTTGTTATTTTAGCGCGCATACCTTTGAAGGGTCCACCAGTGATCTCTACAACGTCATCTTCGTTGAGGTCTTCCATGACTGGTTTACGCACTATGTATCGTTCTATTTCTGCGAAGCTTACGAGCCCTGGGATTCTGGAGCGGACGTGCCTAACGCCTGTAATTGCTTCTTCCACGAGGTGTGGTCCATCTGCTTCAATGAACACGTAACCTTTGAGTGTGTCTGGAACAAGAAGAGATTTTATCGGGATATGTGCCATCTCTACTTTGGAAGCGATTAAACGCGCTACGTTGCGTTCCTGTCCAGTTGTTGTTTTAACAACGAAAATTTTTACTTGCGGGAACTCTTCTTTCTTATCCATGGCTTTTCCTTCTAAGTTGTTGCTGTTGTTCCAGGGCTAATTGCCCATGCTAGCATTTTAATTAAGAATCCGATTAAACCGATTGCACCTATTCCAAGGAGGCTGATTTTTACCGAGAGCCATAGCTCTTCGCGCCCCGGTTTAACAGCTAGCTTTAAGGTTCTTGCTGCCTGCGTTAGCCAAGATTTTATACCCATATTTACCGCACACTCAACATTTCAATTAGGAATAATAAACGTTACTGTAACTTTTTAGTTTAAAAACTACTGTATTACCCCTTTTAAATGTTCCTTTCAGATGATTCCTAAACTTTCTTGAATGGTAACCCAGCTGTCTCCAACGCCGAAAGCAAGTTTGGTTTGTCTTCGCTTTTGATGCCTTTCCAATCAAGAATTGCCAGCGGCACCTTCTCCAAAGTTTTCTTCACACACTGCGACAGCATAGCAGCGTCAACAAGGGAGACACCGTACTTGGGAATAATGTGGCCGAAAACAGCTTCGCCTACCAACGCCATAAGCGTGAACTTTTGGTTGTAGTGGGTTCCTCCGATGCCCAGAACCGCGGAGCCAGTGGATTTTGAAAATTCGCTAATCGCTGACATGGCAGCATGGGAAACGGCTTGAGCGGCTTTGGAATCTTTCCATTGAAATTCTGAACTGCCTAACTCAACAAACATCGCTGGGACGTTTAGGCTTGGACCATGATGAGTACACTCGAAGGAAACTTCATAGTCGAGGCATAACTCATCTTTGTAATGCACGAGTGCTTTGAGAGCGTTTTGCATGGCTAAGGCAGGAGAAACCGAGACTGTTCGGGGCAACCCGCCAAGTTCAGCGTCACCAAAGTTTCCAGGTGTATGAACGGATAGGGTTGGTTTGCCGCTTTGGCTGCTGTGTCTTGATATGAAAACGACCAAGTTTGCGTGTGGAAATTTTTCAGGCAGGCTTTGTGCTTTAACAGACTCTTCATTTAGAGTTATAAGAGTCACGTTTTTTCCAGTTATATCTGCTGTAAAGACGGGGTTTTCCTGAAAGCTTTTCTCAGTTTTGTGGAATGGGTAGTTTTTTAGGATTTGCTCTTTTATGTTTAGGCTTGCAATATCTTTGTTTGAAGCTACTAGCAGAATCATTACTTGGTCGCTATTTGAGTGTGAGACTGGCGGTAAAAGTTTTTGCATAAAGCTTATAATTGCATGCTTGGTTCACGGTTATGAAGGGCAAGAAAAGATGCATCTGATTAATTTCAAAGAGTTAAGCGGTCAAGACCTTGGCACCCTGGTTGATTTAGGCATAGAAGTTAAGCATAACCCTAAAAAGTACCTCAAAACGTTCGAGGGAAAGTCAGCCGCATTGATTTTCCAGAAGACATCCACCCGTACTCGTGTATCCTTTGAAGTTGCTATGACTCAGCTGGGCGGCCATGCACTCTACATTGATTGGCGCACAACAAACTTCGCCTTAGCAGACATAACAGATGAGCTTCAATACCTATCACGCAACGTCGACTGCATAATGGCAAGGTTACTTTGTGACTCAGATTTACTCAAGATGGCTAAGGCTTCCCGCGTTCCAGTCATAAATGGCTGCGATGAGATGTATCATCCAAGCCAAGCCCTAGCAGACTTAATCACCATTAAAGAAAAATATGGCAAACTTGAGGGTGCAAAACTCGTTTACATCGGCGTTCACAACAACGTCACCAACTCACTCATCGAAGGATGCACCAAAACAGGCGTCAAACTAACAACGGTTACACCTATTTTTAATGAAGCGGCAAGAGATGACGAATTGCTTTCTCAAGCTAAGAAAACGGGTCTTTGGCAATCAACCTTGGATGCGAAAAAGGCTGTTGCCAACGCTGATTTCATATATACGGACACATGGATTGATATGGAGTTTTTCACTGACCCCAAGTTTGCCGCGGAAAAAGAGAAGCGCATTAAGCTAATGATGCCCTATCAAATCAATGCTGAGTTGCTCAATGGCAGCAACGCCTTTATCATGCATGACATGCCCATTCACCGCGGCTACGAAATAAGTGCTGAAGCCATAGGGAGCCCGAAGTCGGCGATTTACGAGCAAGCAGAAAACAGGTTGTACGCAGCCAAAGCGATTTTTCTCAAGTTAATGATCCCTTTTTGAAGGGCAAGTGGCTCGCCGCCCATTAGCCTGGGATTACCAGAACATTTGCTATTTCCCATTTAATTTGCTCTCAGCTGCCGAGTCATACAAGAATTTGCTAATGCAGCTGCCACAGGAAAAAAGTAGAGCAAACCGATAAGCTGTCCAATAGAATGAAGAGAAAATATCGAGCGTGAAAGAAGAAGACACTGCTGCCCCCACAACTTTCTTCTTCTAAGAGAAGAAAAAAAATTGCTGACAGGGAAGGATCGATTTTTTCTTCTTTCAACTTGACTCAAAGAACAACAACACTCTGAATTTTTTGTCTGTTATTGTTCTACCGATCAATGAAAACAACCATTTAAACACACTCAGATTTCCTTTGAGCTCTATTGTTAAGTTACGATCAAGGCTTTGGCGGGTAGACAACAAACAGAGCGATATTTTTGTTGCCAACAGTATCAACGTCACGCCTGTGGAACGCCGAAAGTTCTATCTGCCATTTGAGAAAGTTCGCCCCGGTAAGATTGAAACGCCCTCAAGCAACATTGTTGGCAGTTATTCTGCGCTCTTAATCGGCTTTGTTTCCCTTCTGTAACTACACGAGTAGCAGTTTCCATCATGAACGCAGACTACATCTCCACAGTTGGGGCATCGATACTTTTCTTGTTGGTTTTTGAGGAATGTTTCTTTGCCTTTGATTTTAAGTTCCCGCAGGTTCTCCACCATGCTCATGTCATAGCGTTCGCGGTATCGCTTGTCGAGGTGTGCAAGGTTTTTGCAGGGCACCGTAACACATTGGGCGCAAGATGAAATTTCATGTTTTCTAAGTTTTGGGCAGCCCCGAATTAAATAGCAGTTTTTGGCCCGAGGAATGCAACCCGCGCAATGCGTAACTCTGTCCCTTTCACGTGGAATGCCATGCGTGTAAGCTAGGTATGCTTTGCATATGCCACAGTTCATTCCGCATGGCGCGATGAGTTCGGGTGTGAATTTGTCGGAGGTCATCAATTGGTATTAGGGGGTAACGGTTTAATTGTTTTACGCTTTTGGAAAAATGGCAGGTTAGCTAAGTGGGAAGGATAATTCTTAATTAGCGCCGAAAATCCCCTGATAATTATTAACTTAGATGTCAACGTCCTGCGCACAAGTATGTTCTTTATAGATGCTATCGGCTAATTATAGTGCCCAAATAGCGCATGTGTTTGAGAAATTAAGTAGACTTCCGCTAAAAAGTATGGATATAAGTAATATGTTGAGTAAATAAAACTATTTAACTAAGTACTAAATTAGGAAATATAGTGACAGGTGAACAGCATGGCAAAGAGCAGTGCGAAGAAAGATGAGTCTCCTTCACAGCTTATCGACGCGAGAATTCAGGAACTAGGCGACTGGCGCGGAGAAACGTTAGCCAAAGTGCGCCGGCTCATCAAGGAGGCGGACCCAGAAGTGGTTGAAGAGTGGAAGTGGGTGAAACCGACAAATCCTGGGACTCCAGTCTGGTCCCACAACGGCGGCATCTGCACAGGGGAGACCTACAAGAGTGCGGTCAAGCTCACTTTTTTCAAGGGTGCTTCGCTGGAAGACCCTTCTCATCTGTTCAACCAGCCTGGAACCGTCAGGCGCGCCATCGACATCCATGAGGGCGAGAAGATTGACGAGGAAGCCTTCAAGATCCTCATTCGTGCCGCTGTGAAACTGAACGCAACCAAGCCCCGCTAGTGCTAACGACTTTAGATTGCCGATTTCGGTATTACTCTTTGGTTAGGGCTTGTGGCATAATTATCAAGGGAAATTCCAACATAATTCTTAATTATGCCGTTATCTAAATGTGGTGGCTGAGGTAAACTTTAAAATGGTGAAAATGGATTTCGGCGGCGTCAAAGAGGACGTCATTACTCGAAAAGAGTTCACATTGGCACAAGCCCAAAAAATCCTAAAAAATGAAGTCGTTGTCTCATTAGGCTACGGCATTCAAGGTCAAGCTCAATCACTCAACATGCGTGACCAAGGAATAAGTGTAATCATTGGACAAGAAAAAGAAGGCGTATTCAAAAAAGAATGGGATAAAGCAGTAGCCGACGGATGGAAACCAGGCGAAAACCTCTTCCCAATGGAAGAAGCAGCCAAAAAAGGAACCATCAAAATGTTCCTACTCACCGACGCAGCACAAAAAGCAACTTGGCCAAAAATCAAAGCAACCCTCAAAGCCGGCGACGCCCTCTACTTTAGCCACGGCTTTAGCATAGTCTACAAGGAACAAACAGGAGTTATCCCACCCAAAGACATAGACGTAATCCTTGTTGCACCAAAAGGCTCAGGCACCTCTGTACGAAGAAACTTTGTTGACGGAAGCGGCATAAACTGCAGTTTCGCAGTCTTCCAAGATGCAACAGGTAAAGCCGAAGAACGCGCAAAAGCACTTGGCATTGCCATCGGCGGAGGATACCTCTTTCCAACCTCATTTGAAAAAGAAACCTACAGTGACCTAACCGGCGAACGCGGCACATTGATGGGTGCACTCGCAGGCATCTTGGAAGCCCAATACAAAACCCTGCGTGAACATGGACATAGCCCAAGTGAAGCATTCAACGAAAGCGTCGAAGAACTCACACAAAGTTTAATTCGCCTTGTCGACGAAAACGGCATGGACTGGATGTACTGCAACTGCAGCGAAACCGCACGCATCGGCGCATTGCGCTGGAGAAGCCGTTTCCGTGAAGCAACGCAGCCAGTGTTTGATTCTCTCTACGAGCTTGTCGCAGCAGGGGAAGAAACACGCATCGTACTAGAAAAGAGTAAAGCACCCGACTACCGCCAGAAACTCGCTGATGAACTCAAAGAAATGGGCAACAGCGAAATGTGGCGTGCAGGCGCAACCGTGCGTTCGCTACGTCCCAAACAAAAGAAAGAGTAAACCTCTTTTTCTTCTTTTTTAGTTTTTAATTTTTACATTAAAAAATAATCTTTGCCCTCACTAGCTGATCCTATGAAGTCCGTTAAGGCTTGATTTTCAGAGGTTAAATCAGCGACTCCTAACATGTAGGACGGATGTTTCTCCAATTCTACTTCTTTGGTGTATGGAGTTTTTGTGAACTGAAGAACTGTGCTTGCTTTTGAGGTGGCTATTTCTTGTAGAGCGCTGTTTCTTCTGCTGCTTTCATGTGAGAGATAGGTTGCGATTACTATTATGTGATGTTTTTTTGCAAAGTTGGCAAGGTAACTCATAATTTGGCCATAGAATGTTTTTGCTTCTTGGTCATCCAGATTGTCACGTAAGAATGGACCGGCTATATCGGAGATTACTAACACTTTAGCATCGCGGGTCTTTACGGCTTCCTGCAGCTTTTCCATTATTAGAGAAGTTAATCGGTAGGCTGTGTATACACGTATGTTGTAGACTCGGTCAAGTGCTGCTTTGGCATCTAATTGTTCAAGCTGAGCAAAGTGCCCGATGTCTGATAGTGAAGAACTGTTTGCGCAGTCGATGAAAATAACGTTGCTTTCCAATCCGCCAAGTTGTATTGGTAACTGAGCGCGAACGCAAAGTGAAGAGGCTAGTGAAGTGATTGATTGGGGGCCATAAAGCACAGCGAAGTCCCCTTCTCTAAATCCTGGAAAAAGTCCATCGATATCTCGAACATTAAAAGTAAACCGTGTTAGAGCGGTCTGTGCCATTGAAGGCTTCATTATTAGTTTCTGATGCGGTAGGTTCTGTTGCATAGCTTTTCCACAAAACGCATTACGCCTGATTAGCCTATTTAAACTATCAACCAAACGACATTCCATGTCAAGGGAGGGTAGGGTGAAAGTGAAACTGTTGACAATAAGTTCTCGCTTATTTGCCAAGCTAATCTTTTATACCACTAGCCAACGCATGCTAAAAGATACGAGGCACCCTCTTGGACTACATTGCCATAGTTGCGTTGGCAGTCTTTGTATCAACGCTTTTCTTAATGATTAGGCGTCCGCGGGGTTTGCGGCTGGGTTACGCTGCTGGAATCGGCGCAGTGGCTTCGCTTGTGATTGGCACGGTTAGTCTAGGGCAGGCTGCGCAGTCGTTTTTGGACATTTGGGATGCTGCGTTAGCGTTCTTGGGGATTATTGCGTTATCGGTGACGTTGGATGCGATGGGCTTCTTCAGGTGGGCTGCGTTGCGAGTTGTTAAATTGGCGCGTGGAAGTGGTTTACGGCTTTACTTCTACATTGCCCTGCTAACCGCGGCAGTAAGCATCCTTTTTGCCAATGATAGCGCAGTTTTAATTCTCACCCCGATTGTACTTGAGATTGTCACGTGCTTGGGTATAGACAAAAGGGGCAAGCTTGCCTACCTATTCACAGCTGGATTAATCGCGGACACCGCCGCCATGCCGCTGATAACAAGCAACCCCATCAACATCCTCAGCGCGGACTACTTCAAATACAGCTTCATCGACCATTTAGTCTTCATGGGACCAGTAGCAGTAGCGGTTCTTCTGAGCAGTTTGCTGTTGATTTGGCTGTTCTTCAGAAAGCAGATCCCCAGCACCTACGACCTAAAAGCAGCAGAGTCCTTAACCAAGGGCAAACCCGCAATTTCACCCAGCCTGTTGAGAATAACTTTGCTCACTCTTGTAACAATTGACATCGGCTATGTGTTGACTTCTTTGAATAGGTTCCCAGTTTCTCTGGTGATTTGCAGCGGCGCGGTGTTTCTGGTGGCGATTTACTGGTTTGCCCTAAAATCGAATGGGTCAGTGAATGGCGAAAAGAAAGGGCTCGTTGGGTTGGCAAGGGACATCAACTGGGACATTGTGCTGTTTATGCTAAGCATCTTCATAGTGGTTCAAGGGTTGGAAACGGCGGGAGTCACCAACGTGTTGGCTTCGGCGCTCATCGCAACCAGCAAGCTTCCGTCCGCATTGGGGGTTTTTGGACCAAGCATGGTTGTCACCGTTGGAGCCAGTTTCATGAACAATTGGCCTATGACCATCCTGGGGTTACTCAGCATTCATCAAGCAGCTGTGACAGGACCAGCCTTAACCAACCTGGTCTTCAGCAACATCATCGGCAACAACTTGGGACCACACTTTTTCCCATTGGGGTCGCTGGCTATTGTGATGTGGCTGGAAATCATGCGGCGCAAAGGCGTATCCATTAGCTTAAAAGAATATTTGAAAGTAGGTGCAACCTTATCCATTGCCCAAGTTGCCATCGCCTCAGCGGTCCTGTGGATGGAGCTAACCATGTTCGGGTTTAAGCTCTTTTAAACCAGTTTTTTTAGGATTTCCCGATAAACATTCAGAGCAGCTTGTTCGTCCGCAACCCCTTTGATGAGCATGCGTCCACCGTTGAAGAGACTAACTTCATGCCCTTTGTAGTCAAACATTAAGGCTAACCTTGACTTCAAACGCACGTTGAATTTCCTGCTTAGGGCGGGGTAAACCTCTTCAAGATCTAGTTTTATTGGTTTTTCTGGGTTGATGTTTGCGGTGTCTTTTCCGCAGAGCCAAACCAGCCGTTCGCTCCCGACAATCGATGACACTTCGCCGTGGCATACTGGGCAGCGGCTGTTTTTTGAGATGTCTATAGTTGTAAAATCCATGTCACTGAAGTCGCAAACCATCAGCTTGCCCTTGAGAGTTGAGCCCATGCCAGATAGGAGTTTTATTGTTTCCATGGCTTGCAACGCGCCAATTATCCCTGTTGTCGCTCCTAAGACGCCGCGAGTGCTGCATGTCAACAAGTCGGAATCTGAGAGGTTAGGCATCAAACACTCCAAGCAGCCAGTTTCAGGCGGAGCAAAGACGGATAAGTTGCCTTCGATGCCGATGCCTGCGCCAAAAACGTAGGGAATACCTAGCTTCACGCATGCACGATTAACAAGGTAGCGGGTAACAATGTTATCTAACCCGTCAACCACACAGTCAACGCCGGATAGGAGCCGTTCGACGTTGCTTGTGTTCACGTTTTCAGGTATCGCTTCGACGGTTACCATGGGGTTTTGTTTTTCCAGCTTTTTTGCGGCAACCTCGGTTTTGGGGTAGTGCAGGTCATCGATGTTGTAGAGGATTTGTCGGTGCAGATTGTGGTTTTCGACGGTGTCTTGGTCGATTAAACGGATGTAGCCAACGCCAGCCAAAGCAAGGTACAATGAGGAAACGGTGCCAAGTCCTCCTGCGCCGACAACGGCAACTTTGGATTTAGCGAGTTTTTTCTGACCTTTTTCGCCCAGCTCCTTCAGTATGGTTTGTCGACTGTAAAATTCTTTAGCAAACGCCTGTTTTTCTGCCGCATCCAACTTTACGCATTCTCCAAATTGTGTTTGTTAGCCACTGTTATATTTGCCTTTATTGCGGAACTGCCTTTCATATATTTCCCTTACCCGCTCGATTGTGTCGGCTTCTTCAGGGGTTTTGTCGTCTCTTATGCGTGTGATTCTTGCAAACCGCAGAGCCATTTGGCTTTTGTAGCGGGGGCTCTGCTGGATTTCGTTATAAGCTACTTCAACAACGATTTTCGGGATAACGATAACGCGGTGTCCATCCTGTTCGATGGAAGATTCTTTCAGCCGCTTGGTTATCTCGATGATTTCTGCGTCAGTTAAACCCTTAAACGTCTTGCCCAACTCCAAAAACCCGCCTGACTCAGGATCTCTTGCCGCAAGATAATAGTCGGAGAGCCAGCCTTTTCGTCTGCCATAGCCGTATTCGGCGGCTGTAATGACGAGGTCTAAGGTGTCAAGGATTACCTTGATTTTAAGCCACCTTTTTCCTCGGCGTCCGGGCGTGTATGGGCTGTCGGGTTTTTTGGCCATTAAACCTTCGTGTCCAGCAGTGATGGCTTCTTTTAGGAACCCTTCGGCTTGGGTTTGTTGGTCGGTGATTATTTGGTTGGTTAAGGGGATTTTGCCCACGTTTTGGGCGAGGATTTGGCGGCGCTGGAGGTATGGCTGGGAGATTAGGCTTTCGCCGTTGAGGTAGAGTATGTCGAAGAGGTAGAGGGTTAAGGGAATCTTTTTTTCCATGCCGCTGATGTCGCGGACACGTCTGAAGCGGCGCATCAAATGCTGAAACGCAATCGGGTACCCTGCGCTGTCCAATGAGATTACTTCGCCTTCCACAATGATGGATTGGGCAGGGATATTCTGTTTTATTGCGTCAACTATTTCTGGAAGGCTACCGGTTACTTCGCTTAGTCTTCGGCTGAAAACTTCGACCCTGCCATCTTGCTTGTGAATCTGCACCCTTGCGCCGTCGTATTTGTATTCAAAAGCAGATTTGCCGCCATGCTCAGTCAACGCTTCTTGGACAGATCGTGCAGTTTGTGCAAGCATAAGCTTTACTGGTCTAAACACTGTGAAGCCTGCTTTTTCAAAACCTTCTGAACCTTGTGTTTTTAGCAGCTCTGCAACTTCGCCAATGTCCCCTAAAACCATAGCTGCGTGCTGCACCCTTCCAAGCGGAACGTTAAAGGCTCTTGCAACCGCCTGCTCCATCAAGCCTTCATGGAGTCCCGTACGCATTTCGCCAGTGAAGATTTTCACAAGGTACTTAGCTTCAACTGGTTCAGCTTGGCTCATCAAAGTGGTGATTAAACGTTCTTTTTTGGTTCTTGAACCTGAACCCTGCGCCTGAGCGATGGCATCCAGCGTTATTCGGACTTCAGTTATGGTTAATGGTTTTTGGGTCAGCTGAGTTTGTTTTTTTGCTTTGGTCTGTTCGAGGACAGCTTTGGTTGCTGAACCAATGTCGCCTGTAGCAGCCATAGCTTGACGAAAAAAGTCCCAGTCAAAGACGCTGATCCGCTCAAAAATTCGGGTGAGCGTTGACCAGCTTACGTCAAGGGTTTTTTGGCTGTACTTTGGGAACGCTCGCCCCACCATCATGTTTGTTGAAGGCTCAATTTCTTGAGCGCTCAGCGTTTTTAGGTAATTTGCGGTTTGCTCTATGATTTCGAGGCGTTTTTTTGTTGTTTCGATTTTTTCGAGAAGTTCAGAGAGCGATTTGAATGTTACAGACATGGTTTAACCGAAAAATCGTTTGCTAGAACTAGCGTGTCGGCTGCTTATTTAATTGATTATTACATGCACTGGACATATTTGGATCCTAATAGAAACTCATTGTAAGAAACGATAGAGGGGAGGGGTAGAACCCTAAAAGAGGCAGGTTCTATTTTTTGAGTGTTGAGGATTTAGGAAAACACGGAGAACGAAGATTCGCCTTCAGGCTCTTTTTGCTTATCGTTGAGTTCCTTTATTTTCTTCTCCAGTTCCTCAACTTCTTTGGTGTTGCCCAACGCTTTTTGGCTGTCGCGTGCTTGCTCAAGTGCACTAAGGCCGTATCTGTCAAATCCCTTACCCAATGCTATTTCAGCGGATTTTGAAAATAGCTCCATGGCTTTCTGATAATCTTTTAAGGCAAAACTGCATTCGCCCGCCTTATAATTCATTTCTGATGCGCCAAAATAGTTCTGTCCCTTGTAGTAGAGTTCAGCTACTTTGACAAATAGGTCACGTGCCTCTACGTACTTGCCGCTTTCCATTAACGCGTTAGCGTCTTTATGCATTTTAATTGGGTCTTCTCTAACTGTGCTCATTTTACGCAACTCTTATTGTGTTTGTATTAATCTTTGAAGAAGTCACATTTAGATTTTCCCCTTCAAAAACTATGCCGCCCAGAAACTACAGACTATAGTTTAATGCAAGGCAATTTTTTCTATGTTAAGGATTGGATAAAAGAGAAATGGGGGAACGTAATAGTAGTTAACGAAATGCCACAAGCTAACGACATACGCCTCCAATGCGTGCATTGTGGAACAAAATTCCCAGTTTATCCACTTAGAAGCAACTGTGAAAAATGCGGCGGAATATTAGAGTATCATGCAGACTTAGCTAAGAAAAAAGCAGTCAAGTTTTCTGGGGCACTTAGGTTCTGGAGATATAAACAGTTGCTTCCACCAGTGATTCACATGGTTAGTTTAGGGGAAGGCGGAACACCCTTGCATAAGGCTGAGAGACTCGCCAAAACCATGGGACTAACAAAACTTTACCTAAAAGATGAAACCAGAAACCCAACAAACTCATACAGAGACCGCGCTGCAGCACTTTTAACGTCAAATGCAATTGACCTTCATTCAGACACGCTGGTATGCGCCACCAACGGCAACATGGGAGCTTCTTTAGCTGCCTACGCCGCAAAAGCAGAACTTATTTGTCATCTCTTGGTCCCAAAAATCGTTGACGTGGGAAAACTAGCGCAAATGATTGCTTACGATGCAGTTATCGAGGAAACAGGCGAATTCGTGGATGAATCAATCAAAAAAGCCTCAACCATGGCTAAGGAAACAGGCTGGTACCAAGCCACTGCTGAACTCAATCCGCTGGTGGTTGAAGCTCAAAAAACGATTTCTTATGAAATTTTTGAGCAATTTGAGGTTCCTGACTGGGTTATTGTTTCGATGGGAAGCGGCGGATCGATCTACTCGCTTTGGAAAGGCTTTAAAGAACTCAAGCAACTGGGGTTAACCAACTCGGTGCCTCGGATGGTTGGAGTCCAAACGGAAGGCTGCGCACCCATAGTTGGCGAATTAACAGAGCAGCCTTCTTCAAAATCCCGCACCCCAGCGACACGTGCACTCGCCATTCTTGTCGGGGAACCGTTGCAGAGCGAATTAGCAATTAAAACCATTAAAGAATCAAAAGGTTTAGCGTTGACCGTTTCAGACGCAGACATTTTAGCAGCTGAACTTCAAGTTGCTAAATTGGAAGGAGTCTTCGCTGAACCTGCAAGTGCAGCAGTTGTGGCGGCTTTGCAGAAGTTGAAGGCTGACCAGATTTCCAGAGACAACAGCGTTGTGTGCCTTATTACTGGAAGCGGTCTTAAAGCGACCGACGTTCTTCAAGCGTTGACGAAAAAACAGAAGACGGCGGGTTTGGGGCTTGCGATTAGCACTAAACAGAAGATTCTTAAGATTCTCAGCGAAAAAGACACTTATGGCTATGATTTGTGGAAGCAATTGGGCAAGATAATGACGCGCGCCGCCGTTTACCAACACCTTAATGAGCTTTCAGATAGAGGTTTCGTGATTGGCTACGAAGAGAAGGGGAAGAAATTTTTCCGCATTACTGCGCGGGGTAGGAAGGTTTTGGCGGCGTTTGATGAGATTCAGTTGCTTATGTAAGACGCCAAGTTTATTAGATAGTATAGCTGCAACTATACTAAATCCACAACTATACTAAGGCGCAAAACATGCAAACCAACTTCAACCGATCACCCGCATTCAAAATAGCAGTAGCAGCAATCTTCGCTGCACTAGTAGCCGCCGCAACACTTCTATTCGTAATTCCAATTCCCGCAACCAGCGGATACTTCAACCTCGGCGAGACACTCATCTACGTTGCTGCACTACTTTTCGGGCCACTAGTCGGCGCGGTAGCGGGTGCTGGCGCATCAATAGCCGACGCTCTTGTAGCAGCACAATATGCACCCGGAACCTTCACTATAAAAGGCATAGAAGGCTTCCTCGTCGGCTTTCTAACCAAAAAACTAAACCAAAAAATAAAAAGCCTCACAATATGCGCAACCATAGCCATCGTAATCGGCGGCTTTGAGATGGTTGCTGGATACTTCCTCTACGAAACTCTTGCCTTAGGCTACCCAGTAGCTTTAGCAGCAGTGGAAATTCCATTCAACATCATACAAATGCTCATCGGCCTCATAATTGCAGTACCCATCATGCATGCGGTTCTACGTATTTTCCCACAACTTAAAAGCCAGCTTTAACAATGGAATAAGCATGAAACTTCCACCTGGAAAAATCCCAATAGACATCCTAAAAGATGTAGTGTTCAAAAACCTCGGCGCCGCCCGCAGCGAAGTCATTTTGGGGCCAGCTGCAGGTGTCGATGGGGCAGTTTTGGATTTAGGAACCAAAGATGCCATAATCTCAATGGACCCAATCACGGGAGCGGTTGAACGTGTGGGGTGGGAAGCCATAAACGTTAACGCTAACGACGTCGCCACTTTCGGTGTGGAACCCGCATTTTTCTTTTCATGCATCATGCTTCCAGAAAACGCGGATAGCAAAATCGTGGAAACAATCAGCAGCCAAATGAATAATGCCGCAAAAGAACTGGGCATCGCCATTGTCGGCGGGCACTGTGAATCAACGCCTGGCTTAGCTAACCCGATTGTGGTAGGCTGCATAATGGGCTTAACAGAAAAAGGCAAATACGTCACAGCAGCTGGAGCGAAGTCTGGCGACAAATTGATTTTGACGAAGAGCGCAGGAATCGAGGGCACAGCCATATTAGCAACTGACCGCGAACCGCAACTCGCAAAAATTTTTAGTCCTGAAATTCTTGAAAGCGCCAAAGGCTTCTACAAACAGATAAGCATTGTGAAAGACGCTTTGACTGCTTACAAGGTAGGCGGAGTTCACGCGATGCATGACCCAACTGAAGGTGGAGTCTTGAACGGCATCCACGAAATGGCTGATGCTGCGGGTTTAGGTGTGCGGGTTTTTGAGGAGAGGATTACCGTTGAGCCGGAGACAGCGAAGATTTGCAGGTTCTATGAGATTGACCCATTACAGCTGATTAGTTCAGGTGCGCTGCTCATCGCAGCTGACCCTACGGCTGCAGACAAAATAGTTGATGCCCTATGCAAAGAGCATATCTACGCTGACGTTATCGGGGAATTCAACCCTAACCTAAACAAACGAATACTCATGCATTCAGATGATTCAGCGGAGATGCTGCCAAGACCGGCTTCGGACCATCTTTGGACGGCATTATCACATTAATTTGCGTTGAGCACATTTAGAACGCTGAATGTTCCATACATGCCGCCAGAGCAAGGCGGGGGCTAATAATGGTTTTTATAGTTCCAACATGAGATAAGTAAATACAATCAATCGGCTAGTGACACTTATTTGACACCAGGTCTCAGAAAAGCAGCATCCATAGTGGCTCGTTCACTTGCTCCAGGCAAACCTCACCATGCACAGTGGTTAGTCACACGAAAATGCAACTACCAATGCCGCGGCTGCAACGTCTGGAAAGAACAAGACCAAAAAGAGCTTTCAGCCGACGAAATAAAAAAAGGGTTTGACATTCTAAAAGAACTCGGCATTGTCGAGCTCGTACTTTCAGGCGGAGATCCTCTACTTCGAGATGACATCGGCGAAATAATCGATTATGCAACAAAATTATTTGTCACAACCGTTTACGACAATGGAAGTTTAGCCGGACAAAAAATCGATGTTCTGAGAAAAGCGGATTTTGTAGCAATTTCCATCGACAGCCTCGATGAAGCAAAGCATGATTACCTAAAAAATGTGCCAGGCGCTTGGAAAAGTGGCACTCAAGCCGTAGAAATCCTCCATAAAGAAGGAGTAAAAGTTAGTGTTACACCGACGATTTCCCAGAAAAACCTCTATGAAATTGTGGATATAACTAATTATTTTACTGGAAAAGGAATCCCCGTTTGGTATTGCCTCTACGCGTATGACACTTCGTTAGATAGTAAACAACTGTTTAAGATTGGTAAGGCAAACGATGAGCTCGTGATAACGGATAAGGAAGCCATGGTTAACCTCTGCAACTCGCTTATTGAGATGAAGAAGGAAAACAAGAAAATTCTCATGACAGATAAACTGTTGGAAGCTCTTCGAAGCATCTATTTGGAAGATAAGAGGACATGGAAATGCCAGGCGCTTAATCAGTTCTTGGTGATTGACCATTTAGGCAGGGTCGCAGGCTGCCACAGCCACAATTTTGCGGGTTCAATCTTTGATTTGCCGCAGAAATGGAATAGCAAGGAATTCAAGAACTTAAGAGAAACATACCATAACTGCACCCAATGCAACTACCTCTGCTACGTGTTCTATTCGCTCCATGGAAGCCCAAGCGGACACTTATCGCTGGCAAGAGACCAGTGGAAAAACGCAGGGTTGCTATTCAAATAAATCTAGGCGTCCAAGTTTGGAATAAAATTAAGAAAATTTCCCATTTTGATCAATAATTGACTGTCGAATTTTAGTTCTTCTTCAATATTAGATAACGCCGTTTTTAAGGCACTCAAACCTAATTTGTACATAGAAATTAGTTATTAATCTTGGACCGGCATCTCGGGGTTTTTTTAACTCGATGCTTGCGGCAAATTCATCGGTGATGGGTTTAAGCATTGCCCAAAATGCAATATCTGGTTCTGTGCTTGCGTCTATGAGGTGATGTATATTCAACGTAAATCACAAATAGTTTGCCCTGTGTGCGTTGGAGAGTTTTCACAATGATAAGTCTTAAATCTGAATAGCATAGAATAGAAGAGAGACTCAAACTAAAAGTTTAGAGGGTAAGTATGACCGCAAATAAAGTGATTGGTTACACAGAGTTTTTTGGCAAAGTGGACGCTATAGTAGTTAAAGGCGGAAAAGTTGAACTTCAAGAAACCAAAATACAAAGGTCTGACTGCTGCTGGAAAGATTAGAAACCCCTCTTAATTACTTCTTTACAAACCGCTCGGCCAATTCCTCGTAGTGCGGGGTTGGCTGCAGAACTTAAGAATATCTAATTCAGCTCGGTATAGTTTTCTTTTAGGCATACGGCTAAAATGTTTTTTCCGGTTTTAACGTTTCAGTAGGATTGTCTAGAAAAATAAAAAAAGGTATTCAACTGAGAGTTTAGATTGAGGAGCGATAACTTTGGAGCCAGCTCTTAGCCATTCCCTAATAAGCAACGGTACCCAAATCTGGGATTCACTCAAGTTTTCTTATATGATTTGGAAAATATCCTGGGCCGACTTCTTCAGACTCAATTCTTAGTTTTAGGCATAATGCTTTCAAAATAATATATTAGAGAATCAAAAGTTTTTTTTATCTTACCATTTTCACACGTTTGAAAACGATAAGCCTGTTCTCAAACGCGGTTACCACGTCGTCTAATAGCGTTTCTTGCAACTCGACAGGAAGCCATTTGGTTTCTTCACGGAAAACTGAAGCCATCTTATTCTGTAATTCTTCTCTTTTTTTAGTTGCCAACTGTTGGGTCAAACTACTTTCCTCCAAATCTGTTACTTAGCAAGGGGTCAAGATGTTTAACTCATTTGTGGAACCAAACATATTATTCATGGTATAGATTGCGAATATACTTTTGTTCTCGTCTGCAAATGTACTAGTAGCAAAGATTTGAAAATACTGAACATCGCTTTACTTTCACAACTGTTCCCAAAGTCATTTTGATTTGTCGAGAATGTGTTTTATGTTTTCCTGTTGTACAGTTCCCCTTAAACAGAATATATGGTTGAAATAATGATTTTTAAGACATATTTTACGTATTGATATGTTCTTGTGTTCGACGTGTAAGCTTTCTCAGTCATTTTGATATGCTTGCATTATGTGCAAGGGGTTATTTGGCTCTTTACGCACTATGAAGACATGAGAAATGTGTCTCAGAAAGACACATTGTATTTTTGTACAACACAACAACAGCAGAAAGGAGAAAAACATAAAATGAACAATAACTACCAAAAAGAAGTTCAAACAAAACTCACCAAAGGCCTTTTAGAAATGATTATCCTTCAATACTTAGAGCAAGAATCCATGCACGGATACCAGATCATCACCAAAATCCGAAAGGGCTTCGGCGTCTACGTCGGACCTAGCAACGTCTACCCCCTACTAGGGCTACTGGAGAAAGAAGGCTTTGTAAAGAGTGACTGGACCATGGATACAGACAGGCCGCGAAAAATTTTCAAGCTTACTGACGAAGGGAAAAATCTTTTGCGTTTTACCGAAAGCTCACTCAACCTCATCTGCAAAAATTTGAAAATCAACAACAAAATCCAAATACAAACCGCCCCTATTCAGCCAACTAGAATTACAGCTTAAATGATAAGCCAGTGCTTCTGATAACTTCATAAGCGATAAGTCTCTGGAAGTTTTGTTGATATTTTATCCTTAGAAAAAAGGGCTGTTGACTTTTGTTGGGGTAGAATAGCAGTTAGGCAGAGGATATTTTTTGGGTGAATCTGTTCCTACTCCGCTAAACTGCGCAGAAATGCTTCTTCAGGAGAGGGCAAATTGTTGTTTTGTAGTTTTAAGTCCTCTATAACTCTGTTATCGAAAATCAGATGTTGGGAACAGAAATAACTACCCTATCGATTACCTTGCACAGAACCTCAAAGACTTCGTTTGCGCTCAAGTTATCAGTGTCTAAAATGAAATCAAACGGCTTAAAATCTTCACCTAAAACAAACCCATACAACGACTTGTAAATGGCTTTAGTGCGAGCCTCTTTTTCTTTAAGCACTTCAAACGCTTCAGCAACAGTTATTCCATCTCTTATGGCAACTCTTGCCGCTCTTTTCTCCAATGAAGCTTCCAGCCAAATCTTGAAGCCTTCCTTTAACAGCCAAGGCATAGTCCAACTGTCCAAAAGAACATTTCCTTGCTGCGCATACTCTAAAAGTTTATCGTCAACTGTCTTGTCAAATTTTGGGTCATTTACTCGCTCATTAAGGAATTTTAATCCTTCAGGACTCTCCCACCAACCCTGAACAGACACATCGTAACCTTCTTGCTTTGCCAACTCTTTCAGAACATCGCCGCCAGAAAAGTATCTCAGGTGATATTTGTCGGCAAGTTTTTTGGATAGCGTGCTTTTTCCTGTTCCAGCCAGTCCTGATATGCAGATTACTGTTTTTTTGGGGGCAGCGAGGGTTTTTTCTTGTTTGGCCATTTGGCTGTCACCCATTTTTTGGAATTATATTGCTCCCTGCTCTATAGGCATGATGCCTATGATGCGTGAGGACAGTAGCCCGAAGAATAGTGAGCAGATTGGGTACCAGTAGAACACTGGAATAGCATTGGGAGATATAACAAGCACTCCATTAACAATGTGATGTGCGTTGGCAATTGACCCGATGCCCGGTATGAAAGCCATCTGGGTGCCTCCGAATACAGGCGTTAACACCAAAAACCAAACAATGAGGTACACGAATGAGATTCCGAATTGGACCATTTGGGGCTTCATCATTTTTGCTTGCATGTTTTTTATCTGTGAATCTTTCTTCTTGAGTTTTTCAACCTGTTTTGTATCTTTTGCGCGCATAGCTGCCATGGTTTCTGAGCGGTACTCAGCCATTTCTCTCTGCATGACGCGATATTGTTCCCAGCCGATGAAGTAGTTGATTAAGACCCTGTTTATTCCAGAGTTTAAGAAAGCAATTCCGGCTGCTATAGCCATAATTATTAGAGTTGCTATGGGCAACGAAGTGACTACTTCAGACATTACTTTTTCCTCTTACCGCTCTAAGTCTATGCCTACATGTTTCTTGTTAATAACCGTTTTCACTTGTTTAAACTTTAAGCAAGATATGAAGTCATTTTTCAATTTTCAAGGAAACAGTTTGGGAGGGGTTTGCTGAGGCTCCGGTGAAGAACACAGGAGAAAAGAGAAAATGCTCAGGAATAAGCAGATTCTTTTTTAGAGCCGGAGCCTTCTCAGCCATTCTTTTCTCCATACTTTTAAAAACTAAAAAAGGGGAAAGATTGTTTGGATACTTTGTGTCTATTTCTTTTTGAGTATCAACAATGTTGCTATAGCTACAGCTGCAATTATCGCGACTGCTGCACCTATGACGTACATTTCAGTTTGAGGTACAACAGTTACAGGATATGGCGATGGCGTAGGTGCAGCATCTGCCATGTTGAATGCGGTTGTTGAAGATGATGACCAATAACCCTGAGTGCCTTCGAAGGATGCAAAGACTTTGAAGTCGCCTGGAATGTTTGGTGTCCAAGTTAAGCTGTAGTATCCTTTGCTGTCAGTGGTTGTTGTGCCGAGGTCTTGGTAGTTGTTGTTTGAGTCTAAGACAATTAAGTGTACGTTAACGCCTGTGAAGTTGGCTGGTTTTGGCTGTTGCTGGTGGACGTAAGCCATCCAGTCTTGCATGCTGCTGTCAGCGCAAGCTGGAACACCTGCTGGGAAGCGTCCTTGTATCTCAGTGGTCTGTAAACCTACAGAAACGTCTGTGACTGCACCTTCAATGACTATGTTGCCGCCGATTGTTGAGCTTTTAGGTCCAACTGAAACTGTAGTTTCGCTTGGGCCTCTGCCGAGGGTGTAGATGCGTGAGTCGTAGCTGTTAAAGAAGTTGGAGTAGCTGTCTGCTATGGCAAAGCTGCCAGCGCCAAATTCGCCTGTGGCTGCTGTAAGTGTGTAAATTTCGCTTCCGTCAGATGCGTTAATTGCTCGTGTTAATGCGCCTTTGTAAATTGGTGTTTCGAAAGTGTGCTCTGTAACGATTGTATAGATGACTCCGTCGTTAAGGGTTCCACCGCCAATAGCTTTGACGAAGACTGGGTAATGACCTGGAACTTCTACACCACTGTAAGTGGTGTTGCCTGAACCGCCGTTACCGTATGTCCACAGTACATTGCCAGTTGCCATATCATAGCAGTACAGTATACCAGAGTATGCGCCCGCATAGCATCTGCCAAAAGCAACGACGTTGTTTAGCGCGCCGGATCCAGTGCTGCCATAGTAGTCAAGTGCTGGTTGTGGGTCACTCAATTTGATGAATGCGCCTGTCCGCATGTTAAAGAATGCGAATTGTGCTGTTTGTCTGTAGGATTCACAGAAGTAGCCAGCTTTGTCTGCGCCTGCGAATGAGACGGTTGTAATGTTGCCATATACTGGATCAATTGCTGGCTGAACAGTGTTCCACCATAGTACTGAGCCTATTGGGCCGACGGATGCGTTGAGGTTAACAGCAAAGTAGTTGTATGAGGGGTTGCCGGTCGGTGCTACTGAGGATGGGTACGAGCCGTTTCTGCATAGTAATATGTCACCGTAGAATGCTGCAACTATACTTGGTGATCCCGCTTGGTTGTTGCGCCAAGATATTGAGACGTTTTGTGTTGTGGGGTTTAACCACTCATAAAATAGGCTTCGGCTTGCATTGACTTGAGTTACTGTTGTTGTTACAGGTGTGAGCGTCGTTGTGGCTGCGCCGTTAACGTAAGTTGTTGATGACACGTTTGTTGTTGTAGTGAGAGTTACTGACTGAAGGTTGCGCTCCTGCATACTTCCCGTTTGCCAGAATCTACTTGAGTTCCATAGGCACAAGTAATAGTCTTGTGGTTGAGTGCCGGTTGCATTGTTGTAGAATATGTATTTCATTACTTCTCCATTCGGGCCTACTACGTTTGTACCAGATGGTACTGCAGAACAGTTGAATACGCTCGATCCTGTGGCTGCGTCGTATACTTGGGCAAAGTTGCTTGTGCAGAGATATGCTGGTCGAACTCCGTGGAAGTCGGGGTTTTCCATGTCTTGCACGTAGGCAAAGGAGAATGAGGGTACATCGGTTCGTCTCCAGATTTCCTGTCCTGTAAATAGGTTAACGCAGACTGTTGGTCCAGCAGTTCCTGTAGATTCAAGCGGTTCTCTGTAGATGAGCATTCCAGCTACAATTATCGGATTGGTGTATCTTTGAGAGTATGCAGTGCCTTCGAACCACGTGTTTCCTATGTTTTCAAGGTTGTTTCCTCCAGCTACACCTCCAGGTTGACCGATGGACTTAGTCCACATGATGTGGGACGTTAGAGAACCGACGGCGTCACCTGGGAAACATCGTATGTTTGGTCCAGTTGAGGAACCATAACCTGGCATGCCACTACCTAACCAGTTTGACGAAACTGAGAACCAAGCTACGTTTTCGCCAAAGATTGGTCGTGTCCAGTATTCAGTTGGAAGCGGCGGATAAGAAATTTCCAATATTGAGTCCTGCTGTACGGTAAGAGTCGTTGTTGCATTACTGGCCATGTAATAGTCGTTCATGTATGCAGAGTTGTTCAAATGTGAGTAGTCGTTAACGTATTGACCTGGGAATATGAACGTCAAGTTGTATTTGCCGACCTCGTCAGGGACAAATGATGTGCCCTGATTGGACGTCGTATCTTGGCAAGTAGCGAAATTTTGTTCCGTGACTTTGCCGCTGGGCGCTGTGATGACGAGCTTGTAGTTATGGAATCTATAGTCGTTGGCCATACTTGTATCGGCGTATGTTGGTGTCAGAAACAAGTATATTGATGCCTTCTGACCGACGCCTATTGGATCAGTTGCGGCATATATGTGTGCGAACGTTGGGATTTGCCATGAAGGGGTGTGAGCGCTAGTGCTTGGTAGGAGCATTGCTGATGCTGACATTGAAGCAATTAGTAATATCGAAATCGCAATAGCTAAACTTTTATTTTTTTGCATTTTTCTTTTTTCTCCATAAAAATTTGTTGAGCGATAAGCGTTGGTGCTTTCGTTCAACGGCTCACCATTTTGTTATCAAACATATATATAATTTGCCTAAATAAGCATCAAAATAAAAATAGTGTTAAAAATATATTTTAAATAATAAATATAGTAGAAAAGATATCAATTAATAATTGATAATACACACACATCAGACATAAAACCCACTCAACCCCAAGCTCTCCTCAGGATATTTTTTAAAAAACAAAAAAAGAAAGATAATTGATTGTTGTTTAGAGTATTTATGGTCGCTTTCTTACTGCTATCAGTATTACGACGCCAACTATAGCTATTGCAATTATCATTGCTGCTACACCCGCGAAAATGTATGTATCAAGCGGAGGTAGTGCTGCAACTGGTTGTGGTGCTGGTGTTGGTGCTACTGCATCAACGCTGAATGCTGATACAGCGTGTGATGAATAGTAGGATTCAGAGCCTGCGAATGAAGCGTACACTGTGTATTGGCCTGTAATGTCTGGTTTCCAATTCAAGCTGAAGAATCCGTCATTGCTTACGGTTGATCCGATTTCCCTGAAGTTACCGTTTGCGTCAACAACGCTTAGAGTAACTGGGACACCGGTAGCGTTTGTGGGTTGTGACTTCTGCATGTAGACGTATTCCATCCATTGACTCATACTTGCGTCAGAGACTGCTGGGACACCGTTGGGGAAGTTTGCTGCTTGGGCTGTTTGTTTTGTGCCTGCAGAGATGTCGGTAACTGTGCCTTTGATTGTGACTGAGTTGCCAAGAGGTATGCCTGCGTCAGGTGCTTGTAGGGTCATTTGGGTTGGTCCTTTGCCTACTCCGTAGATTTGTTCATCGTAGTTGTTGAGGTATGTCATTACTCCGTCTGCAACTGCGAATGTTGATGGGTAGACCCATCCGCTCATTTGCCAGATCAAGGTTCCGTCAGTAGCGTTTAAGCATTTCATGTCGTTGCCAGATTCGAGGGGGGTCAATGCAGAGTGCTCGTGTGCTCCAATGTAGAGTTTGCCGTCAGCAATTCCAGCTAACATGCCAGGGCTAGATTTGATAGTTCCGGCTGTTCCTGAAGGAATAACTGCGTATCTCCATACTGGTGCAACACTGTCTCCAGTTGAGTTCAATGCGTATGCGCTGATTGTTCCACTGTAGCCTCCAGTGTATAACATGCCATAGGCTGTTTTGACTTGTGATCCAGAGATTAAGCTGGGCCAAGTGTAGTAGCCGAATGGACTGAGGGTTTGCGATTGTGGGTCAGTTGTGAACAGTTTCGCTCCAGTGCGCATGTTGAATACATAGTACTGTTGTGCTGGGACTGTAATAGCGACGAATACACCTTCGTTAACGTCTGCATGTTCGAATAGTAGGTTCTGGTTTCCTGTTATTGAGTCTGCGCTTGTTGGGTTAAGTTCAGTGTCGATGGTTGAAACATAAAGTACTTTGCCAAAGTCAGCTGATGTGGGGTTAATGTTGACTGCCCAGACTGTAACGTTTTGATTATAAGCGTATGATGGTGCGCTAGTACCTGTTGGCCAAGAAGCGTTATAGCACCAGACTATGTCGCCTGCCTTAGAGGCTCCGACGGTTGCTGAGGTGACGTGGAATGGTTGACCGTTGTAGGTCAATGAGACGTTAAAGTCATAGCTTGGATTTGTAGCTGAGTTCAATTGTAATCCAGTGAAGTTCGTTGCGGAACTTGGACCCCACATTGAGCCGTTCCAGACGTCGCTGCCCGTTCTAGCTGGAGTTAATGGTACGTTGCCAATGTATTTGTTTGTGTTTGGAGCTGCACCTGATGATATCATTGGAATTACTCTTGAAGAATTCCATTGAGTCAAGAAGCTGTGGGTAGTGTTTGAAACGATCGCGTAACCGAGACTTTCACCGTTTGCACCTCTGGTTTGTGATCCACCTGAGAATGTTGCAACGTTGCTTAAGTGTAGTTCTGCATAGCCAAACCCTGGTTGATACCCAACGCTAAAAGTGCTTGTGAATAGCCAGCCTGGGTTTTGGATACCGTGTTCGTTAATGTCTTCTTGGTCATAGTAGTAGCCGAATGCAGGCAAGTTGCGTGCACCTGTAACTGCTGTAGTGTTGACTTGATACAGGAACTGTCCTGTTTTAAGGTCAATAGCATTGAACAGTTCACTGTAACCAGTGTAGTAGATGCTTGGTGAGTAGTAGAGTCTTCCGTACATGATGATTGGACCCATTCCACCGTATGTTGGCGGGGTCAATCTTGGCTGATATTGTGAGCCGGTGTTGAAGCTGTTTGCGTTTCCTCCAGTGTTACTTCCGCCTAGAATGCCTGAGTCTTCTTCTGGCACTGTCCACAATATGTGGCCAGTGTTTGGTGCTGTACCATCAGCTTGGAATGCGTTTTGGCCACCACCGTTGTTGAAGTCATTGCTGTTTCCTAACCAGTTTGAACCGATCGTCCACCAATTTTGGTTCTCTTGGTTTATTGGACGAGCCCAATATTCTGTGGGTACTGGGTCATATGACGGTACAGTCAAACCAGTAAGGGAAACTTCGTCTTGCTGCACAACGAGTGTTGTAGTGTAAGTGCTTCCTTTATAGACTACTCCATAGTAGTTAGAGGAACCACCTGTGTATGTTCTGCCGTTTGCTGAGTATGTTGTTCCGTTCCAGAGATATTGGAATTGAACGAAATTGACTGTGAAGGTGTAGTTGCCTAGTTGGTCAGGTATGTATGACATGTAAGATGAGCCTGTTGAGTCAGATTGGAAGACGTATTGTCCGTTGATTTGTTGAATAGAGTTTTGGCTCCAGGATGAGTAGCTTGGGGGTGTCGATGTTGGGAAGTTCTGAACGGTTCCGTCAGGTTTTGTTACTTGGAATGTGTATGTGTACCTTGGGCTGTTGCCATCGGTTCCTGATGCACTTTCTGGAAGCTGGGGGTTAAAGAATACTATGTTGCATCGTTGACCAATACCGATTGGTGTTGGTGCGGTAATAATGTATACGTGTGTGGGTATGGTGTCGTTGAATCTGTTCCAGAGAAGCAGTCTGGTAGCAGATGCATCACCGGTCATTCCAGTCCAGTACATGCCCTGAGTAATTGCTGTTTGAGTCGCTGATCCATATGCTTTTGTGGTTTGTAGCGATCCAATTGAGATAGCCATTGATATTACAAGAATCATGGTGATAATAATTGCCATAGTTTTATTTTTTATCATTTGCATTTTTTCTTTTCTCCATAGATTTTGTTGAGTGACAAGCGTTACTGCTATCATCCAACGGCTCACTCAAATGTTATCATGGTATATATAAGTTACCAAAATAATGTTAAAAATAACAATATAATGTAAAAATATTTCAAATAATACACATAAATATATTTTAAATAATAAATATAGTAAAAAACAACATTAATTTATGCCACAAAACACTAAAAACATTTATCCCAAGCTTTTCTTCATTTGTTTTTTAAAAAAAGAAAAAAGGAAGGTGATTGTTTGGCGTATTTATGGTCGCTTTCTAACTGAAAGCAACACTAAGGCGCCAACGATAGCTATAGCAGCAATAATCGCAACTGCGGTTCCCATGAAATACATCTCAGTCGGCGGCAAAACAGTTACTGGATAAGGCGATGGTGTTGCTGCTGCCGGGTCAACGCTAAATGAGGTTATAGCATGTGTTGGCCAATAAGACTCAGAGCCAGCGAAGGATGCGTAGACAGTGTATTGTCCGGTTATGTCTGGTTTCCAGTTGAGGCTGAAAAATCCGTCGTTGCTTACTGTTGTTCCGATATCCCTAAAGTTGCCGTTTGAGTCAACAACGCTCAGGGTAATTGGGACACCTGTAGTGTTGGTTGGTCTGCCCTTCTGCATATAGACGTATTCCATCCATTGTGCCTGAGCTGCGTCAGAGACTGCTGGGACTCCGTAGGGGAATCGTGCAGCTTGTTGTTCTTGTTTTGTGCCTGCAGATACGTCAAGTATCGTGCCTTTGATGGTGATAGATGATCCAAGTGGCGAGGCGGTATCAGGTGCCGAAACTGTCATTGCGGTTGGTCCTTTGCCAATTGCATAGATTTGTGCATCGTAGTTGTTCCAGTAGACCATAACTCCGTCTGCTGTTGCGAAGGTCATTGGGTATGCCCATCCTGACATGTCCCAGATTGTTTCGCCAGTGGTTGCATTTAGAGCATGTATGCGTTCACCCTTGTAGAGCGGTGTGTCAGCTGAGTGTTCGTGTGTGCCAACGTAAATCTTTCCGTCAGCGATAAGACCGATCATCTGGACGAAATTCGGGATTTTCTCTCCACCTGATGGATAGACATTTCTCCACAGTAAACTACCGTTTGCTAGGCTGTATGCTGAGACTGCTCCAGTGTAGCCTCCAGTGTATAATATTCCGTATGCCATCTTTGTCTGCGTCTGTGAGATTAGGCTTGGCCATGTGAAGTATCCGTAAGCTTCTAAGGATGATTGGGCGTCAGTTTTTGCAATTTCTTTTCCAGTGTCCATGTCATAGATATGGAATGTACAACTTGGAATCTCGATTGAGACAAAGCGATGTTCAGATCCGGATGCTCGTTCGAACAGGTTGTTCTGGTTAGTGATTGGGTCATCTATAGCGATGTTGGTCATGTAGGTTATGTTGCCGAGCGTTTGTGGTTTGAGACTTATTTTCCAAACGGTTACCTCAGACGGGTAATAGTATGAGGGTGCGCTTGTGCCTGTTGCCCATGTTCCGTTGCTACCCCATATAAAGTCACCGACTACTCCTGCTCTGATGGTTGGTGTTGTCGCAAAGTAGGGCAATGATACGTTGAAGTCATATGATGGCCCTGTTGATGTAGCAAGTCCGAGGCTAGCAGGTGGTCCCGAGGATGTAAATGTGCCGTAACCAGGAATAGTCGTGACAGTTACCACTGCTGGTGCCCAGGCTGTTCCGTTCCAGTATGTGTTGGCTGGTGCAGGTGATAATGGTACGTTGCCGATGATATCTAGATTTGTTGGGTTGCCACCAGATGCAATCATTGGGATTACTTTAGATGAATTCCATTCTGAGAGGTAGTAGTTTGGGTTTGCAGTGGTTCCGAGGTTGGTTATGACATATCGTAGGTTTTCACCTTCTGGCGCATTCAATTCAAAGCCAGATGGGACGTTGGTTATGTTTAGCCATGGGAATCCACGTTCTGGTTGGTAGCCAATTGCGTAGTTGCTAGAGAATAGCCAACCTGGGTTCTGTACACCGTGTTCGTTAGGATCATCTTGGCTGTAGTAGTAACCGAATGAGAACATGTTTGCTGTGGTGGATACACCTAAGCCGCCTGTGTTTGATTGGTCAGCACCAGTGTTTCTCTCCCAAAGGAGTTCACCAGTCTTTAGATCAACACAGTCCATGTATGAACTTGAGCCAGAAGCTAAGGCGTTAGGTGAATAGTAGAGTCTTCCGAACATGATAACCTGGTTAGTCCATCTTGGCTGGTATTGTGAACCAGCGTTGAAGGCGTTACCAGCGTCAGTACGTGAAAGGTTTGCTCCACCGACGATACCGTTGTCTTCAGTTGGTTTTGTCCATAGAATGTGTGGGCTGTTTGGTGCAGTTCCATCGGCTTGGTATCTGTTTTCTGCGCCGCCGTTGTCACGGTCGTGTGAGCCGCTGAGCCAGTTTGAGGAAACAGTGTACCATTGGTCGTTTTGACCTTCGATTGGACGAGCCCAATATTCAGTTGGTACCGGTTGAATTAGTGGTTCGCCATTAATGTGCACTGGGTCCTGTTGTACGACAACAATGACTGTGTAGCTACTAGCTTTGAAAGTTGTGCCATAGTAGTTGTTGTCTCCACCGCCATTAGTGGTATTCCAGAGATATTGTAGTTGTTGGAAATTAACTGTAAATGAGTAGTTGCCGACTTGGTCTGGAGTGTATGCTGTGTAGGTTGAGCCTGTTGAGTCAGAGACGAAATGGTCGCCTGAGATTCCTCCTTGACCTGCCGCAACGTTTCCGCCGGTTTGACCGGTGGCGGGCAAGTTTTCAGTTGAGCCGTCAGGTTTTGTCACAACAACCTTGAATGTGTAGCGAATATTGTTGGTTAGTAATGAGTTTGGTGGTACTTGTGGATTCATCATGATGAGGTTGAATGTTTGGCCGACACCGACTGGGTTTGGCGAAGTAATACCAAAACACCATGTGGGGATCTGATCTTGGAATCTGTTCCAAAGTAGCAGCCTGTTAGGGTAGGATGAAATGTTATATGGCATCCCTGCCCAAGTCATGCCTGCATTAATTAAGTCAGTAGTTTGTTTGTCGTAGTTAACTCCGTTGATTACGTCTGCTTTTGTTGGTTGTAATGCTCCGATTGAGATAGCCATTGATGTTGCAAGAATCATGGTGATTATAATTGCCATAGTTTTGTTTTTTATATTTTGCATTTTTCTTTTTCTCCTTTATTTCTGTTGAATGACAAGAGTTAGTGCTTTCATTCAACGGCTCTACTCATTTGTCATCAATACTATAAATAATTTGCCTAAATAAGTATCAAAGGCAAAAATACATCATAAATATATTTTAAATAATATATATAATAGAAAAGATATTAATTGATACACCCACATCGAACCCAGAATCCCGTTCAGCCATGACATTTCACGCTTATTTTAGAATAAAAAAGGAAAGATTATGAATGATTCATTTAATTATGGTAGTTTTTTGAAAATCAGCAAAGTAGCTTTGGCCAACCAAAACAGTTACTGGCTTGGAGGAGATATTTAACCAAAAACGGCGATGAATCAATTGGAGAAGCAAATGAGTTTAGAGCGACTTTTTGGCAACTTCACGTGCCC
>PLYI01000117.1 GCA_003151735.1 Candidatus Bathyarchaeota archaeon | reverse complement strand
TTTTGATGTATACTGTTTGTGTGGCGGTGCCGCCTGGGTTGAGGGTTCCAACGTTTAGGGCTGTTGCGGTTTGTGTGCAACCGCTGTCGGAGTATACGCCTAGGTTTACTGCGGTTATTGATCCGGTTAGGGGAACGGTTTGGTTGGTGCTAAGCAGTGCAGCTGTTGTTACTATTAGGAAGAGTGCAGTTATTGTTAATGCGATTACTGTTATGCTTGGTATTTTTTGAAGTTTCATGGTGTGGTTCCTCAGCTTTATATCACAAGTCTTAAGTATTAATAAACATTGAGTATTAATAAACGCTGCAGCCCACACGAAGTACACAAATACACATGGAAAAAACCAAAAGCTAAGGGTTACTGAATTAATAGAGAAAGCGTTAGTAAACAAGAAGGACCAACCAGCCATTGTTTATAAAAGCTTCTTGCCAGACGGAATATGACATTTATAAACGGAATACGACGTCTGCAGACGCAACCCAAAAGCGCCCCAAAGCCTGAGCAGAAAAAGCAACCCAAAAACAAACCCTCCACCGCACGCAAAATCACCAGTTGTTATTCTAAAAAAAAGAAATTAGCTACGGAGCCACAAAACTCCTGTTGACACACCGGAGTAGTGTAGAAAATAGTCCACTAGTCCATAAAACCAGTCATCTCATTTAATTCCGGTTAGCTTCCAACAATTTTGTGCCGTCATCGTTCTCCTGGGCATGGGGATGGCGTGCACTTAAAGTTGATTATAATTAGTTTTGCGCTTTTTCTTATTGTACAATAGAAGAACTAAACAAATATACACCTATTAATCAGGTAAAGAGAGAAAGATGACGACTAAAGCGGCAGAAATGGCTAAGGTTTCAGCGAAAGGCAGTTTTCATCAACTTTGATCGGTTAAGTAAACCTATTAATCAATAAAGAGCAATTATTATCTTCTATAATTTATTGGTTAGGTGAAATGCTAAATATGAAAATTTCCATAATTTTGGGGACTAGACCTGAAATAGTAAAATTTTCCCCAATAATCCGTGAATGTGTCAGGTTAGGTTTGGATTTTTTTATTTTACATACGGGACAGCATTACTCATACAATATGGATAAGGTCTTTTTTGAACAGCTTAAACTGCCTAACGCGAAGTATAATCTTGATGTGGGGTCTGGAAGTCATGGACAGCAAACAGGCAAGATGCTTGTCGGCATAGAAGAAGTTTTGCAAAAAGAATCGCCCGATGTGGTGCTTGTTCAAGGTGACACCAATACTGTTTTGGCTGGCACGTTGGCTGCAGCAAAGCTTGGAATCAAAGTTGGTCATGTGGAAGCTGGGTTGCGTAGTTATGACCGAAGTATGCCTGAGGAGGTTAACAGGGTTTTGGCTGATCATGCGTCAGATTATTTGTTTGCTCCAACTCCAAAATCTCGGGAAATTCTTCTTCATGAAGGTATTGATGAAAACAAGGTTTTTCTGGTGGGAAACACGGTTGTTGATGCGCTACATCAAAATTTAGAAATAGCTCAATCAAAGAGCCAAATTTTTGATACATTAGGCGTTGAACGTTACCAGTACATGCTAGCTACGGCGCATAGACAGGAAAACGTTGATGACAAGAAAAAATTCTCTGGGCTTATTTGTGGTCTGCAAAAAGTTCAGAGGGAATTTAAGATTCCGTTGATTTATCCCATTCATCCCAGGGCAAAAAAGCAACTGGACGCGTTCGGAATAGACTCTGCAGGCATTACATTCGTTGAACCTTTGGATTATTTAGCCTTCTTGCAACTTGAGGGTAAAGCAAGGCTGGTTTTGACTGATTCTGGTGGAGTGCAAGAGGAAACTTGCATTCTGGGCGTTCCATGTATAACTTTGCGGAATAATACTGAAAGGCCTGAGACGGTAGAAGTTGGCTCTAACGTTCTTGTTGGTACTGATCCTGATAGAATTCTTGAGGCGTCTAAAATGAGTCTTGATCATAAAAAAAATTGGACTAACCCATTCGGCGACGGCAAAACTGGTGAAAAAATAGTGGAAATACTGGAAAGAAAACAAGATATAAACTGGAGCCAGAAGTAATCCCTTTAACTGTTTCAACAATTTATCTAAATAATTAAAAATAAGTTGTGTCGCCATCGTTCTCCTGGTTAAGATTATGGCGTTCACCTAAAGTTGACTATGTATGTGTCTTGCGTGTTTTTATATTTCAGCGGTTAAAACAGTTTGAACAAGTGCCTTTTAGATTTTAGGTTATAGATGCTTTCTTTTTTGATTGTTTGCTGAGGCTCTGGGAAGGAACAAGGGGAAAGGAGAAAGATAAAAATGCAAAAACTAAACTGGGGATATATCCAGAGCCTTTTCAGCCAATCTTTCCAATTCCTCGTAGTGTTCTTATCGGAGATTTTGTAAATAAATTCTGTTATTTTCAAATATGAATTTAAACTAATTAGAGGGCACCTAACCGAGTTTAGGCTCACGCTAAACCAACAGCTAGATCGAGCCAAAAAGTTGTTCGAACAACGATTTCTGTTGAAGGTTATGCTTTGCACAAAAAGAACATCAAAAAACACGATGGAGATTTTTGGTGTGGGCGCTTTAGCTGGTTTTTCTATTAGCGAAATGTCTTTGGCAGAGTTAGTGTTTGTTTTGTTACTTGCCCAATTGTCCTATCCAGGTTATGATCCAGCCGACAACGAATAATGCGACAAACAAGGGTGAGAGTGCGAATAACGCGCGTTTGCTGCGTTTTTTTCTACAGGTTGCGTTTATCATTTCAGCACCTGTATCATATCCATGCTTAATACTCAATATATAATCTTCGTAAATATCCTATATATTTGTCATAGGCAAGCATTTAGCAACATTAGAAATTTTTCGTCAAGTAAAGAGATATAGAATCTTTTGAAAAGACTAATCAATAATGATATCTTACCCAATAGCTTTGAGTTTATTGAGATTTCCAGCGAAAAAACAGGGTTTCAAGTTGACCCCTCCAAAAAGATGCTTAAATGTCAAGTCGCTCGGTTCTGAATTAATGTCCCGGTCTAAAAAAGGTAATTTAAATATAACTTATGTATTATTATATGTAATAGTGGTATACTTGACTGAATGTTTAGCAAAAACAAGGAAAGTCGGGGGTTCATTAGTTGTTACCTTGCCCAAGGAAATAGTTGAGGCAAACAAAATTAAGGA
>PLYI01000021.1 GCA_003151735.1 Candidatus Bathyarchaeota archaeon | reverse complement strand
TAATGTTATTATTGCTATGGAACAGAGACACAGAGACTCAGTCTTGAAGAAATGTTCTAAATGTAGAAACAAAATAGTCGTTTGGGATATTCCAGATAAGATTTTCTTTTTGCGCGGACGGACTGAGAAGATTGACACTCAGATGAAAAAGAAAGTTACCGAATTCGCAGAATCATTAACGTAATAAGAGACCCAATCCTTTCAGGCTCGCGCAATGTAATGAAGTTACGCCAAACAAAAGAGCCAAAATTGGGATTGACGGATCAGTTAGCATCAGCAAGAGCGAAGTGGAAAAGGAACTTCTCAAGAGATTAAGGATTTTTCGCATCTTTTTTTGGCTTTGATCCATCAATCTTTTAGTTGCCATTCCCCTTCAGGATACACCCTACGCGCTGTGACTTTTTTGATGAACAGTGACTGCACAATATTACCCCGTCTGGCTGAAAATTAGTTTTAGGATAATTTTAAATCGAAAGCCGTACAATTCAACATTTGAACCTTGAAGTGTGTACATTGAATCGAGAAGATGCGATTTGGCTGTTGAAGCAAATTATGGCTGCTTGCCCGTCATTCTGTTCAGCTTCTGCGGTTTCTGTAGCGAAGGAAGGCGACGGGTGGGTTCTTAGCGCTTACTGGGTTCCCGGCACCAAGGATGAGGATTGCTTAGAGAAAATTGTTACCGAATACGGCTTGGAAATAGTTACTTCAAAAGGGCGCACAGTTTTTCGTTCCACAACGAAACTCCACTAAGAATGCGGCTTGAACCCAAACGAGACTGTGTAAAAACTATTCTTAGTTTTAGAAAATTGCCGTTTTTATTGAAATGTCTCAGGGGTCATAAACTTTTTTTAAACGTAAGCCGCAAGTTCTAAAACTAGATTTGAGTTTTCATACAGCCTCAAACTTTGACTTGAGTTAGTCAAGAAGCCTGAACAAGAAAGCTTTTATTTTCAAGTCACGGCAGAAGCTATTATGGGCAACGAATACAAAGTATTTGTTTTGATGCTTGTCATTCTATTAACAGTTTTATTTGTTTCCTCGAAGATTACTTCTGGAACACCTTCCAAGATAATCGTCGTTCCCGATAACTATTCAACCGTTGCAGCGGCGGTTGGAAATGCCTCAAGTGGAGACACCATACTTATCCGAAGTGGAATATACCTTGAAAGCTCACTAACTATAAACAAAACACTGTCATTGATAGGTGAAAACGCCCAAAACACGATAATCAAAGACAATGATCAGCCGACAATGTTCATGGGCTCGCCTCTATTTGCAGGACCAAACACTATCACTATCAAAGCCGATAATGTAGTTATCCAAAGCTTAACCATTATAACTACACGAGGGGACATTCCAGGATACGACATTGAAGGCGGCGGAAAAGGAATCCAAATTATAAACTGCATTTTACCAGAGGGAATAAGCCTATCTACAGGATCCTATCAACTCATCAACCACAACAACATAGGAAAAATAGTCACAAATGACGCAGCCCTCACAACAAAAACACCTTACACATACATCACCAACAATACAGTGATTGGAACAGTACAGATTAGCCCATCAAATAATATCGTCTATCAAAACACCATCACAGCGACAAACGACAATTTAACATGGCACGCTTGGGGAATCGACGTTGGCGGCACACAGAACCTTATTGCAAAAAACACCATAGACAACAGCCGAGCGGGAATAGTGAGCGATCAAAGCGACCACAACACGATAGTTGGAAACACAATAAACAACGGGTACATAGGATTAGCATCAGTTAAAGGCGGCGGCTCTAACCAGTTTTACGCTAACAACATCACTGGCAATTCTTATGCAGTGGTAGCATCTGGCTACAAAGACACATATTATGACAATAATTTCGTAAATAATGAGCATCAAATCGGCAGCCCCGACTACCTCATAGGACCTAACCCTAACCCTCTAACTTATTGGAACAATGGCACTCAAGGAAACTACTGGAGCACTTACATTGGCTCAGACAAGGACGGAGACGGAATAGGTGATACCCCATATGTTATAGACGCCAACAATTCAGATTCCTATCCACTCATGAAACCTTTCAGTGTGACAACCTTCACTCTGCCTGATTGGGTAAACGACATTTCTCCAGCCACATCTAACTCAAATTTCCCGTCGCCACCGCCTCAAACGCCATCCGCAACTCCAACACCTCCTTCGCCATCAACCACAACCCCAAGTCCAACTCCAACCCCAACTGTTCCTGAGTTGCCTTGGTTAGCAATCGTGCCTTTGCTTCTTTCCGTATTCTCTGTTGCTGTGATACACAGGCATCGAAAAACCGTTTCATTGAGTGAGTAGTTTTAACCTGAAATCTAAACGAAAAGTTTGACAAATTTAACTTTATGTTCGGTGGTTTAAAAAAAAATGGGGTGGTGCGGGTGACGGCTCTACTGACGAAGAGAGTTGCAACACAATCTCTCCATACTCCGCAATGGCAAATGTACCATCGGGCTGCCTCTGAACAAGTAAAGCAGCGCTTAACCGTTCCAATTGTCTAAATGCTTCTGTTGCAGTCACATCTAACCTGCGAGCAATTTCCTGCATTTTGAGATTTTCCTTCTTCAGTTCGTGCAGTATGCTTAGCCTGTTTTCGCTTGCAAGTTCAAAAAACAACTTATCTATTCCTGATTCATGCTCCATTTTTCTACTCACCGCTGCTAAATTCTTAGCTCCATTACTTACTTCTAAGCATCTGGATCAAATAAAACTAATCACAATTGCCGCCTTCTCAGTAAAGTGAGGCATGAAAATGGAAAATAAAACAAATGATAAAGAACGGGTTTTCTCGGTTGAGCTCAACTCAAAGAGAAACCTCAAGAATGTCACTCTTACCAATGGCTCTAGCGACAGCGTCCTTTTGGAGGGTACGATAGGCGAATTTGTTCAAGCCACTTTCGCGGAAGGCATTATTCTGGAAGTGATCGGCAAGAGCGGCACTCTTCGAGTAGACCTTGGAGAAAACGAGATTAAAAAAACAATTAACCAAAATCAAACCGAGGTGAAAAATCAATGAAAACAGTCGTAGTCTACGCAAGCAAATACGAGTTTACGAAGGGAATCGCGGAGTTCATCGCTGAGAAGCTTCAGCAGGATGGAATTTTGGCGGAGGTCCGAGAAGTGAAGGCAGTCCACTATCTTGCAGGCTTTGACGCCATTGTGATAGGAAGTGCGTTATACATGGGTCACTGGATGAAAGAGGCCACGGAGTTCGTGCGGAGAAACAGTTCCACCTTGGCGGATCACCAGGTCTGGCTATTTAGTTCAGGACCGCTTGGAACCGAAACCAAAGATGCGCAAGGTCGAGACTTGATTGTCGGTGCCGAGTCCAAGGAAATCACCGAGTTCATGGAAGCCATTCATCCGCGTGACCATCATGTCTTCTTCGGAGGGCTGGACAGCAGCAAGCTGAGTTTGGCTCACCGGATGATACGAAAGCTGCCGGCCGCGCGTGCAATTCTTTCAGAAGGTGATTTCCGCGACTGGAAGGACATCGAGGTTTGGGCCATGAGCATCGCTCGGGCGTTGGAAGCTGTGCAGACAGCACCGCGTAACGCGCCAATAATGATGATGGGTGCTAAGTAACCATGAAAGACAATCACCCTATCACGAGCGCTCAGAAAGTACGGCGGTGGACAGGTGTATTTGGGATAGCCGGTATCGTTGTGTTCTTAGCTGCAATGCCTCTTACTTTCTAGGCCCATCAGCAGTTCTGCCGCAAGCATCCGGAGTCTATTGAACCCAAGTTCGTGGGGTCTAAACGTTCCTTCTATCATGATTTGTTTTTGCGTGAGCATATATAATGCCCAATTTAAGCTTAAATTTAAGAAATAACTTCATAATAAGGTTATTTGGTGCCGAGGGCTAGCTTCATACCGTCGTTTAAACCGTAGTTACAACATTATCCAAAAAAAAACAAGGTGCGTCGGTCAGGGATTTGAACGCGCGCGCTAACTTCAATCCATTGAAAGCCTATTTCATTGCGTATACTTTAAAGATGGTTTCGTTAGTCATTAGATTGGCTCTTCCTTCAGCCCAGCCTTTTGCAGAGTTCAGCCAGGCAAGTTTTTTGATCCTGTCATGTAACTAATCTGTCCTTGAAAGCCTCCCAGACAACTGGTAATCCTCGGAAAAAAATCAAACTTTGTTCAATGCATAAATTGTGGCAATAGATTTCCCCAAATATGTTTCTAACATAATTTCTTGGAGAAATTGTCACCTGCTACTCTGTAGGCTTACCGTTGTATTCTTCCGGAATAGCTTGGGCTTCTGCTTTAGTGTGGCGAACGACCTTGTCTTGATGCTCCGGTGGTGAATAGATTGTATAGAGTTTGAGCTCAAGGTTTTTGGAGGTGTTGACAACATTATGCTGCGGTCCCGCAGGCACTATGACTGCGTCGTCGTCTTTGAATGAGTGCTCGATTCCGTCAATGAAAACTTTACCTTCACCTTCCTCAAATCTGAAGAACTGATCCCTGTCTGCATGGGTTTCCAAGCCTATTCCTTCTAAAGGTTTGAGGTTCATCAAAACAAGCTGGCTATACTTACCAGTGTAAAGCACTCTTCTGAAGTCAGAGTTTTTCCTCGTCTCTTCCTCGATTGATGTTGAATATCCCTTCACAATTAATCACCTTGACTTACTGTATTGGCACTCTAATTTATCAATTTCAGGGAGTGAGGTCTTTAGGTTCAGATTTGCCCAGGTGAGAGATGTCTTCAAAGTCGTTTCTGAATCTATCATAGGCTTTGTTTTAGCTCGCTTTTTTGCCTAATAACTGTGATGGTGCATCTTGTTGCTAAAGCTGCTATTGCGCCCAACGCTGCTAGCCAAGGAGCTAATATTGTTCCTACAATACCCGCCCAAACTGGTATTTCTAAAAGGGACTTACCGCTCTCATCCTTAACAATGATCCTTGATACGTCGCTCTCATGAAGCAGTTCCTTGATTTTCGCAACAAGATCCTCTGAGCGGACAGTAAACTCCTCTTTTACGCCTACGGGAACCCCGCAATTTGAACAGAATTTGGCTCCTTCAAGCAGGTCGGCTCCACAACTTTCACACTTAACCATTTTATTCTCCAACCAAAGTTTCTAAATAGCTATTTAATTTCAAGTTTTACGAGATTATTCTCTAAAATAAGGGTGGACAACGTTTTTACCGATTCTGTCTAAAACGTTGAGTTACTAATACTTCTTAGGCTTTTCTTTTAGCTTTTCCCACTTCTTCCTGGACCTTGCCTTTCACTTGTTCCACTTTGCCCTTAACCTGCTCGCTTTTGTCACCTGTAATTTTGCCTAAGCCTTCGCGGACTTTGCCTTCTCCCTGCTTAATTTTACCATTAGTTTCGTCTTCGCTCATAAAAATTCACTACAGACTATTGTCTTACCGATTTTATTAAACGTGTGTGACTGCTATCTCACACCAACAAACAATGCATCTAACCGTAAGAATACACAATCACCTTTATGTTTGCAGTCAAAGTAATCGAACAATTTGAAAATGGTTCAATCCAACGGTCTGTTGTTGGTTCCAAATTGACAAATTAAATGAGCCTTTCCATTCTTTTGTTAATATAGAACAATCCACGATTATTAAACGAATGTTGGTGTGGAATAACACCAACAATGCTGCGAGTACTTGGCTGTTTTGCTCTTGAGTTAGAAGTGTTTCATTATAAAATCCCTGATGGCTCTATGACTAGCCATGAGTTCAACTATCTTTTTTGTAACTTGTGTTATTTGAGTATCAAACAACCTTGTTACAGCCAGGGAAAATGCAAACACAAAAATGCCGATTATAATGCTTCCAACGACATTTATTGAACCAAGATACCATACTATAAGAAATGTCACCCCAGCACTTATGAGTCCCATGAGAAAAGATCTTATTATAAAATACAGTCGTTGCAACCATGTAGAAAACAACAGAACCTTGATCACTGCTCTTTTCTCTAACTCATTTTCAGCCCCAGATTTATCACCGCCTATCTTTTGCAGCACCCCCTTTGCATAATGGGCGTCTGACAAACGTAACATCATTTTTGCATAACGGGCGTCGGATAAATCTGTGGAACTTGCGGATTCAAGCTCTAACAAAATCCTCTTTGATATTTCATCTATTTCAGCATCTACTCTCTCTATTTTTGCATCTTTAGTTACCTTAGTAGCCTCAGCAACTATTTTCTCTGGTTTCGGGGTAGCTGGGAGTTGGGAAGATCTCAATTGTTTCCTGATGAATAAGAAGAGCCCTAAAAGAATCAGTGCACCAATAACACCTGAAGATATGCCTGTGATGTACCAAGCTTTCCACGCGGGCATGAAAGTCATGAGGTACTCTAGCGACCCTATGAGGCTGAAGAGGGAAGCAGACCCGATGAATGAAATTACAAGTGCGAGCAAAACGCTGAAAATTATGCTTGTGATTAAAAGCTTTTTGAGGCGTTTTTTAAGAGCAGTCTCTGTTTCATTTAGGTATTCTTTTAAAATGGCTTTTATCTCATTGAACAATAACATGATAATTTCCTTTATTGTAGGCATTTAATCATTACTCCTTCATCTAAAAAGCAATCTGATCACAAACTTCAACCGTCAAGTTATCCTTAATGAAAAAAATGTGTTCGAGGGGTAACTTTTCTTCGAAAAAGAATACTTTCGTTCATCGCAACGTGCGTCAAGGTGTACTGCTTCTTTTGTCTTACGGCGACCTTGGCTTTCATTTCAAAGATTGTGTCTTCGCCGGTTTTTCCAACACCAAAGTTCCATTCTAATACTTCAACTTCCATGTCTTTGAAGTGGGAAACCCAGGTTTTCTGGAATTCGTTCCATTTTTCACCCATGTTCTGTATCTGTTCTTTGATGTCTATTTTTTGTTCTGGCATAATTTGTTAAACCTCCTAACTCAACCATTTTTTTGTTAACGATTTCGGGTAGTATTTTGGCGTATGTTATATTCTGCGTCCTGAAAGTAGTCGTACAAGTATTATGATGACGGCTATGACAAGCAGTACCCATATAATGGTTCCAAGGTTGAAGAATACAAAACCCAGAAGCCAAAGTATGATAAGTATCGCCGCAACGACGAAAAGTAAATCAAGTAATCCCATTTTCAAAAACCTTCACTTACCCATAACTCGGCAGCTTATTTTAAGATGTGTGACTGTGAATAAACAGCAACAACTTCCGCACCCTTTTTATTTAATTTTTTTTAGAAGCAAATACTTTCCGCTAATTAATGCAGGTTGCTTTTAAGAAGCCGTTAGCGCGCAGAGCGCTCATAATGTTATAATTTATGCCCAATATTGCAAAATAACCTCAAATTAAGGTTATTTGGTGCCGAGGGCAGGGTTTGAACATGCGACGACTCGGTCTTCAGCCGAGCGCTCTCCCAGGCTGAGCTACCTCGGCACA
>PLYI01000108.1 GCA_003151735.1 Candidatus Bathyarchaeota archaeon | reverse complement strand
AGGAATTTTTGACCTCCCCTATAGGGTGCTACTTATTTAATCGGAAAAGTTAGGGTTTTTAGTGCGCTCTAGTCACATAAACCCATAAACCAAAAGGGTATATATAGAGTAAATGCATGTTTTGAATGAATTAGCATATAATTAGAGTTCGCTTTTGCATGTGCCTACTTAGACTTTAAACGCAAAAATTGCGCCATAGTTTAGGGCACAATTAGCCATAACCAACCGTAACCAACCGTAACAGGCAATAACAGGCACAGTCGAACATACCAAATACAAAATAGGGCACAATCTAAGCGTAAAACTCCCCTACCGCCTTGGTTTAGGCGTTAATTTTTTGTTCGGGACTCGGTCTAGCTCCTACTAAGTATGTACATAAAACGCTCAATTACGAGAAACCTATATAAATTGAAGGTCTTTTACTGGCTTATTTTCCAGTTGGCTTATTTTCTCCCTTATTTTATCCATGCTTCCAAATTGGGATAATGCTTTTAGTTCTCTTATGTCTGCTAATACTTGTTTCTTATATATACCTAAGTTTTCTTGAGGTAAATTAGTTATCTTAGGAGTTATCTTAGGTTCAATTAATGCTCTTACCTCTGGTTTATTGTAGCTTCCAATATAGGTTTCTCTCTGTTTTTCCTCTATGGAGTCTTGCTTGTAGACATACCTTTTTCCCTTAGTTGTCTTAATTGTATAATTTACTATAATATTCACCTACCTAAGAGAACTTAGTTATCTTAGCCACATACTTAAAATTTATTCATGGTCTTATCAAAATATATATTTCTCTGCTATATGTGAAGCATAAAAGGGAGGGCAAATGCAAATAAAAAGGTAGGTTAGCGCAGAAATATATTATATTCTACCCAAAACCGCCAAACAATTTAGCCGTTTGTCTTTCTTCTCATCCAAAAACTGCCTGAGCCCACACCGTGATTAGCTTCACTATTGTTAACTGCGATGTTTTGGTAGGATGGAAAAAGGGGTATTAATTCATCAAGATACCTACGAATCATATACTGACTTGCCCAGAGAACTTCAAATGCATTATTGAATGCCAAAAATGCTTGCAAGAGATATTGCTCTGTCCAAAACCAGTGATTATCAATTACCCACTCCTTAGGGTACTCCGAAGGTAAGAAAATGTCATGGCTTTGAACTACTACCCCATTTTTAATTCTTGGCAAAATTTCCAAATACTCATATTTCACATCGCCACCTATTTTTAGAACATGGGTTGAGTCTATGAACAAAATGTCATTTGCTTCTAAATCACGGAATAAATCTATATTTACATCTTCAAGTGCCTTTTGAATTAAAGTTGATAAACCTAGAAAACCTTTTTTTAATGTATCATTTGGAAAAGGCTCAATTGCGATAAGTTTAGTATCAATGCCATCTTTCTCCTTATTTAGAAGACATGCTCTTGCTGAAACATATGTTGAGAATCCAGAGCCAATTTCAACAATTTTCTTTGGTTTAAAATACCGTATCATGGAATGCAAGACTTCAGCATCACCAGCTTCAAAAGTCGAGTTCTTTAGGTAGAACTCATGATTTTGCATTCCATCAATTCGTGTTTTTGGAAAGTTAAACTCTTGTCTGAACTTAGGAAAGACTTCCTGTAGGAATCTAATTTGCTCGGTTGTGTTCATGTCTATGCCGATAAGTTCCGACTCCTTTTCCCATAATTCGTCTTTTAGCGTGCTTGAATCAGGAATTGGAGAATAGAAATGATTTGGAATGACGTGAAAGCCAGCTTGCTCAAATATACGGTAACACTTTTTATCCGAAGCTAATTTTGGTAAAACCTTACTGATTGCTTTTGCAAGACTGTCCTTAAATATTCTGGACAAGACATCCATGTTTCCTTGTATTATGTCATTCTACTTAAGCTAACCAATGGCTAATTATTCTTTTGGGTTATGATGGTTTGCCGAGCGTAGACAAAGTTTCTTAACTAATTGCTCTCTTTGCGCTTTTCTGCCATCGCTTGCTTTGCAGAATTTACCAAATTTATTTTTCGTTAGATATACTATAAAAGAAATAAACTATTCCACCTATTCCAATGAAAAAAGTGTAGAATGCACCAACCCCTATAGAAATGGTTAAACTTGATGTTGAATTTTTCATTCCTAAAGTGATTATCGCAAATATCAAAGATAAAATTAAAGCGGAAGATACAAACGCACAAAGGGTTGCTGAAAAAGATTTCTTTTCTTTCAAGTTTGCAAGTGTCTTTGAAATCTCATCGGTGACGAAAAGGGAGTCTTTTTTTTCAAAGTGAATTTCGAAGAGTTGTCTTTCAAATCTGTCTATGCGTGTATCATAAGAAGTAAGAACATATGCTCCTATTATTACAAAGAAACCTATTAGTGTAGCTTGCGCTTGAATCAGTTACAAGAATTACCCAAATTCGCAAACCTCAAACCATATCTCACCCCACCCTACAAGGCAGCAGTTCAGTTTAGAGGTTGTTTTTCCTTTCCTTCTTTGAACGTTTCTTCTAGCATTTTTTTGTTTATGCCTTTTCCTCTGATGGTACTTTGCTAATTTATTTATACAGCATAGAATTTAATGCCGTATTGTCGATAGGGATGTTTGTGGCGTGAGTGAAGAACATTCAGGTTTCAAGCCGAGGCCGAGGATTCAGACTCTTTCTGATTTGATTTTTGGGTTGGCACTGTCTATTGGGGCTTTAGCGTTGATTGGTCAGCAACCCTCGAGTTTTGGGGTGCTTGTGTCGTCATTATTTTTTTACAGTTTCAGTTTTTTGGTTCTTGTTAGTGTTTGGCGCTCCTACTCCACAATCCTATCGGTGCTTCCAGTTGAAACTGAATGGTTAACTAACCTGAATATTCTGTTGCTGTTCATTGTTTCCATCGAACCTTACCTTTTCAACCAACTCTTCATCGCCACAGGAACATTGTGGAACGGCATATCGATGCTCTATGCTGTTGACTTGGCGGTGATGTTTGTGGTTTTAGGATTCTTCAACCATTCTCTTGCCAACGAAGAAAAAAATTTGATGCCAAAAAATTATCTCAGAAAATATCGACCTGAACGTAACTACGATGTAGTTGTTGCGGCGGTCTTCGCAATTTCTATTTTGCCAATTTTTGAATTTACTATTGAAGTTGCCGGGCGCCTTTTTCCTCTGCGAGCGCTCGTCTGGATTATGGCTTTGGTTTTAGGTTTAATTAGACGCGTGGTGTTGCCCCTAAAAGATCGCTGACCCTCTTTTCTTCTGTCTGCGTTACTTGGTTTTTACCATATAGGTTGTTTGGATGGTGTGGTGGTTGGTTTGTGTGGTTTTGCCCTGTTTTAACTCTGTTTTGCCGCTGCTTAAGCTTTTTAGTTGGTTGGCGAAGCCTTCAGTGATATTCAGGGTACTGCATTCGAAGCAGAGGATGCCGCTGAACTGAACAACGAGAAGTGGCGGTGCAAGTTGGATAAAGGTGGCTTTGGTTTGGGGGCTGTGGGTGAGGTTGTAGATTTGGATTGCCTTTAGGATGAGCGCGTCCAAACTTGTTTCTGGCAGCATGCTACAGCGGTATCCTGGAGCCGTCAAAACCCAGTTTTGAAATGCCCAGTTCCTCCGTGACTTCCCGCAGCTGCGCCGCATTAAAAACTGGGCCATCTCGGCAGACACGGTACTTGCCAATCACGCAGCTTCCGCACAAGCCGATACCACAGCGCATTAGCCGCTCTAAGCTGGCTTCAAGGGGCAATTTACGCTGTTCAGTCATTTCAAAGATTTTTTTCACCATTACTTCGGGTCCGCAAGTGTAGATCATATCGAATTTCTCCGTGTCAAGCAGTTCCGCAAGCGGCTGGGTAACCATACATTGCAAACCCACGGTGCCGTCCTCGGTGGTGGTTATGAGGGTTTTCTCGTTGCAGACGCCTTTTAGCTCATGTACGAATAGGAGTTCGTCTTTGGTTTTGGCGCCCTCCACAAACGATAGCCGCTCTGTCTTTGCTGCAAGCTGTTTTGCAAGGAAAAATAGAGGTGCTATGCCTGTTCCGCCGCCGACTAATAGGACTCTGCCACGGCTCTCTGTGAAGTTGTTGCCGAATGGTCCGCGGACGCCTATGGTTGCGCCTGCTTCCAAAGTGTGCAGGTGAAGTGTGGCGTCGCCGACTGCTTTCACGGATACAGAAACTAAATTGTCTCCTGCATCCATAATGCTTAGGGGAATTTCATCTATGCCTGGAATCCAAAGCATCAGAAACTGGCCGGGTTTAGCTTTGCTGCATAGTTTATCAATAAATGTGAAAGTTTTCACTGTTGGACTCTCATTTCGAATCCGAACAATCGAAGTTGTCCGCATAGTGTTATTTGTGGTGTGCAAGGCCGACAATGTCTTTTACGCTCCCAAAATGTTTCTTTCTCAAGTACGCTTCTACTCCTCGATTTATAGTTTGGAAAACTTCTATGTCAACGGCAACTGCTGTGCCAATCTGCACCGCTGACGCACCGGCCAAAAAAAACTCGACGGCATCCCGCCAATCTGACACTCCGCCGCAGCCGATTATGGGCACGTCACTTAACGCTTCATGAATATCATAAACACAGCGCAAAGCTACGGGCTTAACTGCGGGACCCGACAAACCGCCCTTCACGTTGCTTAAAACGGGCAGCATGGTTTCAGTGTCAATCGCCATCGCCTTAAGCGTATTAACCGCCGTCAATGCATCAGCACCCGCCTCAACAGCCGCCCGAGCCAACAAAGTAATGTCCGAAACATTCGGCGTCAACTTTACAATCAAAGGCTTATTAATTACTGCCTTAACCTGCTGCACCACTTCGGAGAGAAATTTGGGGCTCTGACCTATCTCCGAGCCCGTCTGCTTCACGTGTGGACATGAAACGTTCAGCTCCACTGCGTCAGCGCCTGCATCAACCGCCTTCTTCGCCACCACCGCGTATTCGTCTGCGGAGTAACCAAACACGCTTACGATGATGGGTACACGCAGAACGGTCTTCGAAAACCGTATTTCCTCAGAGTAAACATCGATTCCTGGATTGGGCAGCCCCATCGCATTTATCAGTGCGCCTTCAGCTTGAACCACTGTTGGGTTTGAGTAGCCAAATCGGGGTTCTATGCCTACGGATTTCGTGACTACGGCTCCAGCGCCGCCTTTGGCCACTCGATTGAGTGATTCGGCGGAATACCCCATGATTCCAGAAGCCAGAATCGTTGGGTTTTGCAATTTCAAGCCTGCAAAGCTTATGCTTAACAGATCGCTTTCCAAACAAATTCACCCTACAACATAGGTTAATGCTTTTAACAAGATAAAGCTTTTTTTTCAGAAAATTTTTGCAGGTTAGAAATAAGTCAGAATATTATATTTTTATGTCTAATTTAAATAGGGAATAAAAAATCAGCTATTCTTTGGTGAAAAAAGAAAAATGAGGGTTTAGCCAAACGTTAAACCAGTTTATTTTTTCTTTTTGACTTTTTTATCCACCTTTTTTGGAGCTTTCGCCACGCTAATAACCTCAAACCTACATTTGGCTTCAATTTATATTTAAAACTTGCCAAACGCTAAAAAGGCTGCCACAACCAACTAAATGGCGTGAAAATAGGCGCTGTACTTAAAATAAGCCTAAAAACAGGTAAATATCTAAGGCGTTTTTTTACATGCTTTTATGTTGTACAGTTTTAACATTTATTTGTTAACTGTAGAGGAGAGTTTTAAAAGACTTTTTTTGCGGAAACTCTTTTATAGCTGTCCGATGTAAAAAATTACACAGGTTTGAAAAAAAAATTCAAAAAACCAATGAAGTATTCGGAGTAGTTGAATAACGAAAACGAACACACATGGTTATGGTGAACAACCCAACACAAGTTTTATAGCCAATCACATCTTTCGCTCAACAAAAAGGCATCCTGAGCCTTTCGGACAAACGAGGTAATAGGTGTTGAAAGACGTCCAAAATGAAAAGCCCGAAAACGAAATTGAATTAAACAAGGTTGGAGTTGAAGGCCTCAGAAAATATGTGATAGTTAAAAGCCCAACACAAAGCTACCACACAATCGTAACCATAAACAGCTACATAAAATTGCCTTCAGACCAACGCGGAGTACACATGAGCAGGTTTGCGGAATCCATCGGCGAAATTCCAGAAGAAACACAGTCCATCGATGATTTAGCCAAAAAAATCTCTGAAACCTCGCTTGCAAAACACCATTTTAACTGTTGCACCAAAGTGTTCTGTGAATTTCCATTCCAACGAACCCGACCAAACGGTGAAAAAGAAAACGGAATCGCCCAACTATTCGCAAAATATTCAACTCACACCAAAAGAAAAAGCCTAGGCATCGCCATTAACGGAGCAATCGCCTGCCCCTGTTCAAAAGAAATGTGTGGTGGTTTGACACATAACCAAAGGGGAAACTTGAGCGTCGAGATAGATGTTTCAAAAGGCGACATTGAGGCATCAGAAATAACCAAAATATGTAACGAAAGTTTTAGTTCGCCGACATTTTCAATTTTGAAAAGGCCGGAAGAAAAGAAACTGGTCGAGCAGATGCATGAGAACGCAAGATTTGTTGAAGATGTAGTTAGAAAATGTGTCCAGTCTTTAAGAGAGAGGTACCCAAAAAGATACTGTGTTATAAAATGCGTCAGTTACGAATCTATCCACGACCACAATGCCTACTCAGAATGGCGAGGAACCCTGTAGACGGCAGTGCCAAAAATGTACAGATTAAGAATCGAATCTGAATTCGATGCAGCACACAAAATAGAAGGCTACGAAGGAAAATGCGCCCAACTGCACGGCCACACCTACAAAGTTGAGGTTTTCGTTCTTGCAAAAGAGGTAGATTCAATCGGTATTTCTTTTGACCTCAGATTACTAAAGGAAAAGTTGGTTAAGATAACTGAACGATTTGACCACAGTTTTCTCAACGATCTGAAAGAACTTGGCAATCCAACAGTCGAGAATATTTCCAGGTTTATTTTTCAGAACATGAAAAATAATTTGCCCAATGGGGTCACGTTGGAGAATGTAAGAATTTGGGAAACGCCAAAAAGTTGGTGTGAATACTTCGAAGGCTCAATTACCTAACCGAGTCATCAAACCGAGGGAAGAAGAGACAGTGAAAGATAAAGTCTTTATCAAAAACTTGGCTTTACCGTGCACAATCGGCGTCACAAAAGAGGAAAGAAACGAAAAACAAAACGTTATAATAGACATAGAGATTTTCTGCGACTTAAGAAAGGCAGGAACCACAGACGACTTAAATAAATCCATTAACTACGCTGAAATCCAAGAAAAGGTAACATATGCCGTCACAGGTGGCGAATTCAAACTCTTAGAAAGTCTCGCCCAAACCATAGCCTCACTCATTTTGAAAGAGCCACTTGCTTTCCAAGTAACCGTTGCAGTTAAGAAAGAGAAATACGGAAAAAAACCAGCATTGGGAATTGAGATTACAAGGGACCGAAATGACTAAGGCGTATATTGCGTTTGGGTCAAACATCGGAAACCGAGAAGAAAACATAAACAAGGCATTAGAGATTTTAAAGCAGAAAACAAAGATAGCCAAGACATCCTCACTCTATGAAACCAAGCCCATGTATTTGGAAAATCAAAAATGGTTCCTAAATGGCGCCGCTAAAGTAGATACTGAACTCAAACCTAAAGAACTCCTTAACTTTTTAAAAAGCACAGAAAAAAAAATGGGTAGAAAAGATGTCGGAAGAAACGCTCCCAGAATCATTGATTTAGACATTCTATTCTATGGCGACCAAATATTAAACGAAAACGATTTGCATATTCCACACCCTAAAATTCAGGAAAGAGCTTTTGTGCTAGTTCCTTTAGCTGAAATCGAACCAAACCTTATTCACCCAGTCTACAAAAAAACCGTCTCTAAACTTCTGTCTGAACTAACCTATCACAAATCAGAGATCAAACTCAAAAAGTCAACATTAGATGATGTGCATGAAGAAAAACGTTAAAGTTTACGTGAAAACTCCCGCAAGATTGCATTTGGGACTTATAGATTTGAATGGCGACTTAGGGAGGATTTTCGGAGGTTTAGGCGTAGCAATCGACCATCCAAATGTAGTTCTTGAAGCCCAGGAATCCAAAACTCTAACAGTTAGTGGCGAAAAGACAGAGTTAACGCAAAACTTAGCTGCAAGATTTTTGAAAGCTTTCAAAATAAAGGAAAACGTCGCAATCGAAGTAAAGCAGGTAATTCCTGAGCACATGGGACTGGGGTCGGGAACTCAGTTGGCCTTGGCTGTTGCAGCTGCAATTTCACGTTTGTTTGATATAAAGGCTTCACCCTACGAATTGGCTGCCGTTATGGAGAGAACGGCGCAGTCAGGTGTTGGCACTGGAGTATTCGCTCAGGGTGGGTTGGTGGTTGAAGCTGGGAAGAACATGCAAAACCCCAATCACAAGACTATCCCTGTTATCTGTCGTCAACCATTCCCGGGTGAGTGGCGTTTTGTTGTTGCAATTCCCAACGCAAAAAAAGGTTTAGCAAAAGAAGCAGAAAAGGAAGCGTTTAAAAAACTCCCCCCGATGCCAGTCGCGGAGGTAGGCAAAATCTGCCGACTGACACTGATGAAACTTCTTCCAGCCCTCGCCGAAAAGGACATCAAAAACTTCGGAGAGGCCCTAACCCAAATCCAGAACATAGTTGGAGACAGTTTTGCGCAGGCTCAAGGTGGACGATACTCAAGTTCCCCAGCTGCCCAGACTATCGGGTTCATGCTTGAAAACGGGGCTTGTGGCGCAGGTCAGAGTTCTTGGGGACCAGCGGTATATGGCGTAGTCAAAAGCGGCGAAGCTGAAGAAGTCCAAAAGAAAACCCAGGCTTTTCTTGATGGGAACGTTGGTGGGAGTGTTTTAGTTGCTAAAGCTGATAATCGGGGAGCAATAATCAGGGTCAAAGAACTGAAACGAAAAACTTTTAATTCTGCTTAGGGCATGAGCGAGGCAGTGGACCGAATGCAAGAAATTAACAAAGTGAAAGTTAGTGCGCCTGCTCATCTTCATACTGGAAATTTTGACATGACTGGAGACTTAGGAAGACTGTATGGAACGGTTGGCTTCGCAGTTGATAAGTGTCTAGAGATTGAAGTTGCCAAGGCTGATGAAGTTAAAGCAAAAGATGAAGCAGCATTCCTTTTCACTAAACGTTTTGCTAATGCCTACAAATTGGCTGGGGCTGAAGTTAAAGTTGAGAAGAGTATTCCCAAGTTTGTCGGCATGGGGTACCACACAACTTTAGCTCTATCAATAGGCTCCGCATTAGCGAAACTTTACGGCTTGAAGTTAACTACCGAGGAAATCGCTTTGACCATGCAGAGGGGCGCAATAACAAGCCTTGGCGTTCACGCTTTCAAAGTCGGCGGATTCATCGTTGAAGGAGGCTTCCGCGTCAAAGAAAGAGAAAAGATGATTCCACCATTAATTTTCCATCAAGCGGTCCCGAGCAACTGGCTCTTCGTCATAGCCATAGCAAAAGAACCGCAAGAAAAAATTGTCAAAATGCGGGAAAATGAAGACCAAATCTTGCGAAACCTCAAGTTGATGCCCAAAGAAACCTCGGATATGCTCTCAAGAATCGTGTTGGTCAAAATCATCCCATCCATGGTTGAAGGCGACCTTAAATCCTTCGGTGAAGGCTTAACAGCTTTTAATTCGGAGTTAGGCAAGTTTTGGAATGAATACCAATGCGGCAGAACCTACTGCCACCCTGTAGTTGAGGAAGCAATAAAAATTATGTTGCGGCGAAGCACGTGCGCTTGCCAAACATCTTGGGGACCAACAATCTACGGCATAGTCGACGGCAAAACCGAAGCTGAAGTTCTAACCAAGGAACTTAAGGATTATTTGGCTAAAAACGGCGGGGGAGAGGTCTTCTACACTAAAGCCAACAATGTTGGAGCCGTAGTCGGGGGCAAGTAGCCTTGGTTAGAGCCATAGGAATTGACTCTGGAACAAAAACTATGGATATTTTCGGCTTCGACGACAAAGACGGCAGCGTCATAATAGACGTTGCCATTCAAAGGGACGAGATTACTAAAAGCGCTAAACTTGTAGTTGAAAAAATCCATGAAGCGCAGGAACGTTTTGGAAAAATTGATGCCATTGTAGGGCCATCAGGCTATGGAATGCACCTTAAGAAAGCTAAGGAAGCAACTGACGAGGATATTGCTTTGGCTACTTTTGTAACGGAGGCGGATATCAAAAGAAGACTGAAAATTATTGGTTTAAGAGAACTTATGCAGTTGCTCAGGGGCGCGGATGATTTGAACACGTGGTTTACCCAAGGCGTCATTCACCTACGCACTGTGCCGAAATACAGGAAAGCAAACAGGATAGATATGGGAACCTCGGACAAGGTTTTAAGTGTCGTTTTAGCGGTGAAGGATCAGGCAGAAAGATTGGGCATACCATACTATAAAACATCGTTTGTTCTTGTTGAAGTCGGATTCGGATACACATCGGCGCTCGCTGTTAAAAACGGACAAATAATCGATGCCATGGCTGGTACGGCAGGTTTCCCGTCGTTTTTGGGGATGGGTTTTCTCGATTCAGAAGTAGCCTACGCAGTAGCCAACGCCACAGATGATTTTTCCAAAATGCTCCTTTTCGCTGGGGGAGTAGCCTCTTTTGCGGGAATTGATTCTTCTAAGCCTTTGGAGGAATTTGTCAAAGCAGCAAAAACTGATGTTCGAGTCAAACAGGGCTACGACATGATGTTAGAAGCAATAGTCAAAGATGTTGCATCACTGCTGCCAAATGTTAAGCCAAGGGAAATAGTTCTTAGCGGAAGATTCACGCGGATGCCAGAGTTTTTGGCAGCTATGAAAAGTAAGCTTTCAGATTTCTTTGCGGAAACAGGTTTGAAAGCTGAAATTGTGGTTCTTGAGAGCAAGGCAGCTGCCACCAAGCAGGCTGCGGAAGGCGCAGCGGTGTTTGCTAATGGATTAGCTGGGGGCAAATACAAACAACTCATCGAAACTATGCGACTTAAGGAAAGTGAGGGAACAGTCTTCAGTAACATTTACCTTGGAGAAAAAGTAGCTGAAGGCTTAAGCCAATTCAAAAAGTTATGAGTCCGATTGAAGATTCGCAGGTTATTCTTTGAACATCATCTTGTCTTGAAGGTATTCTTTTCCCGTTCGCAGCGCGATTTCAGCTTTCGCAAGTTCACTTCCCAAATAAGCCGCATGCCCCAACTTTGAAACCAAACCCTTCTCCACAATTTTTGTGTATACGCTGTCAGCGGTTTTACCCTTAATGATATTAAGCGGGTTAGTCATGTCAAGCGAAACATAATGCAAAGCGACCAAAACACCTTCGGTGCGGTCAATGGATATTTTGAAGATACCCTTGGAATCTAGAACAGAAGGCTCAGATTTCTCGGATGCACACACAACTTTAGCGCCTGCTTCAAGTTTTTTGTCATAAAGCTCCTCGTGGACACGCTTGTCTTTGAGGATGAGCAGGTCGATTCCAAGGTCTTTGGGGACTGACCCGCGTTTTTTAGCCAGAAACATCATTTTCGCCGCCGTCACCTCCTCTGCAACAGTGCCCTTTGCCTTGTCGCTTTTCTCCGTCGCCAACAGCATGCTTGCACCCGCTTCCGAAGACAATCGGGCAAGAACAGCATTCACACCCACAGAGTCTGCATCCATAAGTTCAGTAACGTTTGAAACTCCCACAAAAAGTGGCACCTCGGGGTTTTTTGCGGCAAACTCTTTGAAAGCGAGGAAGGATTCTAAAACGTCGCAGGGATCAAGAATCAAATCTGCAAGGCATTGGGTTACGCCCAATTTTTTTGCTTTTTCGATAATTTCTTCGAGGTATTTGACGCGGTCTTGGGCTTTTTTGGGGAAGTAGCCTTGCCGCTGGTTAGTGGGGATAATGACAACTGCAACTTTGGAGGCAAACAGGGCTATTTCTTCGATGTTTCCTGCATCGCCACTTAGCACGAGGTCTGCACCAGCTTGAACCGCCGCCTCAATCTCAGCAGGATCAAGCGTATCGATACTTACAGGCAAATCAACAACCTGCTTAACCCACTCCACGACGCGCTTGGCTTTTTCAGGTTGAGATTCACCTGCAACCATACCAATATCAACAACATCTGCGCCAGCCGCAACAAACCGTTTCGCTGTCTGCTGAATCGTTTTTTTATCCATCAATGCCGCATCAACAATCTCTGCTAAGACCCGCATGGGAAAGTCTTTGCCAACCGCCAAGTTCCCAATCAAAATACTGCCCGGCTTTTTGAGTAATTCATCTCGGTTTTTCTCTGTTTTCTCGATTTCTTGCATGGCTTTTCGCTGGAGCTTTTCGCGCAGCAAATCGTCTGCTGAAACAGTTGTTGAGAGTTGAATTTCGCAAACCGAATCTAAAACGGTCGATAGGTCAGCGGCATATCTTGGACCCTTAAACGCTGGAATACCAGTTACTTTTGAGATGACATTTGTCTCGCCCCTGACTAACCCAGGAACCAAAATCATATTGAAACCCTTTAATTTCGTGGTTTTTAGGGCATCAGCGATGGCTTGGGGGGTTAACAGTGCAGCGACAGCCGTCTTGAGCGCCAATGTTTCTGTTTCTACGCTGCTTTCCTTAGCGTAGCGCCTAACTGCGTCTTCTGCCAGCGCACCAGTGATGAGCAGCACTTTCAAGGCTTGTTTCTCCATCCATCGATTCTTTTCATTAAATCAGCCATAAATGCAGAGTACATAGAGTTTGGAGCTGTGCNNCTGATTGATGAATAATTTCACTCGGGTTGCATGGATGATAGCTTCAAGAGTGGCTGACGTAGCACGGCAGTAAACTTGAGGGTAAATCTTCGAGGCATTTATTTGTATAACGTTGCATGAAAATTTTGTTTTCTCTGTCCCGATTGGCTCCATTTCTACTACTGAAACAACAATTGATGCATCTGCTGACCCGAGTTTAGATGCATTCACCGCTTCCTCTTTCTCAAACCATTCTTGCGGAAGCTTCCCGTTTGGATTTGCTTCTTTAAACGTTGTTTTATAAAAAAACTCTATGTTGCCTGTTAAGTTGATGACTGCGCATTTGTTTGTTTTTAGGTTGCGGCAGGTTTGGGATGAGTTGTAAAGGTTTAGGCTGATGGTGTGCTGGTCTTTCATGACGACGCCCATGGGGGCAGCGTCAGCTGTTCCATCTGGGTTGCAGGTTGAAAGTATAGTCTCAAAAATTGCCCCTTTCGAGAAGCCCAAATCAGTTAATTTCATTGTCAAACCAGCTCAAGCATGTTAGAAGTAATATGCACCTTTTTCAACCAAGTGTAAATTTTCACAGTCGAGTAATTAAATTTTGCCAACCAAATCCTTATACCAAAAATAAACGATTTCGATTTGGCAAAATTGTGGAAAGTTTTACGGCAGAAAGCATTTTGGACAGACAGCTTACAATATTATGGGTAAGCCTTTTGAACGCGTAACTGACGTCCTATTAAAATTGATGCCGTAACCGATTTTTCCATTTTCCTTGAAGCCGAAATGGAAGCCTGGCTAAAAAAAAACCAATCACCCTAAACTGATATATTGTTCTCCCAATTATTTCTCCAACAAATTCGGTGTTATGTTTGCCAGAAAAAACATGTCCCACCCAAACAGGCTTGCCAGAGCAAATCCGCGTTTCATTAGGCACCGCCATAGTTCTCAGGCTTTTAGAGGGCAAATTGGACGCGCAGCCTACAACCGCGTACCTGATGACGTATAGGGCTGGCAAGTGCTCTGCTAACTGCGGTTTCTGTCCCCAAGCCAGAGCCAGCAAAAGCAACACCGAACTCCTCTCCAGAGTGTCATGGCCAACCCTTCCAACCCCAAACGTCCTAACAGCGCTCACAGCGAACGCGAAGCAAGGAAAAATTAAACGCGTCTGCATCCAAGCCCTAAACTACCCAGACGTTTTCGTCCACCTTGAAAGCCTCGTGAAAGAAATCAAAAAGGGCTCTGCAATTCCTGTTTCAGTTTCGTGCCAACCTCTCAACAAAGAAAACATACAGCGTTTGGCGAAGGCTGGGGTTGGCAGGTTAGGTATTGCGTTGGATGCTGCTACTGAAGCCGTGTTTGATAGAGTTAAAGGGTCGGGTGCAGGTGGAGCATACAGTTGGGAAAACCAGTTCCGTCAGCTAAATGAGGCATTAGCGGTTTTCGGGCAGGGAAACGTTAGTACGCATGTTATTGTTGGGTTGGGGGAGACGGAAAAGGATGCAGCAGAATTTATTCAAAGGTGCGTTGACTTATGTGTTTTGCCAGCACTCTTCGCTTTCACGCCAGTGCGGGGTACGGCTTTAGAAGCTAAGTCAGCTCCAAAGATTGAAGCTTACAGGCGCGTTCAACTTGCCAGATACCTAATCGTTAACGCAAAAACAAGATTGGAGAAGATGCAATTTGATGACCAAGGCAAAATCATGGGATTTGGCGTTCCAAACAGAACATTAAATTCAGTAATCGACGGCGGCATACCGTTTCGCACTTCAGGCTGCCCCGACTGCAACCGCCCCTTCTACAACGAAAAACCAAGCGGACCCCTCTACAACTACCCAAAAAAACCAAGCAAAGAAGAAATAGAAAAAATAAAAAAACAACTAAGTTAGCAGTTGATCAGCTGACTGCTGAGACTGCTTCTTGCTGTTTCTTGGCAACTTCGGTTTTTGCCTTGTCACCATTTCAACTAAACGCCAGAACTCATCCATCGTGTAGCCTTTGAGCAGTTCCTTCATGAGCTTCTTAATTTGGTAATAGGTCATCTGGGCTTCGCCTTTATCCAAGCTTTCCTGTGGGCCTTTAATGCGTCTGAACAGTTCATCCATCTGTCTTGGGGAAGCCCTGATTCCTGCTTTCTCAAGGAGTTTTTGGATAAGTGTTTGCCCAGTGTTTCTGCCGATGAAAATCATGGTTTCTCTTCCAACAATTTCTGGCGGGAACGGCTCAAAAACAAGTGGTTGAGACATCATTTCTTCAACGTCTTCTTCAACTTCATGTGTGAAGATGTTTTCGCCGATGATTGGTTTGTGGAATTGGATGGGCAACGCAAATGCTTTTTCAGCGGATTGGGCGAGACGATAGATTTTTCCCATATCTATGCCGGTGTCAATGTTGTAGAGAAGTTCAGCTCCTGTTACAACTTCTTCAAGGGGCGCTATGCCTGCGCGCTCGCCAAAGCCAGCGATGCATGTATGCAGGTAGGATACGCCTTCTTCCATAGCAGCCATGGTATTTGCTGAAGCTAAACCGAAGTCGTTGTGGCAGTGTATTGAGAGGGGCACTTTCTTTCGGATAGCGTCAGGCAAGCCATCTCGGATATGGGACATAAGGTAACGCATTGAAAGCGGCCTGATGAAGCCGACGCTATCAGCCACACCCAGCTTGATGGCGCCTGCGTTCGCTGCTGCAACAAAAACCTCCAGAATATCCTCTAGCGGAGTTCTGGTGGCGTCCATAAGAATAAAGTTCACGTTTGTACCGTGTTTTTTGGCGTAATCGATGCTTTCAACTATCCTTTGCAGCGCTTGCTCCTTAGTTATCTTCAACTTGTACTGCAAATTCAAACCGTTAATGGGGGATTCGATGGTTATGTCTTTGATGCCGCTTTCCAAACAAGCGTTTACACTATTCTTTGTTGCTTCAGCCGAAGCGGTAAGTTTGGAGTAAGTGAAGGTTTCGTTGACGATGCGTTTGACGGTGCGTTTTTCCTCTTCTGATAGGGCGGGGAAACCTACGTTTATTATGGCGACGCCTGCTTCATCCATGAGTTTTGCAAGCCTAACCTGCTCAACATAAGTTAAGTAAACCGTGGGTGCTTTGATGCCTTCGCGGAAGGTTTCATCCCAAATGAACACGCGGTCAGGAAGCTTAGGCGGCAAATTCTTCCGTAAACGATTGTAATTTGCAATCAATCCCTGAGCTTCAAGCTTTTTGAATATAGTCTTCCTCATTCAGACACAATCCAACAAATACCAGCTAAATTATCATCTTTAATTTGCTAATACCTATATAAAACTGCATCTGTCAAATGCTACACGGCTTTTTTTTGTTTTGTGTGGTTGTGGTTGGTTGCTATGCCACGGGTTTTTAGTTTGTGTTTTGGGTTGCGTTTTTGGTTTCGTTTGGTTTATGTTTGCTTTTAGCTTGTGGATAGTTTGGTTTTGTTTCACTTCTAACATGGAGTCTATGTTTGGTTGTGAGCTTGGAGTAGTGAATGCATGTTGGCAAGATAGGTTGTGCAGATGCCAGAAGCCTAAGTCAAGAAGCTTTGACTAAAAAAGTTGGGTTTAGTTCAGATTCCGTGACAAGAAGTCTTTTATTATAAACGCTTCCAACAATGGATTGGTGGCAATGAGTAAAGCTTTAGCCTTAGCGTTTGTTCTCGTCTTCCTAACAGCATCATATATAATAGTGACTTTGCCTGTTTCTGGAGCTGCTGCCGCTGAGAATACTTGGGTAGAGTTAGCACCTATGCATATAGCAAGAGCATGGTTAGGAATTACGGCAGTAAATGGAAAAATCTATGCAATTGGCGGTTCAACAGCAAGCGGCTTTGAACCAGCATCTTTTCCTTATGGAAATATTAATGCAGACTATTTTGTTGGCACAAATGAAGAGTATGACCCGACCAATAATGCTTGGAGTTACAAAGCACAAATGCCAACACCGAGAATGTCTTTTGCTATTGCCGTAATTCAAGGCAAAATCTACTGTATGGGCGGCAGAAGCGTGGCTGGCAATATATCAGGTGGTTATACCTCTGTAAATGAGATGTAAGACCCAGTAACCAATAGTTGGGAAAATAAAGCACCTGTGCCGATAGCTAATGGCTGGATAGATGCAAAAGTAATTGACAGTAGAATCTACATTAAGAACTACATTCCAAGCACCTCATCCGGACTGTATGATGTTTATGACCCAGCATCAGATACATGGAATAGTTCAGTCTCAAGTCCGCAAGATGGAAAATTATTGTTAGATTACATTTCGAATGGTTATGAAACAACTGGGGCAATGTCAACTAAGATGATTTACACTTTTAATTCAGATTTTAGTTCAAACGTTAAGGCATACAATCCTGAAAACGATAGCTGGCAAAATGGCGTTGCAAGTTCTTTAGAACGCAACGGGTTTGGCATAGCACTTGCCAAAGACATATTTTATGTCGTTGGCGGTTACTCTTACAGTTTTTTAGGAAATTTTGCCCCTTTTGCAACTAATGAGAAATACACCCCTTTCGGATATGGTACTCCTGACCCATCCTATTTACTGGAGATAACTCCCCCGAAAATAGCTGTTTTATCTCCCCTAAACCAAACGTACAATGTGTCAAGTGTTCCTTTAGTTTTCGATAGCGATAAAACAACTAATTGGACAGGTTATAGTCTTGATGGACAACAGAACGTTACATTTTCTGGCAATACCAACTTAACCGACATTTCCAATGGTTTACACGATATAACAGTTTACGCCCAAGACACTTTTGGAACCATAGGCTCCTCAAACATCTCCAGTTTTATTGTAGCTAAACCAGAGCCAGAGTCTTTTCCTGTTGTGCCTGTTGTCGCTGTTTCTGGAGTAGCAGTTGCCGTTGTTGTGGGTTTAATTTTCTATTATCGAAAGCGCACTCATTAACCGCTTTTTCTTCTGGATTGTTTCGCATAAAATGGTCATATCGCCAAGTTGTCGATTGCAAAAGTCTTAAGTGCAAAAAAGACAATCTACTATCGCCAAGGGGAAAACAAATGAGCCTAAAAACCACTATCGAAAAAATTAAGGCTTTAGAAGCTGAGAAAAAGAGTCTTTTAGTTGAAATTGAGGGGCTCAAAAAATGGCGGATGCGAAGGCGGTGGCTCTTGAAAGTGAAGTTGGCGCGTTGCGGGCTGAAGTGAAATCGCTCAAAACTTTGATGAGCGTTCTAGAACCGGTCGCTCAAAATAAAACACAGATTCAGTAATCTACTTTTCGCTGGGTGGGGCAGGGGTTCTATTCAGCAAAGAGTTTATTGCGCATACCAACGCGTTGCAGGCGGTTTGTCTTGCAGCGGTGGATGTGTCGGTTTCAAGTTTCTCCAGTTCCTTGTGCAGGCGATCTGAGGTTTCGTTAAGATCCTGTTTTTGTTTTTCGTAGTTGTCATGGAGCTTTTCCTGTTCAGCCGTAAAAGTCTGCAATGTGACTTCTAACTCGTTTTTTGTTGCTTTGAGGTCTTGTGATGTTTGTGTGAGTTGCTGGGCTGCTTTTCGTTTTGCACCTATTTTGTAGAAGCTGATTCTGACTTCTTGCTGAGTGGCCAGTTGGTCTTCGAGTTCGCGGATTTTGCTGCTTAACCGCTGGACTTCTGAGTTTCTTTTGTTGCTGCGTTCCCTTGTTGCCTCAGCGTATTGTTTGTCGGCTTCAACGATTTGGTGGTTGTTGTCAGCTAAGGCTTTGGCTTCAGCGGTAAGGTTGGATTCGTCAAGTCTGTTTTGGGCAAGTGTGGCTTCCACGTCGAGGAAAATCTGGGTGCGTTCCTTAACGAATTGGTCGTCAGCGGCTATAGCTGGGTTGGATTCGAATTCTGAAGTTACCTGCCGCAGATTAACCAGCCAATCATCAAAGTAATGGCTAAACGGTGAGAGAGCAAAAATTTGGTTTCCAAGCTTCCCCAAACTATTGAGGGTTTTCTCTGCAACTTGCTGCGCTGAAACCTCAGGGGCTTCTTCTTGGAGGTATTTGGCGCCTGACCTCTGTTTTTTTTCCTTTGCCTTTTTGTCATGGGTGCTTTTAGAGAATTGTTTACTTGCGCTTTTGCGGGAACCAGTTTGTGGTCTGAAACTCATAATCAATTTATTGTGCACAAGAAATATTTAAACGATGGCACACTTCGCCAAACCGGGAAAGTTTGGATTGCCAAATTGTTGGGCTGTTGATGTTTCAGGGTCTACTTTTTAGGTTTGGTTTTGCTTTGTGTTTCTGTT
>PLYI01000105.1 GCA_003151735.1 Candidatus Bathyarchaeota archaeon | reverse complement strand
CTAACTTAGAAATGATTTGAGAAAAAAGGTTATATTTGTCATGAGAGGAGAGGGTTTTGGTTACGCAACTCAAAGGTAACTTTGAGATACTTAAATTCCTCCTCTTACTTTTTTAAACGTTTAGGACGCTATTGGTTTAAAATATCAAAAACTATTTTTGGCCAATGAGCAAACAAGTTAATGCAACCGAGCCCTTACGGTCTCCCAACCAGTATATTGTAGATGTGATAAATTCTAAAGTCTCCACGCCGATTGGAATTCGGGACTCTAGAATCAAGCCTATTCTGGACGAAGTTAAGATTTGGTCAGGCCCTCAGTTAGCTGATATTTTCGTTTCCGGTTCATCCGCAAAAGGAACGGCACTCAAAGGAAGCTCTGATCTAGATTTATTTGTTTCATTAAAAGCAAATACCTCAGAAACGTTAAAAATCCTTTACTCCTCTTTTCACAACCATCTGTCCAAGAAATTCACTGTTTTGAAACAGAATGTTTCCGTTAGGGTCACATATAATAGGCTCCAAATCGATCTTGTCCCCGGAAAGAAGATGCCCAATCAAACACACTGGCATTATTTATATACCAACAGACGGCCGGATCAGGAAAGAATACAGACGAATGTAAATCACCACGTTAGTACTGTCGTTAATTCTGGCAGAGTTAATGAAATTATAGCTCTCAAAATCTGGAGAGAATTAAATAGATTGGAATTCCCTTCCATGTATTTGGAGATGTATGTTCTGGATGCCCTGCATCAGAAAAGAACCGGCAAAATATATTTGGCCGATAACTTTGAGCATGTACTTGAGCATATAGCTCGGTACTTTCCTAATAAGGCGATTTACGACCCAGCAAACGGCTCCAATACCATATCTGACTCCTTGTTTAAACACGAGAAGACTTCGATACAGCAGGCTGCTGAAAAATCAATTCAAAAGAACTACTTAAGCCAAATCCTCTATTGATAAAGCTTGTTAGAACAACCTATTTAACTTAAGACTTCTACAAATGGCAATACCGTTTTTCGAAAAGGAAGAGATCAACTTCTTGGGTCAATGGGGTAATACCATTTATAAGCCCTTAGACAAAATTCACCTAGCCTCATATAAGCGGATTTCATCCAAGCTGTGGCAACCCACAAGGTACTGGGCAGACCAACTCTGTAGCAAACTCCCCTTTTTGAGTGTGAAAGGTAAAGCTGATTGGAAAGAGAGCGCCGGACATAGTAAGTTCCGATTTAAACACTATACATGGTTTCGACTATACCATAATGATTTTCCCAATCCTGATTTCTTTTTTACAGTTGGCGTTGATGGTAGAGAACAGTCGCTGATTATCAAAATCGATTATCAAAGAGAGAGACCAAAGCTACTCAATGAAAAACAGATTGCCTTCTTGGAACGAACTGTTTTACGTGATGGGGAGGGCCCTTATTGGACAGCGGTACCGATTTCCGATTTCAAAAAGTACACATGGTCGGAGTTAATTGTTTACTCCGTTTCTTTTGTCAACAAGCACATCTCTTTGTTTTCTAAGCTATATCATGAACTTCAAAGTCTCGCAGTGGAGGATCGTATTGCCAGAATAACATGGAACACGAATGGTTGGATTATGCCTTCAGGCCCTTTGGGGAAAAGTAGGCATGGCGATTCCCATGAAGCAAAGTACGGTTACGGTCACGAAGAATGGTTATTTGATACAAGTAAAATAGTTGATGGCTATCATTACGCTTTCCTTGAACCTATTCGGAAGCAGCAAAAAGCATTCGCAAATAGGTTTTTCAATATTTGGTTATACACAATAGATGGGGAAACAAAAAAAAGATTCTTCGTTGGAAAGATAAAGAATCTTGAAGTATTGAACGATGAGCTTGCCGTCGTAATAAAGAAAAAATATGTTCAAAACAGCTGGATTGAAGAAATGGAGCAGCAACTTATTTTATCTGGGGCAAATGCAAAGGGGTTTTCAAATTGGAAAGGGGTAGATCTTTTTAATGTGAGATTTCGTTTCGATTCTATTGATTATACTGACCCAAACATAGAGCTCCCTGCCGGGCATGAAATCTACGAGCAATCACGCTATGTTTTTGGGTTTTACAAAGATGAATATCAAATAACTTCCGAAGAAGAGGAGGATAATTTTATATTTAACGGGGATTCCGGCACCGGGGATGACAATGGAAACGGAGCTCCAAAGACCAAAACGCATACCCGGCCTCCCAAGGCGATTCAAATTACATATTTACATGACAAAATTAGCAAATCACTCACTGCACATTTAAAGAAAATTTATGGAAAGACCAATGTAAAGCGGGAACACAGAGCGGGTTACGGTGGGAATAAAATAGATATCGTTGTGGATGATAATGGAAAGTACAAATTTTATGAGATAAAAACATATACCTCCATACGAACCTCAATACGTGAAGCTTTAGGTCAGTTATTGGAATACAATTGTTGGCCACGTAAAAAGAAGGCAAGTGAACTGATTATAGTAACACAACCACACGGTCAAGATAATCTTGCAAGGGAATACATTCGGCATATAGCTGAAACCTACCGGATTCCATTGAGCTATCAATCGTATGATTGGCAAAAAGATGAATTATTGAAATGAATTTTCAAAGTGTCTATAAATAAAAGCGAAAATATACAATCATTAACACTGACAAATAAAACTTTAAAGGCTGGTATTATGTGCTAGTTTAAAGCAACTTTAACACAATAGACATGGAACGACTAAAATCAGGACCAACAGCAATTATTCCAAAGGACCCTCAGCCATCTGTTGATAGAATTGACGATCTAGCAAGACGAATAATTACAGGAGACATACTTTTACCTAAGTTCCAAAGAGATTTTGTTTGGGAAAAGCATCAAATAATAAAGCTTTTGGACTCGGTTTATAAGAACTATCCAATAGGCAGTGTATTGCTTTGGCAAAGTAGACTTGAACTCCGAAGCGAAAATAAAATCGCAGATCTGGAAATCCATCTCCCCAAGCCAGACTATCCTGTAAACTATCTACTAGACGGACAACAGCGGCTATCAACAATTTGCGGCGCAATGTTTTGGAAAGGTGAAAATGTAGATAGTTATTGGAATATCATCTTCGATCTAAGAAAACAAGAATTTTCTCATGTTACTACTTTAGACGACCTTCCATTACATCAAATGCGCTTGAACCGTCTTGGCGATGCGTCCTCATTCTACAAACATGTTGCGAGTCTTGAAACGCTAGTCGCTAAAGATATTGCCGCTTTAAAATCAACTGCTGACAAGTTATTCAATCGATTCAAAGATTACAAGATTGCTTGCGTTACTTTAGGTGACATGTCCATTGATGATGTTGCACCTATTTTTGAACGAATAAATAGCACAGGAACCCGGTTAACAATAGTTGACCTGATGCGCGCTGCTACTTGGAGCCAGGATTTTGATTTAGTAGAAACTATTGATAATATTTTAGCTGAGCTCTCGATTAAGGATTATGGTGGAATTGAAAAGAAAACAGTCTTAAGAAATATGTCTTCTGCATCCGGAGGTGGATTTTCCATAGAAAACATTAACAATTTAAGAAACAAAACGATTGACGAGTTAAAAAGGGCAGCAATCGAAACACTTGAGGCGAGCAAAAAAACCGTTGATTATTTAAAAGGACAAATTAAAATTCCAAACGATAATGTAATTCCCTATTTAAATCAGTTTGTGGTTCTAACAGAATTATTCCGTCAAATACCGAGACCAAATTCAGAGCAGTATAAAGCAATGACAATTTGGTTCTGGAGAAGTTCACTGTCTGGTTATTTTGCTGGCTGGAATACAGGAATGATGAATAGCGATATAAGTATCTTGAATGAATTCGTTGCTGGAAAGGAAAAAGAACTAAATATCTACGATGCAAAACCAAGTAATGATATATGGATTAAACGTACATTTAGATCTAACAATGCACATAGTAAATTATTTGCAATCTTCTTAGCCTACCAACACCCAATTGACCTTTTAACAGGACAGAAAATAGACACCGACAAAGCTCTTTCATGGATTAACCAAAAGGAATTTCATCACTTCTTTCCTCAAGCTTTTCTTAAAGCTAAGGGTTGCTCGGTCAATAAAATTAATTGTCTAGCGAACATAATATTTCTCTCTTCTTCCTCCAACAAATTTATTACGGACAAATCCCCTTCTGAATATTTACTCGAAATTGAGAAAGCTGCAGGCAGCAACTTACAAGAATGGCTAGACTCAAACATAATTCCAAATGATGCATTCTTAGCAGCTAAAGCAAACGACTTTGAGGGCTTCTTAACCATTCGGTCTAATGCAATAAATAACAAAATTTTAGGTCACGCAGACTGGCTATGAACAAGACAAACATGATCACTATTAATTTCACTGATGACCAGGGAACTGATGGCGGTAAAGAATTTCTCGTAGGATTAGATGACTTTGAACAATTGGAAGATAATTCTATTCAATTCGTTTTTGACGGTGTTGAAAATGCTTGGTTTCAAGACTTCGGAGACCAAAGCATTCGTCAAGTGTATGAAAAGATAACACCTAATTTATTTATTGGAAGAACGAAAGGGGAATTCTTGGAAAATTTCAACAAAATATACTTGTCTGGCGTATTAAGTAGGTGGTTTCTAATTGTAATCGTAGATTACAAAACAGATTTAGAGGTTACTACTTATATTGAAAATGCAGCAAACCCGGAATCTACGGTGAAGTACATCAAATCTATTAGCGGTTTAGGAGCAAATAATCCAACTGCTATTAAATTGAACAACTTTTTCTCCTGGTCTTCTTTCTCTTTTGCTGATTCAAAGGAGTTATTGCAGGCGCTCGATATAGATCCAACCTTGCTAACTGATCCGCACAAATTGAATGTGTATAACGTGGGACAGGGCAGTTTATGTTCCATTACTACCGAGGACAATCTTCCGCTGATCTATTTTGATATGGGAGGTGGTGCATGGAGATACCATAGCACGTATCCTAATCCAAAGCAATTGTGTTTTACAAAAGCTAAAACAATAGTTCTATCTCACTGGGATTGGGATCATTTGGAAACTGCAAGGAGATATAGTTATGGAAACTGGGCACAATTCAACCAAAAGACCTGGATTGTACCCAAACAGAATCTTACTTCATCGTACTTCAAATTGGCATGTATGATTGCCAACACTGGTAATATGCTCATTTGGCCTGATGTAGGGTTACCGTCTCTGACTTTTTGGGGTGGTGAAATTATCTTGTGCAATGGGCCACATAAAAATCATTCCGGTTTAGCATTGATTGTTGATTCACCCCGAAATTCCATTCCAAGCGTACTTCACCCTGCAGACGCCGCCTATAGATATATTCTTGGTGCCACTACTCGCAACTTTGATGGTGTGGTTGCAACCCATCATGGAGCAAATTTTCCGGTTAATAATACACCCGTTACTACTACATCCCATGGACACATAGCCTACTCTCATGGCAATGGATATGGGCATCCAACAGCATTCTCCCTGACTGCTCATGCCATTGCCCGTTGGACAAATATCCGGGAGACCACGAATGGCTCCATTTCATTCACGACTTCGCACGCGAAATTAAATGCACCTTGCTTTGCTCAATGTGATTTGGGGATTGCTCAAACCTTCTAATCCCCGTGACTATCGAATTGCCAGTATGAATAAGGGTATCCACCCGCTAAAGTACAGGTCAGATTGCTCGCTTCACTTTTATCACTGTATTCCTGCTGACCCCGTGCAGCTTCCCGCACTTACGTAAAGTTAACCCCTTATTCAGATCGCTCACCAGCTTGGGGTACCTTTTTAAAAACACCTCCCGTTTTTCCTTTCCTTTTGGTCTGCCGAAGACAGCTCCTCTTTTTCTTGCAGCGGCAAGCCCGCTTTTTGTCCGCTCACTGATTAGCTTTCCTTCTTCCTGAGCAAGCTCTGCGTAAATGGATATGATAATGTTTGTGACGAAGGTTTCGTTGTTACGTTCATCCAGACTTTCAAGACCTGCAAAGTTTTTAAACACGATGGATATTTTCAACTCGTGAAGCCGGTCGATGGTATTGCGTATGTCTTTTGCTTTCCGGCCGAGCCTGCTGATTTCGGTGACGAGCACTTTATTGAACTCTTTTCGTTTAGCTGCTGCCAGGAGTTCGATCAGATCGGGCCTGTCTTCACGGGTTTTGGTTCCGGATATTTTACTGGATATGGTGCGAACAATGGTCAGCTTGTTCTTTTTGCAGAAGGTGGTAAGCTCAAGATGCTGCCTACGAGTGTCCTGTTTTTCAGAACTTACCCTGATGAGTAAACACACCTTTG
>PLYI01000121.1 GCA_003151735.1 Candidatus Bathyarchaeota archaeon | reverse complement strand
CTATAGAGGGGAGGGGTAGGTAGTTGAGAGCAATAGGCTTTACATAAAAAAACCGCAAAGCCACCCAAATTAATGGACAAAACAGTGTGTCACCGAAAAAAGGATATAGGACAAAACAAGGTTTCTTCTAAAAGACACTGGTGAAAGCAGACGGCTAGCGCTGAAGAAAACAACAATGAAATGGTAGTTACTCCTTGGGAAGTTAAGGGCAAAGTTGACTATGAACGTTTAATCCGGGAATTCGGCACGCAACCGCTCACACCTGAACTTCTCAAACGTGTGGAAACACACACGGATAAGCTTCATCTTCAGTTGGAAAGGAAGATTTTCTTTAGCCACCGCGACTTAGACACCGTGCTTGACCTCTACGATAAAGGCACCAAATTTGTCCTCTACACAGGCAGAGGACCATCAGGACCCGTCCACATCGGACACCTTGTTCCATGGATATTCACCCTTCACATCCAACAAAAATTCAAAACAAGACTCTACTTCCAAATAACAGACGACGAAAAATACTTAATCAGCGACAACGCGGACCTAAAAAAAACCGCCAAATGGTCCTACGAAAACGCATTAGACCTAATCGCGCTGGGCTTTAAGCCCCAAGACACATTCATAATTTACGACACACAAGACATTGACCTACTCTACGACATCACATTGGAAGTTGCCAAGCGCATAACCTATAGCACCGCCCGCAGCAGCTTCGGCTTCCAAGACAGCACCAACATCGGCTGGGTGTTCTGGCCAGCAATCCAAGCTGCACCATGCTTCATACACAAAAAACTCACAGGAGAAAATGTCCCAGCGCTGATTCCAGCAGCCATCGACCAAGACCCTTACTGGCGAGTAACACGCGACATAGCCGAGAAACTCGGCTACTACAAACCTGCGCAAATCCACTGCCGTTTCCTCCCAGGTTTAGCGGCGGGCGGAAAAATGAGTGCATCCATGCCCGAAACAAGCATATTCACGACGGATCCACCTGACATAGTTAAAAAGAAAATTTGGAATGCCTTCACAGGAGGAAAAGGAACTGCAGCGGAACAACGCAAAGAAGGCGCTGACCCAACGGTATGCAGCATATTCCAGTACTACTTTTTCCTCTTTGAAGAGGACAGCGGTAAATTGGCGGAGCGGGAAAGTCGATGCAGAAGGGGCGAAATGCTTTGCGGCGAATGCAAAAAAGACATAGCTGAAAAACTCAACGCGTTCTTAAAGCAGCATCAGGAGCGACGGGAAAAAGCCAAAGATACAATCGAGCAGTACCACGTTAAGCGATAGTTTTTTCCGCTTTTGCAATGTAATGGAGTAAACCTTATTTGTCTCTTTGGTATGAAAGTTATACCGAAGAAAGATGGAACAAGAAGAACCTGAAATCGCAGTTGTTGGAACTAAAGGTCAGATAGTTATCCCTCAACGGCTAAGAAAAGAGTTAGCGATAACACCAAACACCAAACTTTGCGTTTACCGAAAAGACGACAAGCTTGTGGTAGTAAAACTTAAAACTCCTCCTTTAGCTGATTTAAATGCGGTTTTCAAGGAAATCGACGAACAAAACAAAGGAAAGAAGAAGCCCACTGACGAGGAAATTCTAGAAGAAATTCAAGCTTACAGACGCGAAAAAAGAGCCAAACAAGGCACATAAATTGCGCATAGTCATTGACACCAACGTTCTGGTTTCAGCCATCATAGACGATGGAAAACCCAGGCAGCTCGTACTTAAGTTGCTAGAAGAGCACACGATAATATTATCTCGCCAGATGCTTGCTGAACTATCTGACGTAATTGCAAGAGATAAGTTTAAAATTAATCGGGCTCAAGTAAATCGGTTTCTTTCGAATTTAACAAGTATTTCCAAAATAGTCCCAGATAGTCCTCGATTTAAGGTTATAATGCAAGATTTCTGTGATGATGTCGTCCTGAACGCTGCATACACTGGAAAAGCAGATTACATAGTTACAGGAGACAAGCATCTTCTATCAATAGAAAAATTTAAGAAAACGAAAATAGTTAACATGACTCAGCTGTTTGAGATTCTCAATTAAAAAAAATAGACAGATGTCAAATTCAACAATTTTTTTCAGCCAATATCAAACTATAAATAACAAAAAATGCTTCATAGTTAAATGAAAAATCATCTATGCAGGAGTTTTGTCGTTTTCAGCTCTAAATGGAAAGCAATGGTTGGTCCAAACTAAACTAAAGGAGCAAAGCTAAATGGGGTTTCAAGAAGGACAAGAAATTATCGATCTTCTTCCCAAACGAATTGAAAGACTAGCTGAGCTTGCAAATAACCTTTGGTGGAGTTGGGATGAAGATGGGCGGCAGGTGTTTCGCTCTCTTGATTATGAACTTTGGAGAGCAAGCGGGCACAACCCGGTTAAGCAGTTACGTGACATCGACCCAGCCAAACTGGATGTAGCGGCGAAAGACCCAGCTTTTATTGAACTCTATGACTCAGTAATTTCAAAATTTGATAGCTACATGTCACGGCAAAAAAAAGATTGGTGCGGCAAACAAGTTCCAAATGATTTTGATGGGCAAGTTGCTTATTTTTCAGCTGAATACGCAATCCACAATTCACTTCCAATCTACGCAGGCGGCTTAGGAGTTTTAGCGGGAGATATTTGTAAACAATCCTCTGACATCGGATTGCCTTTGGTTGCCGTGGGATTCATGTATCCTCAAGGATATTTCCATCAACACATCTCTGCCGAAGGTTGGCAAGAAGAAGTTTACCAACAACTGGATTTTAGCGAGGCACCTATTTCGCCGTGTGCTTGGCCCCAAGGTTGCGGTCCATTGATTGCAGTTCCACTTGCAGACCGCCAAATCTTTCTTCAAGTGTGGCAGGTCCGTGTGGGACGTGTAAACCTGTATTTGCTTGACACAAACATCAGTGACAATCGCCAGGAGGATAGGGGGCTTTCCGCAAGACTTTACACGGCTGACCAAGAGGAGAGATTGCGGCAACTTATCGTGTTAGGTGTAGGTGGAGTACGTGCCCTGCGGGAACTGCGCATAAAACCGATGGTGTGGCATGCAAACGAAGACCACACGGCGTTTATGATGCTTGAACGACTAAGAGAAGAATGCGCCAAAGGAACTCCGCTAAAGGAAGCAGTGGAAAAAGTGCGGCAAAAAACTGTTTTTACAACTCACACTCCTGTGGCGGCAGGACAACATATTTTCCCCTACCAACTAATGGACCGCTACTCACGCAATTTTTGGGAATCCTTAGGAATTGACCGAGAGATCTTTCTAAAACTTGGAGACTACTCCGGGTTGGATGCAGAAAAATTTAGTTTGACAGCGTTTTCTTTAAGGTTAGCCGGCCAAGCCAACGCTGTAAGCAAACTTCACGGTTCTGTAGCTCGCAAAATGTGGAGCGGACTTTACCCGGGAAAACCCATAGAGGAAATTCCAATTTTAAGCATTACAAACGGGGTGCATTCGCCGAGTTGGCGAGCCGCAGAAATTTCAAAGCTATTCGAGAAACAGATTGAAAACGTAGCATCGCCTGGAGAATATGAAGAATTGTTCTGGAAATATGCCAACGACATCCCAGACGACCAGTTTTGGGCTGTGCATCAATTAATGAAAAATCGGCTTATCAGGGCTATCCAAGACCGAGCTCAACTCCGCCTAGTTAGAGATGGAGTTTCCACTCAGCAGGTGCTTGCAATGGGAGCTTTACTTGACCCCTATGCTTTAACTATTGCTTTTACACGTCGATTTGCCCAGTATAAGCGCCCCTACTTGATTCTGTCTGACAGCGAACGGCTCAAGAAGATAGTCACTGATCCCCTGCGGCCTGTGCAGATAATTTTCGGCGGCAAATCGCATCCAGCAGACTACGCCTCAAAAGAACTTCTCAAATTCGTTTACAATGCAGCGTTAGATAGGCGATTTCAAGGGCGAATAGCATTCGTTGAAGACTACGACATGAACCTTGCTCGAGATTTAGTCCGTGGAGTAGATGTTTGGTTAAACACTCCTAGACGCCTGCAAGAAGCATGTGGAACAAGCGGTATGAAAGCTTCGATGAACGGGGTTGTTAACTTGAGTGTACGCGATGGATGGTGGGATGAAGCATACAACGGCTTGAATGGTTGGGCAATTGACGGTTTTAAGGGTGGAAATCCTGAGGATGAAGACAAATCGGACGCTGATACATTATACAACCTGCTGGAAAACGAAATAGTGCCCCTATATTACGAACACGACCGCAAGGGAATCCCACACCACTGGATTCAGGTAGCCAAGGAAGCCATCAAAACAATTAACCCAGTTTTTAACGCTTGCAGAATGATGAAGGAATACGTAGAACGAATGTATACTCCTGTTGTTTTTCCAGAGTCCACTTATAGTAATCCATTAATTGAAAAGGAGCATTTTTAATGTCTGAGAAAAAGAAAACAGAAAAAATTGACTTAAACTTAGATGACATCGCTGTAGTTTTTGTGGGAAAAAACGAGATAGTGGTCGATATAAACCAAAAAGGCTGCATGCTACTCGAGCTCCAAAAAGACGAGGTTGTAGGCGAGAACTGGTTTGACGTTTTCGTCCCTCAAAGCATCCGTGAAGAGGCGCGGCTTTCTTTTCACCAATTGTTTGAAGGAACATCTCGAAAAGGGCACGCTGAGAGACGAGTTTTGGCAAGCAACGGCTTGGAACGTATTGTAAGTTGGCATACTCTACCCGTTAAAGATGAAAACGGCGAGTTTACAGGCGCAATATTATCTGGGCAAGATGTCACAGATCACAAACTAGCACAAGAAAGATATGTTAGATTAGCTTCTTTTCCAGCCTTCGACCCTAACCCCATCGTTGAAGTTGATTTTGACGGAAACATAACCTATACTAATCCAGCCACAAAAAAAGTGTTCCCAAACCTTGCAGAAAAAGGCTTAAATCAACCTTTCTTTTCTGATTGGAAAAAAATTTCAGCCACGTTCAGAGATAAAATTTCGATGGAGAACTCTTTTGGACGAGAAATATCTTTTGGCGAGCACTGGTACTTGCAGCAGTTCTCTTTTATGCCCATAGGACCACGAATAAGAATCTACGCAGTTAACATTGACGAAAAGAAAAAAGCTGAACAAGCCCTCAAAGAAAGCGAAGAAAAATACCGCTCCCTGTTTGAAAACATGATCAACGGCTACGCTTACTGCGAAATGATTTTTAATGCAAAAGGTGAGCCGACGGACTTTATTTACTTGGAAATCAACGATGCCTTTGAGAAATTAACAGGGTTAAAACGGGAGGCTGTAGTTGGGCGAAAGGTTTCTGAGGCTATTCCAGGAACAAAAGAAGCGAACCCTGAAATATTTGAAATATATGGCAGAGTTGCGACGACTGGAAAAACTGAAACCTTCGAGGTTTACTTTAAGCCTCTTACCATTTGGCTTAACATCTCTGTTTATGGCCCAAAAAAAGGTTATTTCGTAGCTATCTTTGAAACCATTACCAAACGCAAGGAACTCGAGGCAGAATTGAACAGTTACAATAAGCGGCTTGAAGAGGTTGTGGCACGGCGCACGGCGGAATATGCGCAGGCAAATAAGAAATTAACCAAGGAAATTATGGAACGCAAAAAAATTGAAGAAGGATTGCATTTTAGGGCGACGATTCTGGATAATTTAAGCGAAGCCATCTGTTTAACGAATCTGACCGGAGTATTTGTTTATGCAAATCTTGCCGCGTGCGAATTATTCGGTCATTCTTGTGACGAATTTTTAGCCATGGACTTTTTTTATGTTCTTCAACTTGAAGAAGCAGAAAAAAAAGCGATGATGGATAACTTGTTAAAAACGGGGCAAATCGAACTTAGAGTAGTCCACGTAAGAAAAGACAAAGTCAACGTTCCAATTCAGCTGCGGCTAAGTATAGTGCAGATGATTCATGGAAAATTCATAATCTGCGTCATACACAAAACTGCATAATTTGGATAACTACTTGTCAAGTGTCGCTGGCAAACCTATTTGCGGTTGATTATCTGCTATTGGGTTTAGGGTACTGTTTTCTGGGAGTTGAGTTTGGATGAAGTGTACTTCGCTGTTTAGAGATGAGATGCATTTGAAATATTCAACTTTCCTCATAAGTTTCTTGTAGGCGACAAAATAATCCAGCATTTTGAATGTTTCTTCATTTTAGAATACTTCCACATGGTTGGATATTTTTGGTTCCTCATGGCGGGAAGTATTGAGTGTTATGACATAACCATTGTCAACATGGACGTATATCTGCCCTATTAAAATAACTATAAAATGAGCAAAACAAAACGTAAAACAATAAATCAAAACAGCAAACCTGAACGGAAAAACCAGCTTGTTTTACTAAAACATCTATATTACGATTTACTATGCCGCATGCAAAAGGAAAATAAGCCCCCAAGCATTCACACAACAGGTGACAAAATGTCCGTTAAAACAATCGTCAACATTAACTCAGCCCACAGACTCCTACACCCCATGCACACAGTTCTGGTTTCGTGCATTGGAAAAGCAGGCAAACCAAACATCACCACAGTAGCCTGGGCAATGCCTACCTCAGGCAACCCGCCTCTGTTAGCCATTAGCCTCGCGCCTGGACGTCATTCCCACACGCTAATAGAAGAATCAGGAGAATTCATAGTAAACATTCCAACCCTAGACATTCTAAAAGCTGTCTACGCCTGCGGCTCCCTAACAGGCAGAAGCTTTGATAAATTCAAAAAAACCAACCTCACGCAGATGCCGGGTAAAAAAGTGAAGGCGCCAGCAATCCGCGAATGCATAGCCCATCTTGAATGTGAAGTCGACGGACAATTCACCACAGGCGACCACACCATATTCGTCGGGAAAATCCTTGAAGCCTACGCAGATATGGGCATCTTCACCGAAAGCGGCTACGACCTCAAACAGGCACGACTCCTCTACCACGCAGGTGGCAACAACTTCTCGCTGCTGGACCCTAAACTGTACAAATCTTAACAGAAAGCGCAAAGTAAACACAACTTATAAAGCGTTAATCCAACCTTAAAGTTGCTTATGACAAACAAAAAGAACAAAAAATACAAGATAACACAAAAAACGATACCGACAGAAACCACAGTAACATTCAAAGAAGTAACCGAAGAAAAACCAAAATCCAAATAACACTTTTTCTATAGGCAGAAATGCAGTAACTTAAGCCTCAAATGGCAAGTTTTTTGGTATATATTTGGATCCTAATATCCAATCGTAATACTGTACCTATAGAGGGGTAGGTTGTCACGA